>JBKBON010000029.1:0-39688 GCA_046294755.1 Allorhizobium sp. | reverse complement strand
ATACGCTTCCTGAGTCCGTTGAACGGCGGTGGGCCAGGCATCTTCTTCATGAAATCCCTCGCATGACCAAAGGATAATCCAGGCAAAACCGGAAGGCGAGTCGATTTTCCGGGGACACCCCGGGCCCGATATGGTCGCCCGCGATTTCTGCTGATATTCGTTTGGCTAAAGAGAGTTGCCTGAGGAAGTTGCCTGAGGACGTTGAGGGGGAGACGACATGGAGCGACCGGTACTGCCGAAAGGCCTGCCCGAGGACATCGAGGACAAGAAGGCTGCCGCCCGCACCTGGTTCGAAACCTTGCGCGACACGATTTGCGCGTCCTTCGAGGCCCTGGAGAACGAGCTGACCGGCCCGATGGCCGATCGCGAGCCGGGCCACTTCCAGGCCAAGGACTGGCAGCGAGAGGAAGGCAAGGGCGGCGGCGGTCGCATGTCGATGATGTATGGCCGCGTCTTCGAGAAGGTCGGCGTCCACACATCCACCGTCCACGGCGAATTCTCCCCCGAATTCCGCAAGCAGATGCCCGGCGCCGAGGAGGATCCGCGCTTCTGGGCCTCGGGGATCTCGCTGATCGCCCACCCAGTCAATCCGCATGTCCCAACGGTGCACATGAACACCCGCATGGTCGTCACCTCCAGCCAGTGGTTCGGCGGCGGGGCGGATCTCACGCCCGTACTCGACCGCAGGCGCACCCAGGAGGACCCGGACACCCGCCTCTTCCACCGCGCGATGGAAGTCACCTGCGAGCGTCATCCCCGCGTCGCGGACTACCCGGCCTACAAGAAGTGGTGCGACGAGTACTTCTTCCTGCCCCATCGCAACGAGGCACGCGGCATTGGCGGCATTTTCTTCGACTGGCTGACGATCGACGAGGACAAGGGCGGATGGGACGCCAACTTTGCCTTCGTCCAGGACGTCGGCCGCGCCTTCAACCTCGTCTATCCCAAGATCGTCCGAGCAAACTTCAACACGCCCTGGACGGATGCGGACCGCGAAGAACAGCTGGTCCGGCGCGGTCGCTATGTGGAATTCAACCTGCTCTACGACCGCGGTACTATCTTCGGCCTGAAGACAGGCGGCAACGTCGAATCAATCCTGTCGTCACTGCCGCCTCTGGTCCGTTATCCCTGACCGCAAGGGTTACCGCTGACATCGGAATAGTCCCGGTTTGATCACGAAAAAGAATGAGCGGCGATTCCCGTCGCTTACGATAAAGTGTGCCTGGAACTTGACAGATTGCATTGCGCTCTGGGTCAACCCGTCCCATTCTGCAGCCTCACGCAGTATCGAGGAGGAGATTGCGATGACCCCATCCAGCTCAGTATCCGTATCCCGCGTCAGTAAATCTGCCGATCGCGCGCTCGAAGCTCCAGAGCTGATTGACCGCCTTGCCGAACAGATGCGTCAATCGAGCGATGTCGACCTGCCTCATTCCTATTTCGTCGAACAGGTCCGTCTTGGCCTCGCCGGCAAGGATCTCGCCGACAGGCTTGCTGCAAATGACATCGAAAGTGGCGCTCACCGTGGCAAACGCCAGCCGGCTCGCTCCGTTTTCCACGCCTGGGCAATGCCCGATTGAAATCCCTATCCACCGCGTCGGTTGTCCCTTTGCCCGCCTCTGGCGGGCATTTTTTTGACCTGCGGAGAACAAAAACCCGGAATTCCGTGTTAGATTACCGGTCACGACACGGGAGGAGACGATGATGAAGCGCTTCGAATGTGGAACCCTGGTACCCGGCTGCGAGTGGCACACCCGCGCCGATCAGGAGGCGGAAATTGTCCGCCGGGCCGTGGAGCACATGCGCATTGCCCACGGCGAGGATGTTATCCGGCCCTCAATGGTCGAGCACATCAAGGAACGCATCCGCGACGACCAGCCGACGACAGCCTGACCGGCTGTCGTGTGCTTTCGATGATGCCGCAAGCGGAGCCCATGACCGGGCTCCGCAGTCTCTGCTGGATCAGCTGCTCGGCAGCATCACCTTGTCGATCACATGAATGACGCCGTTGTCCGTGCGGATATCGGCAGAGACGACGTTCGCACCGTCGACAGTCACGCCAGAACCCGACTTCGAGACAGCGAGCGTGCGATCACCGCCGCTCTTGATGGTGCGAACATGAATGGTCCGTCCCGGCAGCATGGTCGAGGTGAGTTCGCGGCCAACCACGTGATAGCTGAGGATCGCAGCGAGCTGGTCCTTGTTCTCCGGCTTCAGCAGGTTTTCAACCGTGCCAGCCGGCAGTGCCGCAAAGGCCTCGTCGGTCGGCGCGAACACGGTGAGCGGTCCGCCACCGGAAAGCGCGTCAACCAGACCTGCGGCCTCGGCGGCAGCCAGCAGCGTCTTGAAGCTGCCGGCCTGCTGTGCGGTTTCGACGATGTTAGCAGCACTCGCCTGGGAAGCGGCGACTGTCATGCCTGCGGCAATGAATGCAAAAGCGATGCGTTTCATGGAAGTCCCTCCTCTGAAAGCCCCTGATCGACCTCATGCCGATCATCGGTAGCTGGCAGAGATACGGCGCCGGCATCCTCACCGGATTGCCGGGCGAAGGACACTCTTTGTTGAGCGGATCCTGCAGATCCGATGAGGACTTCAGACGTATTGTTCCTTCCCAACGGCGATGAAAGGTCAGGATTTGGCCAGCGTCTCGATGCGGGCGATCAGCTCCTCGCGGCTCAGGTTGAACTGCGATGCAATCCAGCCCTCCTCCAGCTTGCCGAGTATCTCGCCGACCTTCGGCCCCGCCGGAATGCCAGCGGCGAGCACATCAGACCCCTTGACCGGCAGCACCGGCCGGACAAATGCTTCGGCCCGCTTGAGCAGCGAAAACAGCCGTGCACTCCGGGCCATCGCCTTCTGGTCCCCTTCCGCACAGGCACGTGCAGCCGCCAGTTCCAGCTTCAGCATCGACATCATGCCCTCCTTGCCGAAGCGGTAGAGATCGCGGTCAAAGGCGACATCCGTCACCGTCTCCTGCGGCTTCGGCGCCCGCGCAAACCGGTCGAGCGCCATAGCCTCCGCGTTGGAGAGCCGCAGCCGCTCCGACAGCGTCACGAGTCGTGCGGGATCTTTCGGCACGATCGAACACAGCCGCAGAAGCGCATCCGGCTCCCAGCCAAACGCCTGCTCGGCGGCCACGAGCCCCGGGATCGCGTCGATGCCCCACTTCTCCGTCTCCGGCAGGATTTCGGTCAAGACACCCGACTGCCGCATCCAGAGCAGCGCCCGCCCGGGGTCCCGGGCCGACAAGAGCTTCTTCATCTCGGCCCAGACCCGTTCGACCGACAGCGTCTTCAAATGGGTTCGCGCCCGCGCACAGGCCTTCAATCCGTCCGCATCGGGACGACCGCTGCCGTAATGGGCAAAGAAGCGGAAGAAGCGCAGGACGCGCAGATAATCCTCCGCGATCCGCTGCTCGGCATTGCCGATGAAGCGGACGGTCTTCGTCTCGATGTCCTTGAGCCCGCCGACGAGATCGACCACCTCGCCATCCGCCCCGGCATAAAGCGCATTGATCGTCAGGTCGCGCCGATCGGCATCCTCCTGCCAGCTTGCTCCGAACGCCACCTGGGCATGCCTCCCGTTCGTCTCGACGTCACGGCGCAACGTCGTCACCTCGTAGCCTTTGCCATCGACGACCAGCGTGACCGTTCCATGTTCGATGCCTGTCGGCACCGCCTTGATGCCCTTGGCCGCCGCACGTCCGCTCACCTCTTCCGGCAGAAGCGTCGTGGCAAGGTCGATATCCCCGACAGGCAGCCCCATCAGGCTGTTGCGCACAGCTCCGCCAACCACCCGCGTCTCCGCGCCGCCGCTGTTGAGCAGCGTCATCAGCCTCTGCAGTCCCGGCTCCTGAAACCAGTCGCGATCGGCAAGATTGGTCATGCA
The DNA here is from genome assembly GCA_046294755.1 of Allorhizobium sp. Lineage (GTDB taxonomy): Bacteria > Pseudomonadota > Alphaproteobacteria > Rhizobiales > Rhizobiaceae > Allorhizobium. The sequence continues at coordinate 35,800 of JBKBON010000029.1, read as the reverse complement.
TAAAGCCTTTCATAGAGCGTCCGGATGATCCCGGCCGTGATGCCCCAGATATGCCGTTCGCGATAGGGCATGACGTAGAAATGCCGGACAGCCCCCTGCCACATACGGCTATCCTGCCGATGATTGTCCGGGTTCATCAGGAAAGAAAGCGGAACCTCGAAGACGCTGTCCACCTCGTCTGGATTGAGTGTCAGCGAAAAGCCCGGCTGCACGACGGACAGCACCGGCTGGATGCGAAACCCGGTTCCCGAGAGATAGTGCGGCAGCCGGCCGACCGTTTCGACAAAACGGCGATCTAGCCCGATCTCTTCTTCGGCCTCGCGCAAGGCCGCTTCTTCCGGCGATGTATCTGTCGCATCGATGCCACCGCCCGGAAAGGCGATCTGGCCGGCGTGTTTCCTGAGCTTGCTGGTGCGCTGGGTGAGGATGATCCGCGCTTCGTCAGGATCGTCGATCACGCCGATGAGCACGGCCGCATCCTTTAGCTTCAGCTGTTCATACTGCAGGATTGCGTCACGGTTCAGCACATGGTCGCCATGGTCGCGCCAGGCATGTTCGAGCGGCGCGCCCACCTGTTCGAGAGCCCGGCGTCGAAAATCATGGGCAGTAAAGGTCATCAGGCTCATCGGGACAGTCGATCGAGTTCGTCAGCCGGCATGATGGCGAAAGTCACCCCTTTCGAACGCACGGCGAACATGGGCCTGCCCTCGATGTCAACGACCTCTCCCCGCTCAACGAGTTCATACATCACGGCCCGCGATACCAGAGCCTCAAGCCGCCCGCGCACGGTAAGATAGGGCTTGAGCTCATGGTTCTCGCCGGTGATCTCGAAGCGCAGCTTATGCTCGGGCCCTGCCTCGACCACATCGCCGACATTGGTGCGAAATGTCAGCACCGCCTCCCCGGCCTCCTCCGTGGCGCTCATCTCGACCGCGATGAAATGTGCATCCTGAACCCGGATGCCGACCTTTTCCACAGGCGTGACAAGGTAGGTCTTGCCATCTTCATCCTTGCGCAAAACGGTGGAAAACAGACGCACCAGAGGCTCTCGGCCAATCGGTGTGCCCATATAGAACCATGTGCCGTCGGCTCGGATTTCCATGTCGAGATCCCCGCAAAATGGCGGTTCCCAGCGTTCGACGGGAGGCAGCGTGGGCTTCCCCCCGGATGTTTGCGCTGACGCGCGCGAAATCAGCGCAGCGAGCCCCGCCGCATCTGTCGTCGCCTTCAGCTTGTCGCTTGCCATCTTTGCGTCCCGGTTTTGTCTATAGCCTATAACAGTCACGAGATAGTCATTCGAAACGTCCTTGTCAGCCGCCCTCTCGCCAATAAGTTAGTTTCAGTAACATGCACCTCAAGTGTCCGTTCGATTCGCCGGACCAGGCCAAACCAATTGGAGCAGACCATGGGCATGATGCCAAATCCTGATGTCGCACTGGATGAAAAGGCGATCGTCGAACAGGCTGAAAAGGCCCTCGCCGACATAGCCTCGATCCGCCAGGAAGTGGCCAAGGTGATCTTCGGCCAGGAAAAGGTGGTCGAGAACACCCTGCTTGCCATCCTCTCCGGCGGCCATGCTCTGCTCGTCGGCGTCCCCGGCCTCGCCAAGACCAAGCTTGTGACGACACTGGGCACTGTCCTCGGGCTCGACGCGAACCGTATTCAGTTTACACCCGATCTCATGCCCTCCGACATCCTTGGCACCGAGGTGATGGACCAGGACGACACGGGCCGCCGTTCCTTCCGCTTCGTCAAGGGTCCGGTCTTCGCCCAGTTGCTGATGGCCGACGAAATCAACCGCGCCAGCCCGCGCACCCAGTCTGCTCTTCTGCAATCCATGCAGGAATACCACGTCACCATTGCCGGCCAGCCCTACCAGCTGCCTGCCCCCTTTCACGTGCTCGCGACCCAGAACCCGCTGGAGCAGGAAGGCACCTATCCGCTTCCCGAAGCCCAGCTCGACCGCTTCCTGCTGCAGGTCGACGTCCTCTATCCGGAGCTCGCGGCCGAACGACAGATCCTGCTCGAGACCACGGGCGTCGGCGACAAGCGCGCGAGTGCCGTGATCACCAGCGAGCGGCTGATGGAAGTCCAGAAGCTGATCCGCCAGATGCCGGTCTCGGACACCGTGGTCGACGCCATCCTCTCGCTCGTCCGCTCCGCCCGCCCCGGCCATGGCAGTGCCGCAACCGACAAGAATGTCGCCTGGGGTCCCGGGCCCCGCGCCGGCCAGGCGCTCATGCTCTGCGCCCGGGCCCGCGCCCTCTATGAAGGCCGTCTCGCGCCGTCGATTGACGATGTGCATGCACTTGCCGAGCCGGTCCTCGAACACCGCATGGCGCTGACCTTCGCCGCTCGCGCTGAAGGCATGACCGTCCGCGACGTCATCGCGGGCCTCGTCTCCGACCTGCGCAAGTAAGGGAGGCTCTAACCGCGTGGCATCGATCGGCCAGATCGTCGAGCAGACAACCGGAAGCGAAGTGCTGAAACGCGCTCGCCAGCGCGCCGTGCTCGTCCCAGACTGCATGGTCGAGGCCAAGCGGATCGCCAATACCGTGATTGCCGGCTGGCATGGCCGCCGCAAGCGCGGCATCGGCGAAAACTTCTGGCAGTTCCGACCCTATGCAGAGGGCGAGAGCTTCGCGCGCATCGACTGGCGCCGTTCGGCGCGTGACGACCACATGTATATCCGCGACCGCGAATGGGAAGCCGCCCATACCGTCTGGCTCTGGGCCGACATGTCACCTTCGATGATGTACAAGTCGACGCTCGCCTCGGTCTCCAAGGAAAGCCGGGCTCTCGTCCTGATGCTGGCGCTTGCCGAAATCCTGGCACGCTCGGGTGAACGCATCGGGTGCCCGGGTATCATGGAGCCGATCTCGGCCCGCAACGCAGCCGAGCGTCTCGCAACCGCCATCATGCATGCGCCACTGACAGAAGGCCTGCCCGACACCCGGATGATCCGCGGTGCCAGCGACATTGTGCTGATCGGCGACTTTCTCGACGATGCCGACCGCGTGATGGAGCGTATCACGCCCCTCGCAAGGCGCGGCTTGCGCGGCCATGTGGTAGAGGTCGCAGACCCTGCGGAAGAAACCTTTCCCTATACCGGTCGCACCGAGTTTACCGATCCCGAAACCGGCGAGAAGCTGACAGCCGGTCGCGCCGAGACGCTGCGCGACGACTACCAGCAGGCCTACCTCGCCCGCCGCGAGACGATGTCTGACCAGTTGCGCCGCATGGGCTGGAGCTTCACCCACAACCGCACAGACAGGTTGGCTTCCGAGGCCCTCGTCGCAGTCCACATGCACCTCTCGGGCATGCCGCCCGCCCCGATCAGGAGTGCTGGCTGATGTTCGGACTTCCGCTGGCCTTCGGCGCTCCCGCCATACTCGGCGCCCTGCTTGCACTGCCGGTGATCTGGTGGCTGCTGAAACTCACGCCACCGCGCCCGAAGGCGGAAGTCTTCCCGCCGCTGAGGATCCTCGCAGGCGTCCTGAAGCGAGAGGAAACACCCTCGAAAAGCCCATGGTGGCTGACGCTTCTGCGGATGCTGATGGCCGCAATCGTCATCTTCGCGCTGGCCGACCCCGTTCTCAACCCACGCAACGCCACGCTGTCGGGCGACGGCCCGCTGCTGCTCGTCGTCGACAACAGTTGGGCAGCTGTCGGCGACTGGGATCGCCGTGTCGAGACCGCCACCGCCTTGATCGGTGATGCCGCCGACCGCAGCCTGCCCGTCTCGATCGTCTTTACAGCCGACGCAACCCATGACGCGATCCCGGGCACTGCCGCCGTCGCGCTTGAAAAGCTCACGGCAGCTACGCCACGACCACTTCGCCCCGATCGCGCAAGAACAATCGAGGCCCTGCGCACCACCTTCTCTTCGGAGCGTCCAGGAACGTTGACCTACGTCTCCGACGGCATAGCGCGCGACGCCGAGGACTCGTTCATCTCGGATCTCGCCAGCTTGTCTCCGGCAGAATTCCGCATCGTCGAAGGCGATGGCGCAACGAGCGTCGCGATATCAGGGGCTAACAATGGCTCGGATGCACTGACTGTCACCCTGTCGCGCCTCGATGCCACAGAGCCCCGCAGCCTGATTGTTGACGCCCAGGACCGCCAGGGCCGGGTCATCGCCTCCGGCCAGGTGGATTTCACGGCAGGCACGTCCGAAGCCTCCGGCGAAATCGCCGCCCCCTTCGAACTGCGCAATGATTTCGCCCGCCTGTCGATCGCTGGCATCGCCTCGGCCGGAGCCACCCATCTTCTCGACGACGGCTTCCGCCGCCGCAAGGTCGCGCTCGTCTCCGGTGACAGCGGCGACGGCTATCAGCCGCTGCTCTCGCCGCTCTATTACATCGAGCGCGCGCTCGGTCCCTATGCCGACGTGGTAAAGTCCGGCCAGACGGACCTTGCCATCGCCATTCCTGAAATACTCGCGCAGAATCCCTCCGCCCTGGTGCTTGCGGACGTCGGTCGCCTGCCGGCCGATGTGTACGACCCGCTTCAGGCATGGCTAAACCGTGGTGGCACGCTGATCCGCTTCGCCGGGCCACGCCTTGCCGCCGCCCCTGCCGACGACCCGCTTGTGCCGGTCATCCTGCGCCAGGGCGAACGCTCTCTTGGCGGCGCCCTTTCCTGGGCCGAGCCACAGCCGCTTGCCGATTTCCCTTCCTTTGGCCCCTTTGCCGGCATGCCCCGCGCGCAAGGCATCCTGGTGAAGCGTCAGGTTCTCGCCGAACCGACCCCGGATCTCGCCGCCCGCACCTGGGCAAGTCTTGCCGACGGCACGCCGCTCGTCACCGTTGAAGAAACGGGTGCTGGCCGTATCGTGCTCTTCCATGTCAGCGCCGAGGCCACATGGTCGGACCTGCCGATATCAGGCACCTTTGTCGAAATGCTCCGCCGCATCGTCCAGCTCACGCGCGTCGGCGCCGCCGAGGCCCAGGCGGGACAGGCGACCGCCCCTTCGCTGCCGCCCTTCCGCCTGCTCACCGAGCGCGGTGCCCTGACCACCGAAGCCGGAACGGCAAGGCCCCTTATGCTGGGGCCTGACCGCCCGGAAGCTGCGACCTTCGACAATCCACCCGGCCTCTACGGTACGGAGGACGGCTTCACCGCCCTCAATCTTCTGCCTGTCAATGCCGAACTTCGTCCGCTCGCGTTGCCCGCGGGTCTCACCGTCATCCGCGACCCCATGGCCGGGACCGCTGCAACACCGATGAAGCCAGGCCTCCTGACACTCGCCTTCCTGCTGCTTGTCCTCGATAGCCTGATCGTGCTCTTCATGGGCGGCGCCTTCTCCCGTCTGCCGAAGCGCGCCCCTGCCGCCGCCGCCTCGATCCTCGCACTGGCACTCGCCTTCGGCGTCGCCACTCCGCCGGGTCAGGCCCTGGCGCAGTCGGCAGATGCAAAACCCGGCGACGAAGAGATCCTCGAACGCCTCGATAACACCCACCTCGCCTATGTCATCACCGGCGAGCAGGATGTCGACCGCATCTCGGAACAGGGACTGGCGGGTCTCACCGACTTCCTCACCTATCGCACGACGCTCGAGCCCGAGCCGCCTGTTGGAGTCGATATCTCGAAGGACGAGCTCTCCTTCTATCCGATCATCTTCTGGCCGATTTCCGCCTCGGCGCCCATGCCATCGGCCGCCGCGATCAGCCGCATCGACGCCTATATGCGCGCCGGCGGCACCGTGCTCTTCGATACTCGTGATCAGGGCTCAATGCTCGGTGCCGACATCGGGACGTCCGCAAATGGCGAACGCCTTCAGGCAATTCTAGCCAACATCGATATTCCGCCGCTGGAACCGGTGCCATCTGACCACGTATTGACCCGCGCTTTCTACCTGTTGCAGGGCTTCCCCGGCCGCTACAGCGGCAGCCCGCTCTGGGTCGAGGCCCGACAGGAAGCCCAGTCGAGCAACAGTGCGGTGGCCTCCTCTGGCGATGGCGTCACCCCGATCATGATCACCGGCAACGACCTGCTCGGTGCATGGGCCGTCGATGCGAATGGCGCAAGTGTCCTGCCCGTCGTCCCCGCCGACGAGATGCAGCGCGAAATGTCCTTCCGCTCCGGCGTCAATATCATGATGTATATGCTGACCGGTAACTACAAGGCAGATCAGGTCCACGTGCCTGCCCTGCTCGAACGACTGGGGCAGTAAGATCGTGACACTTCAGTTCGCCCCTTTCATCCCCTGGATCGCCATTGCCGCTCTCGCGGTGCTGTCCGTTGTTCTCTCGGCACTCGGTTTCCTGCGCGGCGTGCGCGGGACGGCGATCCGCCTCGCCGCGTCGATCGCCGTGCTGGCCGCGCTGGCCAATCCGCTCCTCCTCCAGGAAGAGCGCGATCCCCTGACCACGGTCGTTCCCGTCATTGTCGATCGCAGCCAGAGCCAGCAGATCGCCGGCCGTATCGAGCAGACCGACCAGGCGCTGCAGGGCATCCGCGACCGCCTCGGCCGGTTCCCGAACATCGAGCCGCGCATCATCGAGGTCACCGACCCCGGTGACAGCGACGCGCCGTCAACGAAACTCTTCGAGGCGTTGGCGACCGCAACCACCGATGTGCCGCCCGCGCGCGTCGGCGGAGCCATCTTCGTTACCGATGGCCAGGTGCATGACATTCCGGCGGACAACCAGCCGCTCCCGTTCGACGCCCCGGTCCATTCACTCATCACCGGCAAGGCCGACGAATTTGACCGTCGCATCGAGATCCTGCGCGCGCCCCGCTTCGGCATTGTCGACGAAGAGCAGGAACTCACCTTCCGCGTCTTCGATGACGGCGAGGCCTCAAGCCAGCCCGCCGATGTCTCGGTCAAAATGAACGGCGAAGATCTCGGCGTCGTCCCGGCAGTGCCCGGCGCCGAAACCTCCTTCGCCTTCCGGGTGCCGCGCGGTGGCAACAATGTCCTCGAATTCTCAGTCGCCGCCACCCCGGGCGAGGTTACCGACGTCAACAATCGTGCGATCCACCTGATTGAAGGCATCCGCCAGAACCTGCGCGTGCTGCTCGTCTCGGGCGAACCGCATGCCGGCGAACGCGCCTGGCGCAACCTCTTGAAATCAGACGCCTCGGTCGACCTCGTGCATTTCACCATCCTGCGTCCGCCGGAAAAGCAGGACGGCACCCCGATCAACGAACTCTCGCTGATCGCCTTCCCGACCCGCGAGCTCTTTGTCGAGAAGATCAATGATTTCGACCTGATCATCTTCGACCGCTATCAGCATCGTGGCGTGCTGCCGATCCTCTATTACGATTACATCGCCGAATATGTGAAGAACGGCGGGGCCCTCCTGATCGCCGCCGGCCCGGAACATGCCGGCCAGGATTCGATCGCACTCACCCCGCTGTCATCGGTCTTGCCCGCCATGCCGACAGGCGACGTGCATCAGGCCGGCTTTTATCCGCGCCTGTCGGAACAGGGCAAACGCCACCCGGTCACCCGTGGCCTGGATGGCTCGGCCGTCGAGCCACCGCAATGGGGCCGCTGGTTCCGCAGCATCGACGTCGGTCGCACCGATGGCGAAACCGTGATGAATGCCGATGGCGACCGCCCCCTGCTCGTGCTGAACCGCGCCGATGAAGGCCGCGTGGCCATGTTGCTCTCCGACCAGGGCTGGCTCTGGGCCCGCGGCTTCGAAGGCGGCGGCCCCCATGTCTCGCTCTATCGCCGCATCGCCCACTGGCTGATGAAGGAGCCGGAGCTTGAGGAGGAGGCACTGAAGGCCCGCGCCAGCGGCCGCACGCTGGAAGTCACCCGCCAGACCATCGGCGACGCCCCCGGCCCCGCCACGATCACCGCTCCCTCGGGCGAAACCATCTCGCTGAACCTCAATGAGATTCAGCCCGGCCTTTATCGTGGCGAGCGCCGCATGACCGAGACGGGCCTCTTCACCATCACCAATGGCGACTTTACCACACTCGCCCATGTCGGTGCGGTCGACGCACCGGAATTCCGGGCGATGATCTCGACCACGGATATGCTCGCCCCGATCAACCAGGACACCCGTGGCCTCACTGCGCGCCTCGACACCGGCGACGCCTCTATCCGCATACCGGACATCCTGCCCGTGCGCGGCGAAGTGCGCGTTGCTGACGAACGGCGGATGCTGATCCGCCTGACGGACGAGACCGTGCTGAAGGGCGTCAACACGCTTCCGCTGTTCGCCGGTTTTGCTGGGCTCGGGATCCTGCTGCTCGCGGTGTCGGCGATGTGGTGGCGCGAGGGGCGGTAACGTTCCCGCCTGCGAGGTGCTGCATGCCGACCCAGCGGTCCCCTAGTCGAGCCGTACCGGATAGTGGCGATAGACCAGATCCCCGGGCGATGGCCGCGCGGCTTTGGGGTCCAGCACGGCCCCAAGCCTCAGGGCAAGGCTCGCAGACCTCGCATTCTCAGGGTCCACATAGCTGACAAGACTGGGAAGCTGCCGGATTTCCTTCGCCCAATGAAGCAGCGCTTGAGCTGCTTCGAAAGCATATCCCCTGCCCTCAAACGTGGGGAATAGGAACCAGCCCATCTCCCATTCAGGAAACAGGGGGCCGGCATTGATCCCTATCTGTCCGACGCAAGCGCCAGTCGCCGGATCATCGATCATCAAAGCACCGCAACCGAACAGATCCCACTGGGCGTGGTCGCTGCAGAACATACCCCAGGCTACAGCTTCCGAGTATGGGCCGCCCATGAACCGAGCCCGATCTGAAGCCATCAGACCATGGTAGGCTGGCCAGTCTTCAGCTTTCATAGGTCGAAGGATGAGGCGAGACGTCGTAAATGTGGGCACGGGGTACATTGCAAATGCTCGCGGCTAAATCGACTTCTTTCAGGTTCCTGCCGGGCTTGGAAAGGCAGGGGCTGAACCCCATGCGTTCCACCAGCACTTTCCTTTTTGCCGAGTTGGCTGCAGATGGCAAATTGCCAACAGCCGGGAGAGACGAAGACCCAATGTGACGACGACGCTTTCCCCGGCCGCTGCCGTCAGGAACAGCCCTAGCGCCAGCGAGGCCGGACGCTATCCTGCAGACAATGACCTGAAGAACTGGTCGCCTCTCTTTTCAGCCTCTGGACTGGAATCTCTGCAGCGTTCCCGCCTGAAGCATCTATTGCGGCTCAAGGCCGTCACGCCGGTCCAGCTCGCGTGTCGACCCAACGGAGACCGACAAGTGTGGTTGCCGCACTGACGGGCTCTGCTCCATGGCAGCAAGATAGCCCGCCTCGAATGCCTCGCGTGTCCGGCCCGCATCGCGGTTGCAGCGGGCCACGTGACCGATCCCATCCCACCAGTCTTTCCAGGCCATGATCACATGCATCTCCGTGCTCCTTTCCTGCGCGCCAGCAAGTTGCTGTCCGTGCGTCGACTCAGTGGCGCAAGCGTCAAACGATGGGATGAGCCTGAAGTTGCTGTACGCTAACGAACGCTGGTGTGACCGCTGGCCGGACCCTGGGCCGCCGAGCTCAATGCCGGGGGTGGCGCCCTGCGGATGCGAGTGCCAGCGCGATGGCCGAGATCAAATCATCGGGTTCCGAGAGCTTCGGCACCCATGTCCCGCGCTGAAAAACGCAGCAATTGGGCTCGCTTTCGCGTTCGCGGGCCGTGTGAACGACAAAGGGCACGCCACGTTTGACAAGGATCTCCGCCACCGCCCTGGAATCCCCATCCTTGAGCCCGACATCGAGCACCGCCGTCTCCGGCGTGTGGTCTTCCAGCCAACGGGAAGCTGTCTCGCAGCTGGTCATGGTTACCGCAACCCCGAGCTGCGCATCGCTGATCATGGATTCAAGTTCCATCGAAATCAGCGGCTGGTCTTCCAGCACGAGAATGATGGACTGATTTGACATGGTCGTCCCTCCATAGCGTCAGGACAATCATAGCAGGCGTTTCATTCTCGTGGCGGTTGCGTACGCCAACGCACATAACGCTTACTTCCACCCGACAAACGCTATAGGTTCTCTCATTGTCTGCAGATGCAAGGGCGCAGGCGACAGGGAGTTGGCTACTCTTGCCCCACCGCAGGAGAAACCCGATGTCCACTGACCCGGCTTTACGCAACAAGCTGCTTCTTAAACTGCCGGATGCAGAGCGGAACGCGCTCATGCCGCATCTCGAACACCTCGCCCTGGAGAAGGATCACCGTATCGCATCCATCGATGCCGATATCGACCATGTCTATTTTCTCGATGGAGGCATCGGCTCGGTCGTTTCCGTCTCGCCGGAAGGCCAGCGCGCCGAAGCCGGTATGTTTGGATTGGAGGGCTTCGCGCCGGTGCCGCCGGCTGTCCTGTCGCGCCTGAGCCTGCATGAAGTCGTCATCCAGTGTCCCGGCAGCGGTCGCCGCATTCCCGTGACAGCCCTCTGGGCCCTGATGGAAACCTGCCCCACACTGGTTCGTCTGATGACGCGCGCCTCGCATAACCTCGCCACGCAGGTTTCTTACACCGCCCTGTCCAACGCGGTCCACCAGGTTGACGAACGGCTGGCCCGCTGGCTGCTGATGGCGCATGATCGGGTGGACACGAATGAACTGACCATCACCCACGAATACATATCGCTGATGCTGGCGGTGCGGCGCCCGAGCGTCACCACGGCGCTGCATATCCTTGAGGGAAATCAACTGATCCGTTCCGAGCGGGGCGTGATTACCATCCGCAACCGAAAGGCGCTCGAAGAATTCGCTCGAGACGCCTATGGCAGACCCGAGGAAGAATATCGTTATCTCTTTGATGCGGCGTAAGGAGGCGCTGGGCGCCTCCACCCTCGCAGATTACCCGAGCAGCGCCTTGGCCTTTTCCTTTGCCAACCCGCGAGAGGCCGAGACGCTCTTCGGGAAACCGCTCCGGTCGCCATAGTCTCGCATCTCGCCGCGGTGGCGCATATGCCGGCCGGCCTGAGCCCCCATCGCGATGAAGTCGAGCAGCGTGACGCCCGCCACCATGACCAGCGCAATCGCCACATTGTCTTGCTTCGGATTTTCAGGATGCATGGCGGAGCCAAGCGTGACGATATCCAGCCCGTCGCCGGCGATGCGGCTCGCGAGCCCTACCTCCTTGTCGACCGACAATGTCATCATGCCCGACCCGATTTCGCGCAAGCCATAGGCCCGGACCATCACCTCTTGGCCTTCCATGCCAAGGGTGCGGGTGATGCGATGTGCTCCGAAGAGCTCAACCAGCCCAAGGCCGATGCTGAACCAGCCAAGATTGCGGGCCAGCCGGTCAGAGGAGGAAAACGAGCTCGGTCCCTTTTCGAGAACCTTCGGATCGCTCTTGGACCGTTTGAGTGTGCTTAAGAAATTCATGGGGCGAGACCTCCGGTTAGGGCTTCAGGACGACCTTGATGCAGCTGTCCTGCTTGTCGCGGAACACCTTGTACATGTCTGGCCCCTCTTCGAGCCCGACGGTATGGGTGATGACAAAGGACGGGTCGATCTGCCCCTCCTCGATGCGGCGCACCAGATCGTCGGTCCAGCGCTTCACATGGGTCTGCCCCATGCGGAAGGTCAGGCCCTTGTTCATCGCAATTCCGAGCGGCACCTTGTCGATCAGGCCGCTATAGACTCCCGGAATGGAAATGATCCCGCCCGGTCGGCAGACATAGATCATCTCGCGCAACACATGCGGCCGGTCGTTCTCCATCAGCATCATCTGCTTCGCGCGATCCATCAGGCTGTCCGGATGGCTCATCGAAACATGGCTTTCAAGGCCCACCGCATCGATGCACTTCTCAGGCCCCTTGCCCTTGGTAAGCTCGTTGAGCCGCTCGATCACGCTTTCTTCCTTGAAGTTGATGGGGATTGCCCCACCCGCTTCCGCCATCGACAAGCGCTCCGGCAGGTAGTCGATCGCGACCACCTGGGCAGCACCCAGCAGCACAGCACTGCGGATCGCCATCTGCCCGACGGGACCACAGCCCCAGACGACGACGGTATCGGTCGGATCGATCTCGCATTGCACGGCTGCCTGCCAGCCGGTCGGCAGGATGTCGCTCAAAAACAGCGCCTGCTCGTCGCTCATGCTGTCCGGCACCTTGATATGGGTGCTGTCGGCATAGGGCACACGCAGATATTCCGCCTGCCCGCCGGGATAACCGCCGGTGAGGTGCGTGTAGCCGAAGAGACCGCCGGTCGCGTGGCCGAAAACCTTTTCAGCCAGCTCCTTCTTGCGATTGGTCGTCTCGCAGACCGAAAAATTGCCGCGTCGGCACTGCTCGCATTCGCCACAGCTGATGGTAAAGGGGATCACGACCCGGTCGCCCTTCTTCAGCGATCCGTTGAGGCCAGAGCCCGTCTCGACGACCTCGCCCATGGTCTCATGCCCCATGATGTCTCCGGGCATCATCGCGGGGATGAAATTGTGAAAGAGATGCAGATCCGATCCGCAGATCGCACAACTGGTCACCTTGATGATCGCGTCGCGCGGATCCTCGATTTCCGGGTCGGACACCCGATCACATCTGATGTCTTCCTTGCCGTGCCAGACTAGTGCGCGCATCCGGGTCTCCTTGCTGCTCGTGACGGATCATTGTCAGTCCAACACCGGGCTTGCCGAACGGTTCCGCCAAAGTTTGAGACCCACCCTCGACAGCGCCGTGTCAACCAGCGAGACTGCACGCATGACAACACCGCTCGCCCTGACAGACACTGTTCCCGAAACCGCCCGCGAGGCGATCCTCGCCGGCATCCGCGCTCACAACGACACCCTGCTCGGCCCGACCGACCGCAGGGACCTCTTCATCCCGATCACGGCGGAGAACGGGAGCGTCGATGGTGGCCTGATCGGCTATACCGGTCGAGGTTGGCTATACGTGGAACTGCTCTTCGTCCCCGAACGTCTGCGCGGAGAGGGCATGGCGGGGAAACTTCTGGCATTGGCCGAAGAGGAAGCGCGGGCGCGCGGCTGCATAGGTGCCAATATCGACACGATCAACCCTGTGGCTCGCCGCGCTTATGAGCGGGCAGGCTACCGGGTCTTCGGTCGTATCGAAAATTTCATGAAGGGTTACGATATCTGCTGGCTGATCAAGCGCTTCGGGGAAGCGCCTGAATCACAACATCAGGCCGAGGCATAGGCCCGGACAGGTGCCTCTTCCGTTGCGGAGACGGGCTCGGCAATCACCGCCTTGCAATCCCGCCAGGCGATCACGCCGTTCAGCCGTTCGTGCACGTCCTTTGCCAGCGGCACGACCAGCACCCGGTTCGGATCGACAGGCCCGGGGAAATCAAGCGCCTTGTAAGCCACCTTTTCGAAGCCGAGCGGCATGTAATACGGCGGGTCGCCGATCAGGATCACGCCTTCCGAGCCCTTGCGCCGGGCTGCCTCGATGGCGATGCGCACCAGTTCGCGGCCAATGCCCCGGTTCTTGTGGGAAGGCCGGACGGCGAGCGGGCCAAGCAGATGTCCCTTCACACCGCCGGCCAACACCGGCGTCATGCGCACGGAGGCAATTGTCTCGCCATTGTCGGTGCAGATGAAGGAGAGCGACCGGTCATGAGGTCCCTGCTCACGGATGCGTGCGGCCGCACGCGTGTGCCGACCGGGGCCGAACGCTTCTTCATTGATGAGTTCGATGACAGCGTCGTGCGACGCATCCTCGGTGAGGTAGACAAGGCCAGAGTGAAACATGGATGACCGAAACCAATAGACAGACAGCAATAGGGTTCACGCGCACGAGTATCGTGCGTTCGAGAGCTTCAGCGTCGTCGTGGGTTCCGTGCGAGGGTCATGGGGCCTTCAAAATTTGAGTTTGGTTCCGATAGCAGCATTTTTTTGCTTCGTCCAACGGAAAACGCACTGTTCAACCCATCGCCCCTCGCAATTGCAGCCAACCGCCGTATCTTCCCCGACAAGTGAAAAAGAGAAGGAAACGACCATGGGCAGGCTAGTGGATGGCGTCTGGCAAGACGTCTGGTACGACACGAAATCGACCTCGGGACACTTCAAGCGGGCCGACTCGAGCTTTCGCAACTGGATCACCGCAGACGGCTCCGCCGGCCCATCTGGGAAGGCTGGCTTCAAGGCGGAGGCCGATCGATACCACCTCTACGTCTCCTATGCCTGCCCCTGGGCGCATCGCACGCTGATCTTCCGCAAGCTGAAAGGTCTCGAAGACCTGATCTCGGTCTCGGTCGTCGATCCCCTCATGCTGAAAAACGGCTGGGAATTTCACGACCGCGATGGCGGCACACCGGACCACCTCTTTGGCTCCGATTATCTCTGGCAGGTCTATGTGAAGGCCGACCCGGCTTTCTCGGGACGTGTGACGGTGCCGGTGCTCTGGGATAAGCAGGCCGGCACGATCGTCTCGAACGAAAGCTCCGAGATCATCCGCATGTTCAACTCGGCCTTCGATCACCTCACCGGTTCGACCTTCGACATGCACCCTGAAGATCTGCATGCCGAAATCGATGAGGTGAACAAGCGCGTCTACGACACGGTCAACAACGGCGTCTACAAGGCCGGTTTCGCCACGACCCAGGAAGCCTATGAAAGCGCCGTCTATCCCCTCTTCGAAACGCTCGACTGGCTGGAAGATCGCCTGAAGAACCAGCGCTATCTCTTCGGCGACCGCGTGACGGAGGCCGACTGGCGCCTCTTCACCACACTCGTGCGCTTCGACCCCGTCTATGTCGGCCACTTCAAGTGCAACATCCGCCGTATCAGCGACTATCCGGCATTGTCGGCTTATCTGCGCGACCTTTACCAGACGCCGGGTGTGGCCGAGACGGTCCAGATGCGCCACATCAAGCACCACTACTATCGCAGCCACACCATGATCAATCCGACCGGGGTCGTACCGGTGGGGCCTGATCAGGATCTGATGGCGCCGCACGGGCGCGAAACGCTCGGCGGCTGATCGTCACCAGTGATGCGCGGGGGAAACCTCCCCGCGTAGCTCGGCGATCCGTCGAAGGGTGGCCTGGGTGACGCCCTCAGGCAGGGCATCAAGGTCGAAGAAGCCCGCTTCGGCGATCTCCCTGTCCGGCGGACGCGCCAATGTCTGGCGGACATCCGCGCGATAGAGCAGGACGTGGTCGCGCCGGCTGATGCGCGGGTTGAAATAGACATGAAAGAGGGCGGGATTGCCGATCGCCTCCAGATTGCCCTCCTCGCGCATCTCCTTGACCAGCGCCTCGATCGCCGTTTCGCCGCGCTCCACGCCGCCACCCGGCAGATGCCAGCCCGGTACATAGGTATGGCGCACGAGAAAGATCCGCCCTGCCTCGTCGAAACAGGCAGCGCGAACACCCAGCGTCATCCCGCGATTGACGGCAAAATACACATGCAGGAGGCGAATGAGGAACCTCTTGAGCCCTCCGAGCCTTTCGCTATCGGGGCCGGGTCCGGCACCATCAGCTGGCTTCATTTTCCTTGCCCCTCGGTGTCAGCGCCGCTAAGAGAAGCGCCATGTTCAAGCTCGCCCACATCTCCGACGTGCATCTCGGCCCGCTGCCGAACCTGACGATCCGGGAATTGGCCTCGAAGCGGATTACGGGCTATGTGAACTGGCATCGCAACCGCCGCAAGCATCTTTTCCCCAATGCCCTGGAAATGGTTCTGGACGGGCTGCGCGCCGAAAATCCTGATCATCTCGCAATTACCGGCGATCTGGTAAACCTCGCCTCAAAGCTTGAGGTGAAGCTCGTCTCCGAATGGCTGAAGGAAGCCGGCGCTCCTCTCGACACCTCCGTGGTCCCCGGCAATCACGACGCCTATGTGCCAGGCGCCCATGAACGCGTCGTGCAAGCCTGGTACGACTACATGCGCGGCGACGATGATCCGCTGATCTTCCAGGACGACCACAAGCTCTTTCCCTATATCCGCCGCCGTGGCCCGGTTGCGCTGATTGGCTGCTCCACCTCCATCGCCACCCCACCCTTCTCCGCGCAGGGCTATTTCAGTGGCCGTCAGGCCCGCGAAACGGCAGCGCTCTTGAAGGCCGCCGGCGAGGAAGGCCTCTTCCGCGTGGTGATGATCCACCATCCACCGATCCGCGGTGCCGCCCCCCAGCACAAGCGCATGCTCGGCATCCGCCGCTTCGCCGCCGCTATCCGCACTGGCGGCGCCGAACTCGTGCTGCATGGCCATACCCACCTGAACACGCTCTACTGGCTGGCGGACCGCGAAAAGAATGTCCCCGTGGTTGGCATCGCCTCGGCGAGCCAGGGCCCGGGCGCCAAGAAGCCGGCCGCCGGCTACAACCTTTTCTCAATCGACGGCGAAGCGGGAAACTGGCAGCTCGACTGGCAGCGCTACAAGATCGAGCGCGAAGATGCGCCACTCAAGCTCGACCACAGCGAGCGTCTGATGGGCTGAGCCTTATCCTTGCACCACCGCCGCGCGGATCGCTGCGGCCACCTGTTCAGGCGCCTCCTCGATCAGCATGTGGCCGGCGCCTTTGATCAGCGTAACCTCGGCCCCTTGCCAGATGTTTCCCGCCTGCGCCACAGGCAGGATTGGGTCTGCCGTCCCCCAAAGCAACCGCGTTGGAGTGCGCAGACCAGCAAAGGAGGGAAGCGGCAACGTCCCCTGCCCCGCCTGGCCTTCGGTCTCCACCAGAAACGAGCGCAGGATCTCCATCAACCGATCTTTCGCCCCGGGAAGTCGCCGAGCTTCTGCGAGTCGATCGAGGTCAGCCGCTTGAGGGGCGCTTCCGGGCGCGAACATCGCGGCCAAAGCATCGGCCAGATCTTCCGCCTCAATGGCCAAGCCATAACGCCGCAGCGACTGATAATCGATTTCGGAGCCGAAACCGCCCGGTGCCAGAAGCGTAAGCGACGCCACCCTATCTCGTGCCCTCAGTGCGATGAGGCTGGCGACCGCCCCGCCCATCGAGTGACCGCAGAGGTGGAAGGTGGACACCCCCCGCTGTTCGAGATCAACAAGTATGGCCTTGGCCATCACGCCGGCATGCCCGACGCCCTCGGTGTCGAGCGATCGCCCATGCCCCGGCAGGTCATAGACGATGAGCGGCAGCTCAGGATCCAGCCGCTGAACCACCGGCTCCCAGGCGGCGCCGATCCCGCCGAAACCATGCAACAGCACGAGCGGCGTCTTCGCCGAGGACAAATGTCGAACCTCGGCAAAGAGCGTCATGCCATCAGGCCTTTTTCTGCTCGTCGAGGACGCGGTTGGCCGCAGACACAATCGCCTCGAGCGAGGCCGTCACGATATTGGTGTTGATGCCCGCGCCGAACAGCTTGCCACCGGCATGTGCCATCTCGACATAGGCAATGGCCGCCGCATTGGAACCGTGCTGCAGCGAATGCTCGGAATAATCCTGCACCGAGAGATCGATCCCGAGATAGGTCGAGAGCGCATTGACGAAACCGTCGATCGGCCCGGTCCCCTTGCCCTCGATACGTTTGGTCTCGCCATTGTCGGTGATCTCGGCCGCCACCACCCGGATGCCCTTTTTCTCGGTATCGGGATAGGTGTGATGATCGACAAACTTCAGCCGCGAGCCCGTCTGGTTCACATAGCGTTCGATGAAGCGCTCGTAGATCTTCTTCGACGGCAGTTCCTTGCCTTCCTCGTCGGTAATCCGCTGAATGTCCTCGCGGAACTCGATCTGCAGATTGCGCGGCAGGTTGATGCCATAGTCTTCCTGCAGGATATAGGCGATGCCGCCCTTGCCCGACTGCGAGTTGATCCGGATGATCGCCTCATAGGTACGGCCGACATCCTGCGGATCGATCGGCAGATACGGAACCTCCCAGATCGGCGAGTTCGCCTTCTTGATCGCCTTCATGCCCTTGTTGATCGCATCCTGATGCGAGCCGGAGAAGGCAGTATAGACCAGTTCCCCGACGTAAGGATGCCGCTCTGGAATGACCATCTCGTTGGAATACTCGTAGACGGCCTTGATCCGCTCGATGTCGGAGCAGTCCAGCTCCGGATCCACGCCCTGCGTGTACATGTTGAGCGCCAGCGTGACGATGTCGACATTGCCGGTGCGCTCGCCATTGCCGAACAACGTACCTTCGACGCGATCGGCACCGGCCATCAGGCCGAGTTCCGTGGCAGCGATCCCGGTGCCGCGATCGTTATGCGGATGCAGCGAGATCAGCACGTTTTCTCGGTTGTCGATGTTGCGGCACATCCACTCGATCTGGTCGGCATAGATGTTCGGCGTCGACATCTCGACGGTTGACGGCAGGTTCAGGATCAGCTTGTTCTCCGCCGTCGGCTTCACCTCGGCGATCACGGCATTGCAGATCTCCAGCGCTACTTCGAGCTCGGTGCCGGTAAAGCTTTCCGGCGAATATTCGAAACGGTAACCGCCGCCTGCCTTCGCCGCCATGTCCATGATCATCTTGGCGGCATCGACCGCAATCTGCTTGATGCCGGCGACATCCTTGCCGAACACCACGCGGCGCTGCAGCTCCGAGGTCGAATTGTAGAAGTGGATGATCGGCTTGGTCGCGCCCTCCAGCGCCTCGAAGGTGCGCGTGATGAGCTCCGGCCGGCACTGCACCAGAACCTGCAGCGAGACATCGGCCGGAACGCCGCCCTCTTCCACGCACCAGCGGGCAAAGTCGAAATCAGTCTGCGACGCCGACGGAAAGCCGATCTCGATTTCCTTGAAGCCCATGTCGAGCAACAGCTGGAACATCCGGGCCTTGCGATCATGGCCCATCGGGTTGACCAGCGACTGGTTGCCGTCGCGCAGGTCCACCGAGCACCAGATCGGCGCCTTGTCGATCACCTTCGACGGCCAGCTGCGGTCGGCAATGTCGACTTGCGGATAGGGGCGATACTTCTGCGAAGCGTCCGGCATGCCCTGCTTGACGGTATGGGTCTTCAAAATCATGGTCTTCGTCTCTTCTCTCACCCGCGGCGTGCATGGCTGATAACAAATCAGCAGCGCTTTGGCACGTCCGAACAGGCCCTTTTCAAGGGATGGATTGCATTACAAAGGGGGATTTCGAGGAGCAATCGCCAAACGGCTGACCCGGCCGCCGGGCGCTCCTCAATGGACCCGGCAACCGCGGATAAGGCCGAGAAGAAGAAGCGAGTTTGGCACCGACGCGACGAAGCGGTCCGCAGAGCGGGCCTTCATGTCAGTCGCAGCAATGGTCGTGCCGTTTGTCTTCATGAGATCAGGAATAACGCGATGAATCGAAACGCGCAAGGGTGTTATTCGGCGGCGGACCGACGCTCTTCTTTAAGGCGCTCGTCAACCCATCTTGAAATCAACTCATCCACCGACACCCCAAGGCGTCGGGCCTCGGCGGCGATTTCCGTGGCACTTTCCTCGCCGAGTTTCACAAGAAAAAGGTTGCGGCCAATATCGCCCGTCTTGGCCTGAGACCAATCCAGATCATCATCGATGTTTTCACCGTTATCGAATTTGCGATCAAACTCTTCAGCTGTCATCTTGGTCATAAGCCAGCCTTTCCACTTTCCTAGAACGCCTCACTGATATGATCCTGATACGGCGTCCACGAAGAGTAAATACACCTGTCCAAAGCAGCCCATTGATGCTCCCGACCGTAAGAAACCGTACTTCTTCACGATAGGAAGCTGCGAGTGTTTTCTTTTTCGGATCATACCACAACTCCTGCGCAGCGACGAAATCGATTCCGTGCTTCACCTTGTTTGCTTCGCTTTTGGCAGGATCGAATTCGAACTCCATGGCAAAACCTAGCGCAACCACAGCGATTGCGCCAGATGAGGCACACGCCGATCAGCGCCGCCCGAATTGAGCGATGAGAGCAGCTGCGGCAAAGCCGAGCGCAACAACGCCCCAGACCATTCCGCCATCGGTGACATTGCTGCCGTCAGGAGTCACACAGCTCGACTGCGAAACCGCGATGCAGTCCCGCCAGATCCAGTAGCGCATGTAGAAGACATAGGTGAAAAAGCCGGCCGCGAGCGCAAAGACAATCACCCGAATGCGAAGCCTCTTCATCCCCGGGCCCTCGCAAGTTTCACCAGCCCCAGCATCGCCACCCCGGCGATCAGCCCCCAGAAAGCCCCTGAGATACCCAGGATCGAGATCCCCGAAGCAGTCACCAGGAAAGTCACCGCCGCCGCCTCCCGCGTCTCGGGCACCTGAAACGCCGCAACCGACGAACCCGAAAACGCCCCGATCAGCGCCAGCCCCGCCACCGACTGGATCAGGATCGGCGGCGCAAGCGACACGAAACCGGTCACGGCACCGGCAGCAAGCCCCAGGAGCACATAGCCGATGCCGGCGATGATTGCCGCCCAGTAACGCCGCTTCGGATCGGCATGCGCATCCTCGCCCGCGCACATTGCCGCCGTGATCGCAGCAAGGTTGACGGCATGGCCGCCGAATGGTGCAGAGAGGGCCGAAAACACACCCGTCACCGCAAACATCGGCCCCGGATTTGGTTCATACTTGTTGACCTTCAGGATTGCGATACCAGGAATGTTCTGAGAAGCCATCGTGACGATGAACAACGGCAGTGCGATCGACACCAGCGCCGGCAGCGTAAATGCCGGGGCCACGAATTCCACCGGCGGCGCAAGCGACGCCGCCCAGCTGGCCATTGCCCTTTCCGGCAGGTCGACGCCAAAGACGATGACCACAACAAAGGTCAGCAGTGCCGCCGGCACCGCATAAAGCCGCTTGAACGCCGCCACCACCGCCCAGACGACAAGGATCGGCAGCCCAAGCCGTGGGTCGAAAGCCACCGCCTTGAACGGCGCGAAGCAGAGATTGAGGATGACGCCCGCCAACATGGCATTGGCAATCGGCGCCGGAATGGCCGCGACCGCCCGCCCGAAAGGTCGAATAAGGCCAGCCAGCACGATCAGTGCCGCACAGACGAGAAACGCCCCGACGGCCGCCGGAAATCCGCCGACCGGGATGCCGGCCGTCGCCATCAACGCCGCCCCGGGCGTCGACCAGGCGACCGAGACTGGCAGCTTCGTCCAGACGCTCAAGACGATCCCGCAGATGCCCATGGCCACCGAAAGCGCCATCAGCCCGGAGGCAGCCTCGTAGTCCGTGGCGCCCACACCCTTCAGACCCTGCAACACCACGGCAAAGGAACTGGCAAAACCGACGAAGGCAACGAGCACGCCCATGAACGCTGCCTGGGGGGAGAAATCTTTCAGCATGGTGGAACCTGAACGGGGAACATCAAGGGGTGATGCCTCCGAGCTTTCGACGCCCCGCCTCTGAAATGCAAGCCGCAAGTCGCCGCCCGCGGTACGCCTGCAGGCAAGCATCCCACTTTTGGGATCACAGCGCTCCGGCAATTGCGCCCTTGATCTCAGTCCTCACAGAACCATGTCACGCAGGTTTCACCATGTTCGGGCATCCCGGAAGTAGAACTTTTGAAAAGCAGAGCTTCCGCTTGCCTTTTGACCCCCTTTTGCCTATGGGACCCCCGACGCATTCGGGGCGTCCCGTTCACTTCCGCCAGACATGGCTGGGTTCACGAAGGATAGAGCCTTGATCCAGACTCCCTATTACCTGATCGACAAGTCGAAGCTCCTGCAGAACATGGAGAAGATCGCGAAGCTGCGCGAACTCTCCGGCGCGAAAGCCCTACTCGCGCTGAAATGTTTCGCCACCTGGTCGGTCTTCGATTTCATGCGCGACTACATGGACGGCACGACCTCCTCCTCGCTCAATGAAGTCCGCCTCGGCCATGAGCGTTTCGGCAAGGAAACCCATGCCTATTCGGTTGCTTACGCAGATTACGAGATCGACGAAGTCGTCTCTCATGCCGACAAGATCATCTTCAATTCGATCGGCCAGCTGACCCGCTTCGAGAAGCAATCCTCCGGCATCATCCGCGGCCTGCGGCTGAACCCCGGCATCTCGTCTTCGAGCTTCGACCTCGCCGACCCTGCCCGCCCCTTCTCGCGTCTGGGCGAGTGGGACCTCGCCAAGGTCGAGCCGGTCATGGAGCTGATCTCCGGCTTCATGATCCACAACAACTGCGAGAACAGCGATTTCGACCTCTTCGACCGCATGCTGGGCGACATCGAGCAGAAGTTCGGCCCCCTGTTGAAGAAGGCCGACTGGGTGTCTCTCGGCGGGGGCATCCATTTCACCGGCGAGAACTACCCGCTGGAGAAGTTCGCAGAGCGCCTCAAGCGCTTCTCCGGCGAATTCGGCGTCCAGGTCTATCTGGAGCCCGGCGAAGCCTCGATCACCAAGTCGACCACGCTCGAAGTCACCGTGCTCGACAAGCTTTACAACGGCAAGGATCTTGTCGTGGTGGATTCCTCCATCGAAGCGCATCTCCTCGATCTCCTGATCTACCGGGAAAGCGCGAAGGTCCACCCCAACCAGGGACCGCACCGGTACCAGGTCTGCGGCAAGTCCTGCCTCGCGGGCGATATCTTCGGCGAGTTCAATTTCGAACAGGAATTGAACATCGGCGACCGCATCTCGCTGCAGGACACCGCCGGCTACACGATGGTCAAGAAAAACTGGTTTAACGGCGTGCAAATGCCGGCAATCGCCATCCGCGAACTGGATGG
The DNA here is from genome assembly GCA_046294755.1 of Allorhizobium sp. GTDB lineage: Bacteria > Pseudomonadota > Alphaproteobacteria > Rhizobiales > Rhizobiaceae > Allorhizobium. The sequence continues at coordinate 13,326 of JBKBON010000029.1, read as the reverse complement.
CAGCCTCAGGACGGTCCGTGAGTTCGACTACACGGACTACGAAACAAGCCTGTCCTGAACTCCCTCAGGAACGGGTTCTGACGATTGGACATAGGAGTTGGTCCCATTATGAAGAAGAACGTGCTCATCATCGGCGCCGGCGGCGTCGCCCAGGTGGTCGCCCACAAGTGCGCGCAGAACAACGACGTGCTCGGCGACATCCATATCGCCTCGCGCACCAAGGCGAAGTGCGACGCCATCATCGCTTCCGTGCATGAGAAGAAGGCGATGAAGCAGGAAGGCGTTCTCGAAGCCCATGCGCTCGATGCGCTGGACATCGAAGCCACCAAGGCGCTCATCAAGAAGCTCGGCACCGAGATCGTCATCAATGTCGGCACCGCCTTCCTCAACATGTCGGTGCTGCGCGCCTGCATGGACACCGGCGTCGCCTATATCGACACCGCGATCCATGAAGAGCCGAACAAGATCTGCGAAACCCCGCCGTGGTACGGAAACTACGAGTGGAAGCGCGCCGCCGAATGCGAGGAGAAGGGCATCACCGCCATCCTCGGCGCCGGCTTCGATCCGGGCGTGGTCAACGCCTATGCCCGTCTCGCCAAGGACGAATATCTCGACAAGGTGACCGATGTCGATATCGTCGACATCAATGCCGGCAGCCACGGCAAGTACTTCGCCACCAACTTCGACCCGGAAATCAACTTCCGCGAATTCACCGGCGTTGTCTATTCCTGGCAGGGCGGCGAATGGAAGGTCAACAAGATGTTCGAGATCGGCAAGGACTACGACTTACCCGTCGTCGGCACCCGCCGCGCCTATCTCTGCGGCCATGACGAAGTGCATTCGCTGGCGAAAAACATGGACGGCGCCGACGTGCGCTTCTGGATGGGCTTTGGCGATCACTACATCAACGTCTTCACCGTGTTGAAGTCGATCGGCCTCCTCTCCGAACAGCCGGTCAAGCTCGCCGACGGTTCCGAAGTCGTGCCGCTCAAGGTCGTCAAGGCCTGCCTTCCCGACCCGGCATCGCTCGCCCCCAACTACGAAGGCAAGACCTGCATCGGCGATTATGTGAAGGGCTTCAAGGACGGCAAGGAAAAGACCGTCTTCCTCTACAACGTCGCCGACCACAAGGAAGCCTATAACGAAGTGGGCAGCCAGGGCATCTCCTACACGGCGGGTGTCCCGCCGGTTGCTGCGGCCATGCTCGTCGCCACCGGCGAATGGGACGTGAAGAAGATGGCGAACGTCGAAGAACTGCCGCCCAAGCCCTTCATCAACCTCCTGAACAAGATCGGCCTGCCGACCCGCATTCAGGACGAGGACGGCGATCGGGCTGTCGAGTTCTGAGAGCGCGGGCTAAGCGCTTGAGGATTGAGGGAATGCGGACCCCGCCGGAGCGATCTGGCGGGGTTTTTCGTTGGCCACAGCCCCGACGGTCGTCATGTCAGGGCGAAGTCCCGAGGATCTACAGCCGATGGCTGCGAACGGCGAGGTCGAAGACTCGGACGCCACGGCAGATGCTCGGCACAAGGCCGAGCATGACGACCTAGCCGTGCCGAGGCGCTTGCGGATAGCCCCAGCGAAACTCCGACCACCATGTCAGACGCGCCGGCACGCAAAAGAGTACGCCGTCTGCCGGAGCAGCCATGGCGAAGCTGAGAGCCACGCCGCAGAACACATGGAGGGCGGCAAAGAGGAAGAACAGATAGGGCATGGAGGATCCTGCCTCGCTCGATGGAGAGCGGGGCCCCGCCGTCGCGGCGGGGCCTGAGGTTCAAGCGGCCTGAGCATCAGAGCCGGCACTGAGGAAGCGGATGCCGAACCGCTCCGATACCGCCTGAAGGCCGGCCGGGCCCGCCGGCGCAGACTCGGCAACCGCCTGGAAGAAGCCTTCAAAGCCACCCGGCGTGACGATGATCATCAACCGGCCCATGCTGTCGCCGACATTTTGAAACCGATGCGGAACGCCACGCGGCAAGAGCACACAGCCTCCTTCCGCGACTTCCGTCTGGCGGTCGCCGCAGACGAACAGGAAGCGGCCCGAGAGGACGCGGAAGAACTCGTCTTCCCGCTCGTGGACATGCAGCGGAGGTCCTTCTCCTGCGGGGATCGACGCCTCGAACATGCCGAAGCTGTTCCCCGTCTCCTCGGCAGAGATACGGATCAGGTGCGGGCCGAAGCCGAGTGCGATCCGGCCTTCGCCGGGCTGGGAAATGATGGGGGTGTTGAAAGTAGTCATGTGCGTTCCTCCAGTTGGATTGAATGGAGATTGTTTACGCCGACAGAGACTGAGTGATAATCTCACGCATCTGCCCACACTGTTCGGATGTTTTGACGAATGAAGACCTCTGATCCTCTGAATGGTCTTGCCGTCTTCCTCGCGGTCGCAGAACATCTGAGCTTCACCAAAGCAGCCGAGATACTCGGCATGTCTCGACCGACTGTGAGCGCGCAGCTGGATCAACTTGAGCGCCGCTTGAACGTGCGTCTGCTTCACCGGTCGACGCGGCACTTAAGCCTGACGGAGGCAGGCGCCGCCTTTCACGAACGGCTGAAGGACGTCACCGCCATCGTGCATGATGCGGAACGTGCCGCCATTCATCATCAGGAAGCACCCATCGGTCGCCTCAAGATTGCCGCGCCTCCGGATCTCGGAACGAGCCACCTCACCCCCATGATCGCGGGCTTTCTAAAAGATCATCCCGAGATCGAAATCGAGCTTGAACTCTCAAACACCGCCGTCAACCTGATCGAGCGCAAATTCGATCTGGCCGTGCGCGGCACGATCCGGATCGATGAAACACTGATCACCCGGAAACTGGGCCAGTCACCCGTCCTGATCTGCGCATCGCCTGAATATCTGTCCCGCCGTGGCTTGCCGCAAAAGCCCGAGGATCTGGAGGACCACGACTGCCTGCACTTCTCGGGTCTCCGGTGGGGTCGAACCTGGGAAATGCGGCGAGGCGACGAACTCCGCCGTATCCCGATCGCACCGAGCTTCGAAGTGAATGACGGCGCCAATCTTTGTTCAGCCGCCCTTTGCGGCCTGGGCATCACCCTTCTGCCGACCTTTGTTGTTGGCCCCCACATCCGCGCCGGCCGCCTCGTCCGCCTGCTGGCAGATTGGCATATCGCCGAAGTCCCGCTCCATGCCGTCTATCCCGACAACCGTCTGATCGCCGCCAAGGTCAAGTCTTTCGTCAATTACCTTGCCGCCGAATTTAAGCGCGATCCGGATCTACAGGGCGAAACCGCCGCTGTTCCGAAGGTGTGACCGGCGAATGGGACGTGAAGAAGATGGCGAACGTCGAAGAACTGCCGCCCAAGCCCTTCATCAATCTTCTGAGCAAGATCGGCCCGCCGACCCGCATTCAGGACGAGGATGGCGACCGGGCCATGGAGTTCTGAGAGCGCGTGTGAGCGTTTAAGGATTGAGGGAATAAGGACCCCGCCGGAGCGATCTGGCGGGGTTTTTCGTTGGCCACAGCCCCGACGGTCGTCATCCTCGGGCGAAGTCCCGAGGATCTACTGCCGCTAAAGGGAGCTGGGATCTACTAAGGCTTGGAGGGCGGAGCTATTAGTTGTGCAGACCAGACGCTACGGGTAAACGAGTAAGACAATCGGAGCGGAGGGAAGGAAAATGGATAGCAACAACCATTGGAACAAAGATTTACTCGAGCGACAAAAAGATTCCGCTTTCCTTATAGATTTTCTTAAAAGGCGACATGCTGAACGCAAGAAGGCCGGCATTCGTGGCGCGTATGTCCTCAACGTCAATGCGGAATGGGGCTTCGGCAAATCCTATTTCCTACGCGGTATGGCACAGGATCTCCGAAAGTCGCACCCCGTTGTTACTATCGACGCTTGGAAAAACGATTTTTCCGATGATCCGTATACGATGGTTATAAGTGAAATAAACGCGACGGTCTCGGAACTGATCCCGAACGGGGGATCTGAACAGGTTACGGTCGCACATAGATCGTTAGAAGCTGTCAAGCAGAACGCGGGAAAAATCCTGTTGGCAGGGGCTAAAGGAGCTACGAAGAAGCTAGTCACAAAACTGATCGGAGACGGATTCGATGAAATTGCCGACTTGATAGCTCAGAGCGAAGCCCGCGATGAGGAACCTGAGCACAAAGATGCATTTACCGAGGCCACGGCGGCTGGTCTAGATGCGTTCAAACAAGGCGTCGCTGATGTTTCTGGGGAGCTCCTCGACGCACTCGCCAGTCGCATGATCAATGACTATCAGGAAGTCAAAACAAGCCAGGAGCAATTTCGATCAAGTCTCAGTCACCTGCTCAAGGCGGTGAATGAAATCGGCAGCGTGCAACTCCCGATGTTCATATTTATAGATGAGCTAGACCGCTGCAGGCCTCCCTACGCAATCGCTTTGCTGGAGCGGATTAAGCATCTTTTTGATGTGGAAGACATCGTATTCGTAGTGGCAACAGATACTAAACAGCTCAGCCATGCTGTCACTGGATACTACGGCGCAAACTTTGATAGCCACAGCTACCTACATCGCTTTTTTACGCGGACTTACTCTTTGCCGATACCAAGCACTCACGACTTCATAGGTGCCATGATTATATCGGCAAGCGTGGACACCTCCAAATGGCATTCGATTGGTATGGAAGGAAACGAAATCGGCTTTCTAGCGCAGATGTCAGATCTATTGGGTGTCGGGCTTAGAGAGATACAGCGAGCGATGGAGATACTCTTTGATCTCAGCACATCGTGGAAAAACAGTTATCCCATAGAGCTTTGCATCATGTACCCGCTGATCATAGGCTACCTGAGGGCGCAAGACCAGCCAGAAAGCAGTAAACTGAACGAGTGGATGGCGGCCGTTGAAAAGAAAATCGCAAATTGGAAAGTTGGAGAAGCATATGTGGATCACTTCAACAACCGGCGAAGTGACCCCCCGTCCATGTCGGAACTCTTCCGAGCAATGTGGAGCGTTCGTGAAAAAGATTTCTACGAATACAGACAATCTCTGGGTAATTCGCGGTCACAGGTTGATAGCAGGGCAACGGATCTTGCATACGAAGCATTATCTCGAGAGTATTCTGCCCGCTTCAATAATCTGGTCCGCAAGGGTGAAAGTAGTTGTATCGACACCTATATCAAGATGATCAGGTATGCTGGTAATTTCTCGTAGACGATATTCGGCTGCGTCTCTGTAAGACGCGGTTAAGCCTCCCGCCCCCATATCCACCCCGCCCCCACCATGCTACGAGGCCGCCACACAACACCCCACACGCGCCGAGACACCCGCTTATGCCCCCTGCCCTCCACACAGACCTGACCGCCGCCCTCCGCCCCCTCCTCACCGAACTCCACCACACCCCAGACCTCTTCCAGACCTGGGACGCCCATCTGGAGCTCGTTGCGGCCGGCGGGCTCGTGGTCATCAAGTCGAAGCGGGCGAAGGGGCTGGTTGACAGCCTGTTTTGGGGCCGCGCGCCGGGATCCTCTGACAACAAGCAGCTGCCCGAGGCGACCGCCTTTGCCGCCATCGACCGCTTCCTCGGCCTCGGCGCCCATCTCGCGCTGTCGGATGCCCTGCCTGAGGGCGCCGTGCTGGACGAAGCCTTTCCCCATTGCGCGGTGAAGCTTGCCTATCGCAAGAAGGGCGCGCCAAAGGCGCAATCACTGTCGATGATCTTCATCGGCTTCAATGATGAGGCGGATGCGCTTGAACATGCCGAGCGTTTCCCCGCCCTGCCGCTGGTCACGTCAAGGCCGCTGATGGGCGAAAAACTGCACGAATGGCGCTAGAGCACGTCCAGCAAAAGTGCGTCAGCGGGTTTGCGTCCGGACTGCGTAGAAACAAATTGATGAGCATTTCTGATGTTCCGGTGATCACCAGAAATGCTCAGAATGCCGTTCACCATAAGCCACGCTCTACGTTGACAATCCCGCCCCGCCGGCGCTAAGGCTCACACGCCGAAAAACGTCAGGCCGGTCAGGTTAGCCCGGCCCTTGCGCTGAAAGCGCAGGACCTAGTCGCCCCATTGCGGGTGAATCCACGGCACCAACCCCTTGACCGGGTGGTGCTGTGCTGGATGGTTTCGCCCCTGCTCCACCCCATCTTTTGACGTGGAGACAAGACATGACCAACAAGAAAACCCTGATCCTCGCCCAGGTGCTGATCGCCCTGATGATGGCCGGCCTGATGACCGGCATTTTCGGCTTCCTGCATCTCGGCCCCTCGCCCGATTTCTTCGCCGAATGGGGCAAGAGCTTTCTGATGGCCTTCCCCATCGCCTTCATACTCTCGCTCGGCGTCGGGCCGATAGCCTTCCGCCTCGCCCGCCTGATCACTGGCTGATCCGCAGGCAGCAGCGGACAGTCAGCGGAACATACAAAGAGTTGGACAGCCTGGAACTTTAGGCCGTCTGCGGGCTTCTTCCGCCACGACATCAAAGGAGCCCCATCATGTCCGCCAAGTTCCTGCGCGCAGCGCTCGTCACCACGCTCGCCCTCGCCGGCCTTCCGCTCGCAGCCCCCTTTGCCGCCCCCGCGTCCGCACAAGGCATCGAGCTGCGCGTCGGCCCGGATGGCGTGCGCCCAATCATTCGCGATGGCGAGCGTGACCGCCGCGACCGTGGCTGCAGCCCGCGCGAAGCGCAGCGTGCTGCACGCGAAGAGGGCCTGCGCCGCGCCGAAGTGGTGCGCGTCACCGATCGCAGCATCACCGTTCGCGGTTTCACCCGTCGCGGTCCCGAGCAGATGCGTTTCGCCAATCGCCGCGGTTGCCCGCTGATCTAATCGAACTAGCCTTAAACGAAAAAGCCGCCGGATCGCTCCGGCGGCTTTTCTGTATCGTCAGGTGTAAAGCGATCAGCCGATGTCGGCGTGGCTCTCAATGATTCTACCGACCAGCCCGTAGGTCACGGCGTCTTCGGCAGACAGCCAGTAGTCGCGGTCGATGTCCTTGGCGATCTTCTCTTCCGACTGGCCGGTGGCCTTGGCGTAGATCTTGATCAGGCGCTGGTTCATCTTGATGATTTCGCGCGCCTGGATCTCGATGTCAGACGCCATGCCGCGGGTGCCGCCGGACGGCTGGTGCATCAGGAAGCGGGTGTTCGGCAGAGCCAGACGGCGCTCCTTCGGCACGGATACGAAGATCAGCGAGCCGGCAGACGCGGCCCAGCCGGTCGCGATGATCCAGACCTTCGGCTTGATGAAGCGGATCATGTCGTGGATCGCGTCACCGGCTTCCACATGGCCGCCTGGCGAGCAGACGAATACGCGGATGTCCTCATCCGAAGCGGCAGCCAGTGCGACGAGCTGCGTGCAGACCTTCTGCGCCAGCTCCATGGTGATACCGCCATAGATGAAGATCGAACGCGACTTGAAGAGGTTCGCTTCCGTTTCCTTGCCGATCGGCAGTTCCTTGCTCTTGTCGTCTTCGTCTTCGTTCATCACAGGGGATAGTCCTCGTTGTGTTTGGCTCATCCGCACATAGTGCGTCTCTTGGCTTAAGACAATGCGGGAAAAAGACAAGCACGGAAGCGATGAACAGGAGGTTGACGAAGAGACGCCTGCCGTAATCGGCGGCCCTCTCTCTTCCTCACGCGTTCTTAATCTAAGGTCTATAGTCTCTCCGATCTGAGGAGCGCCCATGACTGAGACCATCCGGCTTGCGGAAATCATCGAAGCCCTGAGCCATGCCCTCGACATGACGGAGGGACAGCCCGCCGGCCATTGTGTGCGCTGCTGCTTCATCGGCATGCGCATCGGTCAGGCGCTGGGACTTGGCGAGGAGGCGCTGCGCGATCTCTATTACACCCTGCTCCTGAAGGATCTCGGCTGTTCGTCGAATGCCGCCCGCATCTGCGAACTTTATCTCGCCGATGATCTGAAGTTCAAACGCGACTTCAAGCTGGTCGACGGCTCCTTCCCGCAGATCCTCAAATTCGTGCTGTCTCACACCGGCATGGAGGCAAGCCTCGCCGAACGCTTCCGCGGCATCCTCCACATCTTCAAGAATGGCGGCGAGATCTCCACCAGCCTTATCCAGACCCGCTGCCAGCGCGGTGCCGAAATCGCGCGCGAGATGCGCTTTTCCGAAGAAGTCGCCCGCGGCATTCTCGACCTTGACGAACATGTCGATGGCGGCGGCAAGCCGCTCGGCCTGAAAGGCGAGGAAATCCATCTATTCGCCCGCATCGCGCTCCTGGCGCAGGTTATCGATGTCTTCTTTGTCAACGAGGGGGCCACGGCAGCCCTGACCGAGGTCAGAAAGCGCGCCGGTGGCTGGTTCGATCCCCATCTCGTCTCCGTCTTCGAGAGGCTCGCGAACCCCGTGTTCTTTGCCGAACTCGGCTCAGACAATCTCGAGGCCTATGTGCTGTCGATGGAACCCGGTCGCCAGGTGATATTTGCCGACGAGGACTATCTCGACGCCATCGCCGCCGGTTTCGCCCGCGTGATCGACGCCAAGAGCCCTTATACCTCGGGCCACAGCGACCGCGTCGCCCTCTTCACCGACATGATCGCCGAAGAACTCGGCATCTCGCTCACCGAACGTCGTCGCCTGAAACGCGCGGCCCTGCTGCATGACATCGGCAAGCTCGGTGTCTCCAACAGCGTGCTCGACAAACCCGGACGCCTCGAAGGCGAGGAATGGCAGCAGATGAAGCGCCACGCGGAGTTTTCCGAAACCATCCTGTCGCGTATCGCAGCCTTTGCCGATCTCGCCTTGATCGGCGGCGCTCATCACGAAAAGCTGGATGGCTCAGGTTATCCACGCGGGCTGAAGGGTGACGAGATCTCCTTCGAGACCCGCATCGTCGCCACCGCCGACATCTTCGATGCGCTGACAGCCGACCGCCCCTACCGCGCCGCCATGCCGGTCGAAAAGGCGCTCGCCATCCTCTGGGAGGGCGCCGGGCGCCACCACGACGAAACGTGTATTGTGGCGCTGGAACGGGCATTGGCCAAGGCCGAACTCAAGGCCGCCTAGCCTCTACCGCGCAATCCTCGTCGACAATATGATCGACGAGAGCGTGCGCTCGACGCCCGACAGATCCCCGATCCGATCGATGATCCGGTCGAGCTCCGAAATCGACGGTGCCGCCACGATGGCGATGAGGTCATAGGGACCATTGACCGAATAGAGCGCCGTCACCTCGCGGATGGCATTGAGTTCCGCCGTCACCTGCGACAGCGCCTTGGGCGCGATCGTGATCATCACATGCGCCCGGATCAGCCCACTTTGATAGGCATCGGAGAGCCTGAGCGCGTAGCCGGCGATCACCCCTTGAGCCTCCAGCCGCTCCAGCCGCGCCTGCACGGTCGAGCGTGACAGGTCCAGCCGGCGGGCAAGCTCGGCCACCGGCATCCTGGCATTTTCTGAAAGCAGCGCCAGAAGCGCCCTATCCTTGTCCGAAACCTGCATATTGCCGAAAGCCCTCGTTATTTCGCTGATAATCCTACGGCGTTTCGATCAATCCGTCACTTGGAATCGACACGCGCCATCCGCACACTGAATTGACCAAGTGCAATTGCGCTGAAGGCGCACACGAAGAACGAGGGGCAAAGCCATGAAACACGTCACCATCATCGGAGCCGGCAAGATCGGTGGCGCGATTGCGCGCATGCTCGCCGAAACCGGCGATTACCAGGTCACCGTTGCCGACCGCAGTGCCGACCAGCTTGCCAAGCTCGATGCCCACCCGGCAGTGAAAACGCTGGAGCTCGATATCGCCGACGCCACCGCCCTCGATGCAGCCCTGTCGGGCCAGTTCGCCGTGCTCTCGGCCGCCCCCTTCCACCTGACCGGGGCAATCGCAGAAAGTGCCGCCCGCACCGCCACCCATTATCTCGATCTGACCGAAGACGTCGCAACCACGCGCCACGTCGAAGAGCTCGCCCGCGGCGCACGCTCCGCCTTCATTCCCCAGTGTGGCCTGGCCCCCGGCTTCATCTCGATCGTCGCCCATGACCTCACCAAGCATTTCGACACGCTGGACACGGTGCGCATGCGCGTCGGCGCCCTGCCGCAATATCCGTCGAATGCGCTGAACTACAATCTCACCTGGTCGACCGACGGGTTGATCAACGAATACATCGAGCCCTGCGAAGCGATCGTCGAAGGCAAGCTGGCCGTCGTGCCGGCCATGGAAGAGCGCGAGGAGTTTTCCCTCGACGGCGTCACTTACGAGGCGTTCAACACCTCGGGCGGCTTGGGAACGCTGGCGAAGACGCTGGACGGTCGCGTGCGCACCATGAACTACCGCACCATCCGCTATCCCGGCCATCAGGCGATCATCAAGGCGCTTCTCAACGACTTCAACCTGAAGAACCGGCGCGACGTTCTGAAGGACCTGTTCGAAAACGCCCTGCCCGCCACCATGCAGGACGTTGTCGTCATCTTCGTCACCGTCTGCGGCTGGAAGGATGGGCGATACCTGCAGGAAACCTATGCCAACAAGGTCTATGCCGGCGTCGTCGCGGGCAAGAAGATGAGCGCCATCCAGATCACCACGGCGGCCGGCATCTGCACGGTGCTCGACCTGCTGGCCGACGGCACGCTGCCGCAGGTCGGCTTCGTCCGCCAGGAAGAAATCGGCCTGCCGTCCTTCCTTGCCAATCGCTTCGGCCGCGTTTACGACCCTGAAGTCATGAAGGTCGCCAAGGCGAGCTGAGAGTTCTCCGGGGGGAGGATGGACCTGACGGTCCGGAGGGGGCGGTCGACGGCAAAAGCCGCGGCCGTCCCAGCCCCGCCCCTGGCCTCAGCCTGTGGTCGGAACTCCCGCAGACATCGCAAGAACGCGAAACATTGTTTCTTTCATTCCCTAAGTTAGATTATCCTGAAAGTCAGTCACCGGCGCACCGCAGGCACGGTGTGATCCGGCGAACCGGCAGGGACGAGTGGACGGGGCATGATCGGCAGGGGTAGCGAGGAGCAGAAGGAGGCGCGCTTGATCCGCGCCTATCAGGCTGTCTCGCTGACCGTCGCAGCCTTTGCGCTCTTCTGGACGGTGATGTTTTACATCAATGGTCGGCCCATTCTCGCGCTGGCCGAGTTCTTTCCCGTCGTCGCCGCGCTGGTCTGCTTTGCGCTCGTCACCCGCGGGCGCCTTGATCTCTCTCTGATTGTCGCAGAATTCAGCTTCCTGATCTTCGTCATCGGCTTCTGCCTGATCTTCGACGTGCCGCAGAACGGCTCGCCGCGGGTCACGCATCTCTTCCTGCCGGTTCTCGGCATGCTGGCCTATCTCAACCACCTGCGCCGCCCATCCCGCCTGCAGCTGTCGGTGATCGCGGGCAGCCTGGCAGCCTTTGTCGCCCTGCATGCCTGGGACCTGCGCCTGCCTTTCGCCGAGCCGATCCCGGCGGAATTGCACCGCATCGGCGTCTGGCTCAATCCGGCCATGGCGGCGCTCGTCTTCTGTGGTGCGATCTACGCGCTGCAACAGCGCCTCTCTGCTCCGCGCGGCATTGCCAGGGATCTGGTGGCCGCCGTCCGCCATAAGGAGCTCACGCTCGCCTATCAGCCGCAGACCGATCGCGACGGTCGCATTCTCGGTGCCGAAGCCCTGCTGCGCTGGAACCACCCCACCCGAGGTTCTGTCTCCCCCGGCACCTTCATTCCCGCCGCCGAGGAATTCGGCCTGATGCCGATCGTCGGCACCTTTGTGCTTGAGCAGGCGCTGTCGACGCTCAGCCGCTGGCAGGCCGATCCAAAACTTGCGAGCCTGACCCTCTCCGTCAATGTCAGCGCCAGCCAGTTCAACGAGGACGACTTTGAGGCGACCCTGCGCAATCTGCTGGAGCGCCACCACATCGATCCGGCGCGGCTGAAGCTGGAGCTCACCGAAAGCGTGCTGATTGCCGGCCTCGAACCCGTGGCCGAAAAGATGGCATCGCTGAAGGCGCTCGGCCTGTCCTTCTCGCTTGACGATTTCGGCACCGGCTTCTCTTCGCTCGCCTATCTCCGCCGCCTGCCGGTGAGCGAGCTGAAGATCGACCGCAGCTTCGTCGCCGCCGCCGCCGAAAACGACCGCGACGCGGCCCTCGTCCGCTCTATCCGGGCGATCGCCACGGATCTCGGCCTCGAAACTGTGGCTGAAGGGGTGGAAACCCCGGCGCAACTCGCCTTTCTCGAAGCAACCGGCTGCCGGATCTTCCAGGGCTATCTCTTCGGCCGCCCCATGCCGCTCGATGACTTCGAGCGCGCCGTCCTCGCCCCACAGCAGCGCCTCGCGCCGAGCGACGAGCGACCATCGCCACGCCTGGCTGCAGTCTGATCCCCCGCCCCTCAGCCGAAGCGGCCGAGCAGCTTGAGCATCCATGTCGCGACACGCCCATAAGGCGGATAGAGGAACTTGACCCCCGAGATCGCCGACTGCTTCAGCACCGGCTTTTCCTTGGAAAGCGCCAGGAAACCAGCCTCGCCGTGATAGGCGCCGTAGCCGGAGGCCCCGACGCCGCCAAACGGCAGATCGTCCTGGGCCAGATGCAGGATCGTGTCATTGATGGTCACGCCGCCGGCGATCGTGCCGGAAAGCACGCGCTCCTGCGCCGCCTTGTCTTCACCGAACCAGTAAAGCGCCAGCGGCCGGTCGCGGTGGTTGATATAGGCGATCGCCTCGTCCAGAGTGTCATAAGGCACGATCGGCAGGATCGGACCGAAGATCTCCTCCTGCATCACGCTAGTATCGTCGAGCGCTCCGATGACGGCCACCGGCGAGAACACGCGCCGCTCGCCATCATGCGGACCGGCCAGTTCGACCACTTCGGCGCCCTTTTCGCGCGCTTCCTCGACGAGCCGGGAGAGCCGCGAGAAATGCCTTGGGCTGATGATCGAGGTGTAGTCGGCATTGGCAGGCAGGCCGGGATATTGCCTGTTAACCTCCGCCTTCACGGCGGCGAGGAAATCGGCAATCCGCTCGCGCGGCACCAGCGCATAATCGGGCGCCACACAGGTCTGGCCGGAGTTCAGCAGCTTGCCCCAGACGAGGCGCGGCACGGCCTTGTCGAACTGCACGGAAGCGTCGAGAATGGCCGGCGACTTGCCTCCGAGCTCAAGCGTCACCGGCGTCAGGTTCTTCGCCGCCGCTTCCGCCACCTTGCGACCAACCGCGGTCGAGCCGGTGAAGATCAGGTGGTCGAAGGGGGCTGACGTGAAGGCCGTCGCCACCTCCGGGCCGCCGGTCACGACGGCCACCTCGTCCTCGGCAAATGTCTCGGCGATCGCCTTTGCCAGCACCTCGGAAAAGGCCGGTGTCAGCTCTGATGGTTTCAGCATCGCCCGATTTCCGGCGGCAAGCGCGCCGGTGAGCGGCGAGAGCATCAGGTTGAGCGGAT
>JBKBON010000028.1:0-41834 GCA_046294755.1 Allorhizobium sp. | reverse complement strand
ACTGATTGAAGTGATGGCGACCAAGACATCCTGACCCATGACGGGCCAGAGAGGACAAGACCATGATGGACTTTGACGATTTTGGCGGCCCCTTAACCGGAAAACCCCTCTCCCAAGCCGACAAAGCAGCTGCGGTGCTGCTGGCGATGGGAAAGGGTGTTGCCGGCAAGCTGCTCAAGTATTTCACCCAGGCCGAACTGCAGACGATCATCGCATCGGCGCAGACCCTGCGCACAATCCCGCCGGATGAGCTGACCCAGCTTGTCAACGAGTTCGAAGACCTCTTCACCGAGGGCGCCGGTCTGATGGACAATGCCCGGGCCATCGAGAGTATTCTTGAGGAAGGCCTGACCCCGGAAGAGGTCGATGGACTGCTCGGTCGCCGTACCGCGTTCCAGGCCTACGAAGCCTCCATCTGGGATCGCCTGCAGGATGCCGATCCGGACTTCATCGCGCGGTTCCTGATGCGCGAGCATCCGCAAACCGTCGCCTATATCCTCTCCATGCTGCCCTCGTCGTTCGGTGCAAAGGTGCTGCTGAAGCTGCCTGAAAGCCGACGTGCGGACATCATGAACCGTACAGTCAACCTCAAGAATGTCAGCCCGAAGGCCGCTCAGATCATCGAGAACCGGGTGCATGACCTGATTGCCGAGATCGAGGCGGAGAAGAATTCGACGGGCTCGGCCAAGGTTGCCGAACTGATGAACGAACTCGAGAAGCCGGAAGTGGATACGCTGCTTCAGTCGCTCGAATCGATCAGCAAGGAATCGGTCAACAAGGTTCGCCCGAAGATCTTCCTGTTCGAGGATCTTCTCGCCATGCCGCAGCGCAGCCGCGTTCTGCTGCTGAACGACATCTCGGGCGATATCCTGACCATGGCACTGCGTGGTGCCAGTGCGGAGATCAAGGAATGCGTTCTGGCCTCAATCAGCCCCCGCTCCCGCCGCATGATCGAATCAGACCTGCAGGCAGGCACCGCCGGTATCAACCCGCGCGAGATCGCGATTGCTCGACGCGCCGTTGCCCAGGAAGCCATTCGTCTGGCGAATGCGGGTCAGATCCAGCTCAAGGACACCGAGGGCGACACTCAGGCGGCCTGATCCGTCACCTCTGTTGAAAACCAGCAGCTTTGTGGCACCCGCCGATTGAACAGCAATCGGCGGGTGTTTACGTTCAGGGGGCTGAAAACAATCGGGCGCGTTGCCCGGGCACAGCGCAGGCGACTGGATCGGTCAGGGCATCGATCCCGCTCGGTGCACGCCTTCTGGGAGGCCCGCGGCGATGGCCGAAGATGACGACAAGGACAGCAAGACCGAAGACCCGACCGAGAAAAAGCTTCGGGACGCGCGGGAGAAGGGCAATGTGCCGAGTTCGCGCGAGGCGCCGATCTTTGCCACGGCGCTGGCTTTCTATGTGTACGCCGTCTTCTTCCTTCCGAACGCGATCAATCGACTCGGTCAGGCGCTCAAGGATATCTTTGAACGCCCTGACCAGTGGTACCTGGGAAGCGCTATCGACGTGGTGTCACTTTTCACCCATCTCGCATGGGAAATAGCCGCCTTCCTCGCTCCAATGCTGATCATGTTGATCCTGTTCGGCGTCACCGCCAATGTCGCCCAGCACATGCCCTATTTCGTTCTTGAGCGAATCAGGCCGCAGGCAAACCGGATCTCGATCATCAAGGGATGGAGTCGAATCTTCAGCGCCCAAGGTATGGTCGAGTTTGCCAAGTCGATCTTCAAGATCGTCGTGCTCTCCGCCATCCTGGTGTTCGCCCTCAAGAGCGATTATTTCGGCGTCATCGACACGATGTTTTCCGACCCGCAGGTCATTTTCGTAAAATTCGCCGAGATCCTCAACAAGATGATGATCATCGTGGTCATGGCGACGGCGCTTCTGGCAACCATCGATATCTTCTGGACGCGCTACCACTGGTACGAACAGCTGCGCATGACAAAGCAGGAGATCAAGGACGAGTATAAACAGGCGCAGGGTGACCCTATCGTCAAGGCGCGCCAGCGCTCGATCGCGCGCGACCGCGCCCGTAAACGCATGATTGCCAGCGTGCCACGCGCGACCCTCGTGATCACCAACCCGACGCATTACGCCGTGGCGTTGCGTTATGTGCGCGAGGAAGGCGATGCTCCCGTGGTGGTGGCGAAGGGGCAGGATCTGGTCGCGCTCAAGATCCGCGAAATTGCCCGCGAACACGATATCCCCATTTTTGAGGATCCGCCGCTTGCTCGCTCCATGTTTGCGCAAGTCTCAGTGGATAGCGTCATCCCGTCAATATTTTACAAGGCAGTCGCAGAACTCGTGCACCGGGTCTATGCGTCCAAGGCCCCCAAAAGACGGATACGCTAGGCCCGATGAAGAAATGCTCCTACACAAACCAGCGTGAACGCATCGTGGCAGAGGCCATCAGCCCCGTCGCGAGCGAGTTGCGCCTTCTCGATGCTGCCGACCTGATTTCCCTTCTGCGTTTTGAACTTTATGGCAACCTCTCGGACCTCGTTTCGTCCGCAGCCGAACTCTATTTCCATCCCGGCACCGTGGTTTTCGGTGCGGGTGGAGACTACCGCCTTGAATGGGGTGGACCGCCAGAGATCGTGCTTGACCTGGAAATCAAGCCGCGTGGCATCACGATCTACTCTCAGCTGACGCTCACCAATGAGCAGGCCGGTCTCGATATCAAACATATCGCGTTCCATGAGTCGTCCGGCGATCCCGATGCCAACACACGCATGCTCGAGGACCGCCTTCGGGAGGCGCGCTTCGTCAAGGGGCAGGCGTCCCCGCTCTACGGATAGGATTGGCTCAGGTTATGTAGCCAAGGCGGATCGCCTTGGCGATCGCCTGGATTCGGTTGACCGAGTCCAGCTTGATTGTGGCCGAGCCGAGATATGCGTTTACGGTGTGCACCGACAAGCCAAGGCGCTCCGCAATTTCTTCACTGATACGGCCATCACCCGCGAGCTGCAGACAAGCAATTTCGCGTTCGCTCAGAGTCTCAGACGGCGCGGCGCGGCGCTCGTCGAGTGACAAAATATCCGTCATGACCTTGTAGCAACGGCTATGAACGGCGAGGATCTGTTCGCCAGGCAAATCTGCCCCGCCGAGCGTCGGGAACACCACGTAGCCATTGCCGACCGCCCCGAGGCGAACCGGGAAGGCGATACCTGAATAGGGAAGCAGTCGTTCCTGCAGCTGGACCGCAAACGGAGTGAAATCGGAGGCATCGAGGAAGCTCGTTTTTTCTTCCGCACTCCACAGGATCGGTAGCGTGGATGTCTCGATATGCGCCAGAAGAGCGTCGCCATAGGCTGCGACGAATGCGTCGCGGCCGCTGCTGAGGCCACTGCTCCAATTCTCGAACTCGGGATCCAGGCGCCGCTTGTGGGGGAGACTTGCGCCGCCGACCCGAAATGCCGCGAAGCCACGTGCGTTCAACGACCGCTGCAGGGAAACCAGTTTCGGGAAGATGTCCGAACGGGATGAAACCGGGCGCTGGCCCGACCAGGTTGTATCCTCGAGGATGCCTCCGCCTGATCTGGTGTTTGTGGCCATTCCTGCTCCCTCAGACGAGATTGTTGCGGACCGCGTAGGCGATCGCTTCCGAGCGTGTCTTCGTTGCCGTCTTGCGCATGACACTCGTGATGTAATTATTGATGGTGTTCCGCGAGATACCGAGGATCGTCGCGATCTCGTCGCTCGTCTTGCCTTCGGCGATCCAGAAAAGGCATTCCAGCTCGCGGTCGGTCAGGTCGAAGTCGCGATCACTCTTGTGGCCCTTGTTGGCCGAGAGGCTCAGCGCGTAGCCGGCAAGCAGGCCGATTTCCCGCAACCGTTCTGGAGAAAGCACATAGTCTTGCGGGAAGAGCAGCATCAGCGCCAGGCGCGTCCGGCCTACATTCATCGTTACGGAGCAGTATTGCCGGCTGATCCCATGCGGGACAAAGGCGTCGTCGGGCAGGATCGCATATTTCGGCTGCAGCACCGACAGGCACTTTTCAAGCTCGGTTGACTGGGAATAGCTGGTCGCCAGTTCACTTTCGAGACGTCGAACGAGGTCGAAAGGCCAGTCGGCGGCGACCACGAAATCGAGCCCTTCCTCCTGAACCAGGTCGTAGCGCGCCAAAAGGTGATGAGAAGCGCCGACATAGTCACAGAGAACCCGGAGGCATTGCCCCATATTTCCAGAAAGCGCCGGCGTGGCCAGCTTTCTGATCAGGTCGTCCTTCGACGAAGAGCCCTTGTGCAGAGATTCCGCAGGATCGTCCGTACGGACTCGTCCCTTCTGGCCCTCTGTTGTCAGCTCGGCATCCATTCAATGTGCCCCTTTGAAGTGACCGCCTTGCATTGTCGCAGTCTTCGCCGCGAAAGACCACGACCGACTCAGGTAGGTCCGCAATCTCCAGCTAACGAATCATGTTCACTGTAAAATATAAAGTGGCAAAGGTCACAGGCGTTTGCAGCATTATCTGCGCGCGGGAAGCATGGCGGTTGCGGGAACATGATGCAGTGGCGCATGACAACGGGATTACAATGCAAAACCGCGCCCCAAGGGCGCGGCTGCTACTCGTATGTTCTTCGTGATCAGGCGGCGTTGTCCACAGCCCATTTGCGAAGGATCTTGGCGGCACGCTCTTCCGAGATTTCCACCATGCGCGACAGACGCCGCTCGGGCCCTTCCTTGACGCGACGGTTGAAGCCGCCATTCGGGTCGTCGTCCATCGTGAGCAGATCGTCGGTCGAGTCGAAACCGAAGTCGGACCCGAAGCCGTCCATGAGGCCGCCCCCTGCCCCGCCACCGATGGCGGGAGAAAAGTCGGGCAGCTCCAGACCTGCAGCCTGCTCGCCAATTCCGCCAGCGAGTGCTGTTTCGGCACCACCGCCACCCGCGGTGCGGATCATCGGGCGGATCCCCATCCAGACGATCAGGAAAGCGACGGCGACGAAGGCCAAGGAGTTGATAATGCCGCCGATATTGCGGCTCAGGATTTCCATAAAGCCTGGGCCGGTCGCGGATTCTTCCAGCAACTGGTTTTCGAGGAACTCCATGGCCGTCAAGGTGACCACGTCGCCGCGGTTCGGGTCAAGACCAGCAGCGGAGGTGACGATCTTCTGCATCTCGGCGAGATAGGCATCGATCTTCGCCTGGTCGACCGGTTCGCCGACCATCTTGGCGATCCGGCCACGGTTGACAACAACGGCAACCGACAGTTTCTCGACCGTGAAGCTGTTCTTGACCGTCGCAACCGTCTTGCTGTTGATCTCGTAGTTGGTCTGCTCTTCCTTCTTGTCCTGCTCGTCGGAGGACTGAGGGCCGCCGCCACCAGACTCAGGAGCGGCTTGGGGAATGTTCTGCTCGACGGTCGCCGCTGTTTCGGACTGGCGCTGGAGAGACTTCTGCTGCTCCTTGGTGACGCGGATCGACCGTTCGACGCGCGATTCCGGATCGTAGATCGTCTCCTGGATCTGCTGGCTGTCAGTGTTGATCTGCGCAGTGACGCTAGAACGGAAGTTGTCCATTCCCAGGAAGGGTGCAAGCGCCTTGTCGATATTGGTCTCGATCTCGCGCTGGACGGACTGAACGACACCCAGCGAGCGCGTTGCTTCTCCGCCGGTGAGGTCTCCGGCGGCGAGCAACTGGCCAGTGGAATCGAGAATGGTGACATCCTCAACGTCGAGCCCCGGAACGGAGGACGCAACCAGCTGGCGAATGGATGCTGCAGCCTTGCGGCCGGCGTCCGACGAAGCGCGGATCATGACGGATGCCGTCGGCTTCTGCTCACCGCGGCGGAAATTGCCGATATCAGGCATGACGATGTGGACGCGTGCCGCTGCAATGCCGGCGATCTGCTGGATGGTGCGGGCAACTTCCCCTTCGAGCGCACGTACGCGGGTTACTTCCTGCATAAACGAGGTCAGCCCGAGGGATCCGACATTGTCAAAGAGTTCATAGCCAGCGTTCGCGCTGTTGGGCAGGCCCCGTTCGGCGAGAAGCAAACGGGCCTTGCCGGTCATGCCGGCACGCACACTGACGCTCTTTCCGTCAGCGCCTGTTTCGAAATCAATACCAGACTCTGCAAGTGCGATGCTGATCTGGTTCAGATCGACCGGTTCAAGGCCAACATAAAGGGTTTCATAGGAAGGTTTGTTGACGTAGAGGGCGCCGGCAATGATGATTGCAAAGGAGACAACGGCCACCCCGGCCATGGCCAAAATCTTCGCCTGACCCATCGCCGCGAAATTTTTTGGTATCTGAAGTAATTGATTTAACAGATTCATTCTGTCTCGCACCATCTACAAGAAGGGTCTGGGCGTTTTTGCCCTTGGCGCGACAATAGAAATCGAAACTTGTGCGAACGTTTCGCGTGGCGGGAAAGCCGAATTCATTTCGGCTGATCGCATACTCAATAGCTGCGGCCCGCACGTCCCGTGGGACGTTTAGAAGAAGTCGAAGTCTCCAGCTGCCTTGACCAGCGGCTGGGAATGGCCGTGACGAAGGCCTGCCCCCAGAGCCTTCTGCATGTCGGCGAGCTTGACCAGGCTCAAGGCTGTCGTCATGTCGATCATCCAGTCAGGCGGGATTGTCGCCGTGATGGTATCGACGAATTCGGCAAGGCCCCGCGCCTTCTGAACTGCCAGATCGATGCCCTGCAGCACCTTCAAGCTGTCGGGATGCTCCAGGACGGCGGGACCGCCCAGTTCGAGCAGGTGCGGCTCCACACGCTCGATCAGATAAGCCACGTCGTGCAGCTCACTGACAATGCGCATGAGGATTTCCGGAAGCTCTTCCCGGGTATCCTGATTTCCCGCCAAGTGTTCGTTTTGCATCCGATGTCCAGTACTAGAAGAACTCGATTGAAGTTTCCACCGGCTTCGAAACAGGAACCGGACGCTGCTCCAGCGCCACCGTCTTCTGCGTTTCTGCGCCCGTGAGCGGATACTGTCTTGCCCGACCGCTGACCGGCCAGAATTCCAATTTGCGACCGTGCTCTCCGCCCGTAGAGGACCCGACCACCTTGATGCCTTCGTCGCGCAGGAATTGCTGGGCGAAGGCGGCATTCTGTTCGCCGACGTTGGAGAACGTCGCAATTGTTTTCGCACCGCCAAAGACCTTTGCCTCGAGACGGTCCCTGCGGGCGCCCGATTTCAAAAGGCCGTTGATCAGGAGTTCCATCAGATGAACCCCATAGCGGGTCGCGTCGCCGCCCCCCGCTCCCGGCACAGCCGATCCCGGCAGCAGGAAGTGGTTCATGCCACCTACTCCTGCGATCGGATCCCGAATACAGGCAGCAACACACGAACCGAGGATAGTTGACAGGACCACGTTCGGGTCTTTGCTAACCTTCCACTCCCCTTGAATAATGTGGACGCGCTTTGCTGCACTGTCTTCGATCATTTTAGTGCTCCGAATACGGCCTCGATGGCCGCCTTCATCTTTTCGATCGTGAAGGGTTTCGCCAGAACGTTGTTCGCGCCCAGCTGTGCGGCTTTCTGCACCAGCGCACGATCACCCTGCGCCGTCAGAATGATGAAGGCCGCTTTCTTGGTGTTCGGGTTCGTGCGCACGGCCTGCAGGAGACCCAGACCGTCCATCTTCGGCATGTTGAAGTCCGAGATGACCAGATGATGAGGCTGCTGCTCCATGATCTTCATGCCCTGCTCGCCGTCGCCGGCGGCAGTGATCTGCTTGAAGCCGAGCTGGGTCAGCGCGTCGCTGAGCAGCAGGCGACTTGTGACCTGATCATCGACGATC
Source organism: Allorhizobium sp. (assembly GCA_046294755.1). GTDB lineage: Bacteria > Pseudomonadota > Alphaproteobacteria > Rhizobiales > Rhizobiaceae > Allorhizobium. Next base: position 34,069 of record JBKBON010000028.1, on the reverse strand, counting down.
AGAACTTTGATTTTTTCAGCTAGGGACATTATTCGATACCTTCTTTTCGGGCAGCAGTGAGTTTGAGGATTTCCTCGCCAATAGAGGTGAGAGGCAGTTGATGCTCGACAGCGCCCAGCTCATAGGCGACTCGTGGCATCCCATAGACCACACAGGTCTTTTCGTTCTGACCGATGGTGCGAGCACCGGCATGACGCATCTTCAGCAGACCGGACGCGCCATCGCGCCCCATGCCCGTCAGGATAACCCCGACAGCGTTCCGGCCAGCAAGCTCGGCAACAGAGTCAAACAGAACGTCGACGGAGGGACGATGTCCATTGACCGGCGCACGCTCCACCAGGCGGCAGCAGGGCGCCGAGGCATTCGACACCTGCAGATGCCGTTCCCCACCAGGAGCCAGATAGATCTTGCCGATCTCGAGCCTTGCACCATCCGTGGCCTCCTCCACCACAGGGGCGCAGAGACGATTCAGACGTTCGGCAAAGCTCTTGGTAAAGGTCGGCGGCATGTGCTGCGTAATCACCGTCGGGGGGCAATTGCGCGGGAACTTCTGCAAGACGGCGATCAGTGCTTCCACCCCGCCGGTTGACGATCCAATGGCGACAATCTTGCGACCGACCCGGAAGTCTGCGGCAGGCGCGGTCGCCACAGGCTGAATCTGTGGTGCAGAATGATGCCGATGCTGGGAACGCGCCGCCGCCTTGACCTTTTCGGCCAGTTCGCCGAACGGGCGAGGTTCGCCAGGCTGTGGCTTGGCGACACAGTCGAAGGCGCCAATCTCCAGTGCCGCAAGCGTTGCCTCGGCACCGCGATGGGTCATGGTGGAGACCATGATCACCGGCATGGGCCGAAGCTTCATGATCTTTTCCAGGAACTCCAGACCGTTCATATTCGGCATCTCGATATCGAGCGTAACGACATCGGGATTGAGCTGCTTGATTGCCGCGCGGGCTTCCATTGCGTCGCCGGCCTGACCGATGACGCTGACGTCTGGATCCTGGCTGAGGACGGCTGTGATCAGGCCGCGCATCGTGGGGCTATCGTCAACGACCAGAACGCGTGCAGGTGCTGCCATTACTTGCGCCCTCCGTTCTTGCCGAGATAGCGATAGGTGGTGATCCCGATATTGTCGAAATCGTTCTTCGAGTCGCCCGAGACGCGCTCCGAGTGGCCGATATACAGATGCCCGCCGATCGGCAGCAGGTCCGCAAACCGGGTCCAGATGCGCATCTGCGTCGGCTCATCGAAGTAGATCACGACGTTGCGGCAGAAGATGACGTCAAACTTACCCTTGAATGGCCATTGCGCCATCAGGTTCAGTTCGTTGTAGGTGATCAGACGCTTCAGCCGGTCGTCGACCTGGAACTTGCGGCGGCCCGAAATCTCGACTTCCTTGAACCACTGCTTGCGGATGGCAGGCGATACTGTCTCCAAGGCCTGTTCGTCATACGCACCCTGGCGGGCAACGGCGAGGATCTTCGGGTCTATGTCGGTTGCCAGGATCTTGAAGTCGTAGTCCAGGACATTCGGGAAAGCCTGGAAAACTGTCAGCGCGATCGAATAGGGTTCCTGACCGTCGGAACTCGCGGCCGACCAGATGCGCACCCGGCCGCCCGACTTCGCGCGCTGGATGAGACCCGGCAGAACCTCATCGCGCAGATGCTCGAAATGATGGTTCTCACGGAAGAACCGCGTGAAATTGGTGGTCAGATGCGACAGCATTTCCCGGCGCTCACCGGCCCCTTCCGGAGAGGCGACCAGTTGGCAGTAGGCGCGGAAGCCCGAGAGACCCAGGTTGCGAATATGCTTGGAAAGGCGCGAGTAGACGAGCGAAGCCTTGCTGTCATTCAGCGCGATCCCCGCGTCCGAATAAATCATCGCAGCGATCTCGTTCAAATCCCGTCGGGTCAGTGGATATTCTCCGCTGGCCAGGACCTCGTCGTCCGATTGACGGGATGTACTCAATGCAATGGTCATGCAGCCTCGCTTTCGGCGGCTTCGTTGAAGAGTGCACCAAGCTCAATCAAGCAGATCATCCGCTTGTCGATTGCGAGAATGCCCCGGGCATATTGTCTCTCTAGATCCGAGGAGACCTCCGGTGTCGGCTGTATGTTCTCGTCGGTGACCGTGAGGATGTCAGAGACGGCCTCAACCAGCAGCCCAACGACCCTGGATTTGACTTGCGCCACAATGATCACGTGGCGAGCGGTCGGTTCGGCAGGCTTCATGCCCAGGCGCAGGGAAAGGTCGATGATCGGTAGAACGGCACCACGCAAGTTGATGACGCCCAAGACATAGTGCGGGGCATGCGGTAGCGGGGTTGCAGGGGTCCACCCCCGGATCTCCCGCACTGCCATGATGTTCACGCAAAACTCCTGATCGCCGATACGAAAGGCGATGAGCTCACGGCTTCCCTGACCTAAGTTTTTGACCGCATACGACATACTATTACCCTGCGACGGCTAACGACATTTCCTGTTTGAGGGACTGACCACGCGAGGCGGCGACGACAGCATCCACATCCAGGATGAGTGCCACACGACCATCGCCGAGGATGGTTGCGGCCGCGATACCCGGGACATGGGTGTAGTTGGCTTCGAGCGACTTGATGACGACCTGACGCTGGCCCTGGATCGCATCGACCATCAGAGCGCGCTGGCCGCCGCCTTCGGATTCCACCAGGAGGGCAACGCCATCCATCGGGTTTGCCTGTGTGCCGCGGAAGTTGAGAATCCGGCCCACATCGACGAGCGGGCAGAAGGAGTTGCGGATCGAGATCAGGCGCTGGTTGGCACCGAAGGAGTGGATATGCTGAGCCTCAGGCTGCAGCGTCTCGACGATTGCGGTCAGCGGTACGACGAGCGTCTGGCCGGCGACCGTGACCACCATGCCGTCAAGAACGGCCAGCGTCAGCGGCAGGCTCATGGTGAAAGTCGAGCCCTGACCAGGACGCGATGTGATGGAGATACGACCGCCGAGTGCCTGGATCGAACGCTTGACGACGTCCATACCGACGCCGCGGCCGGAAATGTCAGAGATCTTGTCGGCCGTCGAGAAGCCGGGCGCGAAGATCAGGTTGTCGATCTCTTCGTCCGTCAGATTGGCGTCAGGAGCGATCAGTTCGTTGTCGATCGCCTTCTGGCGGACGCGTTCGCGGTTGATACCGGCACCGTCGTCGACCAGTTCGATGACGATGCGGCCCGAGCGATGTTTCGCCGTGAGCTTGATCGTACCTTCCGGCTCTTTCCCGGCAGCGGCGCGCTTCTCCGGGCTTTCGATGCCGTGGTCGACTGCGTTACGGATCATGTGTGTCAGCGGCTCTGCCAGCTTGTCGATGACCGTCTTGTCGACTTCGGTGTTTTCACCTTCCGTGACGAGGCGGATCGACTTGCCGACCATGTCGGCAACTTCGCGGACGATACGCGACATGCGCTGGAAGACCGGCTTCACCGGCTGCGCACGGATCGCCATGACCGAGTCCTGGATCTCGCGGGTGAGCTGCTGCAGCTCTTCGAGGCCCATGTTGATCGAGGACGTGCCGTTGTTGTCGTTCTCAATGACGCTCTGCGAGAGCATCGCCTGATTGATGACGAGTTCGCCGACGAGGTTGATGAGGCGGTCGACGCGATCGAGGTCGACGCGGATGGTCTGACCAGCGGCGTTGTTGGCCTGCGCAGCCGCTGCAGCTGCTGCCGCAGCAGCGGCTGCCGGGGATTCCTTCTTCTCCGGCTTTGCAGCACTGCCCGCCATTTTCATGACGTTCGAAGCGGTCTCTGCAGCCTCGACGGCGGCAGCGACGGTCTCGCCGGTCGTGTCGCCCGCTTCTGGTCCCTCATCAAGGGCCGAGAGGTCGAACGGAACCGGGACCATCGGCAGTTCTTCGGTCGCAGCAGCAGCCTCGGGCTCGCGCAGCTTGACCTCGAGATCGCAGTCCCATTCAGCAAATTCGAAGACCTGACGGATGCCTTCTTCGCCCTTCTCCGCCTTGATCTGGATAGTCCAGTGGAAGTAGGCCCCTTCCGGGTCAATCTCGTCGATAGACGGCAGATCGTCCATGTTGCAGTTGATGCTCATCTCGCCGAGGCGCGACAGATCACGCAACAGGAGAGCAGCTTCGTTGCCCTTGGAATAGAGTTCCGGGCGTGGCTTGAAAGTGACGTCGAAGACCGAAGCCTCGCCTGCCGCATCGTCTTCACCGCCGAAACCGTCGAAGGTGAAGGGGATCGGCTGAAAGCCGCTGTCGTCCGTCGGAGCCGCAGCAGGTGCCGGGGCGGGTGCGGCGGCCTTGGGAGCCGGCTTGACCGCAGCCACGGGAGCAGCAGAAGCCGCCGGCATTTCGCCGTTAGCCAGTGCTTCCAGTTCCTTCACGAGACCGCTTGAACGGCTTTCGTCGACACTGCCGCCATCACGGGAGGCGGTCACCAAGTCGGCCAGGACGTCGGCCGACTTCAGCATCACCTTCATGACTTCCGGGCCGGGTTCCAGCTTGTTGGAACGAACGCAATCAAGAGTCGTCTCGAAGACGTGTGCGAAGGCGACCAGGTCATCGAGACCGAAGGCACCAGCACCGCCCTTGATGGAGTGGACCGCGCGGAACACGGCGTTCACCGTTTCCGGATCCCGATCTCCATCATTCATTTTCAGAAGACCGGATTCCAGTTCAGCGAGCTGCTCCTCGCACTCCTGGAAAAAGATCTCTTTGATTTCGTTCATATCCATAGGAGAAATTCCCGGCTTAGGCGGTTACACGCTCGATGGCATCGATCAGTTTGGTCGGATCGAATGGCTTGACGATCCAGCCTGTCGCGCCGGCCTGGCGAGCGCGGTTCTTCTTCTCAGCATCGCTTTCCGTGGTCAGAACCAGGATCGGAACTGCACGATACTTTTCGTTCTTGCGGACACCCTCGATGAAACCGAAACCGTCGAGACGCGGCATGTTGATGTCGGTCACGATGACGTCGGGATTGCATTCCTCGAGGACTTCCAGGCCCTCGACGCCGTCTTCGGCCTGGATGGTCTCGAAGCCTGCGTTGTTGAGGGTGACCAGAAGCATGTTACGAATGGTTCTGGAATCATCCACGGTGAGTACTTTTTTCTTCATTGCCGGATCTCCTTAGCGAGCAGATGATCGATGTTCACGCCAATCAGTTGAAGGGTTTTCAGGAAAGCCTCGGAGGCCTTTCCATACGAGAAGGGATGCTTGTCAGCTTCCCAGGCCTTGGCGGCTGCCATCAGGACCTGCACGCATTGAGCACCGACACGCTCGACGCCGGAGGCATCGATCGTCAAAGGGGCACCACGCATCGAGAGAATATTGGCCTTGAGATTGGATGCCTCATTCAGGTCCAATACCGCGGCCAGCTTTAGACTCTTCTGATCGCCTTTCTTACTTGCCATCATTTCTTTCCTTATGTCCCAAGGCTGCGGCAACCGGACCCGAACGTGGTTCCCAGGAGAACCATTCCCCCGGATGGATTGCCGAACTTCCCGCCCTTAACTTTCTTGTGTAGCGCATGGTGGTAAACAATCCCCTCACCGCCCGAGCCCCGCGATATGGATCGGGAAGCCGAAATCAGCGGTTTCGTCTTCCAGTATCTCTGATGTCTGATAGGGCGCGTCTGCCGGCGTGGAAGCGCTCTGCTCCCGCTGGGTCGACAACTGAATTCGCGTGCTTTGCCCCTTGGGCGCGCGTGTCTGGCACTCGATGTGGAATTCGCGGATCGTCGCGCCCAGTTCGAGGATCACCTTGTGGAGATCGTCAGTGCCTTCGCTCGACTGGCGTGCGACGACGGCATTGCTGCCAATATCAGCGCCAAGACCGGCGACCGTTCCGGCAATCCCTGCCAATTCGCTGGCCTGGCGATCGGTGCGTGCGGCAATATCGGAGACCGTGCCGCTGATATCGCCCACCTGCAGAACGATACTGGCGATGGCGCCCTGAGTCTTGGCCACCATATCGACACCGGCTTCGACCTGGTTCTTTGTGGTCGCGACCAGCGTCTTGATCTCGCGGGCTGCGTCGGCAGAGCGTTGAGCGAGCGCGCGGACTTCCTGGGCGACAACGGCGAAACCCCGACCGCTGTCTCCGGCACGCGCTGCCTCAATGCCTGCGTTGAGCGCCAGCAAGTTCGTCTGGAAGGCAATTTCGTCGATCGCACCGATGATCTGGCCGATCTGCTCGGCGGAGGTCTCAATATCCGCCATGGCGGAAATTGCCTGACCAACGACCTCGCCGCTCGCTTCAACTGAGGTGCGGGTCGCGGCAACAGTTGCTTCGGCGCGCTTCGTCTGGCCAGCGCTCTCGCGCACGCTTGACGTCAGTTCCTGGAGCGCGCGGCTTGTCTCGTCCAAGGCACCTGACTGGTCCTGTGCCCGTTCCGCGTAGGTTCGGGCTGTCTCGGCCATGCGACCCGTCGCTTCCCGGACCTGAGCCACCTTCTCCTCAGAGGAAAGGAAGGCCGTCTGGAGTTGCTCCAGCGCTTCGTTCATACGCCCGGCGAGATCGACATAGGCCTCCGGCACGTCCGAGGGGGCGCGAACGGTCAGATCACCCGAAGCGAGACCGTCAACAATCGGGCGGAAGACACCTTCGAACTCGGCGCGGTCATGCTCGCGCTGGGCGGCCAGATCGCGATGATGCTTGAGACGCAGTTCGTTGAAACGCAGCGAAACGGCAATTTCGACATCGACCATCACAAGCCGGACAAGCGCTGCAACGAGATCGCTCACCTCACGCTGGCGGCGGCGGCTCGAGGGGAGAAGGCCGGCACCCGTATTTTCGCCGATCGCAGCCGTCAACAGATGCTCAAGCACCACTGCATGGCCAGCCACATGCCAACGGGGATCGAGCCCCATGCGGCTTTCGCTGTCGGAAAGCACCTTCACGCGCTCGGCATAAAGCGCGTCGAAGCGGGCATCCGTGAGCACGTCCCAATGGGACGAAAGAAGATCGTGAAGGCGGTCGTACTGGCGCTCGCTGGAGAAGACACGCGCGGCATCCGGGGACGTCTGGAGACGCTGGAAAAGATCACGCAAGGCCGTCTTCAGCGGCTGGGACAGAACATGGCGGTTCTGGCGCAGGAGTTCGCACTGGGCCTCATCGAGGCCGGCAAAGCGCAGTCGGTCGCGCAGGCTACCTGCCTGTGATCCCGTCGCCCGCTCTGTGGACATCCCCTGACTTGTCATTCGTCCCGCATAGTGGCCACCCAAAGGAGGCCTTCCGTCCGCCCGAAGGTCGTGCAGTCAAAATGCGAATTTGCAGGTGCTTGGGATCCGGTCCCCACTGCCGTCCGCATCATGGTCTGCCGGTTCATCGAACTGGTTCCATGTAAAATACAGACCGGACCAGAACCGGTACGACGGGATGGCGTCATGCCCGAAGGAAACTCTGAAGCGAGTCCCACTCCGACGTGTCCCTCAATGTTTATGGTTAATTCCTTGCTTGAAGGTTAATAAAATATCCACCTCAAGCCGAATGCCCTAATATGAGAGAACCATGTTTTAATTTGTTTCGTGCCTGATCCTGTCCTGCGGAACAAAGCCCTGCTCCCGTCGTTGCGCCGAAAAGCGACAGGAGTTCAGCGTGGGCGCGAGAGCAATCTGGAAGGGACATCTTTCGGTCGGTGATCTGGGATGCGCGGTGGCGCTCTACTCCGCCGTAAACAGCGCCGAGCGGACGGCATTCCATGTGATCAACCGCGACACCGGGAATCGCGTCCGCCGCGAATATGTGGACGGCGACAGCGGACGTCCGGTTGACAAGGACGACCTCGTCAAAGGTTACGACACGCCCGAGGGGCAGACCGTCATTCTGGAGCCTGAAGAGATCCGCGACGCCGTCCCGGAAAGCGACAAGCGGCTTGAACTCTCAGCCTTCCTTGCTTGCAACGACATCGACACCCTCTATCTCGAACGTCCCTATTTCCTTGCGCCTGCAGATCAGCAATCGGTCGAGGCCTATCAACTGATACGCGAGACCATGGAAGCGCAGAGTGTGGCGGCGATCGCTCGCACGGTCCTCTTTCGACGGGTGCGCAGCGTGCTCATCCGCCCTCAGGGGAAAGGGTTGATCGCCACCACATTGAACTACGACTACGAAGTTCGCGATCCGGCGGAGAGCTTCCAAGACATTTCCAAAGTTAAGATCGAGAAGGAAATGCTCGATCTCGCTCGCCACATCATCGGCACCAAGATGGGCGAATTCGATCCAAGCCAATATGAAGATCGCTACGAGGCGGCGCTGACGGAACTCGTCAAGGCCAAGATTGCGGGCCGAAAGCCGAAGAAGCTGCCAAAGCGGAAGGCGGAGAACGTGACGAGCCTGCTCGATGCGCTGCGCAAGAGCGCCGGTGCTACGGACGAGGGATCGCAGCAACGCCATAGGGCGAAGGCGGCTTCTGCGATCAGGCAGAAAAAGGCCAGCTGACCATGTCGCTCTCCGAATACCGCCGCAAGCGCGACTTCAAGGCCACTCCGGAACCAAAGGCCGAGAAAGCCACAAGCAAAGGCGACAGCTTCGTCATTCAGAAACATGCGGCAAGACGGCTGCATTACGACCTCCGCCTGGAGATGGACGGCGTTCTAAAAAGCTGGGCCGTGACACGCGGCCCAAGCCTTGTTCCCGGAGAGAAGCGGCTCGCCGTGCATGTCGAGGACCATCCGCTGGCCTATGGCGACTTCGAGGGTGTCATACCACCCGGCCAATACGGATCGGGCGAAGTCATCGTCTGGGACCGGGGCACCTGGGAGCCGATCCACGATCCGCGCAAGGGGTACAAGAAGGGACATCTCGAGTTCACGCTGAAGGGCGAGAAGCTGGGTGGTCACTGGCATCTGGTGCGCATGGCCGGAAAGGAAGGCGAGACGCGGGAGAACTGGCTGCTGATCAAGGGGGAGGACGAGGCGGCACGCCAGCCCGGAGAGCCCGACATTGTCGAGGAGATGCCGCTTTCAGTGAAGACGGGCAGAACCATTGAAAGCCTGAAGGGGGACGGAGAGGCTGCGACCTGGAACTCCCGGAAGACCTCGTCCAAATCGAGGAAGCCGTCCTCAGACCGCAGCCACGCTGCGGGAAAAAGCGATCAGAAGATCAAGGGCGCTAAACCGGGTGATCTTCCGGACTTTCTACCGCCAGCGCTTGCAACTCTGGTCAAGGCGGTCCCGAAGGGAAGCCGCTGGCTGCACGAAATCAAGCTCGACGGCTATCGCATCGAAGCGCGGATCGACCATGGCAAGGTGCAGTTGCTGACGCGCACCGGACTGGACTGGACGGATCGCTTTGGCAAACGCCTCTTTTCGGCCCTCAAGGCGCTGCCAGTCCAGTCAGCGCTGCTCGACGGCGAGATCGTGGTGGAGAGTGGAAACGGCAGCAGCGACTTTTCCCTGTTGCAGCAGGATCTCAGCGAAGGTCGGGACGACCGTTTCACCTATTACCTCTTCGATCTCATGCATCTCGACGGGCAAGACCTGACCGGTGCATCGCTGGTCGATCGCAAGGCATCGCTTGAGCCGCTGATCACCGATGGCGCCGGTCCGTTGAAATACTCCAGTCACTTCGACGAAAGCGGCGACCTCGTGCTGAAACACGCCTGTCGCCTGAGCCTTGAAGGCGTCATCTCCAAGGTCGCCGATGCGCCCTACCGGTCTGGACGGGGGCGCGACTGGGTGAAGTCGAAATGCACGGCAAGGCAGGAACTGGTCGTCGGCGGCTACGTCCCCTCCTCGGTTTCGGACAAGGCGATTGGATCGCTGATCATGGGCGTCAGTGACTCGGATGGCCTGCGGCATGTCGGGCGCGTCGGCACCGGCTATACCCAGAAGTTGGCGCGCCAGCTTTTCGACCGGTTGCAGCCACTATTGCGGGAGAAGAGCCCTTTCAAGGACAAGCTCACCGGCGCCGAACGCAAGGATGCCGTCTTCGTCGAACCGGAGTTGGTGGCGGAGATCGAGTTTCGCGGTTGGACCGGCGACGCCCATCTGCGTCACGCCTCGTTCCGGGGTATCCGAGAAGACAAGGCAGCCCGCGATGTCGTGCAGGAGGCACCTGTGGCGAGTGAAGCGGCCAAGAAGACTGGCGACCGCAAGCCCGCTTCCAGCGATGAAAAGAAGGCACAGGCAGCCATCCAAACTGCACGCCGGCAAATCACCCTAACGCATCCAGACAGGCTTTATTGGCCCGAGGTCGGGGTCACGAAGGAAGGGCTTGCCGATTACTATGCGCTGGTCTGGCCACGCATGGCGCCCTTCATCGTTGATAGACCGCTTGCGCTTCTCAGGTGCCCGGAAGGACACGAAAAGACGTGCTTCTTCCAGAAGCATGGCTGGCGTGGCATGCGCAAGGAAATCATCCCGATCCGGGATCCAAAGGACGATGAGGCACTGGTGGCCATTCGCGATCTTGAGGGGCTGCTGTCTCTGGTGCAGGGGGCGGCACTGGAGATCCACCCCTGGGGGTCCCGCGGGAATGATCTGGAACGACCGGATATGGTGAACATCGACCTAGATCCCGGTCCCGATGTAAGCTGGGAACGGGTCATTGCGGCGGCGGTCGAAGTGCGTCAGCGCTTCGAAGACCTGGGGCTCACGGGCTTCGTAAAGACCTCCGGCGGCAAGGGCCTGCATGTAGTAGCGCCGCTCAAGCCCAAGGCACAGTGGCCGGAGGTCAAGGCGGCGATGAAAGCGCTGGCCGACAGCATGAGCGCCGACAGCCCCGACGACTATGTCTCGACGATCAGCAAGGCGAAACGCAAAGGCAAGATCCTGATCGACTATCTGCGCAACGGCAGGGGCGCCACTGCGGTCGCGCCCTATTCAACCCGCGCCAGGCCCGGCGCCCCGGTCTCGATGCCGCTTTCCTTCGAGGAGTTGAGCCCGGCGATCCTGCCCAACCACTTCACCGTCGAGAATGTGCCGTCACGGTTCGCCGGAACAGATGGCGATCCGTGGGAAGATTTTCGGAAAGCGGAAGCCCCGCTTCCTGCCAAGCTGGGAAAGGTCAGGAAGAGCCGCTGAGTTAGGCTATTTGCGCGCCGTCGTCTTCTTTTCCGTCGCCAGACTGCGGCGCAGTGCCTCCATGATATCGATGACGTTGTCCTTGCGTTCTGGCTCGGCGGTCTTCTTCGCCCTGGCCCGCTTCGATGTCTTGCTGCGGTTCTTGATGATCTCGTGCAGACGCTCCTCGACGGGATCACGAACGAGCTTTGGATCCCAGTCACGCTGGCGTGCTTCGACCAGCTTCTTCATCATCGTTTTCGCGCTTCTGCCGGGCGATGCATCTCCTTCCTGCTTGAAGAAGGGATCGGAATCCCGAACTTCACCGCCATATCGGAGCGTCCAGACGACCATTCCCTCGTCTCGGGGAACGAGCAGAACCGCATGTTCGCGGCGATAGAGCACGAGGCGGGCGATGCCGCCGGTATCGGTCTTGCGCATGGCTTCGCGGATCACGGCGAAGGCTTCCTCGCTCACCTTGTCGGCAGGCGCAAGATAATGGGGACTGTCATACCAGATCCAACCAATCGAATGGCGCGGTACGAAGCTCTCGATATCGATGGTGCGGGTGCTTTCCAGTGCGACATCCTCCAGCTCCTCGTCTTCGAACAGGACATAGTCATCCTCCGCCCTCTCGTAGCCCTTGACCTGATCCTCATCGTCGACAGGCTTGCCGGTTTCGGCGTCGATATAGCGGCTGACGACCCGGTTTCCGGTCTTGCGATTGATGTTGTGGAAGCGGAGCTTCGCGCTCTCCGTCACGGCTGGTGTCATGGCCACGCGGCAGGTGACAAGGGACAGCTTGAGATAGCCTTTCCAGAACGCGCGCTGCGCCATGTGTCTCTCCGTTTGCGGCATGGTCCGTCCGCGGCACTGCCCCGGAAAACGCAAACCCGACAGAACAGTTCCAAAGACCTCTCAAATCGGCGGTTGCAACGGGAACCGTTTGCCCTTCGTGGCGTTCATCTCAAGCCTGTTCCTCTTCAATGATGAGCCGGAGGGTCCGAAGCCGATATGGGGGTATCGAAGACAGATCCATCCGGGGAGCCGGCGGGTGCGACGAGACCGCGCTCGGCCGGGCATGATTGCGCGTGGAATGGGCATGCGGCGACGACGGAGAATTGCCATGCCTGAACGAGACTATGACTGGATTGCCCGACGAGCATACTCGCTCTGGGAAGAAGAGGGTCGCCCCGATGGCCGCGACGAGGCCCACTGGCAGACCGCGCTAAACGATTGGGAAACGCTCAACGCTTCTGCGTCCGAGACAACGGCGAAGGCCGGCCGGCGCATTGCGGAAGCTCAGGCATCCGCCGAGCAGGAAGGACTTGTGATCACGGAGGAACCGGTTCGTCCGGTCCGCAAGACGGCAAGGAGCCGTAAGGGGTGACGAAGGTGGCAGGAGTCGATCTTTCCCTGGCGCTCAGCCGGGCACAATTCATTCAGCGGGTTCGCGAAGCATACTACCGCGACGAAGAGGAGGTGCGCCCGCGCCGGCATTATCCAACACGTGTGCCGCTACATGTCCTGGCGGTCACTTCCGAAATCTATCCACTGATCAAGACAGGTGGTCTGGCTGACGTGACGGGGGCCCTGCCGAAGGCGCTCTCTACCTATGGCATTGAGACGCACACGCTCGTGCCCGGTTATCCGTCCATCCTGGCGCTGGCGCGACTGCATCCGCCGCTCATGGAATTTGACGATCTGCTCGGCGAAAAGGCGACATTGCGGCATCTGGAGATCGATGGGCTCAGCCTGTTCGTTCTTGATGCCCCGGCACTTTACGAGCGGCCTGGCGGCCCATATGTCGACGAGCATGGCGTGGATCACTCCGACAACTGGAAGCGATTTGCTGTGCTTTCTCTGGCCGGAGCCGAGATTGCGGCGGGCGCCCTGCCCGGCTGGAAGCCGGATCTGGTGCATACCCACGACTGGCAGTCGGCGCTCACCTCCGTCTATCTCCGCCAGATGGGCTCTGCGGTGCCGGTGGTGCTGACCATTCATAACCTCGCCTTTCAGGGGCAGTATTCCGCTTCGCTTCTGCCGCTGATCGGCCTGCCGCCGGATGTCTATTCCACGGACCAGATGGAATACTTCGGGGACATCAGCTACCTGAAGGGGGGCCTGGTAACGGCCGATCACATCACGGTGGTGAGCCCCACCTATGCCCGCGAAATCCTGTCACCGACCTTTGGTATGGGCCTCGACGGCGTGCTGAACGCCCGAATTGACAGACTTCAGGGCATCGTCAACGGGATCGACAAGGATGTGTGGAATCCGGCAACGGACCCTTACCTGCCGTTCCGCTACGACATGAAGACCTTGCGCAACAAGAAGAACAACAAGGCACTCCTCCTCGAACGCTTCAACCTGGAGCCGGGCGACGGGCCGCTGTTTTCTGCAGTCACACGCATCACCTGGCAAAAGGGCATGGACATGCTGGCCGAGGTGGCAGACGAGATCTTCTATCGAGGCGGACGTCTGATTGTCCATGGACAGGGTGACCACGACATCGAGGATGCACTAAGGGCGACCGCAGAGCGTTTTCCTGGCCGCATGGCGGTTTCGATCGGCTACAGCGAGCCGACCGCTCACCTGATCCATGGCGGTTCCGATGCGATCATTCAGCCGTCCCGATTCGAACCTTGTGGCCTCACCCAGCTTTACGCCCTCCGCTACGGGTGTGTGCCGGTGGTCTCCCGGACGGGCGGTTTGTCCGAGACAATCATTGATGCGAACGACGCGGCCATCTCGGCGCGCGCTGCGACGGGCTTCCAGTTTCACCCGGTCCGTGCCGAAGGGCTGCGCCACGCGCTAAGGCGTGCGGTGGAGGCCTATGGAGACAAGCGGCAGTGGGCGAGGCTCCAGCTGCAGGCAATGCGGGCAGATTATTCGTGGGATCGCAGTGCCGAAAGCTATGCGGAAGTCTACGGGCGTCTCACAAATGAGCAGGCCTTGATGCGGCACTAAACGCTCTCGGCATCCCGGTAACAGCATAAAGCAAGGGCCCGGAACTGATCCGGGCCCTTGCTTTATATGCTTCTGATCATGGATTTGTCTGGCCGCTCGGCCTGCTCTGCCCCCCGCCTCCGGTGCTGGTTTGCGGGGTCGGATCGCTGTCGGTTTCCATGGCGGGCACTGTGCCCGACGTCGTTGACCGGTTTTCGCCACCGGCGCCTGCGGAGTTTCCAGTGCCCTCGCCGCATGCCGCCAATAGGCTCATCGCGGCGAAGGCAGCAACCGTTTTCGTCAGTTTCATCTCCAGTCCTCTCTTCGATAATCGCCCTCCGCGTGAAATCGTTCACGCGTGGCGATGGTCCGCTCAAGGGCGGCAATGTCCTCGCTCGTCGCCGGAACGGGATCGTCGGCGATGGCTTCAAGGACGGCAGGATCTATCGCGCCCGAACGGATTGCCATGCGTAGGGTTTCCCGCGTCTGACGCTCTGCTTCCAATTGCGCGAAGAGCGCGATGATCAGCCGATCACGCGGATCGGGGAACCGCCGCCACCGCGGAGGGCGCACCGTCTCGGTCATGATCCACTCCTTTTCGACAGAAGAAATTGCTCCCAGAGGAAACATTTGGAGCCGCCCAATGTTCCCCTTTCAGAGTTTCGTGCGCAGAGGGAGTCCGTTTGGTGGAAAGCGAATTGAAGACACTGGAGGCGCGGATCAACGCCCATCGCGAGATCCTGATCTCGCTTCTCACGGAATTGCTGGTTTCGCCGGAAGGTGCACCCGAATTGCTCCGTAATCTCGAACAGGAGGTTTTGCTGCGAGACGGATCTGAAGATCCGGGCGCAGAGCAATCCGCCGGTGTCGGTCGCGGCCATGAGAAGGGCGAAGCGATCCGGGAGATTCTGGAGACGGCAAAAGACCGAGCGTCCGCCCTGCGCCGAACATCCACGGATCTCGGCGATGCCAATGGCTTCACCCAGGCATTGAACGAAAGGACATAAGCATGATGCGGGAGAAATCCGCGGAGTGGCTGTCTCGGATGCATAAGCCCAAGCAGCAGAAAGTGGGTTTACCCGAGCGCCCACAGGTGGCGTTGCCTGTGAGGGCAGATCTGCCGCTGCGTGCGCGCTCACGTTCTCTTGTCGCAGTCCCCGCTCAGATTACGGGAGCGCGAATGGGATCGGGTAAGCTCTGACCCAGGATCATTTACCCTCAGACTGCTCGCGAATGTCGAAGTTCGCGTCCCCATCCTTGGGCGGGTCCTTCATACCCGGCGGCCACTTGTTGGCCGTGGCATCTTCTGACCCGGTAATCACGGTCGGCTTGGCGCTTACGACGCCGTCGCTATCGCCGCCCGCCTGCGTACCGGCAAACTGACCCTTTGCGTCCTTGTGCACTCGGCCCAGATCTTCATCCTGATGTTCATTGGTCATTATCTTTCCTCCGGTGATGTCGCCGTGATCAACCCGACAGTGATGGGAATGGTTCCAGGCGGGCCTAGTCGCTTGAACCGACAGCGAACGAGGAAAGGGGCGCTACCAGCGTCCAACGCAGCCCCGATGTTTCAAACTCCACGGAGACATCCCCGGCAAAGGCGCTTGCCGCATGCCGCTCGATCACCGTTGACCCAAACCCGCGGCGGCTTGGCGGGATGACGGGCGGACCGTTCTGCTCGAGCCAGGTGAGGCGCAATCGGGACTCTTCGCCGTCATCCACCACTGGCGCAAGCACCTCCCACTCGATCCGAAGGGCGCCCTCTGGGACGGACAAAGCGCCATACTTGACCGAATTGGTCGCCAGTTCGTGGAAGACGAGGCCGAGGTTTTGAACAGCGTTGGCATTTACCAGAAGATCAGGACCGTGATGGGAAACACGATCGCTCGAGCCTGTCACCGTGGTCAGTTGCAGGTCGACCAGCGACTTCAGGGGGATTCCACCCCATTGTTGCTTGGCAAGTGCTTCGATCGATTGGGCAAGACCTGCCAACCGGCCGCTCACTGCGCGCTGGAACTCCTCGACATTATTTGTGCCCCGCGCCAGCTGCCGCATCATCGCCTGAACGAGCGACAGAATGTTCTTTGTCCGGTGGACCAGTTCCTGCAAGATGAAGTGGATCCGCTCCTCCGCCTCGGCGCGGTCAAAGGATGCATTTGACAGCGCCTCCGCCACCCGGTTCGCCTCGACGATTTTGGTGCGTTCGGGAGAAACGATCTCACCACTTCCGATCCGTTCGGCCATGCAGGCAATCTTGCGGATCGCAGAGCGCAGATGGTGGGCTGCGATCAGAACGACGGCAAGAATCAGCGCGAGCAGTATCAGGCTTCCGATCAACAGGTTCTTCCAGAGATCCACGAAAGACCCCTTGAGACTGTCAACGGGACCCCAAACGATCGCTCGCCATGGCCAGTCTGCAACTTTCGCGTAACCCATCAGATGCTGAGTGCCATCACGGTAGAAGACGGCGCTGTTGTTGGCTCCATACATGAGATCCAGCCAGCTCTGGTCGATCTGCGTCCCCGATGGCTGGTTGTCAGCGCCACTCGACACGACGACGCGCCCCTCTCCGTCGATCAGGGCAGATGTCCAGCCCTGTGGAAGGGCATCCAGAGAGGCCAAGCTTCCAAGGCTGGCCGCGTCTTGTGTCAGAACGACGGCATCCGTTCCGCCAGCTCCCGGCTCTGAGAGCGGCATAGTCAAATTGACTACCCAGCGCTGGCTCGTTGCTCCCAGGAAAACGCCGGACAGCTCCACCTTGCCGGATTCGAGCGCCGACCGCACCGATTCAGGATTGGCCATGGGGCGAAGGGGCGCTCCCCAGGGCATGCGGGTGTTGAGAATCTGAATCCCGTCGCGGCGGGCAAGGAGCACATACAAGGAGCTTTCCTTGAGGCTCATGCCGACCCGGGTGTGAAAAGCCTGCAGGTCGCCCTGTTGCAACTCCACGGAGTTGCCAACCAGCGCCAGCGTGGTCTCGAGATCTGCGATCTTGCGCTCCACAGACCGGCTGATGGCCTGGGCGTCTTCGGCGACGTCTGTGCGCATGGCCTGAAACTGCGATCGCTCAAGCTGCAACATAAGGAAGGCGACGAAGCCAAGGAGCGGCAGCGTCGACAGGAGAGCCATGGTGGCGAGATAGGAACCGATCGTGGCGGTCGGAAAGAACCCGACGAACATCCTGGCTAGCCGACTCACGATACTGCCCTCCTGCTTAAACGGCAGCATTCAATGGATTCCATACCGAACCAAATGCCCCTGCGGACGTTAGGAGATAGAGGAAACGGACCAAGGAGGCCGCCATGCTCTTCAAGCCGCAAACATTCCACGGCGAAGCGCCTGTGGTAGAGGACGAAAATCCCACCGAAGCAAAGCTTGAGCAACGGGTGGCCGAAGTGCTTGCCCTGACGGACGGCACGGGTGCAGAAGGGTTGAAGGTGGTCGCGACCGGGGGAGAGGTCTTCCTGTTTGGCGCTGTGGCCACTCGGGGAGAGATCGACCGGGCCGTTGAGGCCGCACTGACCGTGCCTGGTGTCGACAAGGTTACCGTGCGCATGCAAAGCGACGAGGCGCCCTAACGGACGCCCTCTCCTGATCTTATGCTGCAGGCTATCGTCAGACACGAGCTTACGGAGAGCAACGATCCATCGCTGCACACTGCGCCCGTCCGCCTCTCCGATGCTCAAGCTCACTTACGTTCCGATACTGTTGGTCGATGCATCGGTCAGGCGCGTCCGCCTACTCCAGTAGAACCGTCCGCCCCCCAAGACTGGGTCATGCCGGCAATCTCCCGCATGCGCCCCTTGAGATCCTGTTGCCGCAGCACGGTTACCTTGCGTTCGGTAACGGCTCTTTCCGAATAGCTTCGAGCGGCCTCAACAGCGAGCCTGTAGCTCGGATACACTGCCGACTGCCCTTCCTCTGAGAGAAAGCACCAGCCGTTGGCCTGAGGGATGATGTCACAATAAACTCGAGTCATGCCGCACTCCTCCTGATATGCGCAGAACTCCCTGAAGCGCGAAGAGTTCCTGCCTCGCGCGTTTTTTTCTTTGAGTTAATTTTCTCAACCGCAAGCGAAGAGCAGGGAGCGCGGCGGGAACCGTGAGAGATCTCGCATGTCAGCCTCTCCCTGGGCGGGGGCGACGTGGACCGTGCTTCCATGTACCGGCGGGAGGGTCACCTCTTCACTGCTGAAATTGCAGCGTAACTGCCAGCGACGTTCACCCAGTTGCCAATCAACCGCCAAACGTCCATCCTCGGCCATCAGCAGATGGCCCACCCCGCCCCCGATGTTCTCCAGGAGCGGCATCAGGTGACTACGGCGTTTCTGCAGCAGGTCGCGGAAACTGCTCATGGTGAATTCTGCTGCATCTGTTTCAGCTTCCTCCCAATCGAGCTTCGATACAAGAAAGGTCTCCTGCTCATTGGGATGGCGGATTTCCTCCAGCGTCAGCCCCTCTGAGCCGAATTCGCGCGCCTGCCGCAATCGGTCCTTCGGACCGTTCTGATCGAGGTCCGAGGGATAGTCGGCGAAAAAGAAGAAGCGTCCCTTTGACTGAAACTCGTCGCCCATGAACAGGAGCGGGATCTGCGGCGCGAGGAGTAGGAGCGCCAGCAGCTTTTGCGCGAGATCAGGGTCGACGAGGCTCCAGATCCGCTCGCCTCGACCGCGATTGCCGATCTGGTCATGGTTTTGCAAGAAGTTTACAAATGTAACCGGTGGAAGGTGCCCACTGGGCTCACCGATCGGATAATCGCCCTTCCCCTCGATCCGTTCCCCCTGAAGGGTAAAACCGGTCGCGAGTGTCTTTCCGATCCGAGGCCAGAAGTTTTCGGCGAAGACGCAGAAATGCCCACCATGCTCACCCGTCGCCCAGGCGTGGATCAGGTGGTGATAACCGTCGTTCCAGACGCCATCGTAAAGCCGGACGGAGTTGTCTTCGTTGCGCTCGTGAAGGCGCGTGACGTTGCGGGCGTCCTCGACTACCAGATGAACATGTCGGTCCGAAATCGCCTCGCGCACACGTAGCGCCAGTTCCTCAAGCAGATGGGTTTGACTTTCATCGTCCTCTATCTGATCGACCGCATCGAGCCGCAAGCCATCAAGGTTAAATTCCTCCAGCCAGTACAGGGCGTTTTCCAGTACAAGCGTCCGGGCGGGCTCTTTCGAAACGTCCAGCCTCGGCCCCCACGGCGTGGGCTCACCCGTGAACACATCCGGTGCGTAGGTGACGAGGTAGTTTCCATCGAGTCCGAGGTGATTGTACACCACGTCGAGAATAACCATCAGGCCGAGGCCATGAGCCGCGTCGACAAAGGCCTTCATGTCATCTGGCGAGCCATAGGTAGGGTGTGGCGTATAGAGCAGGACGCCGTCATAGCCCCAGCCTCGGCTGCCTCCGAAGGCGGCGACTGGCATCAGCTCGATTGCCGTGATCCCGAGTTGGGCGAGGCGCGGGAGTTTTTCTGCGGCAGCGGCGAATGTGCCTTCGTCCGTGAAGGTGCCGACATGGAGTTCGTAAACGACCGCTTCCGACCACGGTCGCCCCGACCAGCCGCTGTTCCTCCAGCGATAAGCGGTCGGATCCACCACCATCGAGGGACCATGAACATCGTTCTCAAGCGCGCGGCCCGCCGGGTCGGGCACCCGCTTCCCATCCGGCAGGATGAAGGAATACGGCGTACCGGGGGCCACATTCGTGGCGTGAAGTTCATACCATCCGTCGCCCGTGGGTGACATCGGCACTTCCTCGTCAAGCAGCCTCAGGATCAGCGTATCCGCCGCTGGTGCCCAGATACGAAACCGGACTTCGCCGGCAGCCGTGTATTCGGCCCCCCAGCTCTTCGGAAAGACACGGTATTCGTGAGCGTGCTCGACCTCTTCCGCGCCTGACGCCGTCTGCCCATCATCCATCTGCTCGCCCTTTCGCTCCTGGTGAGAAACGAACGGCATCACACGAGGAAGGTTCCTGTGCAGAGATGGGCGCGATGACGAGCAAAAGGGCGAACGGACACAGAGGAACAAAGAAAGTGCCGGCGAATTGCCTTACTACGCGCCGACCTCGACCGCGTCCTGCGGCAGGCGGCCCAAGAGGGAGAAGACCATGACCACCCCTACACCGTCATCGCCCTACGGCGATCAGCCGCCCATGCCTGCGCCGACCTGGACACCGGAGGTGCCTATCGACGAACCGGAACCGGATGTGTTGCCGGACGAGGTGCCGAGGCCCAATCCTGACGAGACTCGCGATCCGCCTGTTGTCGAACCGGGGACGCAGATCTGAGTAAGAGTGTCGCGAGGCCTATCGCAGGCCCGCGACCCGCTCCCAGCTCTTCTTGCCGGCGACCCAGTTCTGCCAGTCGGAGACGGAGCCGTAGAAGACGTTGAGATCGATCTTGCCATTGACCCCCTGGGACAGACCTGAGCCGGAATACTGCCAGAAGATCCACTTGCGGCCCGGATAGACCTTGGACGGATGCGCAGCGACCGAGCGCAGCCAGAAGGGATAGTCGAGGAAGTGACCGCGAAGATTGTCTTTGTAGAAATCAGGCGCGGTGTAGATGACCGGACGCTTGCCATAATGGCGCTCAAGGCGGTCCATGAAGACCTGCATCTTCTCGCGCGCCTTCTCAGGCGAAAGCCGGAATCGGCAGCTCGACTCCCCATTGTATTCGACATCAATGACCGGCGGCAGCGCATCGGGATCACGCGGGACATTGCGAATAAACCAATCTGCCTGTTCCGAGGCAACACGGCACCAGTAGAAGAAGTGATAGGCGCCGCGCTTCACGCCGGCTTCCTTGGCCCGCTTCCAGTTTGTGTGAAACATGGGATCGAGATGATCGCCCCCGTCTGTCGCCTTGATGTAAGCGAAGTTGGCGCCTTGGCTGCGCAGCTTCGGCCAATCGATATTGCCCTGCCAGCGCGAAACGTCGACGCCGTGAACCGCATGGTGCTTGGGCGCCACCTTGCCAAAGTTGATCGGCTTGGCATCGCTGAAGCGTTGATTGTAGACACGGTGGCGTCCGGTTGAGCGTGCGACGGATTCCTCGGGTGCGGCGAGAGGCGATGCCGGCGGAACGAGCATGGCCACCTGCCGCTGATCCGGCACCGGCATCCCTGCCGTCATGGTGGCGGATTCAAAATGTGCCTGATTGGGCGTGTCGCCGGCCCAGGCCAGAGCCTGGGGATCTGCTCCACCAGACATAGAGGCCGAGGCAATGGAACCTGTTCGCTCATTCAGGGCGACCGCGGGGGTCGGAGCTGCTGCCGTCTGGGTCGGCTGCGCCTTGGGCGATTGAGCTTGAAGTCTCAGAGCCTCGATGGGGCTCGTGCGCGCGGTGCAGCCGGTCAGCACCATACAGCCGATGAGGAGCGAGGGAATGACCTTGAAACGCATAGCACACGGACTCAAACATCTGGGTCGGGTGCATACGAAGGCGGACACCCGGAGCTTCTGGGAATTGCTAACAAAGCTTTACCGGCAAAAGGTGAATGCAATCTTTACGGGACAGCTGAGAAGCCATGAGGTGCGGGTCGATCACGCATATGTGCATTCGCTTCAACAACCCCTAGACACCGGGTGACGTATCGCCTGAAACACCCGGCGGACACATCGAAGAAAGATCGCAGATGCTGAAGAGACGGTCCCTTCTTCTCTCGCCCCTCCTTGGCCTGACTGGCCGCAGCTCTCTCGCGGCTCCGGACATGTGGGCTGCCTTGCGTGCTGGAGACGCCTTCGTGCTCTTGCGCCACGCAATAGCACCGGGTGTCGGCGACCCGCCCGGCATGAGGATCGGCGACTGCAGCACGCAACGCAACCTTTCTGCCGAAGGACGGGCACAGGCCTTGAGGATCGGACTGCTCTTCCAGACCAATGGCGTTGCAGAGGCGGAGGTGCATTCCAGCCAATGGTGCCGATGTCTGGACACTGCCAACCTGCTCGGGCTTGGTCCGGTCCTGCCCCAACCTTTGCTAAATTCGTTCTTTGGAACGCCGGCGGAGGGCGAAGGGCAGACGGCATCGCTGAAAACATGGCTGAGCAGCAGGCCTCCTGGTCCACCGCTCGTTCTCGTCACCCATCAGGTCAACATCACAGCACTGACCGCGCTCGTACCGAGCAGCGGTGAGCTCATCTTTGCAGCCTTCGCTGCCAGTGGTGATCTCATCGTCCTCGGTCGACAATCCGCCGGGGCATGACGGCAAATTAGTGGGCGAGAATCGGAGACGCCCGTGTTGAAATGGTCTGCAACAAGGTTAGGTGCGGCGGCAATTCGGGCATGCCCCGGCGGACGCGCCGGCAGGGTACGGCACAGGCATATTTCTTTTGATTCCGTGATTCGAGGAGTGCAAAATCTGCATGGATGCGCAAGAGCGCTTAAATTCCATCATGCGCAGACGCAGTGTAATGGCCGTCACGGCAGAGCGCGGCGCAGCATGGTAGCTTTGCTTTGCTACAGTGAGGGAGCAGCAGAGGCATGGACGTATCGCAGACAAGGCTGGACGACCAGGCTTATGAGGACGCCATCCGCTACTGTGCCAACAGCATCCTGCCGATGCATTTCGGCGAGAAGCTGATCAACAAGATCTTTGGACGCAATCTGCAGTCGCATGCTGCAGGCCTCCTCGCCGTGATGCATTGCGAGGCGGAACTGGGGTTCGGGGAACGTCCGACACTGACGCGGATCCAAGCGGAGATGGGGCGCTCTCGCACGTTGGCATCCTTCTTCACCCTGCTGCGGTTTGCCCGCTTCATTGAGGCCGTTGATCATGCCGAGGACCGGCGGGCAAAGATCCTGGTGGCGCGCGCCCCGTTGCTGGACGGTCTCAAGACATGGCTCTCCCATCACATGACCTGCGCCGAAGTCGCTGGTATTCTGCCGATCGGGAGCACCCACCGCCTGAAAAGCGACGAAGAATTTGCTCTGCGTTATATCGCGGCAGCGAGATTGATGCTGGACAGAGTTCGGGCACACATGGCCGCCCGCCGCGATGCTTGGTCCTGGTTCGATAGTTTCGACTGCGGAGACCGGATTGCACTTGCCCTTTTGCGTGCGCATTATGAACAGTCGGGCGAGCAGCAAACGCGGTGGTTTCTTCTGGAGACGCGACAACTGGCAGAGAGGCTGGGGATTTCGCATTCCCACCTGCGCAACGTCCTCAATGGGGCCGAGGCGCGTAGTCTCATCCGGCAGGATCGGCGGGGCCATCAAATCGCCCTAACGCCGCAGATGCTCAGCGAGATCCGCGAGTTCCACCTCTCCTTCTGGTGCTGGGTTGCCGAGAGCGCGGACCAGGCAGAAAACCTGAGACGATCGGCCGCTTGAGCTTTTCAACGAGAACCTCACTCCCGTGGACTTGCAGCCATGACGCAGTGCAATAGGATGGCAAATTCAACGCAGCCGGGGGCATCTGATGGACGACGCGCATGACACCAGCCAGCTCGAGATGGTCGTCCTGATGACACCCGACATGGCCAATTTTTCCGGCAAGGTGCATGGGG
The DNA here is from genome assembly GCA_046294755.1 of Allorhizobium sp. GTDB lineage: Bacteria > Pseudomonadota > Alphaproteobacteria > Rhizobiales > Rhizobiaceae > Allorhizobium. Next base: position 10,628 of record JBKBON010000028.1, on the reverse strand, counting down.
GCGCCCTGCTCAATCTTCTCGACCGGGTCGCCTATTCCTGTGCCTCACGCTATTCGAAGCAATACGCAGTCACACTGTCGGTCGACCAGGTCGTTTTCCGCCAGCCGATCCATGTGGGCGAACTTGTGACCTTCCGCGCCTCAATCAACCAGGCGGGGCGAACCTCGATGGAAATAGGGATCAGGGTCGAAGCCGAGAACATTCGTACGGGTGAGCGGCGGCACACCAATTCCTGTTACTTCACCATGGTTGCAGTGGACGCCGAGGGCAGGCCGACTGCTGTCCCGCCTTATGAACCCGTCAATGAAGTCCGCAAGCGCCGGCAGCGCGCGGCTGAAACCCGACGTGCGCTGCGGCTCGAATTCGAGGCACGCTTCAAGGAAGCCAGTGAAACCGCCGAGGAAGCGGTTCACACGGCTTGAGCCGCAACCAACAAGCTTTGTGCTCAAGGCACGGCGGCCGGCTGTCCGCAAGTCTGGGGGCTGTCCCAGGCTTTATTCTTCCATCGGCACTATGGTGCCCGGTGACTACCGTCCTCTGTTCAGATGCGGGAAAAGGCGGCCAGCACTGTGCGCTCGGATTGCACGAGATAGACTTCAAGGGCAGCCGCGGCGCCCTTCGGGTCTCCCGCTTCCAGCTTCTCCAGGATGGCAGCGTTCATTTCGACATAGGGCCCATGCAGCAGCTCAGGTTCCTTCAGAAGGCCGAAACTCAGACGCAGCTCGGCGGCGATCTGGGCGTAGAAGCCGTTCAGCCGCTGGCTATCGGCGAGATCGACGATCGCAGCGTGGAATTTCATGTTCTCGCTGCCGACAGCCGTCCAGTCGTTGCGATCGCGAGCGTCCTGCGCTGTCTTTACCGCCGAACGCATCCGCTCGACAGCCGGGTGATTGGGATAGGCATTGGCGAGTGCCTGGCCCTCGACAAGGCGACGGACGCGGTAGATATCGATGATCGAGGCCATGCTGGGCGTGGCCACGAAGACACCTCGGTTCGGTTCGTGCTGGAGCAGGCCTTCCTTGGTCAGAAGCCGAAAAGCTTCACGCAGCGAATTCCGGGATACCTCGAAATCGGCACAGAGAGCCGCCTCGGAAAGGCGTTGGCCAGGCTTCAACTCGCCACTAATCAGTCTGTCACGAATTGCTTCCGCCAGGCGAGGCGCCAAAGCCGCTGTCGTCTCCGTCACTGCCATCAAATTCTCCAAGGAACGCGAAGTATCCGGTACCAGGCGCACCGGCGACCACAACACAATCGCGAAGCGGACGCCGCTTTATCATCCATGAGCAGAAGAGCAGCAAGGAGCGGAGCAAACTAGGACCAAAAATTGTTCCGGAAGATCTGACTTCCGCACAATCGCAGATCAGCCTGCACAAGTTATAGGCATAAAGGTAGAACGATCGAAGAAAATCGTTGAACAATATTGACAGGATTGTGAAACCGCGAGAGGCTAGCCGCGTAGGTAAAGAAACGATCCCCGCTCCAAGCCGGGGACAGGCCAACCGAGAGGGGCACATGGAACAGACTTCGACAACGGCCGGTGGGGCCGCATCCGGCGGTATGTCCGCCAAGACACGCCGGGGCGCATTGATCGCCGCGATCTTCCTGATGGCGACGTCTGCCATAGGGCCGGGCTTCATCACGCAGACGGCCACGTTCACCACGAAGCTAGGCTCCGCCTTCGCCTTTGCGATCCTCGCTTCAATCCTGATCGACTTCGTCGTTCAGCTGAACATCTGGCGGATCGTTACCCTGACCAAGATGCGCGCCTCCGACATCGCGAACGCCGCCATCCCCGGCACCGGCTATGTGCTTGCGATCCTCGTCATCGTCGGCGGGTTGTTCTTCAACATCGGCAATATCGGCGGTTCGGGCCTTGGCCTCAATGCGCTCCTCGGGCTTGATCCGAAACTCGGCGGATCGATCAGTGCTCTGATCGCAATCGGTATCTTCCTCTCGCACCGTGCAGGTGTCGCGATCGACCGCGTCATCGTGGTCGCAGGCCTGATGATGATTGTGCTGACCATCTACGTCGCGGTCGTATCTCAGCCGCCGGTCGGCGATGCGTTCTTCCAGACCTTCCTGCCGAGCACCATCGATTTTGCCACGATCACGACGATCGTCGGCGGCACGGTCGGCGGCTACATCACCTATTCCGGAGCCCATCGTCTGCTCGACAAGGGCACCGTCGGCATCGAGAACCTCGGCGCCGTCAACCGCGCCGCACTGACCGGCATCGCGGTCACCGGCGTCATGCGCTACGTACTATTCCTCGCCATCCTCGGCGTTGTCGCCAGCGGCGTCGCAATCGACGTCACCGGCGCTGGTGCCAACCCGGCAGCCCAGGCCTTCCAGGCTGCCGCCGGCGATGTCGGCATGCGCATCTTCGGCGCGATCTTCTGGGCGGCAGCCATCACATCCGTGATCGGCGCGGCCTACACCTCGGTGTCCTTCATCACCGTCTTCAAGAAGGACATGACCGAACGCGCCCGCAACATCGCGACCGTTATCTTCATCGCCGTCTCCCTGTTCTTCTACATCATCATCACGACGCCACCTGCGCAGATGCTGGTCTTCGTCGGCGGTCTGAACGGCCTCATCCTGCCGATCGGCCTGACAATCTTCATCTATGCGGGCTGGGCCCGGTCCGACCTGATGGGAGGTTACCGCTATCCGCGCTGGCTGCTGATCCTGGGAGCACTGACTTGCGCGCTCACCTGGTACATGGGCTACAAGTCGATCGGGCCGATCTTCGCGCTGCTGACCGCCGCGTAACGGACACCGAAGGGAGGAAGACATGACCGCCATCGATCTGAACAGCGACCTCGGGGAAAGCTTTGGCGCGTGGGCCATGGGCGACGACGAGGCCATGCTCGCAATCGTTTCCAGTGCCAATGTCGCCTGCGGTTTCCATGCCGGCGATCCGGTGGGCATCCTGAAGACGGTGAAGGCTGCCGCCGAGCGCGGCGTTTCGATCGGGGCGCATGTCTCCTATCCGGATCGCGTCGGCTTCGGCCGGCGCGACATGGATGTCACCCCGGCTGAATTGACGGCCGATGTAATCTACCAGATCGGCGCGCTGAAAGGTGTCGCCGCTGCCGCCGGCGTGACTGTGGGCTATGTGAAGCCACATGGGGCGCTCTACAACCGCATCGCTCACGACCCGAAGCAGGGGCAAGCCGTCATCGACGGCATCAAGGCGATCGATCCCGATCTGGTGATGATGGGGCTGGCAGGTTCGCCCATTCTCGATCTCGCGCGTGCCGCGGGGCTAAAGGTGGTCGCAGAAGCCTTCGCCGACCGCGCCTACACAGCCTCGGGCGCGCTGGTGTCACGCCGCGAAGCTGGCGCCGTATTGCATGATGCGGGCCTCATCGCCAGGCGTATGCTGCAGCTTGCACACGAAGGCACAATCGAGGCCATCGACGGTTCCACGATCAAGATCGACGCGCAGTCCATCTGCGTGCACGGTGACAGCCCCGGCGCGGTCGCAATCGCACGCGAGATCCGCGAGGCCTTCGAAAAGGATGGCATCATTGTGCGGTCCTTTCTTCCGCGCTGAGGCTTCCACAGGAGAAATTCGATGATCAATCTCGACACTCTGCGGCATGTCGACACGGCGGCAGCGCGGGCGGCTCGTGAGCGCTATCGCACGGGCGCGGTTGAACCGACCTCGGGCGTGGCGCCTGGATTCACGCAGGCGAACATGATCGTGCTTCCACGGGACTGGGCCTTCGATTTCCTGCTCTACGCGCAGCGTAATCCCAAGGCCTGTCCAGTGCTCGACGTCTCCGATCCGGGTTCGCATGCGACGGTGCTCGCCGGAGGCGCCGATCTGCGCTGCGATGTGCCGCTCTACCGGATCTGGCGCGATGGCAAACTCGCTGAGGAAGTGACCGATGCGACCGAAGCATGGGCCGAACATCCCGATCTCGTCAGCTTCCTGATCGGCTGCAGCTTCACCTTCGAAACGCCGATGATGGAGGCGGGCATCGAGATCCGCCACATCACCGACAAGTCGAATGTGCCGATGTATCTGACCAATCGCCCCTGCCGGTCTGCGGGTCGGTTGCAAGGCAATCTGGTCGTCTCGATGCGCCCCATTCCTGCGTCACGGGTTGCCGATGCGGCGACGATCTCCGGACGCTTCCCCGCCGTGCATGGTGCGCCCGTTCATATCGGTGCGCCTGAAGAGCTTGGGATTACCGATCTCGGCACGCCAGACTTCGGTGATGCCGTGCGCATTGAGCCGGGCGAGGTGCCTGTCTTCTGGGCTTGTGGCGTCACACCTCAAGCTGCGGTGATGGCATCCAAAGTTCCGTTTGCCATCACTCATGCACCCGGGCACATGTTCATCACCGACATCCCCGATTCCGCCTATCACGCCTGAGGCCCCGATGCGTTTTCTCCCCGTCAGCCTGACCGTTCTGATCGTCGAGTTGAAGGATCTCGACGAGACGCTCGCGCTCTTTGCCTCGCTGGAGGCGGAGCCGGTCGACGGTATCGTCGATATCGTGCCGGCCGCGCGCACGCTGATGATCCGTTTCAAACCGGAGATACTGACGGCGGAACGGCTAGCGGCGGCGATAGCCCAGCGGGATCTCTCGGGCAAGATCCCGCCGTCGGACATGCTTGTCGAGATTCCGGTGGTCTATGATGGTGAGGATCTGCAGGATGTCGCAAACCTGACCGGACTCTCGGCAACCGAAGTGATCGAGCGCCATACAACCAGCGAATACACCGTCGCCTTCTGCGGCTTTGCCCCCGGATTCGGCTATCTTGTCGGAGGCGACCCGGCCCTGCATGTGCCGCGACGGCAAAGCCCGCGAACGAAGATTCCGGCTGGCTCGGTCGCGCTCGCGGGTGAGTTTTCCGGCGTTTATCCTCAGGCGAGCCCGGGCGGCTGGCAGATCATAGGCACCACGCCGATCAAGATGTGGGACCTGACGCGGGAGCCGCCTGCGCTCTTCCAGCCGGGGTACCGTGTCCGCTTCTTCGATCTCGCCAAGCGTGCTCAGACCACAACAGTCATTACGCCGTCGGATGCCTCGGAGGATGAGGTGGTAGAGCAAAGCTCGACGACGACCATCACGGTGACCGCAGCCCCCATGCCCGCTCTCGTGCAAGACCTCGGTCGCTTCGGCCAAGCCGGCCAAGGTGTCTCCTCCTCCGGAGCGCTGGACCAGGGGGCATTTCGGGCGGCGAACCGCATCGTTGGCAACCCCATAGGGGCTGCCTGCCTCGAGATTACGCTCGGCGGTTTTGCCTTTGAGGTCTCAGGAGCGACCGTGATGGCGCTGACCGGCGCGCCCTGCCCGATTTCGATCCGGGACGGAGCCGGCCGGACCCATGCTGCCGAATGTTATATGCCGATCTCGCTTGAACCAGGCGACACCGTAACCCTCGGTTTTGCGCCCAAGGGCGCGCGCAGCTATCTTGCCCTCCGAGGGGGCCTGGATGTAGCACCTGTGCTCGGCAGCGCTTCGACGGACACACTTGCTGTTGTCGGCCCCGAACCCGTCGGCGTGGGCGCGGTGCTGGCGATCAAGAAACACGATCGCTCTCTCTCCCCGGTTTCGCTGACCGAGCTACCCGCCTTCGACTGCCCGACTCCTGGAGAGACTGTGACTTTGGACGTGATCATGGGCCCGCGGAGCGACTGGTTTACCGATCATGGCATCGAGACACTATCGACCCAGGTTTTCGACGTGACGCCACAGTCGAACCGGGTCGGCATCCGGCTCTTTGGCGCCGAACCTTTGGAGCGGAAGGACAAGGCCGAACTTCCAAGCGAAGGCACTGCCACTGGGGCGATACAGGTTCCGCATAGCGGGCAGCCGGTACTTTTTCTCGCCGACCATCCTTTGACCGGTGGCTATCCGGTGATCGGAACCGTCGCGGAATATCATCTCGATCTTGCCGGGCAGATCCCGGTGAACGCCAAAATTCGATTCCGGCCCATCACGCAGTTCGCCGACATCGTGCCCGACCCGGCATGATCCGTACCGCACTGATGGTTGCCAGAGAGACAGTGAGGAGACCACGATGAAGAAAGTGTTGATCGCCAATCGTGGCGAGATCGCCGTGCGCATCATTCGCGCGTGCCGTGACTACGGGATCCAGTCCGTGGCGGTCTATGCTGATCCCGATATGGATGCGCTGTTTGTCCAATTGGCGGACGAGGCCTATGGCCTTGGTGGCAGCCGTCCGGCGGAGACCTATCTGGATATTAAGAAGCTGATCGACATTGCCCAACGTTCCGGCGCCGATGCTGTGCATCCGGGCTATGGCTTTCTCTCCGAGCGCGCCGAGTTCGCCCGGGCCGTGCAGGCAGCGGGTCTCATCTGGATCGGACCGGATCCGCATGTGATCGAGGCACTGGGCGACAAGGTCGAGGCCCGACGGATCGCCCTCTCCGTAGGCGCACCGCTGGTGGCTGGCAGCGACGGCCCCGTCGAGACTGCGGAAGAAGTCATGGCCTTCGCCAGGCAGCACGGGCTTCCCGTCGCAATCAAAGCCGCGCATGGCGGCGGCGGGCGCGGACTCAAAGTCGCTTGGAAGATGGAGGAGGTGGCGGAACTCTTTCATTCGGCGGTGCGCGAGGCCGAGGCGGCTTTCGGACGTGGCGAATGCTTCCTTGAACGCTTCCTCGACCGGCCACGCCACATCGAGGCACAGGTCCTGGCCGACAAATATGGCAATGTACTGGTTCTCGGCACACGCGACTGTTCCCTGCAGCGGCGCAATCAGAAGCTCGTCGAAGAGGCGCCAGCACCGTTCCTTAGCGACGCTCAGCGTGAAGAGATCCATGAGGCGGCGCGCAAGATCTGCGCGGCTGCGGGTTACTCCGGAGCAGGTACGGTTGAGTTCCTGCTCGGGGTCGATGGCACGATCTCGTTCCTGGAGGTAAACACGCGCCTGCAGGTTGAGCATCCCGTCACCGAAGAAACGACGGGGATTGACCTAGTGGTCGAGCAGTTTCGGATTGCCGAGGGCAAGGCGCTTGAGGTTGTGGACACCCCCGCCCCGCGCGGCCACTCGATCGAATTCCGCATCAATGCAGAGGATCCCGGACGGGGTTTCCTGCCGACGCCGGGTGCGATCACGCGTTTTGATCCGCCCTCGGGTCCCGGCGTTCGTCTGGACACCGGCGTCGTTAGCGGCTCCACCATTCCCGGGACCTTCGATTCTCTCATGGCAAAGCTGATCGTCACTGGGGCGACGCGCGAGCAGGCGCTGGCACGTGCTCGCCGCGCGCTCGCCGAATTCACCATCGAGGGTGTCGCGACCGTCCTGCCTTTCCATCGGGCTGCCATGGACAGTCGGGACTTCATCGGTGAAGATGGATTCCGCGTACACACGCGCTGGATTGAAACGGATTTCGCAGAGACGCTGGCGTCTGCCCCCCGTCCGGAGCCGGTCTCTGACACGTCACTGATCCGGACTCATGTCGAGATTGATGGCAAGAGACACGAGTTGGCGATCCCGGCCATGCTGCTGTCTGGCCTGGGCAATGTCTCTAAGGGGACTGCCCCTGGTGCGGAGACGGCATCTGCCAAGCCGGAAGACGATCTGAGCATTGCAGCGCCCATTTCTGGCACGCTGCAGTCGTTCAAGGTCGAAGACGGTGCGGAAGTCAAAACCGGCGACCTGCTGGCCGTAATGGAAGCGATGAAGATGGAAACCCAGGTCATCGCGGCACGCGCAGGCCGTATCAGGTTCAAGACCGAAGCTGGAAGTTATTTGCAGGCGGGAATCGAGATCGCACGCTACGATGCATGACTGGGCTCCGCCCCCCTGACGACGTAATCATCTGGTCTGCCTTCAGGTTACTCTGTCATAGACAGCAAAAGGCCCGCCAGTGGCGGGCCAAATGCTGAACTCGATGAGACTTAGGCCTTATCGACGACGTTCTTGACGGCGTCCTTGGCTTCGCCCTTGGCCTGCTGGCCATGGCCCTTGGCTTCCTGGGCAGCGCCCTTGGCTTCCATGCTGTGATTGTCGGTGGCGTCACCGACCGCCTGCTTTGCCTTGCCGGTCAGTTCGTTTGCCTTGCCGGAAATCTTATCGGATGTGGAACCCATTTTCGTTCTCCTTTTTGGCGGTAACGCGCAGCCTGCCCTTCGTCCCCCGGAAAATCCCGGGGAAGTCCGTTTCATCTGCTCGACGATCCGCTTATTCCTATAATGCTTTACAGGAATGATCGTTCCGATTGCCGAGGCGAAATACAGGTAACGGTTGCAGGTATCGATGGAGACGGCGGCGATCGATCGAGGCCGTTGAGGCAGGACTTGCCGGGTCAGCGGCGCGTACAGGCGCCACTGATCCACAGTCCACATTCGGAAGCGGCTCAGCGCTTGTAGGCGCCGAGACCGGGGCGGTATGTCTTGTCGTCGAGGAACTGCTTCAGGCCCTCGGCGCGGCCATTGCTCTTGTCGAGGAAGAGCATCTGCTCGAGCTTCGCATAGATGTAATCATCCGCTTGCTCCCAGGGCATATTGCGCACCCGCTTGAAGGTGTCCTTGGCGGCTTTCAGGACAGTCGGGTTCTTTTCCAGAAGGCTGGCGCAGAGGGCGCGGACGCGGGTTTCAAGATCGGCCAGAGGCACCGATTCATTGACGAGGCCCATTTCACGGGCTTTCTGGCCGCCAAATGTCTCGCCAGTCATGATGTAGTAGAGCGAATCACGATGGTTCATCACCTCGGCCACGGCGCGGGTGACATTGCCGCCCGGCAGGATGCCCCAGTTGATTTCCGATAGACCGAAAGTCGCCTCGTCGGCGGCAATCGCCAGATCACACGACACCAGCGGCGTGAAGGCGCCGCCGAAGCACCAGCCGTTGACCATGGCGATGGTCGGCTTTTCGAAATACATCAGGCGATTCCACCAGCCGCCCGACTGGCGGCGGCTTTTCAGCACTGCTGCACGGCCCTTGCCGTCATTCTCGCGGAAGTATTCCTTCAGATCCATGCCGGCCGACCAGGACTGGCCAGCGCCACGCAGGACGAGCACGCCACAGCGGTCCTCGGCCTCCAGTTCGTCCAGTACTTCCAGCATGCGGATATTGAGCGCCGGGTTCATCGCGTTGCGCTTTTCCGGGCGGTTGAGCGTCACGAATGCGATGCCATTGTCGAATTCGACAAGGACCGGATCTGGTGTGGTGTTCTTATCAGTCATGTTTGGCTCCTTGAGGCATTCCTAGGGCGCTGTGGCCGGTGCATTGGTGTTCAGCTGTTGGCATGGGTCTGGCGCAGGATGTGCTTCTGCGCCTTGCCTGATGCGGTTCGCGGGATCTGTTCGAGGAAGACGATGCGGCTCGGCCGTTTGTACGATGCGAGGCGTTCGGCACAGTGGACAAGGATTTCCTCCGCGGAAGGCGCATCGGCTTGCGCCACGATGAAGGCAATACCGCATTCACCCCATTTGGGATCGGGGAGCCCGAGTACCGCGACGTCCCGGACCTTGGGGTGCGCGCCGATAACTGCTTCGACCTCGGCCGGGAAGACGTTTTCGCCTCCTGAGATGTACATGTCCTTCAGGCGGTCCGGCACGTGGATCACCCCTCCTTCCGCGCGGCGCCCGAGATCACCGGTCCGGTACCACTCGCCGACAAAGGCTCGGGCTGTCTCACCTGGCTTGTTCCAGTAGCCAGGTGTGATCGACGGCCCCTTGAGCCAGATTTCTCCGACTTCACCATCCGCGACATCCTGGCCGTCCTCACCGACAAGACGGAGGGCGAGCAGCGGTGCGGGGAAACCGACGCTGCCGGGATGCCGCGCCACGGCCTCGCGATCAAGCGGCATGTGGATCGCGGTGCCGGCTTCACTCATGCCGTAGCCGTTGACGAGCGGAATGCCGTCTTGAAGGAAAGTGTCGATCAGCGCAGGCGACAGCGGGGCTCCACCAATGAAGATGGCCTGCAGCGCCTTCAGGGCTGCCGGATCCCAGCCCGGTGCGTTGCGCAGAGCCGCTGCCATCTGCGGCACGGCGAAGTAATGCGTTACCCCGAGCGCGGCATCTCCAAGGACAGAGAGCGTCCGCTCCGGCAGGAAGCGATCCGAGATGACGAGACGTCCGCCCATCATCAAGGTCGTCCGCCCGATCGCCACGAGACCAATCGTATGGAAGAAGGGGAGATCGCAAAGCGCAACGGAACGGCTGGTGACCTCTCCGACAATGGCAAAATTCACGGCCGAGGCGAAGGCGTTGCGACGCGTGATGATGACGCCCTTCGGGCTGCCTGTCGTCCCGGATGTGTAGAGCATGATGCAGGGCGCATCAGCCTCCATCGGCACCGGTTGCGCGCGCTCGGCTCCGGCGAGCATGTTGCTCCATCCGCCGTCACCCTCGATGGCAATGGTCCGGGGCAATACCGCCTCGACATCAGCAAGCACCTTGGCGAATTCGACGTCATGAAGAAGAAGCGCAGGCTCGCAGTCGGCGATGATCTGCCCAAGTTCGGATGCGCCGAGGCGCCAGTTTAACGGGACAAAAACATGGCCCGCACGCTGGTCGTGTCGCGAATGTGGTGGAAATTGGCGAGCAGCGCGCTCCGAGCATGTAACGTTGGCTCCGGTCAGGCCGCGAGGTCAAGAGACATCGGCACGAGAGGCTGAGAAAGGGTTTCCCA
>JBKBON010000027.1:0-44069 GCA_046294755.1 Allorhizobium sp. | reverse complement strand
AGAAGGTGCCCTATCCCTTTGCATCAGCAAAGGAGATGCTCGCCATGGCCGCGTCATCAGGCCTGTCGATTGCCCAGATGAAGCGGGCGAATGAAGAAGTGGTCCGTTCGCGCGAGGACCTTGATGCCGGCCTCGATCGCATCTGGGATGCCATGTCGAGCTGCATCGATCGCGGTCTGCGCCAGGAAGGCCAGTTGCCGGGAGGCTTGAAAGTCCGCCGCCGGGCCAAGTCGATCCACGACAAGCTGCAGGAAGAGTGGCGCTCCAACCGTCTCAATCCTGTTCTCGCCAATGACTGGCTCTCGGTCTATGCCATGGCCGTCAACGAGGAAAATGCGGCCGGCGGCCGTGTCGTGACCTCGCCGACCAATGGGGCCGCCGGTGTCGTTCCGGCGACCATCCGCTACTATCTTCATTTCCATCCCGATGCGGATCAGGAAGGCATACGCGATTATCTGCTGACGGCAGCTGCCATCGGCGGGATCATCAAGCACAATGCCTCGATCTCGGGCGCGGAAGTCGGCTGTCAGGGTGAAGTCGGCTCTGCCTCGGCCATGGCTGCCGCCGGTCTTGCCGCCGTCATGGGCGGCACGCCCGAGCAGATCGAGAACGCCGCCGAGATCGCACTTGAGCACCATCTTGGCATGACCTGCGACCCGGTCGCCGGTCTGGTCCAGGTGCCGTGCATCGAGCGCAACGCCCTTGGTGCCGTCAAGGCCGTCACCGCTGCGTCACTGGCATTGAAGGGCGACGGCGTTCATTTCGTACCGCTCGACGCCTGCATTGAGACTATGCGCCAGACCGGCAACGACATGAGCGAAAAATATAAGGAAACCTCGCTCGGCGGCCTGGCCGTCAACGTCGTAGAGTGTTGAGGCGGGCAGGGCCGTTGCTCCTGTCTTGATACCATCTGCGGCGTCATCCTCGGGCTTGTCCCGAGGACCTACCTCCGTCAGCCCAGGTCCGGGCGGTAAAGGTCGCATATCCCTGCCGTCGTTTCAGCGGATGGCTACCCTCGGCAGATCCTCGGGACAAGCCCGAGGATGACGACGGCCAGGAGCTGACCCAGCCCGAGGGTGACGATCCTGAACCCATCCATACCGAAACTGTTGAGCACATCACCCCTGCGACACCCCGGCCCTTGACCCGCAGCTAGGACCGGCTATCTCCGGTGTCATGGCACTGCATCTCCTCAAGCTCTGCGTCGGAGCCGACTCCATCGACGATCTGCGCGACTGGGTCGCCGAGCGCTGTCTCGTGGCGGTGGCGGCCGGCTTGGAGCCACATTCGTCGCATGTGACCCGCATGGTGCCGAAACGCGTCGAGGAACTGCTCGATGGCGGCTCGCTCTACTGGATCATCAAGGGCCAGCTTTCGGCCCGCCAGAAGCTTCTCGATATCAAGACGTTCACCGGCGGCGACGGCATCACACGCTGTGAACTGATCTTGGGACCCGAAGTCATCGAGGTGGCGCCTGCGCCGCGCCGCCCGTTCCAGGGCTGGCGTTATCTGGAGGCGGATGTCGCGCCGCGCGATCTGTCGGCCTCCGGCGCCAATATCGAGGACATGCCCGACGATCTGAAGCGGGAACTCGCGGAACTCGGGCTGTTGTAAGGCGGAAGCCGGGTTCTTTTGCTCCGCCGTTCCTCGAGCGCTGTGCTCCTGCCGCAAAGCATGCTATGGCGCGGCCATGACGACAGACGCTGATTTCTTGACCCGCGCCATTCCCGGTCCCGCCCCCTATGGACGAGCCGTGTTTGCGGTTGCACCCATGATTGACTGGACGGACCGGCATTGCCGGTTCTTCCACCGTCAACTGTCCGCTCGTGCGCTGCTCTATACCGAGATGGTGGTGGCCGATGCCATCATCCACGGGCCGCGGGAGAAGCTACTTTCGTTCAACGGCGAGGAGCATCCCGTCGCCCTGCAGCTTGGCGGGTCGGATCCGGCAAAGCTCGTCGAGGCGGTGAAGATCGCGGCCGATTACGGCTATGACGAGATCAACCTCAATGTCGGCTGCCCCTCGGACCGGGTGCAGTCGGGGACATTCGGGGCTTGTCTCATGCAGACGCCCGAGGTGGTCGAGGCTTGCGTTGCCGCGATGAAGAAGGTGGCGACGGTGCCGGTGACCGTCAAGTGCCGGATCGGGGTGGATGAGCAGGAGCCGGAGGCGGTGCTTCCCGATTTTCTTGCCCGGATGATCGGGGCGGGGGCGGATGCGATCTGGGTCCATGCGCGGAAGGCCTGGCTGAAGGGCTTGTCGCCGAAGGAAAACCGGGAGATTCCGCCGCTGGATTACCAACTCGTCTACCGGATGAAGCGGGAGAACCCGGATGTGTTTCTCGGCATCAATGGCGGGATTGCCGATCTCGACCAGGCGGTCGAGCATCTCTCGGTGATGGACGGCGTCATGCTGGGGCGGGCGAGTTATCACAATGCGACGCTTTTGACCGAGGTGGATGCGCGCATCTATGGCGAAGCGGCGAAGCCGGTCGACTGGGATGCGGTGCGCGATGTCATGATTGGGTATGCGGAGCGAGTGATCGCCTCGGGCGGGCGGCTCAACCATGTGACGCGGCATATGGTCGGGCTGTTCCAGGGCTATGCGGGGGCCCGGCGCTATCGGCAGATCCTGTCGTCCGAGGCGACCAAACCGGGTGTCTCGCCAGATCTCATCGCCGAGGCTTTCGCGGCGGTCGATATCGCCGGTGGGCCTAAGACACAGGGCGCTTCGAACAGCTCTGCCGCTGCAGAATAAGCTCTAGCGCGGTTTTCCGGCATATTTTTGGCTTTGCGCAATTGCGGATGCAAAACCGGTTTCCACTTTTGCAGGAATTTTCCCGAAAGCAAAAATGGCGTCCTTGGGGACGCCATTCGAAACCTTGGATCAGGCAGCCTGGATGTTGACGGCCTTGGGGCCCTTGCCCATGCGGTCCGGCTCGGTGTCGAAGGTGACCTGCTGGCCGTCCTGCAGGGTCTGCATGCCGGAAGCCTGAAGCGCGGAGATGTGGACGAAAACGTCCTTTGCGCCGCCTTCCGGGGTGATGAAGCCGAAGCCCTTGTCCTGGTTGAAGAATTTAACGGTGCCCTTGGTGGCCATGGGAGAGTTCCTTGTTCCCGTGTTGGTCGTCTGCGCCGCGGCCGGCGGACCGGAAGCGGCTGGTTGAAGTTCCGCCGAAACGGAACCGTCTAGGGATCGCGATAACGGGGAAAGAACGTCTACCGGCGGGAGAAGGCCCCCATGACCGCGCGAGCGGTCCATACAAGTCAGTCCAGTCTCCGGGATCATTGCTGCCCGAACGTGACAAGAGGTAGGGTCATTTCGGAATCTTGGCAAGTATGAAAAGTCACAGTGGCGGGCGGAAATCGGCTCCAACGGGCTGAAATCCTTGAGATTTGAGGGGGAATGCGCCACCCGCGCTGCGGTCCCCACGACGCCTTTGCGGGTTTTTCGACCGGGGACAGAGGCTTGTTCCGTCTTGATGCCGCCGCCCTCCGGGGTTAGGGGAGAGGTGGCTGGGCGCGGGAGTGGATGAGTATGGCAAAGACGGGTGCCGCAGTGATCGACCCTTACGAGCTCCTGGGCGTGGCCCGCGATGCCGACGAGGCCGCGATCAAGGCCGCCTATCGCAAGGTGGCGAAGACGGCCCATCCGGATGCCGGCGGCGATGCCGAGGCCTTTTCCAAGATCTCCGCCTGCTACGAACTTCTGAAGGATCCCGTCCGCCGCCGTGTCTTCGACGACACCGGCTATGATCCGCAGCTCGCCGAGCCCGCCGACCTCAAGGGGTTGATGGTGCTGGAGACGCTGATCAACGACATGATCCTCGACGAGCGCGAGCCCGGCTCCTTCGATCCGGTCGCGGGGCTGCGCCGCAAGCTGACCGACGACATCCTCAAATGCCGCTTCCACATTCTCGAACTGGAGCGTCACCGGGCGCGGGTGCGCAAGCATCTCGACCGGCTCGGCCGCCGGCCCGACACCGACGTGCTCGGTTCGATGCTGCGGGCGCGGGCGCAATCGATCACCGATGCGATCAAGGCCTCGGACGCGCAGATCGCCGCGATCGAGCGGGCCTATTCCATGCTCGAGGGCTATTCCTACGAGATGGAGCCGCTGCCCGCCGAGGTCGAGGCCGAGGATCTGCCTAAGGCGGCGGAGTAACGCTGTTTTTCCCCTCCCAAACCCTCCCCACAAGGGGGAGGGCTTAACCTGCCGGTGCTGATCGCGGGTGCTTTTGCCGGAGGCATAGCCCCCTCTGTCGGCTGCGGCGACTTCTCGCCCGCAGGTGGGGAGAGTGGAGGCCTCGTGCTTCGAGGGGTGCTGCGGCGCCCACCTCAGCATGAGGGGCTTGGCGGCGGGGTGCCACCCTCCCTTCGAGGGGGAGGGCCGGACAGCAGGGCCGGGGTGGGGTGACCATCTGACCGAAGATCCGACTGTATCCAGCGCTGCGTCACCCCCACCCGCCGCATTGCGGCGACCTCCCCCTCGAGGGGGAGGTGGGTGAGCGGCCTCATGCGTGCGGTCCCTGGCACGCCTGGCTGGATGCAGTCTGCGCCACGGGCTGGGCGGCACCCGCATTTGCCACCGGGCGCTTCTCGGGCTTGGTGTGGCGCCAGATGCGGTCGCGGAGGGCGGTCACATCAGGGGCGGGGTCCGTGGCATGCCAGGTGGCCAGCGCCTCGGCTTCGCTTTCCGGATGCGGGCCGGGGCGGCTGTGGATGCGTTTGACGATCGCCAGCGCCTGGCGCAGGTGGTTCGCCGCCTCCGTGTCATCAGGCCATGTGCCGGGGGCGGTGCTGTGGTCAAGCGGTGGCAGAATGTCTGCGGCCGCGGCCAGGAACTGTCGGCGCTGCTCGGGTTTTACGCCGAGGGCGCAGGGCGGCAGTCGTTCGTCTGCGGTGATCGGATCGACCGGGCGAAGCGCGGCGCCGCTGCAGTGGCGGCTGCGCCGGCATTGGCGACGCGAGCAGCGGCGCGGAATGCCGCGGTGGTCCAAGGTGTCGCGCAGCAGGCGCAGCGTGAGCGGCTCGGGGGCGGGGATGGTTTTTGGGTCTGGCATGTCGGGCTCCTTTCGGTGTTTCGGGAATTGGCGAAATAGGGAAATAAGGAAGGGGTGGGGCTCATCTCCCCCCTTGCGGGGGAGAAAGCGATTTCGATGAATTGGCCCGATCAGGGCCAAACATCAGAAATCGCAAGAGGGGGGCTCGGTAAGGGGAGTGCCCACGAAACTGGGCCCCTCTCTTGGAAAATCTGAAGTTTAGGCGGCTTGCGCTCGCCTAAGCCTTCGATTTTCCGTTCTCCCCCTCAAGGGGGGAGATAAAGCCTCGCATGCTTCGCCGCCGGTCGGGATCGCTCCCTCCGGGTCGGGTCATGCTTGTCTCGGACGAGGCGCCAGAAGCAACCTGTCTAAGTAATTTATGTGGCTCCTTCCGGCGCCTCGTTCGGCGTCTATTCCCGCTGCATGCGTCTCTCTGGCAAGGCGGCGACGGGCGTCGTGACGATCCTTCGATCCGTCCGACGTTCGACCGGGCGCGGGTCCGGCTTTGTCAGAGTCCCTCCGAAGAAGTGTCTGCCATAGCCTGGCCGGTGGCCCGGGAGGTTCCCGCCGGATGGTGCACCATTCCGACCGGGACCCTCGCCCGGGGGATGCGGCCCTGGTCATTTTCGACCTTGGCCATCATCCCCGCCGTCTTTGTCGCCCCGCCGTCTGGTGATGTTCGCGACGGCGCGGGCGCCTTGTCTGTGTGCCTCTGAGGCACGTCCTTCCGATCGGGGTATTCGGTGTTGGGGCATCCGACCCCGTCACCTTCGTTACCAGCCCCTCGTCCGGAGGGAGACCGTTGCAGCGGGCCGGGATCTTGGATCTGCGATAACCCTCCACCCCGGCGCCGGCCCCGCCTCGCCTGACATCGCATCGTCAGGTGTATCCGAGGGCGGGACAGCGATGATTCTAAGAGGGTGGAAATGGGCGGGGATGAAAAAAAATTTGTTCTGTTGATTTTGTTGGGGAATTTCCGGGATTCGTCCCCCTTTTTTCGGGAGATGGGCCTCGAGTGGCGCCCATCTCCACCTTTGCGGAGGGGAGCGAAATCGAGGAATTGGCCCGATCAGGGCCAAACCTCAGATTTCGCAAGCGGGGACTCGGTGAGGTGAGAGCCAACGGAACGGCGCCCCTCTCCCGGAAAGTTTGATGTTTAGGCGGCTCGCGCCGGCCTAAGCTTCGATTTTCCGTCTTCCCCCGCATAGGGTGAGATGTTCAAGAAGTCATTGAGCTCCTTCTGTGACATCGTCTTGCTCTTCAGGCCTACTGGCGGGGCGGTGCGAACACCAAATTATGAAAACCTCGTGGAGGAAATTACACCGAACGCCTCCACTGATTGTGGAAAAGCCGGTCGCAACCACAGCGCCACATGATACTTCTTGACGTGAGTGTGTCGAGTTCTGTTACGTTTGCTGGCTTTGGTGGTGGTCTGACCCTAACAAAACCTCGGCCAGTGGAGAACGAATATGCGGATAAGTGGCGTTCGGATTAGAAATTATAGGACGATCAGAAATGAAATTGCTTTCGATTTGCCAAATTTACTCAGTATTGTTGGTCCGAACAACGCAGGAAAATCAAATATTGCACGCGCGCTTGAGATATTCTTCTCCGGCAGAACACACAACAAGTATGACCCCAAAACCGACATGCCGTTTGGAATACAAAAGGAGAAGACGAGTATTACGGTCTCTTTTAAGGTTGACGGAGCGGAGCCTTGGGATTCCACATTCATAGATCTACACGATCAACTTAGAAATCTTCACCCCGACCCGCCTTCCAAGGACGCAATTGTTTCTCTTAATCTATATTTCAATGATAAGAAGCCCGTATATCAATTTTTTGGCAACGTGAAGCGACCTACTGACGGAGCTAAAAATGCTCAATATTCAAGAGTCCAGAACGATCTGCTGGATATGATATTCGAATATTTTAAAGTATACTATGTCCCTTCAGCTAAAAGCTTTTCGGAGATATTCTCCGATTTCATATTTCCTGAATTAAAGGCTGATATCAACCCGACGGTTGTGTCTGTCATTCCGCAAGTCAACAAGATTTTGTCTTCGACTTCTAATGAAATCAACCAGTTCTTGTCTAGCGCTGGACTTCAAGACATCACGACAAGTATATCCATTTCTGAATCTTCAGTTGACTCGCTTGTCAGCAAAATAGATTTTATGATCGCAGACAATATAAGTACGGAACTTTCTAGAAAGGGTACTGGCATTCAGGCCACTGCAATTTTTGCGGCGCTACGCTGGATAGACGAACGTAAGCGCTCGGCTGGTCATGAAGTGCTTTGGATCGTGGAGGAGCCCGAGTCATATCTTCATCCTGAATTGACTCGGACAGTAAACCATCTAATTTCGACGTTGTCTGACCGCTCGACCGTCATGCTTACTACACATTCGCTTGCGTTTGTTCCAAAGACTGTCGAGAACGTAATCGGATGCGAAAAGATATCTGGCAACACCACGCTGACGCGTTTTGCAAACTTCAATGAGGCAACATACCGCATCAAGAAATCAATAGGGGTTAGGTTTTCCGATTATTTCAACTTAGCTGGCGTTAATGTTGCTGTGGAGGGCAAGTCTGATCGGTCTATATTTGAATCCGTTCTGAAAGCGGCGTTGAAAAAAGGTTTTGTCGAGGTGTCTTCGGTCTCTAAAGTTGCGGCTGCAAAGTTTATTACGTTTTCTGGCGTTCGAGACTTGGCGGAATTTGTCAGGGTTACTTATGAGTTTGTTTCCAAGGAATGCGTATTCGTAACCGTATTTGATGGTGACGAAGCCGGGGTCAAACATAGGAAGGATTTGCAAGGATACCTCTCCAACAGAAAGCCGCCGGTTCCATTCCAGAGCAATAGAGATTTCGTGTCCGTTCGAAGCAACTTCTCAATTGAAGGATTGTTTCCAGATTGGATCATCAAGGAGGCCTATAAATCGTTTCCGGCATCCTTTAAATCATACTCTGAAGATGCTTCCGGAGTTGTAGAGCCGTTTCAAATAAATGATATGCAAAAATCGAAAATTCAGGATTTTATGCTGGATAAGCTTTTGTCTTCCGATGACAAATCTGACTACCAACGCTTTCTTGCTGCCTTGACTGCAATTGACGGGTCTATCCAGGCACTATTAAGCGAAAGTAGTGGGACAATTTTCGACTAATCTTGGTTCGTTGCCAATTTCTGCCCCTCTCTTGGAATTTCTAGCACTTGGCTGCGCCAAGATGCTGAAATTCCGTTCTCCCCCGCAAGGGGGGAGATGACGTCACCGTCCCGGTCGCCCCGTCTTGCCCTTGGTGCGGCCCTTGCGCTTCTGATCCATTGGATCCTCATAGGAGCCGGCACCGGCGCGGGCGCGGATGATGGGGCGGGGGTCGTCGGAGGCGGTTGACCCCCTCACCAAGTTCGCCTCGCCAATCGGCTTCGCCTCTTGGGGCGAACTATCCTCCCCCACGATTTGAGAATTGGGGGGAGAGGCGGGCTTCGGCTTTTCCGGGATCTTGCCGGTCACCGGTTTCTCGGTGCGGCCGACGGTCATTTCGTCGAGGGTGTTCTTGCGGAAATAGGACTGGCCGGAGGTGTCCTGTGGCATGGGTACGGCGCCGTCGGCGCCCATGTCGTCGAGATGGGGTTTGGAGAAATAGCTGCCCTTGCCCTCCGGAGCGCCGGATTTGTTGCGGCCGGAGGGGGAGAGGCGGGGTTCGTCGACAGACCCCTCCCCAACCCTCCCCACAGGGGGGAGGGAGCTCGTCGCGGTTGCGGCAGCCTTGCGGTTTCCGCCACCGCTTTCCGTATTCTTTGCCTCCTGCTTGGCGATCGGGTCGTCCATGGCGGCGAGTTCGGCGGCCTTGAGGCGCTTGATTTCGTCGCGCAGGCGGGCGGCCTTTTCGAAGTCGAGGTCGGCGGCGGCGTCGCGCATGTCCTTTTCCAGCGCGTTGAGATGGGCCTGGAGGTTGTTGCCGACGAGGTGGCCGCCATCGGCGAAACCCTTGCCGGAGACGCCGGAGATGTCGGCGCGGACGTGGTCGCGTTCGTAGACCGAGTCGAGGATGTCGGAAATGCGGGCCTTGACCGATTCCGGCGTGATGCCGTGTTCGATGTTGTAGGCCATCTGCTTTTCGCGGCGGCGGGCGGTTTCGTCCATGGCGCGCTGCATGGAGCCGGTGATCTGGTCGGCATAGAGGATGACCTTGCCGTCGACATTTCGCGCGGCGCGGCCGATGGTCTGGATGAGCGAGGTTTCCGAGCGCAGGAAACCTTCCTTGTCGGCATCGAGGATGGCGACGAAGCCGCATTCGGGAATGTCGAGGCCCTCGCGCAGCAGGTTGATGCCGACGAGCACGTCGAAGGCGCCGAGGCGCAGATCGCGGATGATCTCGATGCGCTCCAGCGTGTCGATGTCCGAGTGCATGTAGCGGACGCGCACGCCCTGTTCGTGCAGGTATTCGGTCAGGTCCTCCGCCATGCGCTTGGTGAGCACGGTGCACAGCGTGCGGTAGCCCCTGGCGGCGGTCTCGCGGATCTCGCCGAGCACGTCGTCGACCTGGGTCTTCGCCGAGCGGACCTCGACCGGCGGGTCGATGAGGCCCGTGGGGCGGATGACCTGTTCGGCAAAGACGCCGCCGGCCGCTTCCATCTCCCAATTGCCGGGTGTGGCGGAGACGGCGACGGTCTGTGGGCGCATGGCGTCCCATTCCTCGAAGCGCAGCGGGCGGTTGTCCATGCAGGAGGGCAGGCGGAAGCCGTATTCGGCAAGCGTTGCCTTGCGGCGGAAGTCGCCGCGATACATGCCGCCGATCTGGGGAATGGTGACGTGGCTTTCGTCGATGAAGATCAGGGCGTTGTCGGGGATGTATTCGAACAGCGTCGGCGGCGGCTCGCCGGGCTTGCGGCCGGTCAAGTAGCGGGAATAGTTCTCGATGCCGGCGCAGGAGCCGGTGGCTTCGAGCATTTCGATATCGTATTTCGTGCGCTGTTCGAGGCGCTGGGCTTCGAGCAGGCGGCCGGCGGCTTCGAGCTCGGCGAGGCGCAGGCGCAGCTCTTCCTTGATCGACTTGATGGCGCCGTTCAGCGTCGGGCGCGGGGTCACGTAGTGGCTGTTGGCGTAGATCTTGACCGACTTCATCTCGCCGGTCTTCTTGCCGGTCAGCGGATCGAATTCGGTGATGCTCTCGATCTCGTCGCCGAAGAGGGTGATGCGCCAGGCGGCATCCTCCAGGTGGGCGGGGAAGATTTCGATCGTGTCGCCGCGGACGCGGAAGGAGCCGCGGATGAAGTTGATGTCCTGGCGCTTGTATTGCTGGGCGACGAGGTCGGCGAGCAGCTGGCGCTGGTCGATGCGGTCGCCGACCTGCATCTGGAAGGTCATGGCGGTGTAGGTTTCGACCGAGCCGATACCATAGATGCAGGAGACGGAGGCGACGATGATGCAGTCGTCACGCTCGAGGATGGCGCGGGTGGCGGCGTGGCGCATGCGGTCGATCTGTTCGTTGATCGAACTCTCCTTCTCGATGAAGGTATCCGAGCGCGGCACATAGGCTTCCGGCTGGTAGTAGTCGTAATAGGAGACGAAATATTCGACCGCATTGTCGGGGAAGAAGTTCTTGAACTCGGAATAGAGCTGGGCGGCGAGCGTCTTGTTCGGCGCGAGAATGACGGCGGGGCGCTGGGTGGCCTCGATCACCTTGGCCATGGTGAAAGTCTTGCCCGAGCCGGTGACGCCGAGCAGGACCTGGGAGCGCTCGCCAGAATTCAGGCCCTCGACGAGGTCCTTGATGGCGGTCGGCTGGTCGCCGGCGGGTTCGTAGTCCGAGGCCATGCGGATGGCGACGCCGCCTTCGGATTTGGCCGGGCGGTGCGGGCGGTGGGGCACCCAGAGCTCGCCGTTCTTGAACAGCGGATTGCCGCTTTCGATCAGCTTCGAGAGGGCGTCGACCGTCGCCGTGACGGCGCCGGCGGCGAGCGACTGGGCTTCCTCGAGCGAGACGTCCATGCCGGCAATCGGGTTCAGGCCGGCGGCGGCGCGGGTCTTCGGGTCGGAGGAGGCGCCGATCGAGACGCCGCGGGAGGTTTTGGAGGCGGTGGTATTCTTGGCGGTGGTGGGTTTCGCCTTTTCGAGCGCCACCTTCTCGGCGTGACGGCGGGCCTCGATCTCGATCTTCTTGCGGTGCTTGCCGGCCTTGGAGGCCAGTTCGCGCTGGCTCTCGACCGTCGAGGCCTCGGCTTCCGCCTCCAATTGCTTCACCCAATCCGAAACCGAGCCGGAGAGCGGCGCGCCTTCGAACGGAGTTTGCGGGGCTTCCTCAAAACGATCAGAGGGGGCGGAGGATTTCGGAGATCTGGCCATGGCCGGAATATGGAGAATGGGTGCCGGAAAGGGAAGGGGCGCGGCGGCTAAATCAGAACAAAAACGCAACGGCGAGGCGGGGTTGTTGCCAGCGTGGTGGCAGGAGGGTGAGGGAGGATCGAGGATCGTGGTGAGGCATGCCTGCATGGCACGTTTGGCAGAAGCCCCGTTGACCGTCGCGGGTCTCTGGCATGGGGAACGCAGGGATAATCCCGTCACGCCACCGACAGGTGCTTCGACTTGCCCTTGCGCTTCAGGTCGGTGTTGGGCTGGTGCTCGGCGATCCAGCTGTCGAGGGCGCCTGGGGGCATGGGGCGGGCGAAGAGGTAGCCCTGGGCGGTGCCGCAGCCGAGGCGGGCGAGGATGGCGGCGTCTTCCGGGGTTTCGACACCCTCGACAACGATTTCCAGCGCCAGCGACTGGCCGAGGCTGAGCATGGCGGAGATGAGTTTCTGGTTGGTCTCGCTGCGGGCGACATCCTTGACGAAGCTGCGGTCGATCTTGAGGCGATCGACCTTCAGGCCGATGAGATAGGCGAGGGAGGAGTGGCCCATTCCGAAATCATCGACGGCGAGTTTGTAGCCGGCCTGTTCCATCTGCTTCAGCTGGTCGTCGGCTAGCGCCGGGTCGAGGATCGCTTCTTCGGTGATTTCGACCTCCAGCGCAGAGGGATCGACATCATGGGCGGTGGTGACCCGCTGCAGCATCGAGGCGACGGAGTAGAGGGCGAATTCGCGCGGCGAGACGTTGAGTGCCACGGTGACACCGGCGAGGCCGAGGCTGGGCAGTCGGCGCGCGAGCAGGCAGGCGTCGCGGGCAATGCGGGCCGTCAGCTGTTCGGAGAGGTGCACCGTGCGGGCGGCGTTGACGATCTCCGGCGGGGAGACGAAGCCGAGCTGCGGATGCTGCCAGCGCACCAGTGCCTCGAAGCCGGTAATGCGGCGGGTCACGAGATCCACCTGCGGCTGGAACCAGGCACCCAAAGCGCCCGTTTCGATCGCCCGCTCGAGATCCTGTTCGATGATGCGGCTGCGCTCGGCATTGCGCCTGAGGTGCGGGTCAAACTCGCGCAACTGGCGGCGATCGCCGCGTTTGGCATCGTAGAGAGCCATGTCGGCACAGGCGAGCAGTTCCTCGGCGTTTTCGGCGTGGTCGGGATAGGCCGCAAGTCCGACGCTCAGGCCGACGACGGCCTGGCGCTGGTGCCAGTGGATCGGTCGGCGGCTTGCCTCCAGTACGGAGGCAGCGTGGGCGCGGGCGCGCTCAAGGGCGTCGGGGCCGCTGACAATCACGGCAAATTCGTCGCCGCCAAGGCGGGCGATCAGGCTGCCATCCTGGACAATGGAGGTAAGACGGGTCCCGATCTCTCGCAGCAAGGCGTCGCCGGCGCTGTGACCGAGCGTGTCGTTGATCGACTGGAACCGCTCGACGTCGAAGATCAGCAGCGCGACCTGTTCCTTGACGACAGCGGCGCGTGCAATGTCGCCTCCCAACCGGCCGTGAAAGAACATGCGGTTCGCCAGCCCCGTCAGCGTGTCACGATTGGCCAGCGCTTCCAGACGGGAGTTCTGGCGCAGGATGTCGCTGTTGGCGCGGGTCAGGCTGTCGGCGAGCGCAGTTGCCTCGTGACGCGCGACCTGACTGCTGACGAACATGCGCTCCGCCCAGATGCTGCGGCGGATGAAGACGAAGATCATCAGGCTGAGGCAGAGGCCGATCAACATGTCCTTCGTCTGAAAGTTGCCGATGAGATTGACCATCAGCGAGAGCAGGATGGGGATCGAATAGCTCAAAG
Organism: Allorhizobium sp.; assembly: GCA_046294755.1. Taxonomy (GTDB): domain Bacteria; phylum Pseudomonadota; class Alphaproteobacteria; order Rhizobiales; family Rhizobiaceae; genus Allorhizobium. The sequence goes on along the minus strand of JBKBON010000027.1, from coordinate 30,882 downwards.
CCAGCGGCGTGTAGCCGATCTGTTTGATCACCGATCCTGTGGCCATGCCCCCCATCATCAGAACAAGCGGGGCATGTCGGCCCAGCGGCTCAAAGTTCGTTATTGTCCAGGGAAGCGCAGCCCAAATGACGCCCAGAGCAAGAGCGCCGACAGACAGGATTGACAGGCTCTGTCTCGGCGCAGACATCAATCGTCCACGCCGGGAAAGGGCGTTCATGGCATAAGCGCGAGCGGCAACAACAGCGACTGCGGCGGCGTACCAAGCGAAGCTTGTCCAGCCGGCTTCCTGCTGGACATGGAGGATGAAGAGGCAGACGGTGAGGGTGATGAGATTCAGGATGAGTGTGGAGCGATAACCGTCTGCTATGTCCGCCACCTGGGCTTGCAACACTGCCGGTACTGTCTGACCGCTTCGGTTCTCGTGCAACCACATAAAACAAAATCCATACCAATCGCAATAAAACATCAATAACAATAGCGACTTAACGGGTCGTTATCGTAGCTCGATGCAATTTAACGAGAAATCATCGGCAACTTTTTGGTGGTGCTAAAATGTGAGTTCGCGTCGCTTTCTTGATCGGCTTTCTGAAGGTCTTTGTGTGTTTCTCCGTCCACAGGTTGTACCGCCGGTCCTCTAAAGAGCTTGCCCGGTCGTTGTGAGGAAATGGTCCACATTCGGTCCACTTTGATAAGTAAATATCAGGGGCGACTCACGCCAGGTGTCGGCGGCGGGAACCCCCACGGGTTCGGCTCTGTCGGCCTGTCCGGAACTCGACGACGGCCGGGATGGCGGGAATTGGAGCAAAGGTGACCTATTGAGGGCCTCTAGCGGTGTTGCGTGGCTCCGCCGATGCGAAACCACCGCGCCTGCCCGGAGACCAGCAACAAGCAATGCTATAGATTCCTACCGTCGATACTTGGTATAGCCGTCGACTGCGTCTTCCTCCCCCATTTCACGAGTTCTCCATGCCGAGCATCTCTCCCGCCGCTCTCTGGCCAATCCTGCTTCTCTCGCTCTCCAATGTGTTCATGACCTTCGCCTGGTACGGGCATCTGAAATACAAGACATCCGCCCTCTGGATCGCGATTGTCGCGAGTTGGGGTATCGCCTTCTTCGAATATTGCCTCGCCGTGCCGGCCAACCGGATTGGCGCCGAAGTCTATTCGGCTGCGCAGCTCAAGACGATCCAAGAGGTCATCACGCTGATCGTGTTTTCCGGTTTTTCCGTTTTCTTTCTCAAGGAAAGCCTGACCATCAATCACGCGATCGGCTTTGCGCTGATTGCAGCGGGTGCCGCCTTCGTCTTTCGTGGATGAAGGGGAGGGCGCCGGTTTCCTCTGGCGCCCCCTCGCGGTTCACCTCCCGGATGCTTCGCCTACTGCATGGCGGGCAGCGGGGATTTTGCCGATCCGCCAGGCGGGTACGACGATCGCCAGCATCAGTATCGTGTTCAGCAGCACGTTGACGGTGGCGCCGGAGAGATAGGAGCCAGTGCTGTCGACGAGGAACCATGCCAGCGTCGATTCCATCAGCAGCAGTCTGGTGAGGGCGGGATCGATCGGCAATAGACGGTCTAGCACCAGCCAGATCATCAGGCCCCAGCCGACCATCACGCCGCCGGCAATTGCGGCCATGAGGCGGCTGGCGTCCGCCTCAAGAGTCTGCTGGCCGTCGAAAGGCCAGAAGACGAAGTCGGCAAGCCAGCTGGCGGGCGTGGCAGTGAGGGGATGGGCCCCCAAGGCAACGAGCAGGCCGAGCGCGATGATGAAGAGGCTCGTGAGCTTGAGCCATGGACGTACGAATGCTGGTGTCATGATAGTCTCCTTCGGTTGACGCCTGCCAATGTCAGTCAATGGCTTGTGCCTGCTCAATTACCCCTGAGGTAAGTGACCGTTGTGCATGCCCATGGCATCACGGGGCGAAGGAGGAACTGATGGATCTCGATTTCGGACAACATCTGAAAACCTGGCGCGGGCAGCGGCGCTTGAGCCAATTGCAGCTTGCCCTGGAGGCGGGGGTTTCCAGCCGCCACATCGCGTTTCTCGAAACGGGGCGCGCGCGGCCAAGCCGTTCCATGGTTCTTCGTCTGGGAGAGGCTCTCGACATGCCGCGGGCTGATCGAAATCTGATGCTGCATGCCGCTGGCTTCCGGGCGGCCTACGGGCGGCGCAGCTTTGATGACGAAGCGCTTGCACCGGTCCGGCGGGCAATCTCTCACATGATCAAGGGGCATCAGCCTTATCCGGCCTTTGTCTTTGACCGACACTGGACCATTCTTGGCGCCAATGAGAGCGGACAGATGATGCTGTCCGGCTTCGAACTCTCAGAGGGCGACAACTTCATCTCGTTTCTCCTGAGACCTGGGAAGGGTGCGGAGCTGGTGGAGAATTGGGGTGAGGTGGCGGCGCATCTGTCCTCACGCTTTCGATTGGAAAGCGCTCATCTGGGCGGGGATACCTTGCTGGATCACGCAGCTGCTGCCTTGTCGCAGGAGGCCGGCCCCTCTCTTCATGCCGGCAGCGGCGACCTGCCGCCGGTCGTGCCGGTGCAATTCCGCTTTGCCGGCGGTGTCTATCCAATGTTCTCGACGATTACGCAGTTCGGCACGGCGGAGGACATCGCGCTGGCCGACATAAAAATCGAAATGTTCTTTCCCGCGGACGATGCGACAGAGACGCTGTTCCAGCAGATGGCGGCCGGATGACCGCCGTCAGGCGGCGGGAACCGGAGTTGGTTTGCCGTCTGCATCGAGAGCGACCATGACAAAGGTGGCCTCGGTCACCTTTTCCATCACATGGGTGAGGTAGCGCTGGGCCCAGGTTTCCACCTTCAAGGTCATGGAGGTGCGGCCAACGCGGGCAATCTCGGTATAGACGCAGAGCGTATCGCCGATCTTCACCGGCATGGCAAAGGCCATTTCCTGGACGGCAGCAGTGACCACACGGCCATGGGCGCGCTCGGCGGCTCGAATTCCGCAGGCAAGGTCCATCTGCGCCATGACCCATCCACCAAAGATATCGCCGGCCGCATTGGCGTCGGCGGGCATGGCCAGTGTTCTGAGGGTGAGTTCGCCTGCCGGCGTCACTGCTTCATTCGTCATCGGATTCGGCTTCTCTTCACTTGATTGATTGAGGGATCCCGTTGGCAGAACTACTAAATTTCACGGGCAAAAAAGCCCCCCTTATATTTCACAGAGCAGAGTTTACGGAAATTAGAACTGACAAATATCAAACTTTAGCCATTAGGAATTTCCCTGGGGGTGGAAGAATGAAAATCATGTCTCTGTCGGTGCGCCTGTATGCACTGGTCGCGCTGGCTCTGGCAATTCTCGTTGGTGCGCTGACCTATAGCCTTTTCCAATCCTATGGCACGCTTGTTCACGAGCGTCGCATGGGGCTGGCGCAGATCAATGACAATGCTGTCGCGATCCTGAACAAGTATCACAAGATGGAGCAGGAGGGCACGCTGACGCGCGAGGAGGCGCAGGAGCGGGCCAAGGACGTAATCGGCGCGATGCGCTATGAGCCTGATGGCTACATGTGGATCAACGACATGCAGCCGGCCATGGTCATGCATCCAATCAAGCCCGAGCTGAACGGCAAGGATCTGAGCCAGAACAAGGACCCGAACGGCAAGCACCTGTTCGTCGAGTTCGTCAACACGGTGAAGGCCAGCAAGGAAGGCTTCGTCGATTACTACTGGCCGAAGCCGGGCTTCGAAGAGCCGGTCGAGAAGCTGTCGCATGTCATCGGCTTCCAGCCCTGGGGTTGGGTCGTGGGTACCGGCGTCTATTCGGACGACCTTGCCGCGCTGTTCCGCCAGACGGCCCTTCAGTATGGTGCACTGATTGCGCTTGCTCTGATCGGCAAGCTGCTCTGCGCCTACCTCGTGGTTCGCAGTGTTGTGAAGCCGATCAATCGCCTGAAGCAGTCGATGAGTGATATCGCCGAAGAAAAGGTCGAGAACGATATCGCGGACACAGAGCGTGGCGATGAGATTGGCGGTATGGCCAAGACACTCGTGGTGCTGCGTGACAGCGTGCGTGAGCGTATCGAGCTGCGTGAGCGCGAAGTTGAGCAGCAGGCCAGCCTGAACGGCGAACGCGAGCGCAACGAGATCAATCTGCGCACCGCTTCCGAACGGCAGAACCACGCCATCAACGCGCTGGGTTCGGCGCTGGAACGGCTGGCGGAGGGTGACCTCACCGTGCAGATCGGCGTGATCGGTTCGGAATATGAGAAGCTGCGCGACGACTTCAACCGCGCTGTCGACTCGCTTGGTGGTGTCATCGCCGCGATCAACCAGACGAGCGACATCGTGACGTCTTCGGCCGGCAATATCAGCGAGGCGACCAACAATCTGTCGAAGCGCACCGAGCAGCAGGCAGCCGCACTCGAAGAAACGGCGGCGGCACTCGACGAGATCACGGCTACTGTACGCACGGCGGCCGAACGGGCAAACGAGGCCCGCCAGATGGTGGCCGAGACCAAGTCGAGCGCCAACCGTTCCGGCGAAATCGTTCGCAATGCGGTTGATGCCATGGGCCGGATCGAAGGTTCGTCGCAGAAGATCAGCCAGATCATCTCCGTGATCGACGAGATCGCTTTCCAGACCAATCTGCTCGCTCTGAATGCCGGCGTCGAAGCCGCGCGTGCGGGTGAAGCCGGTCGCGGTTTTGCGGTCGTCGCCCAGGAAGTGCGGGAACTGGCGCAGCGTTCGGCGAATGCGGCGAAGGAGATCAAGACGCTGATCAGCGCGTCGGCGGCCGAAGTCGATACGGGCGTCAGCCTGGTGCGCTCGACCGGCGAGGCGCTGCTGGAGATCGAGGCCCTGGTCAATCGCGTCAACGACAGTGTCAGCACGATTGCGACTGCGGCTAAGGAACAGGCAACGGGGCTGGCCGAGATCAACACCTCGGTCAACCACATGGACCAGATGACACAGCAGAATGCTGCCATGGTCGAGGAAACCTCGGCGGCCGGCCAGTCGCTGGCCGAGGAGAGCTACAATCTGCGTCAGCTGCTGTCGCGCCTCAAGGTCAATGCCCAGCAGGCAGTCGGCCATCGCCGGGCGGCCTGACGGTCGGCTAACCTGAATGAGAGGGCCGGCGGGCGATACGCCGGCCCTTAGTTTTTGGGGTTCAATCCTGCCCCCTCTCGTTCATGGCACATTAAGCCCGGATGGCTTATTCTGCCTGAAGTTGTCCCATAAGGGGCCATCGAGGGTGAAATGAGTTTTGTGTTTTCGTCCCTTGGCAGCCGTCTGACGGCTGCTGTTTTCTCGGCCCTTCTCGTGGCTGGCTGCTCTGGCAGCGACCGTATTCCGTTCGCCGATGTCGGCGGGCCGAAGGCGGGCGATCAGCTCATCGGCAAGATCGATCACCGACGGGATGGGCGGGTGCTGCTGGGACGCGTCGGCGAGGTTTCGCCCGAGACGGCGGCCTATGTGCCGCCAGCCGCGGCCCGCAACGCCGGCAGCCAGGGCATAGATTATCTGGAGACGCCGAACCTTTCCGGAAGCGATGCGCCACAGGTCGCGCCGATGATGGCCGCGGCGGAGCCCGTCTTGCCGGATGAGCCGGCGGGGCAGACGATGGATGCCATGGCGATCCCGGATGGTGGCGTCAACATTGATGGCGAACTGGGGATCGCTGCGGCGTCCGGCGTGTCGGACGGGGACTATGCGGAGGTGGCGAGCCCGGTCGGGGTGCAGCCGCATGTGGTGACCTCGGGCGGGGCCATGGCGATTGCCGAGGGCAATACCAGCCAGCCTGTCGTTGACGGGATCGGCTTCGACGAACCGACGCAGATCGTGACGGGGCCGAGCGGGATGGCTGCGCAAACACAAGTGGCCGGGCATATGCCGGAGGAGGGCGGGATTTTGCCGCTTTCGGCAGACAGTGGCAATTCCGGGATGAATGATCCGGTTCCAGCGATGGCACAGCCGGTTGCGGCGACGTCGGCACCCCCTGCGGGCAAGGACTGTTCGCTTTACCTCGACAAGCGCAACTGCCGCTAGGGTCATCGTTTACTTAAGTACTCAATTCGGAAATTTCCTAACTTTCTCTGGGCCGCGCGACGGCTCTCTTCCTGTGCGGCCGGCAACAGAGCGCGGAGTGGCGCCTGGTAAGCCGCCTCCAAAGCGACCCGGAAGAGAGGCATGTCTCGTTGTTTCGGGAGGACAGAGTGTGGACCGTACCGCAGCGACCTGGGGCGGGCTTGCGGGCGGGGCGGGCGGGGCGTAGAGGCTTGCGGGTGCCTGTTGCCGACGCGCTCCCGGATTGGGAAAGAGGACGGGCCAGATCCTGCCTTTCAGGCCATCCGCAGCGAGGGCCGCGTTTTTCCGGAGTGCCACATGCCGCCGATTGCCGATATTCTGATGTTTGCCGTGATGCTGGCGGCTGCCGGGGCCGTGGCGGGACTGCTGGCCGGCGTGTTCGGGATTGGCGGGGGCGCTGTTCTGGTGCCGGTCTTTTACCAAGTCTTCGGTTATGCCGGGATCCCCGAAGAGGTGATCATGCATCTCGCCGTCGGGACCTCCACGGCGCTGATCGTGCCGACCTCGATCCGATCGTTTCGGGCGCATCAGAAACGCGGGGCGGTCGATGTCGATCTCCTGAAGGGTTGGGTGATCGCGGTGCCGCTCGGGGCGCTTCTTGCGACCGTGGTCGCCGCCTACGTGTCGAGCGCGGGGCTTCGCCTGTTCTTCGCGGTCATGGGCCTGGTGCTTGCGGCACGCATGCTCTTCCTCTCCAACCGAATGCATCTGGGAACAGAACTGCCTGGCCAGCCCTGGCGGTTTTTGACCGGTTCGGCGATCGGGCTCTTTTCCGGGCTCATGGGGGTCGGCGGCGGGGTGTTCAACAACACCTTCATGACGATCTTCGGCCGGCCGATCCACCAGGCGGTCGCGACCTCCTCGGGCGTCGGCGTGCTGATCTCGATTCCCGCCTTTTTTGGCTTCATCTATGCCGGCTGGGGTGAGGCCGGCCTGCCGCCCTTCTCCACGGGCTATGTCAACTGGATCGCCTTTGCGGTGATCTTCCCGATCGCCATGCTGGTCACGCCCTATGGCGCGCAGCTGGCGCACCGGTTGAACAAGCGGCAGCTGGAGATGGGATTTGCGGTGTTTCTGCTGTTTGTTTCGGCGCGGTTTTTCTGGAGCCTGTACGGGTAAACCCTTCGAGATAGCCCAAGCCAAGGTTGCGCAAAAAAACGTCCGGCTGAAGAGCCGGACGCCGCATGATCTCCCGGTCGTTGCCGACCTCAGTGGTGGTGTTCAGGCATATCCTTGAGCTGATCCTTGGTCCAGGTGGTGACGGCATGGACCTCGCCGTCTTCGTCGCGCATGAAATCCAGATCGCTCAGCGGCACGGCGACGGGCTTTGCACCGATGCCGAGAAAGCCGCCGACATCAACGATCGCCTCGACATTGGCGCCCGCGCCATGCACGTGGTCCACTTTCCCCACCTTGTGGTTGTCGGCGCCGTAGACGGTCGCGCCCTGCAGGACGGCAGGCGTGAGTTCTGTGGTGGTGAGTCGGGCGTGTTTCGAGTGATCCATGGCTCAATTCCTCTCTTTGTCTCGGAGGAAGAAAAACACCCTCGGAGCCTATCCGTTCCCATGAAAATGGACCGCCCAGCTTCTCTGGGTCTGCTGGAACCTATCCGCCCTCCAGCGGTTGGTTCAGCGGAAAAGGAGCACCACCATGAAACGTATCTGCCTCACCACCGCCATTATTCTTGCGGCTTCGACCAGTGCCTTCGCCCAGTCTGCGGCGGAGACCACGGGCGCCAATTCGCTGATCGGACGCGCCCCGTCCACCGAGGATTTCGTGGCCCAGGCTTCCGCCAGTGACCTGTTCGAGATCGAGTCCAGCAAGCTCGCTCTGGAGAAGGGCGACGACGCGACGAAGACCTTCGCGCAGCAGATGATTACGGACCACGAAAAGACGAGCGCGGAACTGAAGGCCCTGATCTCGGACGGCAAGGTGGCTGGCACCCCGGCGACCGCGCTGACTGGGGAGCACAGGGAAGAGGTTGACGAGCTCGCTCAGCTTTCCGGGGCGGAATTCAAGGAAGAGTATTTCGACGATCAGGTCGACGCCCATGAAGACGCTGTGGACCTGTTCAAGCGTTACGCCGAGGGTGGCGACAACCCGGAGCTCAAGGCTTGGGCCGCCAAGACCCTGCCGGCGTTGGAACACCACTACAAGATGGCGCAGGACATGGACGATTAAGTCCATTCGGCTGATGCCGGGCCTTGCAAGGGCTGGCCCTGCTGCTGAGCGAAAGTCCTAAACCCAAAGACGAGAAGGGTCGGTGCGAATGTTTCGCCCGACCCTTTGCTGTTGGTCATGTATTCAGTCACGAGCAGACCCGAAGCGCCTTGCTCTGCAGGCGAACTCCCCTGCCAACCCTCCCCACAAGTGGGAGAGCTCAATCCGGTCTCTCCCATTGTGGCGCGTGGCTTACACCACCACCCCTGTCCGGTTGCTCGACATCGTCAGCTTGCGTTCCGCGCGCTCCTGCTGGGGGGAGCGGTTGTAGAGTTCGCGGTAACACTTGGAGAAGTGGGAGGCGGAGACGAAGCCGCAGGCGACGGCGACTTCGACGACGGGCATGGAGGACTGGACCAGCAGATGGCGGGCGCGATCGAGGCGGATTTCGAGATAGTAGCGGGCGGGGGAGCGACCCATTTCCTGGCGGAAGAGGCGTTCGATCTGGCGGCGCGACAGGCCTGCGTCGTCGGCGATTTCGAGGAGCGACAGCGGCTCGGAGAGATTGGCTTCCATCAGCTCGATGATCTGCAGGACCTTGGAATTCTGCACACCGAGGCGGGCGCGCAGCGGCAAGCGCTGGCGATCGTTGGCGGAGCGGACGCGATCGGTCAGGTGCTGTTCGCAGACGCGGTTGACCAGACCCTCGCCGAAATCCTGGCCGATCAGGTTCAGCATCATATCGAGCGAGGCGGTGCCGCCGGCGCAGGTGTAGAGATTGCCGTCGACTTCGTAGAGGTCGGCATAGACTTCGGCCTGAGGGAAGGTTTCGGAGAAGCCGGGCAGGTTTTCCCAATGGATGGCGCAGCGCTTGCCGTTCAAGAGGCCGGCCTGGGCCAGCACATGGGCGCCCGTACAGAGCGAGCCGACGGCGACATTGCGGTTATGGGCCTCGCGTAGCCAGGCATTGACCGACTTGTTGTTGAACTCCTCGACATAGATGCCGGAACAGACGATCGCCATGTTGGGGCGGTTCTCGCCGCCGAGATAACGGCGCTCATCTGCGAGCGAGCCGTTCACCTCAATGCCGATTCCCGAGGAAGAGTAGACCTTCTGGCCGTCGACCGAGGCGAGGCGCCATTCATAGGCCGAATAGCCCAGCATGCGGTTGGCAATGCGCAGCGTCTCGATGGCGCCTGCGAAGGGCAAAAGCGTGAAATGTGGGACGAGGAAGAAGGTAATGGATCGCTTCTTGGTCTGCGGCTGTATCTTGCTCATGATGGTGCCCTGATGTCCTTGCTGCCGTTCCCTTGTTTCTTGTCATGCTCCGCCGGATTTGATCGCCGCGATAGTCGTTTTACGACATTGTCAGGAGATCGCGCGCCGCCGTCCTATCGGCAATCACTAAAGAACGACATTTTCCGACTTTTTTCAGGCTGCGACGCCGTGAAACAGGCAGGGATGTGTGACCGGAGTGGCAGGTGCTTGAAATGGCTTGGCTTCGGGAGCAGCGGGCGGTCTGGGCACAACCGCTGGACATTGCCCGGTTTGCGACGCGGTGGGGCGGCCGCGTCGCAGACCGGCGGGCACAGGCCGCTGCTCAGCGGCGCATGTCGCCCGCAGGCCAGCCGAGATCCTTGCGCAGATCGAAAGGCAGCGCTTCGAGAGCCGCGCGTTCAAGACTGCGGCGGCGTTGCTCGGCGAGCCGGCGCGCCACACCATTGATCTGGCCCGCCAGGCGGGCGGCGGCCGTCTTCGCCATCTCGCCCGCTGTTGGTGCGGTGCGGGCACTAGGGGTATCGCAGCAAACCATGGTCATGGTCGTTATCCTCTTGGGTTCGGCGGCCCCTTCGTCATCCCATGCCTTTCATCGGTGGCCGGGGGCCGGGGTCACATATCGCGCAGGCTCATTCATCAATCAAACGAATGTTCCTTATGTCTCGCATTCTGAAACGTGATGAATTGACGATGGCGTGTCAGGCCGATGTCATCTCGCAGCGCGGGGCCGAGTATCGCCAACGCGCGGCGGGTCTCTTCGCGGGTGGTGCGGCGGCGGGTGGCCTGCAGGAGCGTCGCAACCGTCATCTGCAGGGTCTGGAACGGGCTCTTCAACATGGCGTGTGATCCTCCTTTCTGGTCGTCTGAAAGAAGGATGCGCCCGGATTGACATTCAATCAAACGCAATAGTATCGTTCTCAAGTTCAATTTTGTTGAAGGTCCACCGCCATGACGCTCATGCTGCGCCAGCCGCTTCCGCTTCTCGATAACGATGTCCTGCGCACCTTCGTGGCGATTGCCGAAACCGGCAGCTTCACCACGGCCGCCGACCGGGTCTATCGCACGCCGTCCGCCGTCTCGATGCAGATCAAGAAGCTGGAGGAGCAGCTGAACGTGACGCTGTTTCTTCGCGATGCGCGCTCGGTGACGCTGACGGAGAGCGGGGAGGTGCTGTTGCCCTATGCGCGGCGCATGCTGGCGCTGTCGAACGAGGCGGTCGGTCGCTTCCGCATGCCGGAGATGAAGGGGGTGGTGCGGCTCGGTGCGCCAGACGATATCGGCGAGCGTTTCATGCCGACGATCCTCCGGCGATTTGCCGAGCTCTATCCGCTGATCATGGTGGATCTGACGGTCGACACCTCGGGGGCACTCCGGCGGCGGCTCGCCGAACAGCGGCTCGACCTGACGCTCATCAATTGCGCGCCGGGGGCCGTGGTGCATGAGGGTGAGGTGATTCACCAGGAGCAGCTGGTCTGGGCCGGTGCGAAATGCGGCACGGCGCATCTGCGCGATCCGCTGCCCGTGTCGATCTGGGAGGATGGCTGCTGCTGGCGGGCGGATGCGCTGGCGAGGCTTGACAAGGACAAGCGGCCTTATCGCATCGCCTATCTCTCGGCGCACACGATGGCGCAGCGTGCGGCGGTCATTGCTGATCTTGCGGTGGCGCCACTGCCGCGCAGCTATTTGACCGACGACATGACGGCACTGGGCGCCAAGCACGGGTTGCCGGAGCTCGGGTCCTTCGAGGTGCGGCTTTTGACTGGCAAGGAGACGAGCGAAACGATCCAGGCGGTGGCCGACAGCGTGCGGTATGCCTTTTCCGAGATGATTGGCATGGCGGCCTGATCGGTCAGTGATTGGCAGCTTATAGAATTAGGGAAATGCCGAACTGGTTTGTTGGCCAGCAGGCAGTAGGCAGTAGGATTTCAGTGCGTATGGTGGATGAGACGAAGGGCCTGACGCTTCAGGATTTTGCGGGCCAGGCTTACGACAAGCTGCGTTATGGCGACACGGACCGGCAGGGGCATGTCAACAACGCGGTCTTTGCCACCTTCATGGAAACGGGGCGCGTGGAGCTGATCTACAACCCGGATGATCCGCTGCTGGAGGACGGCTTCTCCTTCGTGCTCGCCAAGCTCGATATCGACTATATCGCGGAGGTGCTGTGGCCCGGCACGGTGGAAGTCGGCACGCGGGTGACGCGGGTCGGGCGCTCGTCGGTCTCCATGCAACAGGCGGTGTTCCAGAACGGCAAGCTCTGCGCCTCGGCCGAGACGGTGGTGGTGCATTTCGACCAGGCGACGCGCAAGTCGCATGCATTTTCGGAGGCGCAGCGGGCGAAGCTCGAGCGGTGGATGCAGGCTGGGTGAGGCTCAGTTGAGCTTGGCGAGATGGGATGTTTCGCCGAGCGCCATCACGGCGCGGCTTTTCCAGAAAGGGTGTTCGGCCAGATGGGTGATGCTGCCTGAGGTGACGGGGAAATTCACCCGTCCGAGGCTTTCAATCGGCATGCCGATCCACCAGGCGATGACAAAGGTCAGTGCGAAGCCGTGGGTGACGACGATGTGGCAGTCCGCCGGCTCTGCGAGGAGCTTGTCCATGGCGCGGTAGATACGGGTCCCGGTTTGCCGTCGCGTTTCGGCGCCTTCGATGCCGCCGGTATCATCAAGGCCACCTTCATCGGGCACGGGCAGGCGGCGTGCGGTGAGCCACGCCTGCGGTTTTCCCTCGGCGACACCGCAACTCATTTCGCGCAGGCCGGGCGTCAGGCGGGGCTGGAGACCGAGCCTATGGCCGATGATGTCGGCAGTCTCGCTGCAGCGCAGGAGGTCGGAAGAGGTGAGGGACGGCGTGTCGCCGGCACAGAGCTCGGCGAGGCGGGTCGCGATGGTGTCCGCCTGGCGGCGACCGAGATCGGTCAGTGCGGTATCGTACCAGCCGCCGACGCGGCCTTCGACATGATGGACCGATTGCGGATGCGTGACGACGTACAATGTTTTCATTCGGGGCCTCACATTCTATGCGTACCCCGCATGTGGGGGCTTGTTCACGCCCGCTTTTCATAGAGCGCCTGGCTCTCCGTCAAGACCTCGTCGAGGCGGCGGCCTTCCTGGAAGTGGGCGAGGTGGTCGGGATAGGCCACTCCATCCGGGACCTTGCGGCAGATCTCGGGGGCGCGGAGGCGGGTTTCCACGGGGATGACGCCGGCCCAGACGCGGGCGTCGACATCAGCGGGGTCATCCGAAACGCCGCCTGTGCGGACCTTGGCCGAGGCCTCCTCGATGCGCATGCCGATGACCATGGTGCCCTTGGCCTCCTGCGGGTCGTTTTCGCGCAAGACGTCCGTGCGGCCGGGATAGAAGCGGTCGACGAGGGCTTTCAGCGCCTCGGCCTTCTCTTGCGGGTCGTCGATGATATGGGCCGTGCCGAAGCACATGGCAGAACGATAGTTGGCGGAGTGGTGGAAGCCGGAGCGGGCGAGCACCAGGCCGTCGAGATGGGCGACGGTGAGGCAGACGGGAATGCCGGCCCTCTGGGTCTTCAGCATGCGGCTGGCGGACGAGCCGTGCCAGAACAGCCAGTCGCCGTCGCGCCAGTGGATGGTCGGCGTGCAATAGGGCTGGCCGTCGATGACATAGGCGACGTGACAGAGGAGGGCCGCATCGAGCACGGCATAGACGGCGTCTCGGTCGTAAGCTGCGCGCTCATGCAGGCGTTTTGCCCGGTTGCGCGGGGTGACGGGGAAGGTTTTCGGGTCGGGGATCTCGTTCATGCTTGCCTCCTGACGGCTGATGCGGCAGGGATAGTCGGATCAATTGGTCCAAAGAAGATCCACCATGGCGCAAAAACTGCGAACCAATTCCGACTGGTCGGCCAGCACGCCCGTTCTGCCGGCCAAGGGGCCACGGCGGCTCGCGCTCTACCGCGCGCTGCGCGGGCTGATCGAGAGCGGCCAGATGAAGCCCGGCGACAAGTTGCCGACGACGCGCGACATTGCCGGGCGGTTCGGCATTTCGCGCGGGGCGGCGGTTGCGGCCTATGAAATGCTGGTGGCAGACGGGTTTGCCGAAGCGCGGGTGGGGGCGGGGACCTATGTGGCCGAGGCCGTGCCGCTGTTGCCGGCCGCACCCGAGCCGCAGGCGATCGAGGCCGAGGAGGCACAGGCGCCACTGCCCGGCGCGCTCGGCTGCTCGACGGCGGATGCGACCACCCTTCGCATCTTCCGCATGCTGATGAACCGGCATCTGACGCAGCCATCGGCGCGGCATTTTCATTACAACGACCCGGCCGGCAGTCTGGCGCTCAGGGTCGAGGTCGCAGCTTACCTCAAGGCGGCGCGTGGGGTAACCTGCGAGCCGGATCAGGTGATCATGACGGCGGGTACGCAGCAGGGGCTGGATCTGGCTGTCAGGGCGCTGTTGAAGCCCGGCGATCCCGTCTGGATCGAGGACCCGTGTTATGCGGCGGCGCGCGAGCTGTTCGAGGGAACCGGGCTCTCCGTGACGCCGGTGCCTGTCGATGGCGAGGGGATCGATGTGGCCGCAGGGATTGCGGCGCGGTCGGAGGCGAAGGCGGTCTATGTCACGCCGTCGCACCAATATCCTTTGGGTGTGACGCTTTCCATGGCCAGGCGGCTTTCGCTGATCGACTGGGCGAGACAGGCGGGCGCCTATATCATCGAGGATGATTACGACAGCGAGTTCCGCTTTGCCGGGCCGCCCCTGAGCGCGCTGCAGGGCATCGACGGCGATGGACGGGTGATCTATCTGGGCACGTTTTCGAAGACACTGCTGCCGGGCTTTCGCTTCGGCTATCTCGTGGTGCCGCGGCATCTACGTGAGCGGGTGCTGACCATTCGCCGGCTAACGGATCGCTTTCCCTCGACGCTGGCCGAGGATGCGCTCACCGAATTCCTGCGGGACGGGCATTTTTCGGCGCATATCAAGCGGGCGCGCAAGCGGGTGAAGGCGGCGCGGGATGCGCTGGTGGAGGCGCTGCGCTCCGATCGGCTGCGGGTGAGCGTGCCGGAGCAGGGGCTGCATCTGGTGGCCGAACTCGACGGCGCGGACGACGATGTGGCGCTGGCGCATCAGGCACGCGCCGTCGGTTTCGGGGTCAAGGCGCTGTCGCCGCTCTATGGCGGTCCGACCGGGCGGCGGGGGCTGGTGATCGGTTTTTCCGGCTTTGAGCCTGAGGTGCTGGCTGAGGCGGCGCGGCGCTTCGTGTCAGGCCTCTGAGCCCGTCTGGCGCCTTGCGCCCGCGATCCAGACCGCGAGATATTCCGACAACACGGCTTCGCTCGAGCGAGTCGGTGTCTGGGACGGCTGCAGCCAGTCGGAAATCTCGTAGACGATCGCCTCGTGGAAAAGGGCCTGGACACCGCGGGCAAACAGGCGGGCCTGTTCGGGCGTGCAGCCAGCGAGCCCCGTCTCGAAGATGCGCGCGGTCTGATCCTCCAGCTCGAAACACAACCGCATGAAGGCATCCGTGTTGGGCCCTCGGGCGATGCCGGACTGGCTGAGATAGAGGCCGGCAAAGGCGGGTTCGCGGCAGAAATAGGCGAGCCATGGCGAGAGAAGGGCAAGCAGCCGCTCTTCGAGCGGCCGGGTCTGGGTGCTCTCATCGACCAGCCGCCCGGCTTCGGCGAGGGCTTCGATGTCGGTGAGCCCGAGCGCCGCCAGGAGATTGGTCTTGTCGCCGAAATGGGCGAAGACGCTCGATTTGGCCACCTTGGCGTCACTGGCGATCTGGTCGATGCTGGTTAACTCATAGCCCTGGCGGGCGAAGAGGTCACGCGCGGCGGCGAGGATCTGTTCGCGGGTCTTTCGGCTGCGTTGCTGGCGGAGCTTCATCGACGATTCCTTTTCAAGCAACCTAACGCGGCAATGAACTTGACCGCGGTCAATTTATAAAGCATATTTTGACCGCGGTCACGTATTTCCGGAGAAGCTCATGTCCTTCCTGTCCAGGACGGCCCAGCCGTCGCGCCTGCTGGTGCTGAACGGCAACCCGGCACGCGATACGCTCTGCGGGGCGATGGCCGAAAAGATTGCGGCCGTGGCGCGCGAACGCGGCCAGACGGTGCGGCTGGTGCATCTCGAAGATCTCGATTTCGACGCCAATCTGCGCCAGGGCTATCGCGCCCGGATGGACTGGGAGCCGGATCTCACAGCACTTGCCGACAGCCTCACCTGGTGCGACCGGCTCGTCCTCGTGCATCCGCTTTGGTGGGGTTCAGCGCCGGGGAAGCTCAAAGGGCTGTTCGACCGGGTGCTGATGCCGGGTTTCGGCTTTCAGTATATCGACGGCAGAGCGTTGCCGAAGCCGCTGCTGGCCGGTCGCAAGGCGCGCGTGGTGATCACCTCGGATACGCCGACCTTCTTCCTCAAATGGTTCTACGGCAATGGCTGGGTGAAAGTGCTGCGCCGGCAGATTCTGGCCTTTTGCGGCTTCAAGGATTTGAAGTTCAAGTATTTTGGCCCGGTGCGCGGGGCAAAGCCGGAGGCGCTGGCAAAGATGGTGGAGGATGCGGCGGGGATTTTGGGGTGAGGGGGAATTGGGTGATTTGGGGGCGTATGCGGACTGTCCGATGATCGAATGCCGAACGGCAAAAGAGGACATTCATTAGGTGCTGCCGTCCGAGTTCGGCCTGTCGTGGACATTAAGAACTGAAAACAAGGTGGCTACCGCATGGCATCCGCTAACCACAAACTATCAAAGGGCCCCGGCTTCACGACCTCCCTTGAGCTTAAACAGCCGCAGGACGGTGCTGGAGTGCATCAGCGTTGAGCCTGCACGCTAGAGAGGACTGCGCACCATAGGGCGCTTCGATACAAAAACTGGTTAGCCACTGGACGCGCAACCCAGGATTTGCTTCTCTCTGACTGCTACTTCAGGGGGGCGTACAATGGTCCAGGTTTCTTATCGGTCCAGATACATTAAAGCATTGAAGGTCGGTGAGATCGAGGCAAAATGGAGTGCAAATGGTCAGCGCATCCTGCGCTATTCAATCGATTTTTGGCAAACTGAACTGCGCCTTCACAAACAGATCAGCGCTCCCGAAATTCACCTTCTTCAGAATAAGGTTAGAGAGCTGCTTGACCGGTGGGATAGGCTTGCCGATGAGCACTATCGTAAGTCTCAGCTCGCCGCCAGCAAGGAAGCCTGCGATGCAATGACAGCAGAAGCGAGTGCGAAGTTACTCGCTGTCAGCAAGATCCTCGAATGGACACTCAGCCGCAATGATCGTGTGGACTGGGAAAAATTGAAAGACAGGTCATCTTACACAGGTCCCATGTCTTTTCACGTGCCTGAACCTTCTCGCAAACTTATCGAAGAGCCTATCTTTTTTGATCCTCATATTTCCTTCTGGGATGTCATTTTCGGCCGGCGCGCCAGGAAGCAGGAGCAAGCTCGCGCGCTTTTCGAAGCGGACAAGGAGGACTGGAAACGGAAGACGGAGGAGGCAATCGCTCTTCACAACGCCAAGGTTGACGAGTGGCGTCAGGCAAAAGAACAGTATGAGGCCGATTGCAAGCGGAAACGCGATGAGTTCGTGGCTGCACAAGATGCAGCAAACTCCAAGATCGACCAGCTTGCTCGGGACGTTCAAGCCGGCGACCCGAGAGCTGTAATCGAGCACGCTAGTCTGGTTCTCGATGCGTCTGACTATGGAGAGCTCTTCGAGAAATCCTACGAACTTGATTATCAGCCGGCTCCAGCCAAGCTGCTTCAGATTGAATACGAGCTTCCATCTCTCGATAAAATGCCGACGCTGAAGTCGGTGAAATTCACCCCGTCCACGGGAGAAATCAAAGAGACGCATCTGTCAGACAGGGAGCAGAAAGCGAACTTCGATTCGGCCTGCTACCAGATTTGCCTGCGCACTCTCCACGAACTCTTCGAGGCCGATGAGCACGGAAACCTTGAGACCATCCTCTTCAACGGTTTTTCGACGAGCGTGAATCGCGCCACTGGCAAGGATACCCGTAGCTGCATCATGTCCGTCCTCGTCACGAAGGCAGAATTTGAGCAGATCGATCTCGGGAGAGTGGACCCGAAGGCATGCTTCAAGAGCTTGAAAGGCGTATCAGCCTCGTCTCTCGCGGCCCTGGCACCGATCGCCCCTGTCATGGAAATGAACAAGCAAGACAAGCGCTTTATCGACGCGAAGGAGGTCATCGCGGGCCTCGACACCGCCACCAACATTGCCGCAATGGACTGGGGTGACTTCGAGCACCTGATCCGTGAGCTGTTCGAAAAGGAGTTTGCCTCCAGGGGTGGCGAGGTGAAGATAACACAGGCAAGCAGCGACGGCGGTGTGGATGCCGTAGCGTTTGATCCGGATCCGATCACCGGCGGGAAGATCGTAATCCAAGCGAAGAGATATACAAAAACTGTTGGGGTATCAGCCGTGCGGGACCTTTACGGGACAGTGCAGCATGAAGGAGCCTCAAGGGGTATACTGATCTCCACCGCCGATTACGGGCCCGACGCTCATCAGTTCGCCTCGGGCAAGCCGATAAGCCTGTTTTCTGGCTCGCATCTTCTCCATCTACTGCAGAAACATGGATATAACGCCAAGATTGACCTACAGGCAGCGCGAAAGGAGCTAAACCTCCGGAATAACTGAAGCTGTTCCTGTGGACGCTGGTCCCAAGGATTAGATCCAGTGAGCTCTGGTTTAATGGCAGTGAACACGTCCCGCTTTGTTGTCCATGTGGCAACACTGGCTAGGCGGCGAGCTCCATTGTCCCCTCCGAAACGTTAGAGGCAACTATAGCAATCAGCGCGAGCATATCGAGAAAGCTGAGCGAGTAAGGCTAAATCGCGCCAAGGGCACGGGCGATCTGCGGGCCTACACAAACCAGCGCGACGAGAAGTAGGCCGAAAACCTACACTTCTACTTAATCACTCCCTTTGTCCGCTTTCAGTGCACGGCGGAATTGATCTGGATGGCCGACATGAAGGCGCTTGGCTGAAGCCGCCTGCCAGCCCAGCACCCACCTTACTCCCTCGACCGCCGCCGTCTCCGTCCGCCGCCGTCTCCATCCCCTTCCGCCAGAACCTTCCGCTCCGGCAGCGTCACGACGCTTGAAAGCTTCGGGAAAGGATCGACCTTGTTGGGCAGCGCCATGGCGTCGATGAAGAGTTGCTGGAAGTGGGGTTCGAGCGCCGTTTCGATCTTTTCGATGCGGGTGACGGTGTCCTCGATTTCGCGGCGGTGGTCGCGGTTGAGGAGGGCCATGAGGGCGCCGGTGCCGGCGGCGTTGCCGACGGCTTTGACGTCGGAGAGTTCGCAATCCGGGATGAGGCCCAAGACCATGGCGTATTTCGGATCGATGAAGGAGCCGAAGGCGCCGGCGAAGCGGATGGTGTCGACGGTTTCGACTTCGAGCTTTTCCATCAGGAGCTTGATCCCCGCATAGAGCGCGGCCTTGGCGAGCTGGATGGCGCGCACGTCGTTTTGCGTCACCGTGATCTTCTGGGCGCCGTCATGCAGCAAGTAGGAGAAGGTGCGGCCGTTTTCGAGGATGCGGTGGCTCTTGGCCGCCATCGCGCCATCGACCACGCCATCGGCGGAGATGACGCCGGAGAGATACATTTCGGCGACGACTTCGATGATCGCCGAGCCGCAGATGCCGGTGATGCCGGTCTTTTCCGCCGCTTCGGCAAAACCTTCCTCATCCGACCACTGCTCGACGCCGATCACCTTGAAGCGGGGTTCAAGGGTTTGAGGGGCGATGCGGACGCGTTCGATGGCGCCGGGGGCGGCGCGCTGGCCGCAGGAGATCTCGGCGCCTTCGAAGGCAGGGCCTGTCGGAGAAGAGGCGGCAACGGTGCGTTCCCGGTTACCAAGCACGATCTCGGCATTGGTGCCGACATCGACCATCAGCATCATCTTGTCCTGGCGGTGTGGGCCTTCCGACAGCGTGGCGCCGGCGGCGTCCGCCCCGACATGGCCGGCGATGCAGGGCAGGAGATAGGTGCGGGCGCCGGGGTTGAGCGCAAGCTCGATGTCGGTGGCCTTGCAGGAAACGGCACCGGAGACGGCGAGCGCGAAGGGCGCCTGGCCGAGCTCGGTCGGATCGATGCCGAGGAAAAGGTGGTGCATGATCGGGTTGGCGACGAAGACCGCATCGAGGATGTCCGTGCGCGCGACGCCGCCTTCGGCGCAGACCTTGTCGACGAGCTCGGAGACGGCCTGGCGGACGGCCTTGGTCATGGCTTCGCGGCCATCGGGGTTCATCATCACATAGGAGACGCGGCTCATCAGATCTTCGCCGAAGCGGATCTGCGGGTTGGACGCGCCGGAGGAGGCGACGATGCGGCCCGAGAGCAGCGAGACGAGATGCATGGCAATCGTCGTCGAGCCGATGTCGCAGGCGATGCCATAGGCCTCGTTGTGCAGGCCGGGCCAGAGCGCAATCACCGTCGGGCGCGAGGTGACGCTGTCGCGGTGGATGGCGGCGGTGACGGCAAAATTTTCCTTGCGCAGGATCTTCTGCGCCAGGGCTAAGAGATAGGGTTCGATCTGCAGATCGGTGTAGCCCCAGTCCTTTTCCAGCATGACCTTCATGCGGTCGAGATCGCCCAGCGGCTTGTGCATGTCGGGTTCGTCGACCTCGACATAGCAGAGGTGCACGGCGGGGTTGCGCTCGATGACGCGGTCGGATGCTGCCTTGCGCACGACCTGGGCATTGACGACCGTATCCTGAGGAACGTCGACGACGAGGTCGCCCTGGATGGTGGCCGAACAAGAGAGACGGCGGCCCTCAGGCAGGCCGCGAACGCGGTCGTAGCGCTCCTCCTTCGGGCCGATGGGGGATATGTGGTCGTTGGACGAGGTGATGCCGTGTTTGGCGAACTGGCCTTCCTGGACCTCGATCTGGCAGCGCCCGCAGGTGGCGCGGCCGCCGCAGACGCTCTCGACATAGACCCCGAGCGTGCGGGCCGCCTCGAGCACCGGAGTGCCGACGGGGAAATGGCCACGCTTGCCGGAGGGCATGAAGAGGACGAGGGGATCTGCGGTCTCGGTCATCAGGGTCTTTCGGTTCGAGGGACGTCTCCCTCATCTGTGTTGCGAGGCGGTTTTACCCCCCTCTGTCACTGCGTGACATCTCCCCCACAAGGGGGGAGAGTGGTACTTCAATTCACTCCGTCGGTGCACCTCCACCGACGCGGGCAGCGCGGCCACCGCGACGTCCGCCGCCGGCAGCTGCAGACGCAGGCGCTGTGGCGGGGGCTGCATGGCCGCCGCCTTCGGCCGGCTTGTAATCGCGGTAGGTCTTGATCCAGTTGTAGCAGTTCTCGTCGGTGCCATTGAGGACATTGGCGGCGCGGACGGCTTCCATTTCCTGCGGACGGCAGGGGTTCATGATGGCGGATGTCATGCCTGCACCGATGACCATGGGGATGAAGCCGGCATTGATGCCGTGGCGATGCGGCAGGCCGAAGGAGATGTTGGAGAGGCCGCAGGTGGTGTTGACCTTCAGCTCTTCGCGCAGCCGCCGGATCAGGGCGAAGACCTGCAGGCCGGCCGAACCGATGGCGCCGATCGGCATGACCAGCGGGTCGACGACGATGTCTTCAGGCTTGATGCCGTAATCCATGGCGCGCTCGACGATCTTCTTGGCGACGGCGAAGCGGACGTCGGGATCCTGAGAGATACCGGTCTCGTCGTTCGAGATGGCGACGACCGGGACATTGTACTTGGCGCAGAGCGGCAGGATGGCTTCGAGCTTTTCTTCCTCGCCGGTGACCGAATTGACCAGCGGGCGGCCCTTGGCGACCTTCAGCGCCGCCTCGATGGCGGCGGTGACGGAACTATCGATTGCGAGCGGCACATCGACGAGGCCCTGGACGATTTCGAGCGTCTTCACCAGGAGGCCCGGCTCGGTTTCGTTCGGATTGACGGAGGTCACGCCAGCATTGACGTCAAGCATGGTGGCGCCGGCGGCGACCTGTTCCAGAGCGTCCTTGATGACGGTGTCGAAATTGCCCTCGATCATCTCGGCGGCGAGCTTCTTGCGGCCGGTCGGATTGATGCGCTCGCCGATCACGCAGAAGGGCTGGTCGAAGCCGATGATGATTTCCTTGGTGGCGGATGCGACGATGGTGCGGGTCATTTCAGTCCTCCGGTCGGTGCCGGCTCTTGCACGGCTTGAATGGGATGTGCCGGCAGAAGCCGGCGAAAGGCAATAGGGTCTTCAGTGGGGCTGGGAATGGGCGGCCCTGGCCGCCATTTCCTGCTGGTCCTGGACGGGATCGCTGCCGATTTCGCGCATGCGCTCGGCGGCAATGTCGTCGGCGCGGGCATGTTCGCGCTTCCAGGGCTTGCGGCCCTTGAGGATGCCAGATTCATGGACGATTTCGGCGACATATTCTTCCTGGCGATAAGCCATGACGTGTACGCCCGAGACGCCCTCAATCTCCTTCACCTCGTTGATGATGTCGATGCAGAGCTGCTTGCCTTCCTTCTTCTGATCCTCGGCGCCTTCGAGACGCTTGATGACGTTATCGGGGATGTGGATGCCCGGCACGTTGGAGCGGATCCACTTGGCTGTCTTGGCCGAGGCGAGCGGGCCGACACCGACGAGGATGTAGCATTTCTCGTGGAAGCCGAGGTCGCGGACCTTCTTCATGTATTCGCGAAACATCGGCACGTCGAAGCAATACTGGCTCTGGACGAACTGGGCGCCGGCCTCGATCTTCTTGCCAAGCCGATAGGGGCGGAAGTCGTAGGGCGGGGCGAAGGGATTGATCGCGGCACCGAGGAAGACTTTCGGCGGGCTCGTCAGCTTGCGGCCGGACAGGAATTTCGACTGGTCGCGCATGGTGCGAACGGTTTCGAGCAGCGACATGCAGTCGAGGTCGAAGACGGGCTTGGCGCCCGGCTGGTCGCCGGCCTGCACGCCGTCCCCCGTCAGGCACATGATGTTGGCGACGCCCATGGCGGCAGCGCCCAGCACGTCGCCCTGAATGGCGATGCGGTTCTTGTCGCGGCAGGCGATCTGCATGATCGGGGCATAGCCCATGCGGGTGAGGAGGGCGCAGATGCCGACCGAGGACATGTGGCAGTTGGCGCCGGAGGCGTCGACCGCGTTGATGCCGTCCACCCAGCCGTCGAAGACCTTGGCACGCTCGTAGACGTCTTCCGGATCGGCGCTGTCGGGCGGGTTCAGTTCGGCGGTTACGGCAAACTCCCCGCGGCGGAGCACGCGCTCCAGGCGACCGAGCGAGGAATGGCCGGGCAGGGGATCAAGCGGCAGGTGGACGCCCAATGGGTTTTCGTCGATGTGGGCCATGGCTTCAGGCTTCCTTTGCCGTATTCTTTTCCCGCTCAGCGGCGGCTTCTGCCGTCACGCGCAGCCAGGAGGATGTCTCGCGCAGCGACTGGTTGACCGGCTTCTGAACCTTCAGGATCGCGTCACCGGCGACCATGTTGCGCGACCCGTTCCAGGCTTGGACCCAAACGCAGGGCATGTCGGGCTCGACTTCACAATTGCCGTTGGCGCGGACACCGCCGCAGGGGCCATTGCGCAGCTGTTTGGGACAGTTCATCGGGCAGGACATGCCCGTCGACGACAACACGCACTGGCCGCACATGCGACAGTCGAAGAGCAGGCCCTTCACATTGCGTTCGACGAAGGTAATCGGCTTTTCGACACGGTTATAGCCGAGCTTCTTCCAGACCGGGTGGAGGAAGAGGAAGGCATTGGCGAAGTTGCGATAGAACCACTCAAGGAAGCGCGAATTTCTGACAGCCCAGAGGCGGATCGTGTAGGAGCGGCGGGCGCGGCGGTTCGGCGAGACGCCGGCCGGCGTAAACGCGCCGGTCGCGGCCTTGGCGGCGGGGGCGGCATTACCCTTCTTCGGCGGGCCGGGATCGACGAGAACAGGTTCAGCCATTGTCGCGGCCTCCGGCATGGACGAGCGCCACAAGACGGGCCTTGTCGTAGGCGGCTTCGATCTCGGCGGCAGCGGCTTCTGCCTCCGCTTCCATGTCGTCGCCGACCGGCACAGGATCCGCCTTGCGCCAGTCAGCGAGATAGGCGTCGGTTTCGGCGGCACCGGTGCGCATCGCGGCCATGTCGATGGCTTCGGTGAAGCGCAGCGACAATTCCCGTTTTGCCGATTTACGACCTTGCTTGACGATCACCTGGGCCGGGATATCCCGCCAGTAAACGACGATCTTGTCTGCCATGCCACTCACTCCCTTTGGGGCCAGAATGCACGGGGGGCATTCGCCGGACTGCGCTCTTCACGACGTCGCTTGTCGCCAAAAACGACGCTGCCATGAGTCCTGATGTTTTTACCAGATCCGGCGTGTCACGCCGCACCAGATCCACGACCAGAGTGTGGGTGGAAAGCGCAGTGCCGAGGGGCCTGTCGGCTGGCGGGGTACCAGCCGTCCTTGGAGGGCGTCGCTGACGGCGTGACTGACGATGGCGAGGGCGGCGATGGTCAGCACCAGCGGATAGGTCGAGATGAAATCCGAAGGATCCGGTCGGGTGCGGACCTCATAGAGCGTGCCGCCGGTATCGGTGCCGGCATCGACGAGATGCAGCGTCGCACCGAAGTTCTGGACGTCGTTGTCGCGCAATGACCAGTAGCCACCCATCTGGCCCCGGTAGTTGGGATTGATGCCGGCATGCAGGTTGATGACCGGGCAGGGCATCGCGGCCAGCTGACGGGCCGACATGAGGCGCGTCGACACTAGAAGAATGGCGCCAGGTTGCAGTTGATCGGCCAGCGCTGCCGTTTCCAAAGCGTTGATCGAGGTCACAGGGTGGATCGGCACCGTCGCGGGAAGCCTGCGATCAAGACCATGTTCGGCCAGAAGCTGTGCCACACGACGGTCCGCGAGGCGGCGGAGGAGGCGGGCTGCAATCATCGTGCCGAGCTGGCCCAGAGCTTCGATCCAGCCGAGGCGTCTTGCGCGGCGGCGGGTGATTTCGCCCTTGCCTTCCGGATTCTCGAGGATGACTTCGACATCGAAGCCGCCTTTGACAAGGTGCTGAATGACAATGGTCGGATTGAGGCCGCCGGCAGTCATGACGAGCACCGGACGGCGGATCGTTTTGGCGCGATTCTCCGTCATCAGACGACGAGCGCGACCACGGCGATCGCCGTGTAAACGACAAAGCTGGCGACCACGACGGAGAGAATGCCAAGCAGGCAGCCGACGATCACACCCAACCCGTCGCGCTGCGAATGGGCAAAGCCGAGGACGGCAAGCGCGAAGGCTGGCGGCCAGTTGCCGAGGGGGATCGGCAGGAAGACGACGAATGCAAGGATCAGGGCGAAAAGGCCGATCACGCGTTCGGCGAGGCGGCTTTCGAACAGCCAGAAGCGCGGGATGACCAGCTTTTCGGCCCAGCGCATCCAGGGGACGAGCCGCTTGACGATCGCTTCGAAGGTCTGAGGCTCAACGCCGTAATCGCTGACGGCGCGGGGGAAGAAGACGCGACCGCCGGGGGAGGCCATCATCTGCCAGGCGACGAATATCAGCGGCAGACCGAGGATGAACGTGGCGCCCGGCGGCATCGGCACGAGATTGGGAAGCGCAAAGACCAGAAGGAAGGCGCCGAAGGAGCGATCCTGGAGAGCGATCGCGATGTCGCGGATCGTCACCTTACGGTCCGTGGTGCGGGCCAGCCGGACGAGAAGATCCGAAAGGTTCTCGGGTTGTTTGTGTTGACGCGCGGTGGCGAGACCCGCCACCCATGTTTCCGCCCTGTCGGTCATTGCAGTTTCTCTTTGGTTCTTGTTGACCTGAGAGCAGTGTTGCAGGCGGATGTTACAGGGGCATTAAAGCGGGATGATGTCGTGGTCACGCTTTTGGGAATGGTGAAGGGAGAGTGAAAGGGTATGCCTACGTTTTCGCGAGGCTTGACCCGCCCGCCTACCGATGATTGTTTTTCGCAAACGGAGACAGGATTTTCATGAGCGAGGACGGTTCCACCACCACAAAAGAGAGCGCTAGCGGGCAAGCAAATCCATGGAAGGAGATGACGACATTTGAGCAGGTGTTCCTGATTGTCGTTCTCGTCCTTCTCGTGCTGTTTATGGTATTTGTCTCTGTGTACTGGTCCTGGAAAGCGGTCGGTATGGTCATGCTGGGGGTGTTGCTGTCTCGCCTTCCACTGTCCATGCTCCTGCAGCTCGCGCTTGTTGCAATGCTGGTTCTTCTGTTCGGTTGGATGCTGCTTTCGACCTCCTGACGGTGGGGTCATCAACGCATCAGCCTATGCGACTGCCTTGATTTTTCCCTGCTTCTTTGCGAGCCAAAAAAGGTTGGAAAAAGGGAGATCGACATGAACCGGATTCGTCGCACTGCCATGCTTGGTTTTGCTGCTCTCAGCCTGGTGCTTGGGCTTAGTTCCTGCGGCAACACGATTCGTGGCATTGGCAATGATCTCGGCAATGCCGTGGATGCGACGCAGGATGCGGGTCGTAGGGTCGCAAACTCGGTTCGATAGGTGCTGATCAGGCCGCCGTTGGTGGTGGCTTGCGCGCAGCCGCAACGAGTTCCGGCTGAAGATCACCATAGCCGGTGAAGCGGTATTCATAGTCCAGCTTCAGGTAATCTGCTGCCCATTTCGCCTTGGCTTGCAGTTCGGCGTCCTCGGTCTGGGCGAGGTAGACGATCTTCGTGTAATTGCCGAAAACCATGTCGCGCAGTTCGGGGTGACGGTCGAGCTTCAGGGGCTCGATGACGAAGGCTTCGAACTGACGGGTGATCAGATCGGTCAGGTAGAATGCGGTGAATTCCGTCTCACATTCGGCGAGAAATTTCTCCGTCCCGGTGAAGAAGGCGTAGCAGTGCGGGCCGGAGAGGCGCTCTATGCCTTCCTCAAGACAGATCTTGTCGACCTCACCCTGGGTGCCGCATTCGGCATAACCCAAAAAGATGTTGTCATGACCGGCAGCGCGGGCTTCGGCGATCTTCTCGCGCAGTGCCGGCGCGATCCTTTCCGGCCACACATGCCAGATGGCAGGCAGACATTCCAATGTCAGATGTTCAAGGCCGTTCAGCGTCTTCACCGCCAGGATTTCGCGCGCGATCGCTCCGCACGCGATCACGTGAACCTTTTTTGATTTGACGCGTTGTTCCATCGCAATTCACTCGTCACAGACAGAAGGTAGACCATCATGATGGCGAAAAAACTGACAGCCGGCGCGGCCCTCGTTCTTACCGTCTTCGCTCTCTCGTCTTGCGGCAACACGATCCGCGGCGTTGGCCAGGACGCCGCCAATACGGTCAACGCCACTCAGGATGCGGCTGGCCGCGTCGAGGGTGCCGCAGCCCGTTAATTCGAGGCTGCGCGAACGTTGCACCAGACGCAATATGTACAGGAGAGGGAGCATGACGCTTGCCACGATCGCAAAGGCCAGTGCCATCTACATGATGGCGGCCATCCTGTATGCCGGAGGACACGTCGCCTGGCAAAGCCTTGCGACTGCACCGCAAGGGTCTTCCTATTCAGAAGCCGGCCTTTAAGGCCGGCTTCTTCGTTCGGGCTTCAGGCGCGGGCGCCCATGCTGTTGTGCTTGCGGCTGATGAATTCCTTCGCCGTTTCGACGGCGACGGCCGCATCGCGACAATAGGCATCGGCGCCAACGGCCTTGCCAAATTCCTCGTTGAGCGGCGCGCCGCCGACGAGCACGACGTAATCGTCGCGAATGCCCTTTTCCTTCATCGTGTCGATGACGACCTTCATGTAGGGCATGGTGGTGGTGAGAAGTGCTGACATGCCCAGAATATCGGGCTTTTCCCGTTCCAGAGCTTCCAGATAGTTTTCGACCGGATTGTTGATGCCGAGGTCGATGACGTCGAAGCCGGCACCTTCCATCATCATGCCGACGAGGTTCTTGCCGATGTCGTGGATGTCGCCCTTGACGGTGCCAATGACCATCTTGCCCTGCTTCGGGGCGCCGGTTGCAGCGAGCAGCGGGCGGAGAATCGTCATCCCGGCTTTCATCGCATTGGCCGAGAGCAGGACTTCCGGCACGAAGAGAATGCCATCGCGGAAGTCGATGCCGACGATGCGCATACCTTCGACAAGGGCCTGGGTGAGGATGTCGTAGGGCGCCCAGCCACGGTCGAGCAGAATCTGTGTCGCTTCCTCGATCTCTTCCTTGAGGCCGTCATAGAGGTCATCGTGCATCTGCTGCACGAGCTCTTCGTCGGAGAGTTCGGAAAGAATGATGTCGTCTTCGGCCATGGTGGTGCTTCCCGCTTCTTTTTCAACGCGATTCCGGTCGCGCCGGGCATGAGACTGCCCGATCGAAAGTTAAACCTCAAGTTCGTGAAAAACTCTTTTCGATTACGACGTGGCCACCCTGAAAAGCGACGGCGTGAGACAAGTGTCGGGAATGTCGATGTCTGTGAGACACAAGCGGTTGGCGCATAAAGGATGGTTTCACATGCGGATTGGAATAGCATAATGGGGGAGAGAAGCAGCGCGGATGAGCGCTCGAGCGAGGAAACAGACATGGACGACATCACGGCAGAACCGGGCGCAGGCCGCCGCGCACGCGGCGAGGGACGGGGGGCTGCAGCCCGCAGGGCATCGCGCAGTGGCGCGGGAGCCGGTCCGGCCATGCCCTATATCACTCGCCAGATCAAAACCTATGAGGTGCTTGACGAGGAAGGCCTGCAGCTGATCGAGCGCAATGCCGACATCGTGCTTGAGGAGATCGGCATCGAGTTTCGCGATGATGCGGAAGCGTTGGACCTGTGGAGACAGGCCGGCGCCGATGTGAAGGGAGAGCGGGTTCATTTCCCCAAAGGCCTGTGTCGCGAACTGCTGAAATCGGCACCGTCCGAATTCACCTGGCATGCGCGCAATCCCGAGCGCAGTGTTCGGATCGGCGGCAATGCCACTGTCTTTGCTCCGGTCTATGGTTCGCCCTTCGTCCGCGATCTCGAAGGCGTCAGGCGTTATGCGACGCTCGAGGATTTCCGTAACTTCGTGAAGCTTGCCTATATGGCGCCGTCGATGCATTCGTCCGGCGGCACGGTCTGCGAGCCGGTCGACATCCCGGTGAACAAGCGTCACCTCGACATGGTCTACAGCCATATCAAATATTCCGACAAGCCGTTCATGGGCTCGGTCACGGCACCGGAACGGGCGGAAGATTCAGTTGCCATGGCAAAGCTCGTCTTCGGTGACGAGTTCGTCGAGAACAACTGCGTCATGCTGAACCTCATCAACGCGAACTCGCCGATGGTGTTCGACGAGACCATGCTGGGCGCCGCCAAGGTCTATGCGCGGCACGGCCAGGCTTCGGTGATTTCGCCCTTCATCCTGTCGGGCGCCATGAGCCCCGTCACTGTTGCCGGCACGCTGACGCAGATCCTGGCGGAAGTCCTGGCGGGTGCGTCTTTCACCCAGCTGATCCGTCCCGGTGCGCCGGTTCTGTTCGGTACGTTCGCAGCGTCTATCTCGATGCAGTCGGGGGCGCCGACCTTCGGCACGCCGGAGCCGGCGCTGGTCTCTTACGGTGCAGCGCAGCTTGCGCGGCGGATGGGGCTGCCCTTCCGTACCGGTGGTTCGCTCTGTGCGTCGAAGGTTCCGGATGCGCAGGCAGCCCATGAGAGCGCCAATACGCTCAACATGACCCTGCTGGCCGGCGCGAATTTCGTCCTGCATGCGGCCGGCTGGCTCGAAGGTGGTCTTGCCGCTTGCTACGAGAAGTTCATGATCGACCAGGACCAGCTGGGCATGATGCAGAAGATGGCGCAGGGCGTTGATCTTAGCGAAAGCGGCCAGGCGATGGACGCAATCCGCGAGGTCGGTCCTGGCGCCCACTATCTCGGCTGCGCCCATACCCAGGCCAACTTCCAGACCGCCTTCTACCGTTCGGCGCTTGCCGACAACAATTCCTTCGAACAGTGGGAAATCGAAGGCCGCAAGCGGGTCGAGGAGCGGGCGAATGCGCTCTGCCGCTCGTGGCTCGATAGCTACGAGGCCCCGGTGCTCGATGCGGAGATCGACGCGGCGCTGCTCGCCTTTATTGCAGACCGCAAGAACTCCATGCCCGACGCCTTCACCTGAAAGGGTCCCGTTGCCAGGGAGCAAGGCGGAGCCACCAAGGTTGCCGACATGATCCAGGAGGAGGTCTGGCGACCCCATTACAAGATCGAGGGGCCGCGATGAGCGGCCCTTCAGCCATTCTAGACGATCTTGACGGCCGACTTTGCGCGTTCGGCTTGTCGTGTCGGGGCGTGGTGCGCTTCGGGGAAGAGGAGACGGCACCGGTGTTGGCCGATGGTCAGCCGGCATCAGCCGTGGTGCTGGTCGGTGTCGCGGGCAGCGCGATGTGGCCGGTGTTCAGTGCATGGTGTGCGGCGCAGCCGGACGGGGGTGGGTCTGATCCGCTGGACCGATGGTCGAAGGTGGTGATCGATGAGGTCGCTGGTCAGATCGGGGCGGAAGCCTGTTATCCGTCAGAGCCACCTTACCAACCCTTCCAGCGCTGGGCGATGCGCGCGGAGGATCTGAAACCGTCGCCGCTGGGTATTCTCATCCATCCGGATTTCGGCCTCTGGCACAGCTATCGCGGCGCTCTCCTGTTTCGGGATTGGGCGGGCGCGAATGTAGCCACGGTCAACGATTCCTATCCCTGTGGCACCTGTGTTGAAAAGCCCTGCCTGTCGGCCTGTCCGGTCGATGCCGTCACGTCTCAGGGGTTCGATGTAATCGGGTGCCGAAAGCATCTCGCCACGACTGCAGGGCAGGGTGGCTGCATGACCTCCGGGTGTCTCGCCCGCAATGCCTGTCCCGTGGGGACAGCCTATCGATATCCGGAGGCACAGGTGCGCTTTCACATGCAGGCACTGACGCTGCCCGGGTGAGACGGCGCTGGATCGCTGCCTTCACCGTCTTCACTTTGCCCTGAATCATGGCCAAGAAGCGGGTTCAACCAAGAGGGCACTGCGTGCGAAAACTCTTCTGCATTATCGGCTTCCTGTGTTCCGTCTGCCTGTCCTCTCCGGCGCATGCCGCATGCGAGGAGATGCGGGACGAGACCGCCCGCTATCTCGCCTGCCGCTTCGATCCCGCTCGCGAGGAGGTGCGCCTGCACCTCGCCGCACCGGACGGAAAACCCTATGGCGGCTTTGCCGCGCTGCGCAGGCAGCTTTGGGAAGAGCGGCGCGTGCTCATGTTTGCGATGAATGCCGGGATGTATCACCGCGATCTGTCGCCGGTCGGCTATTTTGCCGAATATGGCAGAGTGCTGAAACCTGCGGTGACGGGTCGTGTCTCGGAAGTGGTAGAAATTGTCTGGCGGCGTAATCTCCGGGTGAACCAACACCCACCCAACCGGCGGCGGCAACCGCCAGGGAGATCACGCCATGAAGCAGAATACCGATA
>JBKBON010000026.1:0-45275 GCA_046294755.1 Allorhizobium sp. | reverse complement strand
TGGAAACCATGCTGACTGAAGCCAGCCGCATGCTCTCAGGCCTGTCACGCGGCGCCGGCCTCGTCATCTCGTCGAAGAATGACCCGATCCTGAAGCATGTCGAATTCATTCGCCTTGAACCAACCAAGGCACTCGCGGTTCTTGTCGGCGAGCACAATCAGGTCGAGAACCGCATCATCGAGCTACCGGCCGGTGTCACCGCTTCGCAGCTGACCGAGGCGGCCAATTTTCTGAACGCCAATCTTGCAGGACAAACCCTGCGGGAATTGCGTGGCCAGATCGAAAAACTGAAGTCCCAGGTCGCAAGCGAACTCGATACCCTCTCCCAGGATCTCGTTGAGCGCGGGCTTGCCGTCTGGTCCGGGGAAGTCGCTGAAAAACAGCCGGCCCGCCTGATCGTGCGCGGTCGTGCCAATCTGCTCGAAGGTCTGGCTGGTTCGGATGATATCGATCGTCTCCGCCTGCTCTTCGACGATCTCGAGCGCAAAGAAAGCCTGATCGAGATCCTCGACCTCGCCGAGAGCGGACCCGGTGTGCGTATCTTCATCGGCTCGGAGAACAAGCTCTTCTCGCTGTCCGGCTCATCGCTGATCGTTGCGCCCTACCGGGACGGTGAAGACCGCATCGTCGGCGCCGTCGGAGTGATCGGCCCCACGCGCCTCAATTATTCGCGCATCGTGCCGATGGTCGACTACACCGCGCAACTCATGGCGCGGCTCTCGCGCGGCGGGCGATGAGCAATTTCCCCGCAAACCCTTGATTTTTTCACGGCAAACCCTGATATCGGGCACGCATTCGAAACCCTTAAGCTTCGAAAACGAGACATTATCCGGAGAACGTCATGACCGAAGAAACCAACAAGAACGGACCTGACGCGGCAGCCACCGAGGCAGAAGCAACCGCGACCACCGAAGAAGAACAGGTTGCGAACGAAAGCGAGGCTGGGGCCGCGCAGGAGATTGATCCTATCGATGCGCTGAAGGCAGAAAATGCCGATCTGCGCGACCGTTTCCTGCGCCTGGCCGCAGAAATGGACAATCTGCGCCGCCGCACCGAGCGTGAAATCAAGGATGCCAAGTCCTATGCGGTCACGGGCTTTGCCCGCGACATGCTGGCGGTCTCCGATAACCTGCGCCGGGCGATCGAAACCCTGCCTGAAGAAGCCCGCGCGACTGCCGATGCCACGGTCACCGCCTTGATCGAAGGCGTCGAGATGACCGAGCGCGGGATGCTATCAACGCTTGAGCGCCATGGGGTGCGCAAGATTGAAGCGGAGGGCCAGAAGTTCGACCCGAATTTCCATCAGGCGATGTTTGAGGTGCCGAACCCGAACGTCCCGAACAACACGGTCGTCCAGGTCGTTCAGGCCGGCTATGCCATTGGTGAGCGTGTCCTGCGTCCGGCCATGGTTGGTGTTGCCAAGGGTGGCCCGAAGACGGAAGCACTCGCCGAGGACGCTGCCAAGGCGTGATCGGTCGTGAACAGCGGTGAATAAAAAAAGCGCCTCTCGGGGCGCTTTTTTGTTGGCTCAATGCGGGCGCGGAGAGATCAGGCCGCGTTGGACGCCTGTTCCTCGTTGAGGAATGTGTAGATGGCGGATGCCGATTCGGTGGCGCGCAGTTTTGCCACGAGATCGTGATCGCGCAGCACGCGAGCAATCCGCGACAGTGCTTTCAGATGATCCGCTCCCGCACCTTCTGGCGCCAGCAGCAAGAAGACCAGATCCACTGGCTGGTCGTCGAGAGATTCGAAATCGACCGGGGTTTCTAGCCGCGCAAAAATACCGGTGATCTCTTTGATCTTGTTGAGCTTGCCATGCGGGATGGCGATGCCGTTGCCCACGCCAGTCGAGCCAAGACGCTCGCGCTGCAGGATCACGTCGAAAATTTCCCGTTCCGGAATGTCGGTAAGCTTGGAGGCCTTGGCCGCAAGTTCCTGAAGCAGCTGCTTCTTGGAGTTCACCCGTAGGGCCGGTACGACAGCATCCTGCTGCAGCAAATCTGCCAATGCCATATCAATGTCCTTCATGCCTCGGATCGAGGAGCGGGCGACTGCATTGCACAGTCGCCCAAGCCGATCCTCAGCCTTTGATGTTGGCGGAATCGATCCACCCGATATTACCGTCATTCCGACGATAAACGATATTCAATTGTTCACTTCCCGGGTTTCTGAACAGAAGAACCGGTTCGTCGGTCATGTCGAGGGCCATAACGGCCGAAGCGACAGACATGGTGCGAAGCTTCTTGGTGCTCTCGGCAACAATCGTCGGCGCGTAGTCCTCGGGCAGTTCCTCGTGCTCTTCGTCCACCGAGTCCATGACCGTGTAGGCAATCTCGATCGGCGGGTTCTGTGCTTCGCCCGCGTGGTGATCCTTCAGCTTGCGCTTGTAACGGCGCAGGCGCTTCTCGACGCGTTCGAATGCTGTGTCGAAGGCCACCTGCGGATCATTGGCCTCGCCTGCTGCATGCAGGTTTGCGCCGGTATCGAGATGCACCAGGCAATCGGCGGCGAAGCGCGACTGCGACTTCGTAACGACCACTTGCCCGGAATACCCTCCGTCGAAGTATTTGGTAACCGCATCCTGGATTCGATCCTCGATCCGCTGCCGGAACGTTTCACCGATTTCCATCTGCTTGCCGGATACACGCACACTCATGGAGTTTCCCTTCTTATGATTGGTTGCGTATCCATTTTACGCCAAGCGACGCCCGCGTCCAAGCTTTTCGAGCGGTTCGGTTAGTCTGTGCCTTCGTTTGTCGGGCGTAGTCGAGGGCTTTTCCCTCAGGCAACAGTGTGCGCTGCCGATTGCGGCGCGCTTCTAGCCGCCATCGGGCGAAGAGTCAATCTCCTGTTAATCTTTGCGACCGGAAGGGGTCTGTCAGACGGCCGAAACCTTGGCCATGGCCCGCTTTTCCCGACGTCTTTGCACGGAGGAGGCGATGTTCATCGACTCGCGGTATTTGGCAACCGTGCGGCGGGCAAGATCGACGCCGCTTGCCTTCAACTGATCCACGATGTCGTCGTCGGACAGCACCGCATCCGGGCTTTCCTGGGCAATCAGGGCGCGGATCCTGTGACGGACTGCCTCAGCCGAGTGGCTGTCACCGCCCTCGGCGGATGCGATCGAAACACTGAAGAAATATTTGAGTTCGAACAGCCCGCGCGGGGTCATCATGTATTTGTTTGTGGTGACGCGGCTGACCGTCGATTCGTGCATCTTGATGGCGTCGGCAACGGTTTTGAGATTGAGCGGGCGCAGATGGTCGACGCCATGATCTAGGAAGGCCGACTGCTGCCGCACGATTTCAGCGGCCACCTTGGTGATCGTCTTGGCGCGCTGGTCGAGGCTGCGGGTCAGCCAGTTGGCATTCTGCAGGCATTCCGACATGAAGGCCTGATCAGGCGCATCCTTCGCAGTGCCGGGGCGCACCGCGGCCAAATAGCTGTGATTCACCAGGACCCGGGGGAGGGCGTCCGGGTTCAGCTCCACCCGCCATCCACCCGTCCCGTCGGCACGCACCACGATATCCGGCGTGACGGATTCGCTCGCCTCATGCTCGAAGCAACTGCCGGGTTTGGGGTTGAGCTTGCGGATCTCCGACAGCATGTCGATGAGGTCTTCCTCGTCCACGCCGCAGATCTTCTTCAGCGTTGCAAAGTCCCGCTTGGCCAGAAGCTCAAGATTGTCGACAAGCCCCGCCATGGCGGGATCGTAGCGGTCCCGTTGGCGCAACTGGATTGCCAGGCATTCACTGAGTGAGCGGGCAAAGACACCCGCCGGCTCCAGCGTCTGCAGGGTCTGGATCACGTTTTCGATATGCGCAGGCGCAAGCGACAGCCGTTGGGCGAGCTCGTCGAGGTCCACCCTCAGGTATCCGGCCTCATCGAGATGGTCGACCAGCACGGATGCCAGCATCTGGTCAGACGGGGAGCTCAGCGCAAAAGGGATCTGCTGGTTCAGGTGGTCACGCAGGCTGATCTGGCCGGCAACGAAGTCATCAAGGTCGAAGCCTTCGCTGCCATCTGCGGATTGTCCCGGCATCGACTTCCACTGCCCGAGCAGTTCGGGTGCGTCAGGGCGCTGGGCCGAACCCTCGTCGGCAAAAGCTGAATCGTAATTTGTGTCCAACCGGTCGCTGAGCCGGTCGCTCGCCTCGTTCTCATACCAGTCGCTATCGAGCGATGGCGGAGCAGCGAATTCATCGATGGCAACCTGACCGTCCTGCTGGGAAACGGTGCTGTGGCGGTCGGCATTGTCGGGCAATTCGCCGCCCAAATCTCCGTCATCTGCCGCCATTTCAAGCAGCGGATTGCGCTCCACTTCCTGCGCGATGAACTGCATCAGCTCCAGGTGAGTCATCTGCAGCAGCTGAATGGATTGCATCAGCTGAGGAGTCATCACCAGAGACTGGCTCTGTCGCAGGAATAGGTTGGCGGATAAGGCCATGGCGGACGTTCGACTCCCCTACATTCCCCCGCATTCCCGCCATTGATGGCGAGAAAATCCACTTGGCCCAAAAATTGCTTTTTATTTTACTTTGGTCAAGCCGCAGGAGAGCGGAGACTGCCTTTTATTCAAAAGGCGGTCAGAGGCTGAATTGCTCGCCGAGATAGAGGCGGCGGACATCGGCATTGTTGACGATGTCATTCGCCCGACCATGGGTGAGGACCTCACCGGCATGGATGATATAGGCCCGGTCGATGAGCCCGAGCGTTTCGCGGACATTATGGTCGGTAATCAGAACGCCGATGCCGCGTGCGGTCAAGTGCCGAACGAGGTTCTGGATGTCGGAGACCGAGATCGGATCGACACCCGCGAAAGGCTCATCGAGCAGCATGAAGGTCGGGTCCGTCGCAAGCGCTCGCGCGATTTCAAGACGGCGACGCTCACCGCCGGAAAGCGCCACCGCCGGGGACTTGCGCAGTTTCTCGATGTGGAATTCTGCCAGGAGCTCGTCGAGCTTGGCTTCGCGCTGTCGCTTGTCGGTGACATGCACCTCCAGCACGGCCCGGATGTTCTCTTCCACGGTCAGCCCGCGAAAGATCGAGGCTTCCTGCGGCAGATAGCCCACGCCAAGGCGTGCGCGCCGATACATCGGCATAGACGTCACGTCGTTGCCGTTGATCGAGATCGTTCCGGCGTCCACGGGAACAAGGCCCGTGATCATGTAGAAGCAGGTGGTCTTGCCTGCACCGTTTGGACCAAGCAGCCCGACCGCCTCGCCGCGGCGCACCACCAGCGAGGCCCCGTTCACGACGCGACGGGAATTATAGGTTTTCGTCAGTCCATGGGCGATCAGCGTGCCTTCATAGCGCGACTTGTCGCCGGGCAGGCTCGCCGGGGCGCCCGGCTTCTTGGCCTGCTTGGACTTGGAAAGGAAGGGAATGTGCACGTTCACGCCGGCCCGTCAGTTCGTCTTCTGGGACTTGGGGTCGAGCTGGATCTGCACACGACGGCCACAGCTGTCGAGCTTTGCCCGACCCGTCTCCATCTGGACGGTGAGTTTGCAGCCGACGAAGACATTCTGTCCTTCGGACAACACGACGCGCTCGCCTTCAAGGACGAAGAGCTGCTGTGCCATGTTGAACGAGCCCTTGTCAGCAGTTGCCTGCTGTGTGCCGGAAGAAAGGAACACCTTCTGTGCGACATCGATCTTTTCGATGTCGGCATTGCCTTGGGTCACCGTCTGGCCCTCGCCGCGATAGTGCACCACCATTGAGCCAGCCTGCAGGGTCGTCGTGCCCTGCACCACCTTCACATTGCCGGTGAAGAAGGCTTTCTTTTCCTGTTCACGAATCTCGAGCTGGTCACTTTCGATCTGGATTGGCTGGTCGTTTGACAGCTTCAATCCGTTCATCTGGCTGTTCGTTGACTGAGCAGCGGCGATGGAGGCGAGCGCGCTTGCCGAAACGAACAGGAAGCCAGCGACGATGGATTTGGTGGACGGGCGATAAATCATGGCTGGACGGCTTCCATAGACCGATTGCTGCGAAGGGCGGACGGCTCGATGTTCAACTTGACGCTGCCCGTAAAAATCATGGTTCGCCCCTTATCCTTCATCTCGAGCGAGTTCGCAACAATCGACGCGCCTTTGGTCTGGATGGCCACGGGGTCGTCGGTTTTCATCGTGCCGCCGCTTATATCGAGATCGGCGGAGCCGAATTGCGCGTCGATGCCGCTGCTGAGGTTGAGCGTAAACGGCTTGTCAAGGTTGAGCCGGTTGGCGCCCCGGTCGAACAGGCCGCTTGTCGCGACCACCCGGGCAATCACCTTGTCATTCACCGGCACTGCGGCTGCAATTGTCTCAAGCGTGATCAAGTTGGGGTTCTTGATGTCCTGCAGGGCCCGCTCAGCACGCATGGAATAGCGCACGCCATCCGAATTGCGCCCGGCGATCGCTGGCTTCTCCATCACGACCTTGCCGTCTTCGATCTTGGCGGATTCAATCTGCAACTCATCAGGCATGAGCCCGCGCACAACTGACACAGCCACGAAGGCGAGGGTGATCCCCAGAGCGACGGCAGGCAGCAGAACGCGCAGCCGGCGGACGCGGCGCGAATGGCTTGTCGCCCGCCTGTAAGCGTCCGCGCCCGATTCGTGCCCGGTGGCCGACAGGCGGTCATGTGTTGACTGCAGCATTCCTCGGAGTCCGTTTATCAGGGTGATTGGCAATAGCCCCTCAACCGTTACCGTCGTTTCGCATGTCTATGGGGTATTGCCAATATGGATTGTGGCGCCCCCGTTACAAGAAGCATGCCAGTTCCGTGATGCAGTGGCGGCGCGGAGAAAGTAAGGCGCGGTCGATCACGATTTAACCTGTGATGCGCGTCATAGCTCTCGCAAAGCCGGTAACTTATGGTTAAGTTGTTCCTTGACTGAGCTTTTTCGCTTTGGCAACTTGGTCGGCGCTCACGTCACAATAGAAAATGCAGGGGGTCCGCGTGATAAAGTCGGAATTGGTGCAGATCGTCGCGGCCCGCAATCCGCATCTCTATCATCGCGATGTCGAAAACATTGTGAATGCTGTTCTCGACGAGATCACTGATGCGCTTGCAGGCGGCAATCGCGTCGAACTGCGCGGCTTCGGCGCCTTTTCGGTGAAAAACCGTCCGTCCCGCTCGGGGCGCAACCCGCGCACCGGGGAAACGGTCTTCGTCGAGGAGAAATGGGTGCCCTTCTTCAAGACGGGCAAGGAGCTGCGCGAGCGTCTGAACCCCGGAATGGGTGACGAGGACGACGAATAGCCTTTTGCACGTTGAAAAATCCGTCTCTGTCCTTAAC
Source organism: Allorhizobium sp. (assembly GCA_046294755.1). Classification (GTDB taxonomy): domain Bacteria; phylum Pseudomonadota; class Alphaproteobacteria; order Rhizobiales; family Rhizobiaceae; genus Allorhizobium. Next base: position 37,993 of record JBKBON010000026.1, on the reverse strand, counting down.
TTGAACCCCTGTGGGGCCTTGGTACAGGGCTTCGGCAGATCAAGGGAGTTGTCGACATGGTCCGGAAAGCATTGAGCCTGGTGGTATTTCTGCCCTTGGGTGTGTTGCTCATCGTTCTGGCCGTCGCCAATCGCGCGCCGGTGAGCCTGGCGCTCAATCCATTCGATCCGGCAGATCGGGCCCTATCCGTCTCGGCACCTTTCTTTGTATTTCTTATCCTAGCCGTCATGTTCGGCGTGCTCATGGGTGCCATCGTCACTTGGTTTACCCAGGGCAAGTATCGCAAGAAGGCCCGCAATCAGTCGCGCATGGCCCAGCAGTGGCAGGCGGAAGCTGACAGACAGAAGATGCGTGCCGAAGAAATCGCCGGCTCGACCCTTCCCCAGATTGGCGCCCGATAGACTCGACCCAAGGCGCTCGCGGCAAATTTCCTTTTCGCGCCCGGCCGGCAATGCTAAGGGCTGGCCAAGACGAACACCGACCCACGGATATCAGACGTGAAGAACAAGGAACGTCGCCCCGGCGCAAAGCCATTCCCGGGAGCGAAGGCCAAAGGCAGTGGTGAGACGCGGCCGGGTTCGGCCAAGCCCTACGCATCGAAGGGCAGGGATGAACGTCCGTCCCGCCCGCCGCGCCGTGAATCGGACGCTGTGAAGGCAAGGCCCCAGCCACAAGCCGCTGACGCGACGACCGAGCCCGCCCGGGCCCTGACCGTCCGCACCGGGGAGCGTCCGGCCGAACGCGTGCCGCTGATCCTGGAATCGACAGGTGCCGGCGATTTCCATCTGATCGACAGCGGTGACGGGCTCAAGCTCGAGCAATATGGCCCCTATCGCATTGTCCGCCCCGAAGCCCAGGCTCTGTGGCCCAAGGCTCTGCCGTCCCATCTCTGGGAGAAGGCCGACGCCATCTTTACCGGCGACACGGATGAAGACGGGATGGGCCGCTGGCGTTTCCCGCGCGAAGCTCTTGGCGAAACCTGGCCGCTTTCGCTGCTCGGCGTGGATTTCCACGGCCGATTCACGGCCTTCCGCCATGTCGGCGTCTTTCCGGAACAGATCGCCCATTGGAGCTGGATGAAGGAGAAGATCGAGGCTGCCGACCGGCCGCTGAAGGTCCTCAACCTCTTCGGCTATACCGGCGTTGCCTCACTGGTCGCCGCAGCCGCCGGCGCTGAAGTCACCCATGTCGATGCCTCGAAAAAAGCAATCGGCTGGGCCCGCGAGAACCAGTCGCTGAGCCGCCTCGACAAGGCGCCAATCCGCTGGATCTGCGAAGACGCGATGAAGTTCATCCTGCGCGAGGAGCGTCGCGGCCATCGCTACGACATCATTCTCACCGACCCGCCGAAATTCGGCCGCGGTCCCAATGGCGAAGTCTGGCAGCTCTTCGACCATCTGCCGCTGATGCTCGACATCTGCCGCGAACTTCTGGCTCCGAAGGCTGTGGGTCTCGTTTTGACGGCCTATTCTATCCGCGCGAGCTTCTATTCCATCCACGAACTGATGCGCGAGATCATGCGCGGCAAGGGCGGTCTGGTCGAGTCGGGCGAACTCGTCATCCGCGAGGCCGGCCTTGACGGCAAGACCCTGGGGCGTGCGCTTTCCACCTCTCTCTTCAGCCGCTGGGTACCGAAATGACCGATGATTTTCGCCATGAGGGGCCGCGCCGCGTCGGTCAGGTCAAGGAAGTCACCAGCCTCGCCAATCCGATCATCAAGGATATCAAGGCTCTTTCGCTGAAGAAGGCGCGCGATGAAAGCCGAACCTTCCTGGCCGAGGGCCTGAAGCTCGTCATCGACGCTTTGGATCGCGGCTGGACCATCCGCACCCTCGTCTACGCCAAGGCCGGCAAGGGCAAGCCGCTGGTCGAGAAGGTCGCCGCCCGTACGGTTGCTGCCGGTGGTCTCGTGCTGGAAGTCAGCGAAAAGGTGATGTCCTCGATCACCCGCCGCGAAAACCCGCAAATGGTCGCCGCCGTTTTCGAACAGCGCTGGACGGCGCTGAAGGACATCCAGCCGAAGGGCACGGAAACCTGGATCGCACTCGACCGCGTCCGCGATCCCGGCAATCTCGGCACCATCATCCGTACGGCTGATGCAACCGGCGCTTCAGGAGTGATTCTCGTCGGCGATTGCACTGATCCCTTTTCGATGGAAACCGTGCGCGCCACCATGGGCTCGATGTTCGCCCTGCCGCTGGTGAAGGCCACGCCCGCCGACTTCCTCAAGTGGAAGAAGTCAGTTGATGCCCGCCTGGTCGCCACGCATCTCGCCGGCGCCGTCGATTACCGCACGATCGACTACAAGTCGAAGCCGGTCATTCTGATGATGGGCAACGAACAGTCTGGTCTGCCGGATGAGTTGGCCCAGGCCGCCGACAAGCTCGCCCGCATCCCTCAGGTGGGTATGGCCGACAGCCTCAATCTCGCGGTGGCGACAGGTGTCATGCTATTTGAGGTTCGCCGCCACTTGCTAACGCTCGATGGAGCCAAGTGACCATGCTCGCAGCCTTCAACCGGCCAGGCCCGGTTCTCGCCTTCATCGCGGTCGCGCTGATTCTCGATCAGGCCATCAAGTATGCCGTGGAAGCTTATCTGCCGATGCACGAGCTGATCCCGGTTCTGCCGTTCTGGGCGCTCTACCGCACCCACAATCTCGGCGTCGCCTTTTCCATGCTGTCGCATCTCGACAGCTGGTTCATCATCGGCCTGCGCCTGGTCATTGTTGGTTTCGTTCTGTGGCTCTGGCGCAAGACCGGCCCTGAACAGCATTTCGCCCATCTCGGCTTCGCCATGATCATCGCCGGCGCACTCGGCAACATCATCGACCGCTTCACCTATGGCTACGTCGTCGACTACATCTTGTTCTACACGCAGACTTGGTCCTTTGCGGTCTTCAACCTGGCGGACAGCTTCATCACCATCGGCGCGATCTGCATCGTCGTCGACGAGGTTATCCAGCATCGCAAACCGAAGGCACCAGAGGCTTGACAGGCATCAGGCACGTCCGAAGTTTTGTCACTTTCCTGTAGCAGTCTCGTGTTTAAAGGCCCGTGACTTCAACGCTGGATAGATCCCATGAGCGTGGAACTGATCGAACGAGACCTTCTTCTGGAAAGCCCGGCAGCCTTGCCGCTGGGGCTTTCTGCATCCCGTGATCTGCTTGGCCGCATTGGCAGCCTCGAAACGCGCCTTGCCCGCAACGAGCGCGAGATCGACGCGGCCCAGGCTGTGCGCTACCGCGTCTTCGTCGAAGAGATGAAGGCTCAGGTTGATCCGGAATGCACCCGTCGTGGCCGCGACATCGACCACTGGGACAGCCTCTGCGATCACCTTCTGGTCCTCGACCGCTCAATCGAGGGCGATACGGAAGACCGGATCGTTGGCACGTATCGGTTGCTGCGCCATGACGTGGCGATGAACCATGGCGGCTTTTACTCCAGCTCGGAATTCGCGGTCAGCGATCTCGTTGCACGGCATCCGGAAAAGCGCTTCATGGAGCTAGGCCGCTCCTGCGTCCTGCCGCAATATCGCACCAAGCGCACCGTCGAACTTCTCTGGCAGGGCTGCTGGGCCTATGCGCTGCAGCACCGGATCGACGCCATGTTCGGCTGCGGCTCCTTCCCCGGCATCCAGCCGGAAGAGCATGCGCTGGCGCTATCGTTCCTGCATCACAACGCGGTGGCCAAGGGCGAATGGGCGGTCGATGCCCTGCCGCATCTCTATCGCGAGATGGACCTGATGCCCTCGGAAGCCGTCAATGCCCGCCGCGCGCTCTTTGCCATGCCGCCGCTGATCAAGGGTTATCTCCGCTTGGGAGCCATGGTCGGCAATGGTGCCGTCGTCGACCAGGCGTTCAACACGACCGACGTGTTGATCATCCTGCCGATCTCCAGCATCTCCGGCCGCTACGTGAACTATTACGGCGCCGACGCCGGCCGCTTCGCCAGCGCCAGCTAACCCTCTTATCCTCATCGGGGATAAGGTGGCGCGCAGCGCAAGTGCAACCCGTTGCACCGGGGATCAGGGAGCGGCGAAGCCGAACCGTACCGTGCTCAGATTGCGCCGATCATCGCGAAACAGCACAGCGGCATGAAAGCTCCGGATTGACGCCCCGGCCAGAGCAAGCATCCACCTCCACCTTGGCCACGCGCATCGGCACTTCCGCAACCATCGGCAGGTCTGCAAGCTGCCTTTGGTTCATCGCCAGCAGGGCAGGGTGCCCCAGCGGATCAAGCCGCCAGTCCGGCGCGGCACGATTGCACCGTTGAAACAGCGTCTTCCAGAAATTCTTGAACATGGCCTCGCCTTCCGCGCGCCTGATGGACGCGAAATAGGTTTGAACAGGCCTTGATCCTCTGCTTCCACCGAGTGCTTTTCAATTGAGTTTTGACCTCTTCGCCTATAGCTTTCCTATATGAAGAATCTCAATCAGGTGCATCTGAACGGCCTGCGGGCCGCAGAAGCGGTCGCCCGGCTCGGCTCGCTCCAGGCCGCCGCCGATGAACTCGGCGTATCGGTCGGGGCCGTCAGCCAGCAGGTCATCAAGACCGAGCAGCAGCTTGGCCGCCCGCTCTTCGAACGGACAAGTCGTGGCATGGTGCCGGTCGAGACCGCGACAGATGTCCTCGCCCGCCTCTCCGACGGTTTCCGCCATCTGTCGGGCGCTGTGGACCTGGCGAAACGCAGCGATGACAGCGTGCTGACCATATCGGTCGCCCCTGTGTTCGCAGCCCGTTGGCTCGTTCATCGGATCCCGGCCTTCTCGGAGCGCTTTCCCGAAATTGGCCTGCGCATCGATGCCAATGACCGCCTGACAGACGCCCATCAGACGGATGTCGATCTGAGAATTCGGGTTGGACGCGGTCACTGGCCGGGCTTCAAGGCTGAGCTGATCCTCGAACAGCGTGTCGCCCCGCTCTGCACGCCGGCCATGGCGGCATCGCTTGAAGAGCCCGCAGACATTCTCGACTTGCCAAAGGTCATTGATGGCCGGGCGATGTTCACCTGGGATGTCTGGCTTTCCGCCGTGGGTCTCGAGGGTGCGGAGATCAAGGCCCGCCACACCTTCAGCGAAGCCTCGCTCTGTCTCGATGCGACGATTGCGGGGCAGGGGGTGATGCTCGCCTGGCAGACGATCGCCTCCCATCAGCTGCAGCACGGCCAGCTCGTTGCACCCTTTGGCCCGGCGGTGAAGACCGGCTTCGGCCACTACTTTGTCACCGCCGAGAAAGCGCGGCGATCTGACAAGGTGGAAAAGTTCAAGCGCTGGCTGAAGCGCGAAATCGAGGACGACATGGAGCGGCTCGCGAAAGCCGCCCCCGTCTTCGCCTAGGTACGCAGGCCTCGTTCATACCGCCGCATTATAGGCCGCGATCGCCGCCATGTTGACGATGTCGCTGTCCTTGGCGCCCATCTGGGCAATCTGCACCGACTTTTCGAGGCCGATCAGAAGCGGCCCCATCACGGTCAGCCCGCCCAGTTCCTGCAGCATCTTGGTCGAGATCGCCGCCGAGTGGATGGCCGGCATGACCAGCACGTTCGCTGTCCCCGAGAGGCGGCAGAAGGGATACTGCTCCATGCGGTGGCTGTTCAGCGCCACATCCGCCCCCATCTCCCCGTCATATTCGAAGGAGACCCCGCGCCGGTCGAGGATCTTTACGGCTTCGCGCACGCGCTCCGAGCGCTCGCCGGTCGGATGCCCGAAGGTCGAATAGGCAAGCAGTGCCACCCGCGGCTCAAGCCCGAGGCGATGAGCGACACCGGCAGCCTCTTCGGCGATGTCGGCGAGTTCGTCCGCTGTCGGCATGTCGTGCACGGCGGTGTCCGCCACCACGATCGTCCGCCCGCGGGCGAGCGCCAGCGACACGCCGATGACGCGATGCCCCGGCGCCGTGTCGATACAGCGGCGCACGTCTTCGAGCGCTGTCGAGTAATTGCGCGTCGTGCCTGTCACCATGGCATCGGCATCGCCGAGCGCCACCATGCAGGCGGCGAAGTGGTTGCGGTCCGTGTTGATCAGCCGCTGCGCATCCCGGTGCAGGTAGCCCTTCCGCTGCAGGCGGGCATAAATATACTCGGTATAGGCCTCCACCCGGGTCGAGACGCGCGCGTTGACCACTTCGATGCCCGGCCGGTCGAGATCGATGCCCGCTCGTTCGGCGGTCGCCTTCAGCGGTTCGTCGCGGCCGAGCAGGATGGCGGTGCCGAGCCCCTGGTTGGCGAATGAAATCGCCGCACGCATGACCTGCTCTTCCTCGCCTTCGGCAAAGACGACACGCTTCGGATGACTGCGCACATGCTCGTAGATCCGTTGCGTGGCCGCTGCAATCGGGTCGCGGCGGGCGGAGAGTTCATGGGCATAGCTGCCGAGATCCTCGATTGCCTTGCGCGCCACACCGCTTTCCATCGCAGCCTTCGCCACCGCAACCGGGATCGCCGAGATGAGGCGCGGATCGAAAGGCACGGGAATGATGTATTGCGGTCCGAAGCGCGGGCGCTGGCCCTGATAGGCCGCCGCCACGTCGTCTGGAACGTCTTCGCGCGCCAGATTGGCCAGCGCTTCCGCTGCCGCGATCTTCATCGCATCATTGATCTGGCTGGCGCGCACATCGAGCGCGCCGCGGAAGATGTAAGGGAAGCCCAGAACATTGTTCACCTGGTTCGGATAATCCGAACGACCGGTCGCCATGATCGCATCCGAGCGGATCTCGGCCACTTCCTCCGGTGTGATTTCCGGGTCGGGATTAGCCATGGCGAAGATGATCGGGTTCGGCGCCATTGAGGCGATCATGTCTGCGGCAAAGGCCCCTTTCTGCGACAGCCCGAAGACCACATCAGCACCGACCATGGCTTCCTTCAGTGACCGCCGGTCCGTCTTGATCGCATGCGCCGACTTCCACTGGTTCATGCCTTCGGTGCGGCCCTGATAGATCACGCCCTTGGTGTCGCAGAGAATGATGTTCTCGCCGTTGAAGCCCATGGCCTTGATCAGCTCAATGCAGGCGATCGCCGCAGCGCCCGCGCCATTGCAGACGAGCTTGGTCGTCTTGAAGTCGCGTCCCGTCAGTTCCAGCGCATTGATCAGCCCGGCCGCCGCGATGATTGCGGTCCCATGCTGGTCATCGTGAAAGACAGGAATGTCCATCAGCTCGCGCAACCGGCTCTCGATGATGAAGCAGTCCGGCGCCTTGATGTCTTCGAGGTTGATTCCGCCGAAAGAGGGGCCCAGATAACGCACGCAGTTGATGAACTCGTCGACATTCTCCGTGTCAACCTCGATGTCGATCGAATCGACGTCGGCAAACCGCTTGAAGAGAACCGACTTGCCTTCCATGACCGGCTTGGAGGCGAGTGCCCCGAGATTGCCAAGGCCCAGGATCGCGGTGCCGTTTGAGATGACGGCGACCATGTTGCCGCGCGTGGTATAATCGTAAGCCGTGGCCGGATCGGCCGCGATTGCCTTGACCGGAACCGCGACGCCGGGGGAATAGGCGAGCGACAGATCGCGCTGCGTGGCCATCGCCTTGGTCGGCGTGATCTCGAGCTTGCCGGGGCGGCCCTGGGAGTGGAAGTCCAACGCTTCCTGTTCCGTGACCGACACCTTCGTCCGGCCGGTCTTCGTCTCGCTTGCCATGCTTCCCCTCACCTTGTTGTGGGCAGCGGGCGAACGCCGACCCATGCTGGTTGTGTTTCCTCGTCTTAAGTCGTTAGTGTCAGGCGACTTCCTTTTCAAGAAAACATTGAGCCCGTGACGCTATACCAAGCCACCCCGAGTGATGTCCTGAATGTCGCCGAGCTGACCTCGGAGGAAAGCCGCGCCACGGCGACCCCGATGATGGAGCAGTATATCGAGATCAAGGCCGCCAATCCGGGCAGCCTGCTCTTCTATCGTATGGGCGATTTCTACGAGCTCTTCTTCGAGGATGCGGTCGATGCCTCGCGGGCGCTGGGCATCACGCTGACACGCCGTGGCCAGCATCTCGGCCAGGATATCCCGATGTGCGGCGTGCCGGTGCACGCGGCCGATGATTACCTGCAAAAGCTGATCACGCTCGGCTTCCGCGTCGCCGTCTGCGAACAGGTCGAAGACCCGGCAGAGGCAAAGAAGCGTGGCTCGAAATCGGTGGTCAAGCGCGACGTCGTGCGCCTCGTGACGCCGGGCACGCTGACCGAGGAAAAGCTCCTCTCGCCCTTCGAATCCAACTATCTGATGGCGCTGGCCCGCATTCGCGGCGGCTCCGCCCCGCAGCTGGCGCTTGCCTGGATCGACATCTCCACCGGCATCTTTCGTCTGGCCGAGACGACGGAAACGCGCCTGCTCGCCGATATCCTGCGCATCGAGCCGCGCGAGCTGATCGTGCCGGATACGCTGTTCCATGATGAGGAACTGAAGCCCGCCTTCGACGTGCTCGGCCGCGTGGTCGTGCCTCAGCCCGCCGTGCTCTTCGACAGCGCCAGTGCCGAAGGTCGCATTGCCCGCTACTTCGGCGTGACCACGCTGGACGGCTTCGGTGCATTCTCCCGCGCCGAAATCGCTGCCGCCGCTGCCGCCGTTGCCTATGTCGAAAAGACCCAGATTTCCGAGCGCCCGCCGCTCGGCCTGCCCGAACGGCAGAATGCCGCTTCAACGCTGTTCATCGATCCGGCAACCCGCGCCAATCTCGAACTGGTGAAGACGCTGTCGGGCGAACGCAACGGCTCGCTCCTGAAGGCGATCGATCGCACCGTCACTGGTGGCGGCGCGCGTCTGCTGGCAGAGCGCCTGATGTCGCCGCTGACGGATCCGGAAGCCATCGCCGAGCGCCAGGATTCGATCGCCTTCCTCATGGCCGACGGCCTGCTTGTCGACCACTTACGAGATGCCTTGAAGCGCGTGCCGGACATGCCGCGGGCGCTCTCCCGCCTTGCGCTCGATCGCGGTGGCCCGCGTGATCTGGGCTCCATCGTTGCCGGCCTTGCCGCCTCGGCAGAAGTCGGCCGCCTGCTCGATCCCTCGAGCCTCCCGAAGGAACTCTCCGAGGCGCTCTCCGATCTCGCAGCGCTTCCCGCCGATCTGGCACCGAGCCTCGCCGCGATGCTGGCTGACGAACTGCCGCTTCTGAAGCGCGACGGCGGCTTCCTGCGCGATGGTGCAATTGCGGAGCTCGACGAACTGCGCGCGCTGCGGGATCAGTCCCGCCGGGTGATCGCGGGGCTGCAGCTGCAATATGCCGAGGAAACCGGCATCAAGTCGCTGAAGATCAAGCACAACAACGTGCTCGGCTATTTCATCGAAGTGACCGCCGGCAATGCCGGTCCGATGACCGACACGGATGAGGCGAAGTCCCGCTTCATCCATCGCCAGACCATGGCCAATGCCATGCGCTTCACGACAACAGAACTTGCCGATCTCGAAAGCCGGATTGCGAACGCCGCCGGTCAGGCGCTGTCGCTCGAACTGGCAGCCTTCGACCGGATGGTGGCGCAGGTGATTGCGGCTGCAGAGCCGATCAAGGCAGCCGCCCGGGCGCTCGCCGTGATCGATGTCGCCGCCGGCCTTGCCGCCCTTGCCGAAGAACAGGGCTATTGCCGCCCGCTGGTCGACGATAGCAGGATGTTCAAGATCACCGCCGGCCGCCATCCGGTGGTCGAGCAGGCGTTGCGCCGCCAGGCCGCGAGCCCCTTCATTGCCAATGATTGCGATCTCTCGCCACACGATACCAAAGGCCCCGGCGCCATCTGGCTGCTCACCGGCCCCAATATGGGCGGTAAGTCGACCTTCCTGCGCCAGAACGCGCTGATTGCGATCCTTGCCCAGATGGGCTCCTTCGTGCCCGCCGGTGCCGCCCATATTGGCGTGGTTGATCGCCTCTTCTCCCGCGTCGGCGCCTCCGACGATCTGGCGCGCGGCCGCTCCACATTTATGGTCGAGATGGTCGAGACGGCGGCCATCCTCAACCAGGCAACCGACCGCTCGCTGGTCATCCTCGATGAGATCGGCCGCGGCACGGCGACCTTCGACGGCCTCTCGATTGCCTGGGCCGCAGTCGAGCATCTGCATGAGGCTAATCGCTGCCGCTCGCTCTTCGCAACCCACTTCCATGAGCTCACTGCGCTGTCGGAAAAGCTGGCCCGCATGTCGAATGTCACCATGCGGGTCAAGGAGTGGGATGGCGACGTGATCTTCCTGCATGAGGTCGGCCCGGGAGCTGCCGACCGCTCCTATGGCATCCAGGTCGCCCGTCTTGCCGGTCTGCCGGCAGCCGTCGTCGCGCGCGCCCGTGATGTTTTGACCCGTCTGGAGGACAGCGATCGCAAGAACCCGGCAGCGCAATTGATCGACGATCTGCCGCTGTTCCAGGTCGCCGTTCGGCGGGAGGAGATCCAGAAATCCGGCCCGTCGAAGGTCGAGGAGGCGCTGCGCTCACTCGATCTTGACGACCTTACGCCTCGCCAGGCGCTCGAGGCGCTCTATGATCTCAAGAAACAACTTGGCAAGCCTTGACCGGTAGAGTGCCTGTCAATCGCGCCCGAAAAGCGCTATAGCGCCACCAATCCCGGCTGATTCCCGGGTTCCCAAGAGATGATGCCGTCCCCATGGCCAACGCAGTCCTCGCCTTCGACGATCTCCTCGACATCGACGCGCTCCGTGCGTCCTGCAAAACCATCGCCGAGGCTGGTTGCGGCAACTTGCTCGAGACCCGCTCGAAGCTTTTGCCGATCCTGAAGAAGGCGTCTGCCGATGCCCGCGAACAGGCGCGCCTGAAGCTCTTCGAAGATGGCAGCGGCATGAACTGCGCCAACCGAATCTCCTGGATTCAGGACCAGCTGATCACTGTCATCTTCGATTTTGCCCGCACCCATGTCTATCCGAAGGACACGGCCGGCCTCTCGGTGGCCGCCGTTGGCGGCTATGGGCGCGGCACGCTGGCGCCCGGTTCCGACATCGACCTGCTCTTCCTGCTGCCGGCCAAGGCTGGCTCCGCCATGCACAAGGCGGTCGAGTTCGTGCTCTATCTCCTCTGGGATGTCGGTTTCAAGGTCGGCCATGCCACCCGCACCGTCGAGGAATGCATCCGCCTCTCGAAGTCGGACATGACCATTCGCACGGCCATCCTCGAAACGCGCCATATCTGCGGCGACGAGACGCTGGTGACGGAACTCCAGCACCGCTTCGACCAGGAAGTGACGACCGGCACCGCTCCCGAATTCATCGCCGCCAAGCTTGCCGAACGCGACGAGCGCCACCGCAAGGCTGGCGACAGTCGTTATCTCGTCGAGCCCAATGTCAAGGAAGGCAAGGGCGGCCTGCGCGACCTGCAGACCCTCTTCTGGATCGCAAAATACAATTACCATGTCCGCAACACGGACGATCTTGTTCGGCTCGGCGTGCTCTCGCGCCATGAATGGCGTCTGTTTCAAAAGGCCGACGACTTCCTTTGGGCCGTGCGCTGCCACATGCATTATCTGACCGGCAAGCCGGAAGAGCGCCTCTATTTCGACATCCAGCCGGAGATCGCTAAAAGCCTGGGCTACCAGGCCCGCCCGGGCCTCTCCGCCGTCGAGCGCTTCATGAAGCATTACTTCCTGGTGGCCAAGGACGTCGGCGACCTCACCCGCATCTTCGCCGCAGCCCTTGAGGACCAGCAGGCCAAGGCCGCTCCCGGCATTGGCGGCATGATCGGCCGGTTTGCGAACCGCCCGCGCAAAATCCCTGGCGCCAGCGAATTCATCGATGATCGCGGCCGTATTGCTCTGGCTGATCCCGGCGTCTTCAAGAAGGACCCAATGTCGATCATGCGCCTCTTCCACGTGGCGGATCTGAACGGTCTGGAATTCCACCCCGATGCGCTGAAGGCCGTGACGCGCTCGCTGTCGCTGATCAAGAACGATTTCCGCGAAAGCGAGGAGGCGAACCGCCTCTTCCTGTCGATCCTCACCTCGCGCAAGGATCCGGGCTTTATCCTGCGCCGCATGAACGAGGCCGGCGTGCTTGGCCGCTTCATGCCGGAGTTCGGCAAGATCGTCTCGATGATGCAGTTCAACATGTATCATCACTACACCGTCGACGAGCATTTGATCCGCACCGTCGAGGTCCTTTCCGAGATCGACAAGGGCAACGCGGAGGAGATCCATCCGCTCGCCAACAAGATCATGCCGGAAATCGAGGACCGTCAGACGCTCTATGTCGCCGTACTCCTGCATGACATCGCCAAGGGTCGTCAGGAGGATCACTCGGTGGCCGGCGCCAAGGTGGCGCGCAAGCTCTGCCCGCGCCTCGGCCTCTCGCCGAAGCAGACGGAAATGGTGGCCTGGCTGATCGACCAGCATCTTCTGATGTCCATGGTCGCCCAGACCCGCGACCTGCATGATCGCAAGACGATCACCGATTTCGCCGAAAAGGTTCAGTCCCTTGACCGCCTGAAGATGCTGCTGGTGCTGACGATCTGCGACATCCGCGCGGTCGGCCCCGGTGTCTGGAATGGCTGGAAGGGGCAGCTTCTACGCACGCTCTATTATGAGACCGAACTGCTGCTGTCAGGCGGCTTCTCCCAGGTCTCCCGCAAGGAGCGCGCCAAGCATGCCGCCGAGCAGCTTTCAAAGGCGCTCGAAGGCTGGAGCCAGAAGGACCAGCGCACCTATACCAAGCTGCATTACGAGCCCTACCTGCTGTCCGTCGATCTCGAAGATCAGGTCCGCCACGCCCATTTCATCCGTGAAGCGGACAAGGCCGGCAAGGCGCTGGCCACCATGGTGCGCACCCACCAGTTCCACGCGATCACGGAGATTACCGTGCTCTCGCCCGACCACCCGCGCCTCTTGTCGATCATTGCCGGCGCCTGTGCGGCGGCCGGGGCCAACATTGCCGATGCCCAGATCTTCACGACGTCAGACGGGCGCGCCCTCGACACGATCCTGATCAACCGGGAGTTCCCGATCGACGAGGACGAAATGCGCCGTGCCGCGACGATCGGCAAGATGATCGAGGACGTGCTCTCGGGCCGCAAGCGCCTACCGGAAGTTATTGCCACGCGCTCCAAGGGCAAAAAGAAGAACAAGACCTTCCCGGTCCAGCCGGATGTGCGCATCTCCAACGCACTGTCGAACAAGTTCACCGTTATCGAGGTCGAATGCCTCGACCGTATCGGTCTTCTCGCTGAGATCACCGCGGTCCTCTCTGATCTCTCGCTCGACATTCATTCGGCGCGGATCACCACCTTTGGTGAAAAGGTCATCGATACCTTCTACGTCACCGACCTCGTCGGTCAAAAGGTGACCAACGAAAACCGCCAGGCCAATATCGCCAATCGCCTGAAGCCTGTGATGACCGAGCAGCCCGACGAGCTCAAGGACAACATGCCCTCCGGCATCATCGCGCCGCCGCCACGCGCGGCGCCGGTGCCCAAGAAGGCGCGGGCCTGAGGGATGAGCCTCGTCAAGAAATTCATGACCGTCGGTGGGGCGACGCTCGGCAGCCGCATCTTCGGCTTTGCACGCGAAACCCTGATGGCCGCGGCCCTCGGTACAGGGCCGGTCGCCGACGTCTTCTACGCTGCCTTCCGCTTCCCCAATCTTTTCCGGCGTCTTTTTGCCGAGGGCGCGTTCAACGCCGCCTTCGTTCCGCTCTTTGCCAAGGAAATCGAGGCAAACGGTATTGATGGCGCCAAGCGCTTTTCCGAAGAGGTTTTCGGCGTCCTCTTCTCGGTCCTGCTGATCCTGACTGTTGGCATGCAGCTATCAATGCCGCTGCTCGTGCAGTGGATCATCGCGCCCGGCTTTGCCAACGACCCTGAGAAGTTCGATCTGACGGTGCGTCTCGCGATCGTCATGTTCCCCTATCTCATGTGTATGTCGCTGACGGCGATGCTCAGCGGCATGCTGAATTCGTTGCACCATTTCTTTGCCGCAGCGATTGCCCCTGTCTTCCTCAACGTGCTGATGATTGGCGCGCTGGCCTGGGCGCTCTGGACGGGGGCCGATCCCGCCGTTACCGCCTGGGCACTGTCCTGGTCTGTGCTGGGGGCCGGCCTTTTGCAGATGGCCGTCGTCTATATCGGCGTCCGCCATGCCGGCATTCGGATCGGCTTCAAACGCCCGCGTTTTACGCCGAATGTAAAGCGCCTTCTCATACTGGCCGTGCCGGCCGCCATCACCGGCGGCATTACCCAGATCAACCAGCTGATCGGTCAGGCCATTGCCTCGAGCAAGGAAGGCGCCATCTCCGCGCTCCAATATGCCGACCGCATCTATCAGCTGCCGCTCGGGGTCGTTGGCGTCGCCGTTGCCGTCGTGCTCCTGCCTGAACTTGCCCGCGCCCTGAAGGGGGGGCACATGAAGGAGGCCGGCACCCTCCAGAATCGCTCGATCGAATTCGTACTCTTCCTGACGCTCCCGGCCGCAGCCGCCATCTGGGTACTGTCAGACGAGATCATCCGCGTGCTCTACGAGCGCGGCGCCTTTTCCGAACAGAACACCACCGTCGTCGCCTCGATCCTTGCCATCTATGGCATTGGTCTGCCCGGGTTCGTTCTGATCAAGGCGCTGCAGCCGGGTTACTACGCCCGCGAGGATACCAAGACGCCGATGCGCTTCACCATGGTGTCGGTGGCGCTAAACACGGGCCTCGCTGTCACGCTCTTCCCGATCTTCGAGGAAAGCGGCATTGCGATTGCCGAAGCCGCCGCCGGCTGGACCAACACGATCCTGCTCTTCTCGGTGCTCGTCTGGCGTGGCCATCTGAAGGTCGAGTGGTCGCTTGCCACCCGCACGGCCCGACTCCTGATCGCCTCTGGCGTCATGGCCGGCCTGCTAGTCTATCTGTCCGATCGCTGGTCATCCTGGCTTTCCCCGGCAAGCCCGCTGCTTGATCAGGTCATGGCGCTGGGTGCGCTCGTGGCCGTGGCCATGCCCGTTTACTTCGGCATCGCCTTCCTCATCGGCGGCGTGGATATCGGCACCATCCGCCGCAGCCTGAAGCGCAGGAAAAAGGCCGCTGACGAACCCGCCGCGGCCTCCGCTGATCCCGATCAGCAATAGGTCCAGGTCCGCTTCGGCCCGATGTCGACATGCACAATGCCGTTGCAATAGCGGCCGATACCGCCAATACCGGGTGCTGTACGGGCCGCCGCTACGATCCGCTTTTCCGGCACGCCGGGCACACGGATATCGGCGGCGAAACAGTGGCTGTGCTGGGAGCGGCCAGAGCGCGGGCGATGGCCTGAGGTCACGACCGGCGTCTTGCCGGTCTTCTTGGCGATATGAGCGAGTATGCCCTTCAGCTCATCGGGAAAACAGTTGGTTTTGACGCTGACACGCTGCAACGTGTAGGCCACGGTCGTATCGTGCTTCATGAAGAAGTGTTGCTTTTTCTTCTCGACGGCTTCGGCAGGCGAAAGAATACCGAACGAAAGAACGCAGCCGAGCGCGACGCGAAACAATGTGCGCATGAGTGACCTTCTGGAATGGGTTTGTTGTTTTCAGCGATCCAGATCGCTTGCGGCGGTTTTTTATTCCCCCAAATGTGTCAAATTTGGTGCGCTTTGCTCATTGTAGCGCGTCTGCCTGTTTTTCAGGCGGTCTGGAAGTCGATTTCGACGCCGCCAGCACTGTGTCTAAACCCCTCGAATCCGGGGAAAAATTGACCTATGCGTGACATCTGCGCACTCTTCGTCACACTTCGAACCGAAAGACTCCTTCCATGGGCGTAAACAGCCTCTTTCTCGTCAGTCTCGTGGTGGATAGCTATGACCGCGCCAAGGCGTTCTACTGCGACGGCCTCGGTTTCGCCTGTGTGGAGGATACGGCCCTGCCCGATGGCAAGCGATGGCTGGTGGTACGTCCCCATGGTGGGGAAGGAGCGTCCGTGCTCCTCGCCGAAGCAGCGGATGATGCGCAGCGAGCGGCAGTCGGCAACCAGACGGGAGGACGCGTGGGCTTTTTTCTCAGAACGGATAATTTCGCCCGCGATCATGCCCGGTTCGTTGCCGCCGGCGTCGTCTTTCGTGAAGCACCGCGCCACGAGCCATACGGCACGGTTGCCGTCTTCGAGGATCTCTACGGCAATCTCTGGGACCTGATCGAGCCTGTCGGCGGCTGAACCCTTAAGGCACGCCGAAGTGAGCGCTTGATTGCGCCCCGCCCGCCGTGCATAAGCCCTGACCGACACGATCAGAAGATCGGGCCCTCCACCAGCCTGTTGAGGATTACAATGACTGAGTTCAAGCCGCTGGTATTCTCCGGCGTTCAGCCCACCGGCAACCTCCATCTCGGCAATTATCTCGGTGCTATCAGAAAGTTCGTCGCCCTTCAGGAAAACAACGACTGCATCTACTGCGTCGTTGACCTGCATGCGCTGACGGCCCAACTGGTCCACGAGGACATGGCGACCCAGATCCGTTCGATCACGGCTGCCTTCCTCGCCGCCGGCATCGACCCGAAGAAGCACATCGTCTTCAACCAGTCTCAGGTGCCTCAGCATGCGGAATTGGCCTGGATCTTCAATTGCGTCGCCCGCATCGGCTGGATGAACCGCATGACGCAGTTCAAGGACAAGGCCGGCAAGGACCGCGAGCAAGCGTCGCTCGGTCTCTACGCCTATCCGAGCCTGATGGCCGCTGACATCCTCGTCTACCGTGCCACCCATGTGCCGGTTGGCGAAGACCAGAAGCAGCATCTGGAACTCGCCCGCGACATCGCCATGAAGTTCAACATGGACTTCAACGAGAAGATCCGCCCGACCGGCCTCGGCATCGACATCAAGGTCGGCGAAGAGCCGGTTCATGCCTATTTCCCGATGGTCGAGCCTCTGATCGATGGCCCGGCGCCGCGTGTCATGAGCCTGAAGGACGGCACCAAGAAGATGTCGAAGTCGGACCCATCCGATCTGTCGCGCATCAACTTGATGGACGACCAGGATGCGATCTCGAAGAAGATCCGCAAGGCCAAGACCGATCCGGACGCTTTGCCGAGCGAGACGGATGGATTGAAGGGCCGCCCCGAAGCCGACAATCTCGTGGGCATCTTTGCAGCTCTCGCCGACAAGTCGAAGGCCGACGTGCTCTCCGAATTCGGTGGTCAGCAGTTCTCGGTCTTCAAACCGGCCCTGATCGATCTTGCGGTCGAGGTGCTTGCGCCGATCAACGCCGAGATGCGCCGCCTGATGGAAGATCCCGGTCATATCGACGCTGTTCTGCGCGACGGTGGCGAGCGTGCGCGTGCGCGCGCCGAAAAGACGATGAACGAAGTCCGCGACATCATCGGTTTCGTGCGATAAGGTCACCTCGCGGACAGGCCTTCAGCGGGCCTGTCCATGACATCAGGCTCCATATTCAGCGGCGGGGTTCTCCATGGTTTCAACGCGTCTGTCACGTCTTGAAGGTCACCGCCGCAAGTTCATGGCGGTGATCGACAACACTCCGGAATGCTCGCGCGCGGTCCATTATGCCGGTCGCCGCGCCAAGAATTCCAATGGCGGGCTCGTCCTGATCTACGTGATCCCGGATGGTGATTTCCAACAATGGCTCGGTGTCGAGGAAATCATGCGCGCTGAAGCGCGAGAAGAAGCTGAAGCCATCATGGCAAAGGCTGCCCAGACGGTCCGTGATACGATCGGCATTGAGCCGGAGATCGTCATTCGCGAAGGTGGCGCCTTTGCCGAGATCAACAGCCTGATCGAGGAAGACCGCGATATCTCGATCCTCGTTCTGGCTGCCGGGTCGACAAAGGAAGGTCCAGGACCGCTCGTCTCGATGATTGCTGGACGCGGGGCTGCCTTTCCGATCCCGGTCACGGTTCTGCCGGATACGCTGACTAATGAGGAAATCGACGCCCTCTGCTGATTTCACCATCTGCGCGATCACGTCTTGAAGATGCGGTCCACAGGGTCTATTTTGGAAATATTCTAATCTTTAGCGGTGTCATCGCCGCCCGGAGGCCTAAATGTTCATCCAGACCGAAGCCACGCCGAACCCGGCGACCCTGAAATTCCTGCCCGGCAAGGTGGTCATGGACACCGGCACCGCCGAATTCCGCGACGCCGAGAGTGCTGCGGCCTCGCCGCTCGCCTCCCGCATTTTCGCGATCCCGGGCGTCACTGGTGTGTTCTTCGGCTATGATTTCGTCACCGTCTCCAAGGACGGGCCGGAATGGCAGCACCTGAAGCCGGCTATCCTCGGCACCATCATGGAGCATTTCATGAGCGGCGCTCCGGTCATGGGCTCGGCCTCCACCTCCGCTCAGAATGACAGCGACGAGGAATTCTTCGAAGCCGGCGACGAAACGATTGTCGCGACCATCAAGGAACTGCTCGAGACTCGCGTCCGCCCGGCCGTTGCCCAGGATGGTGGCGACATCACCTTCCGCGGCTTCAAGGACGGCAAGGTTTTCCTCAACATGAAGGGCTCCTGCGCCGGCTGCCCGTCCTCGACGGCGACCCTGAAGCACGGCGTGCAGAACCTGCTCCGCCACTTCGTTCCGGAAGTGCAGGAAGTCGAAGCGGTCTGATTGGACCGGACTGGAGACGAGATGATCGTTCTTGCGATCGACACGGCGGGTGTGGACTGCGCAGCCGCCGTTTTTGATTCTGATACAGACAAGATCCTGGGTCGTGTCAGCGAAACCATCGGTCGTGGCCACGCCGAACGTCTGATGACGATGATCGACGAGGCACTGGCCGAGGCGAAGTTGTCGCTGACCGACGTCGAGCGCATTGGCGTGACCGTTGGCCCTGGCTCCTTCACCGGCATCCGCGTCGGTGTTGCCTCCGCCCGTGGCCTCGCGCTGGCGCTTGGGGTGGAGTGTGTGGGGGTCTCGACGCTGGAAGTGTTGGCGCAAACCGCTGCCGAACCCGACAAGTCTGTTCTCGCCGCCATCAATGCCCATCGCGATGAAGTCTATGCTCAGGCATTTGCCGGAGGTGAGCCTGAGGAAGAGCCGCTGCTGCTCGAGCTTGATGACTATCTCGCCCGTGCTGCCGCACCAGACACGGTACTTGTCGGTTCTGCCTCCGCGCTCGTTGCCGACCGTGAGGCCGAAACCGCGCCCGATCACTATCCGATCGAGATCGTCGCACGTCTCGCTTCATTAGCGAAAGCCCAGGGCAAGCCGAAGCCGCTCTATCTACGTGGACCGGATGCGAAGCCGCAGACCGGGTTTGCCGTATCGAGAGCCTGACATGCGAGACAGCCTGTTCTACCGCCAACCTGAATTCGAAATCGTGCCCATGACCTCCGAGCACTGCCGTGCAGTGGCGGAATTGCATGCCCAGCGCTTCCCCCGCGCCTGGGGCGATGGCGAGTTCCTGAGCCTGCTTCTCCAGCCCAACAGCTTCGGCTTCGCCGCCTGGCAGACCAATACCCTCATCTTCAAGGCTCCGCTCGCAGGATTCGTGCTTGCCCGTGAAGTGGCGGGCGAAGCCGAAATCCTGACGATTGCCGTCAGTGACAAGGTCTCTCGCTTCGGCCTTGGCTGGCGGCTTATGCAGGCTGCACTGCGCGAGGCAAAGGCCAGAGGCGGCGAATCCATGTTTCTGGAAGTCGATGACGGAAACCACGCAGCCCTTGGTCTCTACCGCAAGCTCGGCTTTGAGAAAGCCGGCGAACGTCCGGCCTACTATGCCGATGAAAACGGCCACCGGTCCTCCGCGCTTGTCATGCGCCGTGATCTTCGCTAACCGGTCGGTTGGACGAACCGACCATCTGCGGATATGCTGTGACAATGAATGACGCTCTGAAATCGTTGGAAGCGCTCTGTGCCGAACGTGGCATGCGCATGACCGAGCAGCGCCGCGTCATCGCCCGCATCCTCGAAGAATCGGACGACCATCCCGACGTCGAAGAGCTCTATCGCCGCTCCTCGAAGGTCGACGCCAAAATTTCCATCTCCACGGTCTATCGCACGGTCAAACTCTTCGAAGATGCCGGCATCATTGAGCGGCATGATTTTCGCGATGGCCGCTCGCGCTACGAGACCGTGCCGGAAGAACACCACGACCACCTGATCGACCTCAAGACCGGGACTGTCGTCGAGTTTCACTCGCCCGAAATCGAGGCGCTGCAGGAGCGCATTGCCCGCGAACACGGCTTCCGCCTCGTCGGTCATCGCCTTGAGCTTTACGGCATTCCTCTGTCCAAGGACGAGAAGTGAGCCGATGATCGCCATGCCAGTGAGGCCCGCGTGATCAACTGGCTGAGGATCGGCGTCTTCCTCATCGTTCTGCTGCTGGCCTCGGGCCTGATGGTCCCGATCCAGCTTCTGGCTTTGCGTCGCGATTGGTCACTCCGCCGCCGCCTGCCGCGTTACTGGCACCGTCTGGCACTCTGGTTTCTTGGCATCCGTGTTCATGTCCACGGCACGCTCGACACGCGCCGGCCGCTGATGATCGCCGCCAACCATGCCTCCTGGAAGGATATCCTGGTCTTGGGCTCAGTCGCCGATGTCGCCTTCGTCGCCAAGACCGAGGTCGCCTCCTGGCCTGTCTTCGGCTTCTTGGCCAGACTGCAGAAAACGATCTTCGTCGTCCGCGAAGAAAAGCGCCGCGCCGGTGACCAGGTCAACGAGATCGCGGCCCGGATGGCAGACGGCGAAATCGTCGTGCTCTTCCCGGAAGGCACGACCTCGGACGGCAACCGCATCCTCGGCATCAAGTCCTCGCTCTTCGGTGCCGCAGCTGCAGCCCTGCCCGAGGGCGAGGATGCCGTCGTGCATGTTCAGCCGGTCGCCATCGCCTACACCCGTGTGCAGGGGATGCCCATGGGGCGTTACCATCGTCCGATCGCCGGCTGGCCGGGCGATATTGGCCTCATGGAGCACCTGATCGGCGTCCTGCGTGCCGGCGCCCTCGATGTCGACGTCACCTTCGGCGAGACGGTGGACTTCAGGAAGGGCGACAGCCGCAAGACCTTGGCCATCCGTATCGAGGAGCAGTTGCGCGGCATGCTGCTCGCCCATCTGCGCGGCCGGCATCGCCGCTGACGGGCTCCAACAATTTTTCGGTTTAACCGCCGACCGAAAACTACTAAATACCGCGCCATGACCCAGGAAACCGCGAGCCTCACCGAATCCCCCGTACCGGGCGCCAACACGCGCAAGGTCTTCATCAAGACCTATGGCTGCCAGATGAACGTCTATGACAGCGGTCGCATGGCCGATGCGCTGGCGGCAGATGGTTATGCTCCGACGGAAGTCATGGAAGAGGCCGATCTCGTCCTGCTCAATACCTGTCATATCCGCGAAAAGGCGGCAGAAAAGGTCTACTCGGCGCTCGGTCGCCTGCGCGAGCACAAGAAGGTACGAGCGGCCGAGGGCAAGGAGTTCATGATCGGCGTCGCCGGCTGCGTCGCCCAGGCAGAAGGCGAGGAGATCTCCCGCCGCGAGCCCGCCGTCGATGTTGTGCTCGGTCCCCAGACCTACCACCGCCTGCCACAAGCTCTGCAGAAGGCCCGCGCCGGTGAGCGCGTGGTCGATACAGAATATGCACTCGAAGACAAATTCGAGCACCTGCCTGATCCGACCAAGGTTATCGGTAAGCCGCGGTCGGTGACGGCATTCCTTACGGTTCAAGAGGGTTGTGACAAGTTCTGCACCTTCTGTGTCGTGCCCTATACCCGTGGGTCGGAAGTCTCCCGCCCGCTCTCACAGCTGATGACCGAAGCCCGGCGTCTGGTGGACAGCGGCGTGCGCGAACTGACCCTGCTTGGCCAGAACGTCAATGCCTGGCATGGGCAAGACGAGAAGGGCAGGGCGATCGGCCTTGGCGACCTGCTTTACCGGCTGGCGGAGATTCCGGGCCTGGCGCGCCTGCGCTACACGACAAGCCACCCGCGCGACATGGATGACCGTCTGATCGAGGCCCATCGCGATTTGCGCATGCTGATGCCCTATCTGCATCTGCCGGTGCAGTCCGGCTCTGACCGGATCCTGAAGGCGATGAACCGCCGTCACAAGGCCTCGGAATACGTCGCCCTGATCGAGCGGATCCGATCCGTCCGTCCCGATATCGCGCTGTCGGGCGATTTCATCGTTGGATTCCCGGGTGAGACGGATCAGGACTTCGAGGACACAATGAATCTCGTGCGCGAAGTGAACTACGCGCAGGCTTATTCGTTTAAGTATTCCACACGTCCTGGTACGCCTGGCGCCGATCTGCCCGATCACGTGGCCGAGGATGTGAAGACCGAACGCCTGGCGCGGCTCCAGGCTCTGCTGCTTGAACAGCAGCAGGCCTTCATGCAGTCGATGATTGGCAAGACCATCGACCTGCTCCTGGAGAAGCCGGGCCGTATGCCAGGACAGCTCATTGGCCGTTCGCCCTGGCTGCAGTCTGTTAATGTTGATGCAATGTCATCGCAAATCGGTGACATTATACAGGTACGAATCACCGCAGCCGGCCCAAACAGCTTGTTTGCCGAGGTGGCAGAAGGTTAGAGTGAGGGCCTGAACCTGATCGCACAGGAGCCTGATCGCTTGAACGCAACAGAAGTGGTTTCTTCACCCTCGCGCAATGTCCGCACCTCTGCGACCGACGCCAATCACTTCATCTTGACGTTCGAGAACAACAGGCTTGCCAGCGAGCTCTTTGGCCAATTCGACCAGCATCTGAAACTGCTTGAGCAGCGCCTCCAGATCGAGGCCCGTGCTCGTGGCAATTCGGTTGCCATTACCGGCGAATTGCAGGCGACAAATCAGGCGCGCCGCGCCCTCGATTTCCTCTATGCGCGCCTGCAGAGCGGCGGATCGGTCGAAGCCTCCGACGTCGAGGGCGCGATCCGCATGGCCGTTGCCGCAGACGACCAGCTGTCGCTGCCGACGCTGGAGCGTAAGGCAAAGCTGTCCATGGCGCAGATTTCCACCCGCAAGAAGACCATTGCCGCGCGCACGCCAACCCAGGATGCCTATATGCGGGCGCTGGAACGGTCGGAAATGGTCTTCGGTGTCGGCCCGGCCGGTACTGGCAAGACCTATCTCGCGGTTGCCCATGCAGCGCAGCTTCTGGAGCGCGGCATCGTCGATCGTATCGTGCTGACCCGCCCGGCTGTCGAAGCCGGTGAGCGCCTGGGCTTTCTGCCCGGCGACATGAAGGACAAGGTCGATCCGTATCTGCGCCCGCTCTATGACGCGCTCTACGACATGATCCCCGGCGACAAGGTCGAGCGCGCCATCACCGCCGGTGTCATCGAGATCGCCCCGCTTGCCTTCATGCGTGGTCGCACGTTGGCCAATGCGGCGATCATCCTCGACGAGGCCCAGAACACCACATCCATGCAGATGAAGATGTTCCTGACCCGTCTTGGCGATAACGGCCGCATGATCATCACGGGCGACCCGAGCCAGGTCGACTTGCCGCGCGGAGTCACCTCCGGCCTGGTTGAGGCCTTGCAGGTTCTGAAGGGGGTCGAAGGCGTGTCGGTCGTGCGCTTCAAGGATACGGACGTTGTACGTCACCCGCTTGTCGGTCGTATCGTGCAGGCCTATGACGCCAAGTACAAGGTACAGGACGAGAGTGAGCAGAGCGAGCCGTGAGCCGCTTCGCAACGAAACGATGAGCCAGTTGGACATACAGATCGCCGTCGAAGCCGACGGTTGGGCAGACGAGACCGCGTTGGAGGCTTTGGCTCATCGCGTCCTCGGTGCTGCCGAAAATCATCTTGCGGCGAGGGAAGGCCAGCCCTTCCCCAAGCAGCCGACGGAAGTTTCCCTCGTATTCGGCGACGACGAGATGATCCGCGAGATCAACGCCGAGTGGCGCGCCAAGGACAAGCCGACCAACGTCCTGTCCTTCCCCGCCTTCCCGGTGACACCCGGCAAGATGCCTGGCCCGATGCTCGGCGATATCATTATTGCCCGCGAGACCGTGGAACGGGAGGCGGTCGATCTGGAGAAGTCATTCGAGGATCATCTGACCCACTTGATGGTTCATGGATTCCTCCATCTCTTCGGTTACGATCACATCGAAACCGATGATGCCGAGAAAATGGAAGCGCTGGAGACTCGCATTCTGGCAGAACTTGGCCTATCTGACCCCTATGCGGGACAAGACCCGATCTGATAGTTTGGAACAATGACCGATTTTGCGACGAGAACGGCCCCGGAGGCCAAAGAGGGTAACGAGGGAGCGTCTTCCGAAGAGGGCAGTAGTCTCTCCCGAGCGGAAAGCTCGGCCCGCCATCCCTCCTTCTGGGCCCGTCTGGGCCGTATTCTGAAGCCTTCCTCTTCGACGAGCCTACGCGAAGATCTGACGGTTGCGCTGAAGGCGGACGCAAGCCTGGGTGAGGCCTTCACGCCCGAAGAACGGGCAATGCTCCACAATATCCTGCGGTTCCGTGAGGTGCGCGTCGAGGACATCATGGTCCCGCGTGTAGACATTGAAGCGGTCGATCAGAGCGTCACCATTGGTGAACTGATGACCATATTCGATGTTTCCGGCCGCTCGCGGATGCCTGTCTACGCCGAGACGCTGGATGACCCGCGCGGCATGGTCCATATCCGTGACCTCCTGTCTTACGTCACCAAACAGGCCAGAAGTCGCCGTCGGGTCCCGAAGGCTGCTGCCGCCGCGAATGGCGCTGAAAAGCCGGAGAAAGCAGAAAAAGCGACGGCCAAGGCCAAGATCGATTTCGACCTCGCGCGCATCGATCTGAGCAAGACGGTCGCCGAGGCGGGCATCATCCGCTCCATTCTCTTCGTCCCGCCCTCTATGCTGGCCTCCGATCTGATGACCCGCATGCAAGCGGCCCGCACCCAGATGGCGCTGGTCATCGATGAATATGGCGGCACCGACGGTCTCGTCAGCCACGAAGACATTGTCGAGATGGTCATTGGCGACATTGACGATGAGCATGATGATGAAGAAGTCATGTTCAGCCGTGTCTCCGACGATGTTCTGGTCGCCGATGCCCGTGTCGAGCTGGAAGAGATTGCTGAGGCGATTGGCCCGGACTTCTACATCAAGGACCGCCTTGAAGATGTCGACACCCTTGGCGGTCTGATCTTCTCTGCACTCGGTCGCATCCCGGCCCGCGGAGAAGTTGTCCAGGCCTTGGCCGGGTTCGAATTCCACATTCTGGATGCCGACCCCAGGCGCATCAAGCGGGTGCGTGTCACGCGCAAGCGCGCCGCTGCCCGTCGCCGTTCCACAAAGGGCGACACGGAGCCGCGTGGCGACGCCGAGGTCAAGGCGAAAGTGTCGAAGACCGCTCCACCTGTTGCGGCCGCCCCACCGGCCAAGGTTCGCACCAAGCAGCCGGTAAAGCCGCGCGCTCCGAAGGCAGTCCCTCCGGTGCAGGAGCCTCCACCGGCTTCAGAGCCGGTTCCTGCCCCAGCCGATCAGCCTTCCTCCTGACCGCGAAGGCCGCTTGCGCCGAAGAAGGCGACAGACATTCCGATTTTTGGGAGACTGCCAGCGGTTGATTCGCGGGCAAGAGGGGTGGACATGCAGCATTTGGCAGCGAAGGTTTTGCTGCTGTGGGGAGTTAGGCGAGCTGGTCTTGCTATCCTTGCAGGAGCAATCGGTGCTCTGGCCCTCCCGCCCTTCGGCATCTTCGCTAGCATGTTCGTCTCGTTCACCCTGCTCGTCTGGCTGCTCGACGGCGGCACAGGAAACGCGGAGACCGGACGAACGGGATTCGCATCTTCCTTTTGGATCGGCTGGCTGTTTGGTCTGGGCTACTTCGTCTGCGGCCTCTGGTGGCTTGGCAATGCCTTGCTCCTCGAAGCGGAGGAATTCGCCTGGGCGCTTCCTCTCGCTGTCGTCGGACTGCCTGCAATCCTTGCTATCTTTTATGGGCTCGCAACCATGCTGGCGCGATTGCTCTGGTCCGACGGCATGGGGCGTATCGCGGCCCTTGCCGCTGCCTTCGGTCTTTTCGAATGGCTTCGTAGCTTCGTGGCAACCGGCTTCCCGTGGAACGCCATTGGCTATGCCGCGATGCCCGTGCCCCTGATGATGCAGTCGAGCCATGTGCTTGGCATACTCGCCATGACACCCCTCGCCGTTTTCGTTTTCGCCGCTCCGGCTCTGCTCGGAACCCGCAGAGGCGTCTGGCCCGGCCTGCTTCTTGCCGCAAGCCTTCTGGCCGCTCATCTCGGTTTTGGCGCCTATCGTCTGTACGTCGCACCTTTGGCAGAAGGCGACACGAAATTCACCGTCCGTCTCGTCCAGCCGTCGATTGATCAGTCGCAGAAGCTGGAAAACGGCGACCGCATCGGGATTTTCGAAAAGCACTTGGCGCTAACAGCCGCGGCGCCGGAAGAGGGCCGGACGCGGCCGGATGTGATCGTCTGGCCGGAGACCTCCGTTCCGTTCATTCTGACGGAGAATCCGGATGCCCTGGTCCGTATCGGTGATGTCTTGCAGGAAGGCCAGATCCTGCTGACGGGCGCCGTCCGGGCGGAGGAACGCGGGGCAGGCCAGCCGCCGCTGTACTACAACTCCGTTTATATGATCGACGACAAGGGGCAGATACTTGGCGCCAGCGACAAGGTCCATCTAACGCCTTTCGGGGAGTACGTGCCCTTCGAGGCGCTCCTGCGCCAGATTGGTATCGAGGAGCTGATCAGCCTCCCAGGCGGCTTCACGGCTGCCGCGAGCCGCACGCCACTGAAACTCCCCTCCGGCATCGGTCTTTACCCCTTGATCTGCTACGAGGTGATCTTCCCCGGTGAGGTTGCAACGGATCTCGCCGGTGCGAGCGCCATTCTCAACGTCACCAACGATGCCTGGTTCGGGGTAACGCCTGGCCCCTATCAGCATTTCCTTCAGGCCCGGCTACGCGCAGTGGAGACCGGTGTCCCGCTGATTCGGGTGGCAAATAACGGAATTTCGGCGGTTATCGATCCTCTCGGACGTGTCGTCGAGGGGCTGTCTCTCAATGCTGTCGGCGCCGTGGATGCAACCATAAGCGTCAATTCTGCGCCGCCTCGACACAACTTTGATCGCCATCTAAACCTTTGGTTGGTCTTGGGAGCGATGACATTATTGGCGGTCATTTCTCGTCTGGGTTTTATTAGGCGGATGAATTGACCAAAAACCCCTAAAATTGCATAGTGGCTCAGACCAGTAATCTGCAAGTATGCTGAAAGATCATCGACGGCGAGCACAACGTCTCGTTATGGTGTGGCGGGCATCGGGTGAAGGTCGCAACGCCAACAATTTTGTCAGGACGACATAAATGATCGAGAACAAGAAGAAGCCGAACCCCATTGACATCCATGTCGGGAGCCGGATTCGCCTTCGTCGTACGATGCTTGGCATGAGCCAGGAGAAGCTTGGGGAAAGCCTCGGGATCACGTTCCAGCAGATCCAGAAGTATGAAAAGGGCACAAACCGGGTCGGCGCCAGCCGCCTTCAGAATATTTCCAACATTCTGACTGTGCCGGTTTCCTTCTTCTTTGAAGACGCGCCGGGTGATCAGCCGTCGAATTCCGGCATGGCTGAAGCCTCCAGCTCCAACTATGTGGTCGACTTCCTGTCCTCGTCCGAAGGTCTTCAGCTCAACCGCGCTTTCGTGAAGATCGGCGATGCAAAGGTTCGTCGCAAGATCGTCGACCTGGTCAAGGCGTTGGCGGCTGAAGCTGACAGCGAGTGACCAGGACAGGATCCTGACCAAGAGAGCGGCCGCAGGGCCGCTTTTTTTGTGTCGTGTGGGGGAAAAATTTACTCACATAAAGATATATTTATGTGGTTGTGTCCTTGTCATCGCTTCTCGAACTGAGTAACGATGCCGCCATTCATACTTTGAGGGGAATCCCGATGCGCGCAAATTACCTCTTCACCAGCGAGTCCGTGTCCGAAGGACATCCGGACAAGGTTTGTGACCGTATTTCCGACGAAATCGTCGACCTGGTCTACCGGGAAGCCGCCAAGACCGGTGTCGATCCCTGGACCGTGCGCATCGCCTGCGAAACCCTTGCCACCACCAACCGCGTCGTGATCGCCGGTGAAGTCCGCCTGCCGCCGAGCCTGATGAAGACCGACAAGAACGGCAACGAGGTCATCAACCCCTCGAAGTTCAAGTCGGCCGCCCGTAAGGCGATCCGCGACATCGGCTACGAGCAGGACGGCTTCCACTGGAAAACGGCCAAGATCGACGTGCTCCTGCACTTCCAGTCCGCCCATATCGCCCAGGGTGTCGACAAGGCCGCCGACAGCTCCAACAGCGAAGGCGCTGGAGATCAGGGCATCATGTTCGGGTACGCCTGCAAGGAAACGCCGGACCTGATGCCGGCGCCGATCTACTACTCGCACAAGATCCTGCAACTGCTGTCCGCCGCCCGCAAGAAGGGCGAGGGCGATGTCGGCAAGCTCGGTCCCGATGCCAAGAGCCAGGTCACCGTCCGCTACGTCGACGGCAAGCCGTCGGAAGTCGCTTCGATCGTGCTTTCTACCCAGCACCTCGACGAGAGCTGGGATTCGAAGAAGGTCCGCCAGGTCGTCGAGCCCTATATCAAGGAAGCACTCGGTGATCTCAAGATCGCAGACGACTGCGCCTGGTACATCAACCCGACCGGTAAGTTCGTCATTGGCGGTCCGGATGGTGATGCCGGCCTCACCGGTCGCAAGATCATCGTCGATACCTATGGCGGCGCAGCCCCCCATGGCGGTGGCGCCTTCTCCGGCAAGGACACGACCAAGGTCGACCGTTCGGCAGCTTACGCCGCCCGCTACCTCGCCAAGAACGTCGTCGCCGCCGGTCTGGCTGACCGCTGCACCATCCAGATCTCCTATGCGATCGGCATTGCCCAGCCGCTGTCGATCTATGTCGACCTGCATGGCACCGGCAAGGTGACCGAGGACGAGGTCGAGGCCGGTATCCGCAAGGTCATGGACTTGTCCCCGTCCGGCATCCGCCGCCATCTTGACCTGAACAAGCCGATCTATGCTAAGACCTCGGCCTACGGCCATTTCGGCCGCAAGGCTGGCCGCGATGGGTCCTTCTCCTGGGAGAAGCTGGACCTGGTCAAGCCGCTCAAGGATGCGATCAAGGCTTGATCTGAATGACGGAACAGGAACGCAGGACGAGATCGACCGAAGCCTTCTTCGGTCGACGCAAGGGCAAACCCTTGCGCGACCAGCAGGTCGGGCGGATGGAGACGATCCTGCCCGAGCTCAAGGTCGATCTGCACTCGCAAGTGCCGGATGATCTGAAGTCGCTCTTCCCTGTACCCGTCGACAAGATCCGCCTCGAGATCGGCTTTGGTGGCGGTGAGCATCTTGTTCACCGCGCCCGGACCAATCCGACGACCGGTTTCATCGGCGTCGAACCCTTCGTCAACTCCATGGCAAAGTTGCTAGCGGTCGTCGAGGCCGAGGGGCTGCAGAACATCCGCGTCTATGATGATGATGCGACGCAACTGCTGGACTGGCTGCCGGAAGGCCAGATCGATCAGATCGATCTGCTCTACGCCGATCCCTGGCCGAAGAAGCGCCACTGGAAACGCCGCTTTGTCAGCCAGGTAAACCTGGAGCGGTTCCACAAGGTCCTGAAACCATCAGGCACTTTCTGCTTTGCTTCCGACATCGACACCTATGTCAACTGGACGCTGCAGCACTGCCGCGATCACGGTGGGTTCGAATGGACGGCGCGCAATGCCAGCGACTGGCTCACACCCTACGAGGGCTGGCCGGGTACGCGATACGAGGCCAAGGCTCGCCGCGAAGGCCGCTCGTCGGCCTATCTCACATTCCATAAACGCTGATTCGCGACCTTTCCAGGCCGCGAAGCGATCGCCGCACCTTTAGTGCAGCGATACGGTCTTGAGATCGTCTTCCGCAGCCTTGAAGAAGGTGCTGGAGCGATTGTCGGTCAGAAGGATAGGCGTGCCGTCGGCGGCGAACAGAGCCCAGAGATCCAGCGTGGGGTCGATTTCCGGCGCCTCGGGGAAGCAGCGGGACACTTCGTCCGACTTCATT
This sequence comes from Allorhizobium sp., assembly GCA_046294755.1. Classification (GTDB taxonomy): domain Bacteria; phylum Pseudomonadota; class Alphaproteobacteria; order Rhizobiales; family Rhizobiaceae; genus Allorhizobium. The sequence continues at coordinate 8,106 of JBKBON010000026.1, read as the reverse complement.
TTGCGGATATAACCCACTTCGCCGGCGCCAAGATGCGCGAGCTGTGATTTGGTCAGGCGGGACGAGGCTTCTTTCAGTAACATTCCGATCCTCCGCGAATGAGGGAGAGGCGGCCGAACATTGCCGCAAATCTCATTCTGCGGTGGAGATGTTAATTTTCCTTACCAGATGCACAGGATCGTGCCGGATGATCTCGATCGCCAGCAACCCGTTTCGGAGTGTTGCGCCCATGATCTCCATCCCGTCTTCGATCGCAAAGACCCGCTGGAACTGCCGTGAGGCGATGCCACGAAACAGATAGTCCGCCTCTTCGCGATCCGCCTGCTTGCCGCGGATCACGAGTTGGTTGGCTTCGACGCTGACATCCAGTTCGTTTTCATCAAAACCCGCGACCGCAAGTGTCACCCGCAACCGTTCCACCCCCTTCTGAGTGGGAAGGCGCTCGATATCGTAGGGCGGATAGCCGTCACTGCCCCGCGGTCGGCGAAAGGCACTGCCATCGCCGGTATCGAAGGTGATGAGAAAAGCTTCCGTTGGCAGTCTGCTGCGTGTCATTGCGTTCCCTTGTTCGGCCCGACAGGGACCGTCCCTAAGTCATCAGGAATATGGGAAATCCCGTCCCGCCCGACAAGCACTCTCTTGCTTGACAAACGCCGAGGCGCGATCCAAGCCTCATGCCCTCAGACTTTAGGATTGCCTCATGACAGAACCCCGCAAGATCATCATCGATACTGACCCCGGTCAGGACGATGCCGCCGCCCTCATGCTCGCCTTCGCAAGCCCTGACGAACTCGACCTGCTTGGCATCACCACTGTCGCCGGCAATGTGCCGCTGAGGCTCACCAGTCGGAATGCCCGCATCGTTTGCGAACTTTGTGGACAAACCGGCAGACGGGTCTTCGAAGGGGCTGATCGACCGATGGTCCGCCCGCTGGTGACGGCGGAACACGTTCATGGCAAGACCGGCCTCGACGGTGCCGTTCTTCCCGAACCCACAATGACGGTTGAGGGCCAGCACGCCGTTGATTTCATTATCGAGACGATCCGAAACGAGCCCGCAGGCTCCGTCACGCTCTGCACACTCGGCCCACTCACCAATATCGGTCTGGCGCTGCAGAAGGCGCCCGATATCGCACCCCGTGTCAAGGAACTGGTGATGATGGGCGGCGGCTTCTTCGAGGGCGGCAACATCACCCCCGCCGCCGAGTTCAACATCTATGTCGATCCCCATGCCGCCGCTGCTGTTTTCGCTTCTGGCATCCCGGTCACCATGATGCCGCTCGACGTGACCCACCAATTGATGACCACCAAGGCTCGCGTCGCCCGCATCGCGGAAATTGGCACCAGGCCGGCCAAGGCTATGGTCGAATGGCTCGAATTCTTCGAGCGCTTCGACGAGGAGAAGTACGGCTCGGACGGCGGCCCTCTCCATGATCCGACAGTTGTCGCTTACCTTCTGAAGCCTGAACTGTTCAGCGGTCGGCACTGCAACGTCGAGATCGAACTGCAGTCTGAACTGACGGTCGGCATGACCGTGGTCGACTGGTGGCGAGTCTCCGGTCGGACACCCAACGCCACCGTCATGCGCAATGTCGATGCCGACGGGTTCTTCGATCTGCTGATCGAGCGCTTCGCGCGGCTCTGAACCAAACAAAAGGGGCTGCGGCACGTGCCGCAGCCCCTTGTTTTTGCCGGAGATTGGGATTTCAAAACTCTTCCCAGTTGTCAGCGCCTGCGGCGGCCCCGCCTCCTGCCGCCATTTTGCGTGGTGCCGGAGCATGATCCGGCGCTCTTGGGGAGGCGGATGGCTGTGGCGTCGGAGATCGCATTGTTTCCACAGTCGCCCGAAGCGCGGCTGCCGGTGCGGAAGCACCGCCCACCTGAAACTTTGCGACCAGCCCTCGCAGTGTGTCGGACTCGTTGCGCAGCGCCATGCTGGCTGCGGTTGTTTCCTCGACCATCGCGGCATTCTGCTGGGTCACCTGGTCCATCTGGTTGACGGCAGAGTTGACCTCCTTCAGGCCTGAGGCCTGTTCGCTCGCCGAGGCGGATATTTGCCGGATGAGGCCGTTGATCTGCATGACCTGCTGGGAGATCTTCTGCAGTGTCAGCCCGGCTTCGCCGACGAGTTCCACCCCATCCTTGACCTGAGCCGCCGAGGCATTGATCAGCGCCTTGATCTCTTTCGCAGCCGTGGCAGAGCGTTGGGCCAGTTCACGCACTTCCTGGGCCACAACTGCGAAACCCTTGCCGGCTTCGCCGGCGCGCGCCGCCTCGACGCCGGCGTTCAGTGCCAGCAGATTAGTCTGGAAGGCAATTTCGTCGATGACGCCGATGATGCGCGAAATCTCCTGCGACGACTGTTCGATGCCGTTCATGGACGCGACAGCCTTCTGAACGACCTCACCGGATTTCTCAGCGTCCTTGACGGCGACCGAGACAGTGTTGGCGGCCGTCCCCGCATTGTCGGCGCTGGAATTGACCTGTTCGGTGAGTTCGTTCAGCGCCGCTGCCGTTTCCTCCAGACTTGCTGCCTGCTGCTCCGTGCGCTTGGAAAGGTCCGCGGCGCTTTCCGAGATCTCGCTCGTACCGGCGGCAATGTTCACCACGCTGCCATTGACCGAAGCGATCGCCTGTTCGAGGCTTGCAACGGCATCGTTGAAATCCCGCTTCAGCGCGGCGTATTCGCCGGGGAACTCGTCTGCAATCCGGTAGGTGAGGTTGCCCTGCGAAAGCTGGGCAAGGCCGCTGCCGAGCGCCATGACGACATGCTGCTGCACGGAGGCAGACGCATTGCGCTCTTCTTCGTTGCGGCGGCGCTCGACTTCGGCAGCCTTGCGCTGTGCATCGGCTTCAGCCGCGACCATATTGCTGTCCGCTAGCTTGTGGCGGAAGCCCTCGAGAGCCTTCGCAACGAGCCCGATTTCATCCTGGCGATGCTGGTTGGAGACGTCACTCGCATAGTCGCCCTTGGTCATCCGTTCGACGTCGCCGACGAGGCCGTGCAACGGCCGCTGCGCTATCGAACGCACTGCGAGGAACAGCGCGAGCATCACGGCGCCGAGAACGATCAGACCACCGACAATCATCATCATGGTCTGCGCTTCGACGGGTGCGTTGATCGCAGCATGGGGGATGTCGATGATGACGGCCCAGGTGGCGTTCACACCGGGCACGGCAAACGGATAGAGCAACCTGTCGAAGCCTTCGCCTGCCTCGTTGGCGAGGCCGGCCACGACGCCGCCCTTGCCGCTCGCAAGCGCAGTCTTCAGAGCGTCGGCGCCTTCCACCTCATAAGTCTTCATCAGGAGATCATCGTTTGGAGCCACGAGCCATTGTGCGCCCTGTGCAACGAGCAGCACGCGACCCGTCTCAAAGGGCTTCAGCGCCTTCAGCTTGTCTGAGAGGGATAAAAGCGAGATGTCGACCCCGCTGACGCCGATCATCTTGCCGCCGGAGAAGACAGGGTAGGCGATGGAACTCATCGTCGTCGGCACGTCGGTGCCTTCGGCAAGATAGGGAGCCGTGATGGCACCCTTTCCGCTTTTGGCGGCAAGCGCATACCATTCGGCGTCATACTTGGCGGCAAAGGTCGAGAACTGTATTGCCCCGTTGCGATCCTTGGACCAATAGGGGGTATAGATCCCGTCTTCATTGGCGCCGAGATCTGCTTGTCCCTTGATGTCGTCTTTCCGGCCGTCAATGGCGCCCGGCTCTTCCGCCATCCAGCTGCCGAAGGCAAACGGGTTCTGTTCGAGGTTTGCCTTCAGGATATTGGTAATGCCCTGCCTGTCGAAGGATTTGCCCTCATGACCCCGGCCAATGACACCGGCCATGGTGCGGGCAGCACTGGCCAGTTCGCCAATATCACCTGCGATTTCGCGAGCAATGGATTTTGCCTCCGCATCGGCCTGTTCCATCGTCAGAGAGTGAACCCTGTCACGGGTCTGCGAGATCAGAACGAGATTGGAGAGGAAAAGTACAAGACCAATGGCGACACCGGTGACGACCAGCAGTTTTGCGGCGATCGATCGCGTAAAGAAGGCGAACATAGGAACCTCGAAGTGTGAGGATCAGGACGCAGGGACATTCGTTCCACACCCTCATGGCGCGGCCGGGCATGCTTTCGCATCCCCCGATCGCGACCGATGCTATGTTCCATTGCTTAATGAGCAATAAATCAGACTTGTTCGGCAGATCCGGGCCTAGAGCGCCGCGGAAACCTCTGCTGCCTCCGGAATTGAAGGTTGAGCGCCGGGCTTCAGGCATGCAAGCGAGCCAGCGACGGCGGCGCGCCGCAAAGCGTCACCAAAGGAGAGGCCTGCGTCCAGACTTGCCGCCAGATAGCCACAGAAGGTATCGCCCGCACCGACGGTGTCGACGGGTTCGATCTTCAGTCCCTTGGCCCGGTGCATAACATTGCCTTCAGCCGCGATCACACCATCGCCGCCGAGCGTGATGATCAGGATCTGTCCGGTCTCGCCATGCATCTGCATCAGCATCTCCTCCCGCTCTGAAGCGGAGAGATTATCCCGTCCAACGAGACGCTCGAATTCCGTCTCGTTCGCGATCACGATATCCGCGAGCCGTGCGAGTTCGGTCGCCTCGGCAATCAGGGGGGCGGTATTGAGAACGGTGCGCACGCCCTGCAACTTGGCCGCCTTAAGTGCAGCCCGGACCGATGCTGGAGGCACTTCGAGTTGCAGCATCAGGATGTCACCGCGCGTGCTCTTTGAAGTGGCGTTCTGCGCCTGTTCGGCGCTCACCGTTCCATTCGCGCCAGGCACGACCGCAATCATGTTCTCCCCGTCTCCGCCGACCAGGATCAGCGCAGTGCCCGTCGGTCCCTCGACCCGCGCCACGTCTGAAAGATCCGTTCCAGCCTTGTCGAGGAGGTCGAGGGCAGGTGCGGCAAACTCATCCTTGCCCACGGCACCCACCATGCGCACCACAGCACCGGCTCGTCGCGCCGCCAATGCCTGGTTCGCACCTTTGCCACCTGCGGCGGTCGCAAAGCCCGTTCCCGGCACAGTTTCGCCCGGCTTCGGCAGTCGTGGCGTGGTGGCGACGAGATCCATGTTGATGGAGCCGAAGACGGTGATCATGAGCGAGGTGCCTCCCTGGGGTTCTTCGCTCTTTTGGACCAGCGCCTCAGTCCTCGTCAACAACCCTGAGCTTGAGCATGCCGGTCCGGCTCTCCACCGCGCGCGATGAGATCTCCTCACCATCCTCGCGCCCGCCCGGCGTCTCAAACTCCATGGCTTCGATCTTGGCGCCGCGCTTGGCCAGCTTGTCCGAGGATGTGATGATCATCTCGACATCCTTCTGGGCTGCGAGGAAATGGCTCTGCAGTTTCCGTGTGCGGTCGTCGAGACGGCTCAAATCCTCCATCAGGCGGATCACTTCACCCTGGATCAGATGTGCCTGCTCGCGCATCCGTTGGTCTTTCAAGACGGCCTGGATTACTTGTATGGAGAGCATCAGAAGGGACGGGGAGACGATCACTACCTTCTGCCGATGCGCCTTTTGCACGATGCTTTCGAAGTTCTCATGGATCTCCGCAAAGATGGACTCCGAAGGCACGAACAGAAAAGCCATGTCCTGGGTCTCTCCCTGGATCAGGTACTTCTCCGAGATGTCGCGAATATGGACCTCCATGTCCCGGCGGAACTGCTGTGATGCGACCTTCTTCTGCTCTGGGTTTTCGGTGTCGCGGATGGTGTTCCAAGCCTCAAGCGGGAATTTCGCATCGACCACCAGCGGCGGAGAATTGTTCGGCATGCGGATGGTGCAGTCGGGCCGCGATCCGTTGGACAGCGTCGTCTGGAACGCGTAGGCCCCCATCGGCAAGCCGTCGGCAACGATCGTTTCCATGCGCGATTGCCCGAAGGCTCCGCGGGTCTGCTTGTTCGACAGGATTGCCTGCAGCCCGACCACGTCCTTCGCCAGCGACTGGATGTTGTTCTGTGCCGCATCGATCACTGCAAGCCGCTCCTGCAACGTTCGCAGATTGTCGTGGGTCGATTTGGTCTGTTCCGTGATTGTCGCGCCGATCCGGTGCGTCATGCCGTCAAGCCTCTGGCTGATCGACTGGTTGAGTTCCGCCTGCCGGCTGCCAAAGACTTCGGCCATGGTGGCAAGCCGCCCCTGCATCTCGGCCTGAGCCTTGAGGAGTTCCGCGAGCCTCGCTTCCGCCGCCTCGTCGCGCCGGGCGGCTTCCTCCCGCATCTCCGCCCGCGACCGCGCTGCTCGCAGAGCCATGATGATGAGGAGAATGATCGGCAGGAGCACCACCAGAGCGGCGAGCCCCAGCAGGAAGACCGGTGAAAGGGTGACTGAGCCGATGGTCACCGCCGGAATGTCGAGAATTGTCATTGTCCGATGATAGCTGATTCGGCGCTGCCCGGTAGATCAAATAGTGAACGCATGAGCCGCAGGTGGGATTCTGGCCCGCAGCAAAACGATTATGATCTACACCTTTGGTAGATGACGAAATGCAATTTTACCCGTGAAATCTGAATGGTCTGCGTCCTTTCTCAGTTTGACGTGCGCCAGAAGGCGAAAAACTGTTCTGCTGCAGCAACCGAAATTTTACCATTTTAGCATTTGCTCATTCTGATTTATCAGCATTCGCTGATGTTTGTAACCAGGAAAGTGAAGTGTCGGCCATGGCGTCGCAACCCGATAATACAGATCTGAATAACCGTCTTCGTTTCCTGGGCCTGGATGAGAAAGGCAGAGCAACTCTCCGAGGACTCGGCCCGCTGATCCGCAAGAATGTGGGTTCCGCGCTCGATATCTTCTACGACAAGGTGCGCAAGGTTCCTGAAACAGCGGCCTTCTTTCGCAATGACGATCACATGAAGGGCGCGAAAAAGCGCCAGGAGGAGCATTGGGGGATCGTCGGCACAGGCGACTACACTGATAGCTATGTCGAAGGCGTCACCAAGGTCGGCAAGGCTCATGCACGTATCGGCCTTGAACCCAGATGGTACATCGGGGGCTATGCCCTTGTTCTTGAGCAGCTTGTCCACGCGGTTGTTCGCGAGCGCTGGCCGAGCCGCTTCGGTCGGCAAAAATCGCAAGGCCTTGCGGAGGAGATCTCGGTTGTCGTCAAGGCCGCCCTGCTCGACATGGACTACTCGATCTCGGTTTATCTCGCCATCCTCGCCGAACAGCGGCAGGCGGCAGAGGACGCACGGCTGAAGGCCGAGGCAGAGCAGGCAACGGCGCTTGCTGCCTTGCGTGGCGTGCTCGCCAAACTCTCGGCTGGCGATCTCGATGCCCGTCTTCCCTCCGACCTGCCCGCCAATTTCGTGCAGATGGCAGATGACTACAATGCTTCCATCGAAGCCCTGCGCGGGACCATCGTCACTGTCCGCCAGTCCGCCGACGAGATCTTCAAGTCGACGGCCGCTATTTCGGATGCCACCGACGATCTCGCCCAGCGCACCGAACAGCAGGCGGCAGGGCTGGAGGAAAGCACCGCGGCTTTGCACGAGCTCACCCAGAACGTGACGCTGACCGCCGATGGCGCAAAGGAAGCCTCTCAGGTCGTCGGTGTGGCCCTGACAGAAGCCCGTGTGTCCGAAGAGGTCGTCTCCCGTGCCGTTGATGCCATGGGTGCCATCGAAAAGTCGTCCGACGAAATCTCCAAGATCATCGGCGTCATCGACGAGATCGCCTTCCAGACCAACCTTCTGGCCCTGAATGCGGGCGTGGAGGCGGCCCGTGCAGGCGAGGCCGGACGCGGGTTTGCAGTTGTGGCGCAGGAAGTACGCGAACTAGCCCAGCGCTGCGCCAATGCCGCCCGCGAGATCAAGAATCTGATCTCTCAGAGCTCTTCGCAGGTCGAAGCCGGCGTGGGTCTCGTCAACAATGCCGGCGATGCACTCGGAAAGATCATCATCCGAATTGGCGAAATCAACGATATCGTCGGCAAGATCGCGCTGGCGGCTGCCGACCAGTCGGGTGGTCTGCGTGAAGTCAATACCTCGGTCGCATCCATGGATCAGATCACGCAGCGCAATGCCGCTATGGTCGAGGAAAGCTCGGCCCAGACGGCAACACTTCGCGAGGAGGCTGGCCGTCTGGTCCAGGCCCTTC
>JBKBON010000025.1:0-46321 GCA_046294755.1 Allorhizobium sp. | reverse complement strand
CCTTAGCAAGGCTACAGTCCTTGTGAGCGTCATCATGCGCAGGCGTCCATCCTTCAGCCTCGACCTGGCGGCGGCGCTCTGCCAGCACGTCAGCAGCAGCAGCGCTCGCCACCACATGTGATGAGGGCGGTGGGGTCTCCACCCCCACGCCAGCCGGTTCGATGGCGCTCATGATACGGGAGGAGCGTAGGGCTTCGATGGCCTTGCGCATCTTGCCGGAAAGCTCGCTGCAACGGTCGTAATCCGCATACACGTCGGGCTCGTCGCCCACGTCGCCGAATACCGCCTCCCGCACCTCTTCCAGATCCTCGAGCGGCTTCACGCCAGCCGGTGAGGCTGAGCCCTCCATCACATGCGAGAGGATGGCGAGAGCTTGACCAGCATCAATCGCTAGCCCATCACACTCGCCTTCGACAGCGACCATCAGGCGCTCGATCATTTCATAGGTCACGCTCATTCGCTTCGCTCCTGATATAGCCCCGTACCTCTCGGCACGACCTTGGTTAGCGGTGGTTTCTCTCGCTGGCGCTTGGGGAAGCCCTGGCCGGTGAGAGTGGACGGCTTGCGCATCGCCCCGGTGAATTTATCGCGCTGCCGATCAGACTTGCGGATCTGGCGAACGTCTGCGGCGGTCTTCTCCTTGTGGCAGGGAATGCAGATCAGCCGGCCATTGGCGACCGTGGGCTGTCCTCCAAGCTCGCAGGGAAGGATGTGATCGACCTGACCATCACCAGCCTTCAGTGCGGCCTTGCATTTCTCGCAGCGGCCGGCAGCCCGTTCGATGATCTTGGCCTTGGTCTTCCGGCTGAATTCCAGGCGCTTGGCCATCACTGCCTCCCGCCGAAGAGCAGGCCCCGGATCTTCGCCACGAAGGCATCCTTTTCGCTCCCAGATGTCTCAGGAGCGCGATCGGCGGGTTCTTCCACCTCAGACACCGGCACACGCCATTTGCGAGCGTATGCGCTTCTGTAGCTGGCGATCATGCCGGATAGGGGATCGCGGGGCTTGGGGATGCGGATGGTCTGGGTCATGCTGCCCTCCGAGCCTTCGAACGTGCTCTGTCCAGTTCCTCAAGGCGTTTGCGGGCAGCCTCTTCGCGATCGTCGTAGAAATCGACCATCGCCTTAACTTCCGGCGAAAGCTCTTCGCCAAGATCGCGAAGGTCGCATGCGGCATAGATCCGCACGTCTTCCGACTGGCTGAAGGCAAGCCGGTGATGAGCCGAGGCGATGTCTCGCGCCCTGATCATCGCCTGGATATGCGGCCACACACCCTTGTCCTTGAGTGTCTTGACACGGCGAGCTCCGGCACCCTTAGGCTTCCTGAGGTCATGCTCTGCGATCATGTTCGCGTCCATGCCCTCGTATTCCGCGAGCATCAGATCTTCATCAAACGTCCAGCGCTTGCTCATCTCAGCCTCCAATCTGATTGATCTTGCAGCCGATGAAATCAGCGGCCACGACCTGACGGCCTTCCTCGATCGTCTTCTTGCCGGTGAACACGGCGCGGAAAACCTTCACGATGCTTTCGAACTTAGGCCAGTCCTCGGCGGTGATGTCCCCTGTATCGATGAGGGCCTGATAGCCGCCGACCATCATGTCCAGCGCCGTCGTCTTGGCGTCGTCGTCGATGTCATCCGACAGGGTCTTGAAGCCCTTCCTGGCGAAGTCCATCAGGTGATGCTGAAGAACGGAAGAGGCCGGGGCGGGCGTGGAGGCGGGGCTTTCCTCGGCCTCTTCCGTAGACGCTGCAGAGGCGGCTGCAGCATCATTGCTGTCCCGCAAGGGGACGTTGTTCTCTGCTGCCCAGGCGGTCATGAACTCCATCAGATCCGACATCTCCTTGACGGAAAGGTCTGAGGATGAGTGACCGAGGGGAATGAATGTCTTCTGGTCGAGCGAGGGGAGAAACTTCACCTCATGCCCGAATGCGGCTAGGAAAATCGTTTTCCACTGTGAAACGTCATGATCGCGCCCGCGCTTCTTCATCTCGGCGGCGATGTCCGTCAGCATGGCGTAGAAACGGTCATTCTGGGGCACAGAGCGCTTTGTCTCTTTGAACTCGATCCGAGTGCCAACCGGGACGCCATGCGCCCAGCGGGCCGCTTGGTCCCGATCTGCCTGTGACCGTATGACGATCAGAGCGCGAGACATCAGCGCCACTCCATCGCGAACGGAATGTCGTCATCCATGGCGTTGCCAAATCTGGATTGGCTCTCTTCGCCACGACGTTGGCCGCTGGGAGCGTTTTCGCCCTTCGGCTTAGGCGGCATAAGCAAAACCACAAACTCGCCATCCGTGGGCGCAGGAACGGCATTGAGCCGAACCGTGTAGCCGTCGCGGTCCTTCATGGGCCAAGCGGTCCCGATGGTCGTGAACTGGCTTTTCTCGTTCCCGTCCCGGTCCTTATAACGGCGAACGGCAACCGCGTCGTATCGTGTGGCGCTCATCAGGCGGCTTCCTTCTGGAGTTGTTCACGCTTGGCCGCGAATTTGTCGGCGGCTGATTTCTTGTAGTCAGCCGGCCATGCGTCACGGGTCGCAATGTGCTGCCAGGATTTCGCGCAAGCCTCGACGGAAACGAGCGAGCCGCAATCCAGAAGCTCCCGATCGATCTCCTCAAGCTGGCGCTTCATTTCCGCGTAGCTCGGGTGAGCCTTCTTGTCGTTCGCCGGCTTTTCCTCGGCAAACTCACGGGCCACGGTGTTGACGTATTTGCTGTCGTCAAACATGCCCATGTGAACATCAGCGCCGACGCCGATAAACTTGAGGGCATTGGTGACGGCATCCGTGAAAGCCTTCTTGAAGGCCTCGTCGTCACTCTCCCATCGTTCAGGGCGGTTGTATTTCTCGTTGGCTTTGATGTGCGTGACGACCTTGTCGCCGCCGACGCCATAGACCGTCGAAACCTTGACGCCTTCCAGATACCAGACGGACGCGGTGCAATAGACAAGCACTTCCCGGTTCTCGCCTGGGACAACCTGAAACGACGGTTCTCCCACCCCCCAGCCAGTGCCACACGGGCCGAACTCTTCCGTCATCCGGCGATAAGAGAACATCGGCTTGATTGCCGTCCCCTCAAAGCCGCCAGAGCGCTTGAATGTCTTCGTGTGCTTCGGGTCTGTTTTCCCGAGCTTGTCCCAGAGAGCGGTTTTGTCAGACATCATGCAGCCTCCCCAAGAGCGAACTGCATCTTCCGGTGAATGGCGCGGGTGCGCTCGACATCACCACGGCAATAGGCTGCAATCTCCGAATGCTTGCCTTCCGCGAACATCTTGCCGACCATGGACCCATCAATGTCGCCCTTACCCTCGATGCCGAGAGCCGCGCAAAGGTTGTCCATGCTGATCGTGTCCTTCGCGCCGGCCCATGCGGTCATGGTGTCGAAGACGCTTTCGCCCCACGGCTTCGGATCTTTTGGGAGCCAGCCAGGCACACGAACGCCAAGCACCATGCAACGCTGCCAGATGAAGCGAAGATCGAAGCCAGCGACGTAGTGGCCGACGATGATCGGAAACCGGTTCCCGATGATCTGGCCAGCCGTTTCGAAGAAGCCGGAAAGCATCATGCCTTCGTTGTCGGCATTGGTGGGCCATGAGATCGACGTGACCGGCCCATCATCAAATGCAAAGCCGATGCAGCAGATCTGACCAAAAGCGGCATTGAACGAGGTCTTGGCAATTGCCTCCTCGACGGCTGCGGCCTTCTGTGTATTCTCCCATTCGGCGATGGTGTCGGCTTTCTTCATCTGGGCCGGGGGCTTGACCGTGGCGGCGACACGCGCCTTTGCCTCTTCGGTCTGGGCCGGAATGGTTTCGAGGTCAAAATACAGGTATGTCATGGCGTGATCCTCAATCGACGTATTCGATGTCGAGCTGTGCCATTGCTTCGGGCGAAGCGGCGGTTTCTTTCAGGATGGATTGCAGGCAGCCAGCGCATGCGGTGAAGCCTTGCTTGGTGTATTTCAGCAGGCGGCGCATGGTCGCGACCGGATAGCTGATCTTGTGGACAGCCAACTTGCGGCGTCCGAGATCCCAGAGCGCGAGCGGCGTTGTCACAAGATCATCGTCGTCAAGGACAAACATGGTGATCGTGTAGTCGAAGCTGTCGATGACGGCCTCCGCTGTGTCGTAGAACCGAAAGCGGATAGCCTGGATATCAACGGGCAATTCAGACCCGGCGACAGTCCCGCGCCAATGCTTGTGATGTTCCGTCTCTCGAACCAGCTTCAAACCAGACGGCAAGCCCTTTTCCCATTCCTCAAGCGCTTCTGCCGACTTGAAGAAGAAATCGAAATCGCTGTCCAAGGGCTGGCCAATCAGAGTGCGGCGGATCGCGCCGCCGGCCATCCATGCGCCGCCGCCAAGGGCTTCGTAAATGCGAGTGATCGCGGCTGTGTCGCAGCCAGACCGAGCGCAGAAGTCTTCGAAGTTGGTCCGGAAATACGTCACGCTGCAATCTCCTCGTTGATGACTTCGATCACCTTGTCGCGCCCGATGCGGCGCATGGCGTCGGCTATGGCTTGGCGAAGGTGCCATTCGATGTAGCCTTCGGGGTCTGTGTCGCGGACGATCCGGTCAAAGACGTCGCCGATTGGCTGGAAGCCGTGATCTTGGCTCACTGTGTCCATGTTGCTCTGGCCTCCTGCTGAACAAGCGCCTCGCGCTTCAGTTGATGTTCCCACGTCAACACGAACCCGCCGAGGACGCCGAGGGCGACCACAAAGCCGATGAAGGCGTGGATGTAAGTGCGGTGGATGTCGCTGTTGATCGCGATGGCGTCAGCGCGGCGATTGAATTCCTGCGGGGTCATGGCTTGGCCTCCATCATCACGTCTCGGTAAGCTTCGGCGGCGTAATCAAGCGCCATCTCGTTCTGATCTGCTGCTTCCGAGAGAAGCCAGTCGGTGAATGCCTCACCATCAGTCAGGCTGTTGAGAAGCCAGACGGGCATGCTCAGCGGGTGGGGCAAGGGCTTGCCGTTGCTGATGTTGAAGAACTGGACCTGATCGACTTCGGCGGTCGGCTCTTCGGCTGGATCCGTCATGGTCTGCTTGCAGCCGGGGTGAACCTTGAAGTTCACCACCATCAGGATTTCAATCTCTTCGCCGCTCTCGAATGCCGAGATGGAAACGGTCTGCTCTGCGCGATACTTGCTGGACATCGCCATCACTCCGCTGCCTGTTGAATGCCGCCGCCGATGGCGAACCGATTGCCGAACGTCCCGGCCCGATGCACCTCCACGATCCCGCCGACCTGATCGGCAAACCGCTCGGCTTCCTCGTAGTCGTCAAACGTCAGAAGGTTTTCGTCGCCGTCGATGAAGCCGCCGGTCATTGGGTCCATTCCCCAGTCGCAGTTCCAGAGGCGGGACGAGCGCATGTCTTCGATCTTGTAGAGGGTCAGGATCATGGCGGTTCCCCTTGATGGTTGCCGGGGAACTGGCCCCGGTGCAGGATTGGCGGTTGCCTCTCGTGCTGCTGTGAGGAGAAGACTAGGACAAATTGTCCAACGTGTAAAGGGGTGCTTTGGAGAAATTGTCCAAAAAATATGTTGCGCTCGAAATTCCGATGGCGCATAAAGAAAGCCCCGGCGGGACGAACCGACCGGGGCTTGCAGAGGACTTTTAAAGCACGGTTGTTATACCATTACGTTGCGTATGGTGCAACTGAGAAGCCCGCTGCAAGGCGCTGAAAATCGCAAAATCTTGGGTCTGCTCGGAGGTTCCCGCCAAGATGATGTGACGGAAGGCGCAAGCGCAGCGGTCTTTATAGGGTATTCACCCGCTCCGCCGTTCGATCCGGCTCATGAAATCCCAAGCGGTGATCTCTCCCAGGCTGAGAGAACGAACCCGGCGGGTCTCACTTCAACCGCCTGAATGCTGACATGAGCTGAAGGATAACTGGACCACACAAACCCGTCTCGGCGGAAGCAAGGCCGAAACCGAGACACCTGAAAAGGGGCCGCACCTTATGCGGAGGGGCAGCGTCTGGCTCACGATACGAGCAGTCCAGCTATACCGGGTTTTGAAAATGTCCTGCCCAGATCGCGTCCCAGTAGTGGGGGCAGTAAGCGAAGGGGGGAGGTGTGTCTAATCGTCAGTGCCAGTCTTCCGGGCAACGATCATCGGCTTGATCCGCTCGCGTGGTTTGCCAAGCAGAAGATGCTCAATATCCCAGCCCACGATCTGGCAGAACTTGGCGATCAGATAATGCGGAAGCGGGCTCCTGGTCTCGTATTTGCGATACCGATCAGCCGGGACATTCAACAGCTCGGCCATCTGCGCAGCCGTCATCCCGGTTTCATCTCTGAACCGTTTGACCCTCTCGCAAAGGGCATTGTTGAAAATGAATTCTTCGCTCTCAGACATGCAGCCTTTCTAGCATTGGACAAAAAATCCTTCACTCGACAAAAAGGCCGTTGACATGTCGGACAATTTGTCCAATATGGATTGCATGACGATCAAGAACGCACCACCCAAATGGCCTGAAATCGCGGAAGCCGCCAAGGCGCTCGGCGCTGGCGACTGGACGCTTCGAAAATGGCTGGACCGCTGCGCAATTCCTGCGGCGATGCAGCTCAAAATCATCAACTTCACGGGCGGCAATCTGACCCTTGAAGACATGGTGATTGTGGACACGCGGACGAAGGAAGCTGCGGAATGACCAAGAAGTCGAAGAGCTACGCAAAGCACGACAACCGCCCCGGCTTCGTTCCCGAGCAGGACGACCATTTCACCGTCACATATCTGCCGATCATCGAAGGCTTCACCGCTCACGCCATCAAGCGCCGTCCAGAGCTTCGGCCTGACCAATGGGTCGAAGTCATTCACCGCAATGGCCAGCGCTCTCGTGGACCCGTCGAGACCTTTGCGTGGGACATCTACAAGTGCCACCCGAATGATCGCGAAGACTATCACCAGTTCAATCGCCTCCGCATCGGAAGCCGGAAGAACGCCTTCGACTTCATTGACCTTGAGGTGACGCACTTCCGCACGACTGAGACGCCGCCCACCGACTGGTTGCAGGGCGACCCATGGCCGTTCGAAGAAATGCAGGCGGCTGCATGAACATCTCGGCCTATCCCCGTTGCGCATCTCGATTGAAGCATCAGCGGGCGAACCTGACCGAGACGACCATGAATGAATATTGGGCAGCCGTGTGCGTGGCTGTCGATCTCTCCGACAAGGCGCTCAAGCGTTTCGGAGGCTTCAACTTCAACGACAGATCGCCCGAGAACGGGCGTCGTCTTCTGGCTCGGCTGGAGCAGTTCATTGCTTCGCGGCAGAAGCGCGGGAAGGGGAAACAGGCATGACCGACAAGCGCGAGAAGTGCAGCGTCAAGCAGCAAGACTTCGTTGAACCGTGCACGACGCTCGAAGAAACTATAAATAACAACGCACCGGCCTTTTCTAACCGGAAGGGTGTTGCGGTTTGGAACATGCGCCGACGTGAAGGTGGGAAGAGTGTCCCGTCCAGGACCTTCTTTGGCCTTATCTGCGAAGCTTACCCCAAAGGGGTCGCGTTCAATCATTGTCCGTTCTGCGGGGAGGACATTTCCGCGCCTTTCTTTGCGAAAGGTGACGAGGCCGCAGCATGACCGCCCCCACCATCGGCCTTATCGCCGTCGCCATCACCTTCTGCATCCTCGTCGTGGTCCTTCTTGTGACCCCGGATGCCAATGACACCGCATACGACAACGACGAGTGGAGGGATCGCAATGGGTGAACGTCCTTACTCCGAGGAATACCTCGACGCGATCGCACTGGCTGCCGTCGTCCAGGCTTTGAAGCGGTATCTCAAGTGAATTCAGACGTCACGCGCTTGCGGCCTCTGTGCGCGTGACTTGGCCTGTCGGCTTTCCTCCTCCTCCCGAAGCCGGCAGGCCACCCCATCGAGAACCTTAGGCGCAAGTCCTGCAACGATCTGCGCGAAGAGTTCTCCAACGGGAAGCCAAGTATCGAGGTCGGTTTGAGTGCTGTGGTTCATGTCTGCGTCCTTTCAACACCGCCAGACAACCACAGGAGAAAGACAAGGTGTTGGGAGACAACGACAAGACCTTGGGAAGTGATCCCAAGGCTCCAAACAGGAAGACCGTAATGAGTACCGTTTGTGAAGCCAGAAACGAATTCCTCCAGGCGTTCCCGCGCCATCGCTACGGGAAGCTGGACAGCCTGTTCTACCACGCAGTTCGGGTCATTGCCCCGAAGGTCAACAAGCAATTCACGGTTCGCCGCGCTCGGTCAATCTACGAGGGGACGGCACGGCGGATCGACAGCGACGAAATGGATGCGCTCAGGGCGGCGCGAATTGAGGAACTGAAACGTGAACACAGAGAAACAAGGGCGCGGATCGAGATCTTGGATCGCAAGATTGCCTCTCTCGGTGCGGGCCAAGGTTGCCCGATGGATGCTGGCTAGGGCCAACAGCCTCGCCAGCGTTGCTGAGTGGATCGCGCCTGAACTGAGCGAGGGAAACGACTGATGGCAATGCCGAGACACAACCCTAAACGAGACGCAGCAGAGCCCGAGATTGTCAGCTCGCTCACCCAATGCGGTTTCAGCGTCTACCGCCTTAATACGCCCGTTGATCTGCTCGTCGGCTTCCGGGGCAAGAACTACCTTATCGAAGTTAAAAGCGGGTCCAAGGGCTACGCGAAGAAGCTCAACGAGAACCAGAAGGATTTTGCGGACGGCTGGCGCGGTGGCGACATCGTGATCCTGCGCAGCGCTCAAGACGCGATTGATTGGGCCGTTTCGGTTTCGAATGGGGTGGCAGCATGATCGACGATTATCAGCAATTCCTCGATCGCAAGCGCATCAGCGACCCCGAGACTGGCATCATGGATGACATCAACCTTCGTCCGGTCATGATGCCTCACCAGGCTGACATCACCCGTTGGGCTTTGCGCCGTGGTCGCGCTGCTATCTTCGCCGGCACTGGCCTGGGCAAGACCCTGATGGAGCTTTCGTGGGCTGAGAAGGTGGCCGAATACACGGGCAAGCCTGTGATCATCTTCGCACCGCTTGCCGTCGCAGAACAGCACATTAGCGAGGCCGTGAAGTTTGGCATTAAGGCGCAACTGGTCGCCTATGACCCATCGCAGGGTATCGGCGTGACTAACTATCAGAAGATGGAGCATTTTGACATCGGGTCATTCGGTGGCGCGGTTCTGGACGAAAGTTCTATCCTCAAGAACACAGATGGCAAGTATCGCACGAAGCTGATCGAGGAATGCGCAAAAGTGCCGTTCCGGCTGGCAGCGACAGCAACCCCGGCGCCGAACGATTTCATGGAACTTGGCAATCACGCGGAGTTCCTGGGGGTCATGTCCTACACTGACATGCTCGCTACGTTCTTCACCCACGATGGCGGCGACACTCAGAAATGGCGTCTCAAGGGCCATGCCGAAAATGAGTTTTGGAAGTGGATGGCATCGTGGGCCGTCATGCTGCGCAAGCCTTCCGACCTCGGCTATGACAATGCCGGGTATGATCTGCCGCCGCTGCACTACCATCAACACACGGTCGGCGTTGAATACGCTCCAAGCATGGATACCGGCCTGCTGTTCCCGATGGAAGCCCGCACACTGCAAGAGCGCATAGCGGCCCGCAGGGACAGCGTGGACGAGCGCGTGAGCCTTGCCGCGTCAATCACCCCGTCAGACCGTCCTTTCGTCTGGTGGTGCAATCTGAACAGCGAGGCGGATGCACTGGCGAAGGCACTGCCGGGCTCCGTCAATCTCCAGGGTTCTGACAAGGACGACGACAAGCGCCGCAAGCTGGTCGACTTCTCCGAAGGGCGCACGCGCATTTTGATCACCAAGCCATCGATCGCGGGGTTTGGGATGAACTGGCAGCATTGCGCAGATACCGGCTTTGTCGGGCTCAATGACAGTTTTGAGCAAGTCTATCAGGCCGTTCGCCGGTTCTGGCGTTTCGGTCAGACAAAGCCCGTCAACGTCCATTTCATCGCATCCGAAATGGAAGGCGCGACGGTCGCCAATCTTAAGCGCAAGGAAGGCGATGCCGAGCGCATGGCGGCTGCCATGGTCATGCATATGGCCGACCTTTCCAGCGCTGCCGTGCGCGGGTCTGTCCGCGATCGGCCCGACTACAATCCGACAATTCCGATGACAATTCCTGCATGGCTAGGGGAGTGCGCCGCATGACGATCAACGCAATCGATCAGGTCGTGACCAAGGACTATGCGATCTACCAGGGAGACGCCTGCGAGCTTATCCGGGGCATCCCGAGCGAGAGCGTTCACTTTGGTATCCACTCGCCGCCGTTTGAAGGGCTCTACAAGTTCTCGAACTATGACCGGGATATCTCGAACAACGAAGGCCCGCAGTTTTGGGAGCATTATGCTTTCCTGATCTCTGAGCTTTTTCGCGTCACTCGCCCGGGCCGGATCCACTCGGTTCACTGCATGCAATTGCCGACCAGTAAGACGCGGCACGGCTTCATCGGCATGCGCGACTTTCGCGGCGAGATCGTTCGGGCCTACGAGGATGCCGGCTGGATCTTCCATTCTGAGGTTTGCATCTGGAAAGACCCGGTCATTGCACAGCAGCGCACCAAGTCCATTCGTCTTCTGCACAAGCAGATCACCAAGGACAGCACCATCAGCGGCATGGGCCTTGCTGACTATGTCGTGAGCTTCCGCAAGCCTGGGGACAATCAAGAGCCAGTGGCGGGCGGGTTTGAGCGGTGGTCTGGCGATGACAGCCTAGACATCAGCCGCGAGGCATATGATCGCCATCGCCGGCAGGTCGAGAGCGAAGGCCGCAGCGCTTGGCCGTTCGAGCAGTGGCGGTCAATCCTCGTCTGGCAGCGTTACGCCTCGCCGGTATGGATGGACATCAACCAGACCAACACCCTGCAGTATCGCGGCGGGCGCGATGAGAAGGACGAGCAGCACATTTCGCCGCTGCAACTCGACGTGATCGAGCGCTGCCTCGATCTGTGGTCGGCTCCCGGTGAAACCGTCCTGACGCCGTTTCTTGGTATCGGCAGCGAGGTTTATTCCGCCGTCAAGCTTGGCCGGAAGGGCATCGGCTTCGAATTGAAGCCATCCTATTTCCGGCAGGCAGTGAAGAACATTGCCGAGCTTGATCGTGAAAAGGGCGTTGACCTCTTCGACATGGCAGGTGTGGCATGACCCCGGCACAGCTCCAATCATTCGAAGCATTTTGGCAGGCATACCCCCGCCGTGTCGGCAAGGGTGCTGCTCGCAAGTCTTTTGAGAAAGCGCTCAAGCTGGCGACCCCGGAAGAGATCATTACCGGCCTGCGCCGTCAGCTTCCTTACTACTCTTCGAAAGAGCAGCAATTCATCCCACACCCGTCCACCTGGCTAAATCAAGAGCGGTGGGCCGACGACCCGCAGCCATCGCGCCCCCAGCCGATGCAACGCCGACAAGGGAATATGGGCGACTTTGCCCGCGAGTTTTTGGAGCGCTTTGATGAGCAACAATCAGGCATGGACGGTCGAGGCTATGAGAGCGCTTACGGTGCTCTGGCGTACTCTCCCCCTTCAAGGCGTCAGTGACGAGCGCGGCACCATGGAAGACTATTGCTTCGCCCTCCGCAACTATTCGAATGACGCGATCTGGAACGTCGTCAACGCGCTTCGCGAAGGCTCGGTAAAGGATGCCTCGACCAAGTGGAGCCCACGCGCTCCTGAGCTTTCCAGGTGGGTCAAGGACGAGCAGGCGCGGCTTGACGCCGTGGCCGAGCTTGAGGCCCGCAAGTCGGTCAAGAAGCTTTCCGAGGACGAGCAGCGCAGCGAGGAGCGGTCTGCCGAACATCGCGTGAAGGTCGGCGGTTGGTTCGAACTCCTCCGCAGATCACAGCGGGGCGACAAGGCGGCGACAGAAGAGCTGCAGCGCCTTTTCCCCCACGCCATGGACCCTTGGAAGGCCAGATATCCGCATCTGTTTCGTGGAGGATCGAAGTCATGAAGATGACGGATTTCGACACGGTCGACGCACGCACGGCCTATTGGAACCTCAAGCGTGAGGCATCACAGAGCATTGCCGAGGCTGAAAGGCTTCGCAGGGAAGTGGCTCAGAAGGATCGCGAGATTGCATCGCTTCGCCGCCAGATCGAGAATATGCGAACCCGTCGCCATGAATTCCCGTCGAAGTATCTGCCGGTCATTGAGCCGCTTATCCATAGCCGCCCAGGCGTGACGCTGGACGACATTCTGCGCGGCGGCGGAAGCGTTGGAAACCGTGAGCCTCACACCCTTGCAGAGCTTCGCCGGCAGTGTTGGCAGGCTGTCTATCAGGCATTCCCAGAAGAGAGCTTTGTCGACATTGGGAAGGCGTTCAATCGCAGCCACACGTCCATTTGGTACGCCGTCAAGCGGGGAGGGTGGAAACGATGACCGCCCGCTCCACCCGCTATCAGTCGATGCCGAAAGAGCCCCAGGGGAGGATGCTGTGAATGTGGCTGTACATACCGAACGCCTCAACGTCGTCAGCCTCTGCACCGGAGGCTTCGGACTTGATCACGCCGTCGAGCTGGCAATTCCAAGCGCTCGAACGGTCTGCATGGTCGAGAGGGAAGCCTTCGCGGTCGCGCAACTGGTTTGCTCTATGGAAGCGGGCCGTCTGGCTCCAGCGCCTATTTGGAGCGATGCCAGAACCTTCAACGGCAGACCATGGCGCGGCCTTGTGGATGGCCTCATTGGCGGCATCCCGTGCCAGCCTCACAGTCTTGCCGGCAAGCAGCTCGGAGAAGAAGACGACCGCGACCTCTGGTCAACGGCCCGCCGCATCATCGTCCAGTCAGGGGCGTGGTTCGCCCTCATCGAGAACGTCCGTGGGATGCTGTCTTCGGGCGGCGCGGAACGTGTCTGGCGAGACCTACACCGATTGGGCTTCACGGTTGAGGGAGGACTGTTCACGGCGTCAGAAGTCGGCGCGCCGCATGAGCGCGAACGCCTCTTCATCCTCGCAGTGGCCGACCCCTCAAGTCGCGGACATAAATCAGGATCGCGGCGGCATGGAATACGCCCAAATGAAGTTCGACAAGTCAGGATATCCGAACCTCGCGAACACGGCGAAGGTGTTCTCGGCGTCGGCCTGGCCGACGCCTACGGCCAACGACTGGAAGGGCAGCGGCCCGACGCTGGAGCGCAAAGACGGCCAGATGCGCGGCGACCGGCTGGACTATGCGACGGAACAGCTTTGGTCAACGCCATCAGTCGCGGACGTTCAAGGCGGTCGGAAGTCTCGATCGGGCGAACGGAACTCGGAACTGCTGATGAACGGTCAAGCGGACGAGCTTTGTTCCCTCCTCGACCTGACGACATCAACGGTTGGCGAGACGCACTTGAAGCCGCGCCGGAGCTTGAACCCGCTTTTCGTAGAGTGGCTGATGGGCTGGCCTCCCGGCTGGACATTGGCCGCGTGGACAGACTTCGCATGCTCGGAAACGGAGTTGTCCCTCTGGAGGGGGCGTATGCGATACGCACTCTCGCAACTCGGCTTGCCGCAAGAGGCTCCGCCGCAGCAACTCGCCTTGTTCGGATGATGGAGGACGACCGATGAGCAACCAATACGACTTCGGCGCCTTCAAGCAGCCCACCGGCTGGATCGCCTATTACCGCCGGGTTCACGACGGACAGAACAGCGTCCTTCGCCACAAGGGGGATGACATTCTCTTCGCGACCGAGCTGGAAGCGCTCAAGGCGGCAAGGGTGGCGTTCCTCGACTACGTCAATAGCCCGATCGTCGGCGCGGTGATGCAGGTTCCATCCGTCAAGGCTGTGAAATTCGCCAAGGCAGAGAAGCATTTCAAGACCAAGGAAGGGGCTGCAGCATGAACGCACCGGCAAACATCAGTTTCGAGGCCAGCCTCAAGGCGCGGTATGCAGCCGCCAAGGCGCGAACCTTCCCCGGCAGGACTGCGACACGGCAGAAGCCAGAACCCGCGCCTGTGGTCGTCTCTGCGGCTTCCAAGCCCATTCCAAAGCGTGAGGAAGTCCAGCAGCGCGCCCACGTCGATGCCTATCACGCTTGGCTGGCTTGGACAGGCGCACACATGACGCCGAAGCAGTTCTTCGTCGCTGCGTGCTGGTTGGCTGGCCATTCCCCTGAGTTGATCAGGATGCACAAGGGCCGCAATACGCTCGCTCCTGTCCGCAAGGCAATCATTCGAAGCATCGCGCAGCGCTTCCCCAAGATGAGCACTCCCAGGATCGGCGAGATCGTGAACCGCGATCATTCGACCGTCCTCTACTGCATGGGGCAGACGGCTCGATCGCAGAAGCGGGCAACGACGAAGATCCGCAAGAGCCCAGCGCCGCCGATGTCGACGGAAACCCGCGACGAGGTCATCAGGATGCGCCTTGAGGGCGTCCCTTTCCAGGAGATCGCAGCGAAGCTGAATGTCGGGCTTTCACCGTGCTGGAACCTCATGCACCGATACCGGCAGGCGCTGAGAGCAGGCAAAGTCAATGCGCCGGAAGCACTGCAAAGGGTCGCGGCATGAAGGACAAGGTCAAGGAAATGGCTCACATGTGGAACGTGCGAGGCATGAGCATGGGCCAGATCGGCAGCGAGCTGCGCCGAGGTCGTCACCGGCTCGGTATACTGCCGGCATCACAAGGCGCGGTCGAAGGGCAAGGGCACCATATCCGAGCAGAAGGCCATAAAGGATGCGAGGTGGGCGGCATGAGCAAGGATGTGTGGAAATGCGCGTGCTGCGGCTGCCAAGAGCCGTTTCCATGCGATTGCCCGACCGATGTTGCATATTCGGATGCCGATGGTTCGGCAGCTTGGAAGAGCGACATACTCAAGCGAAATTCACTGATGAACCGCCTGCGCTGGCACGCTTTCACATGGCTTTCGCATCTCGGCTGGTGGGTCTGCCCAGAGCCTCACAGATCTCGCCTACAACGGGGAATAGGCACATGGAAGGAAGTCGAAGCACGAGCGAGCCGGAGGCCATCATGAGCAAGTATGCGGAAGTCATCGAACGGCTCGAGAAGGCGCAAGGCCCAAACTATGCGCTGGAGCGTGAGATCTGGAAGGTGCTTGCGGATGGTAGCATCACGTTCCCGCCTTACTCGGCATCGCTCGACGCTGCCCTCTCGCTCGTCCGAACCCATCTCCCCGGCGAATGGATCGACATCGGCGGCATGACCGACAGCACCGAATGGGAGTGCAACATCCATACGGACTATATCGAGGTGCAAGAGCATGGCCTGACGCCGCCGCTTGCGGTTCTCAAGGCGCTGTTCCGCGCCCTTGAGGCAAAGGAGCGCGCCGGATGAGTGACCATCTTCATTACTTCATGTTCAGCTTTGTTGGCGGCATCGAGGGCAACAGCGGCATCTCATATGCTCGCGTCACGATTGGATGGCCTGACCAGAAGGTGACGGAAAGCCGGATCAAGGAGGCAAAGGTCGGGGCCTTCGGCTTCGATAAGCAAGACGCCACTCCGATGGCCGTCAGCTACTTGGGCCACATGACGCCGGAGGAAGTTAAATCATGAGACCAAACCGGGAGGCCGTAGCAATCCTTACAGAGCTTGGGGTCGAGATCGTCGCCAAGAACGTTGCCCCGCGTCCCGGTCAAACCCGATCGGTCGGGACGGTGCAGCGCATCGTGCGCAGACACGGCGTTGAGCACGCCCGACTTGTGGTTATGATGATAGTCGAAAGCAGGAACAATCGGGTGGCACTTGATGAGGCAAGCCTGGGCGCTGTCTCCGATGTCTTGATCGCGATGAAGCGCTCATACCCATCTGTATACTCGAACGAGATAACGAAAATCTTTGAGTTCTTCGACCAAACCCCGATCGCCGCAATAAGGTTGATTTACACACAGGGGCTTGAAGGCGTCATCAACAAGAGGGCAGCTTTGGGCGGCATGATTTGGGAAAGGGTGGTTCGGGTATTTGGGCATCCGCAATCGGATTGGCTAGATGATCGCCGTTTGGCTTCTTCCCCTGAAAATGCTAAGGTTTAGCGAGTTGATGAGATGTTGCAACCACCTCACCAACCCTAACCAAGCCCAACACGAACGAGGTGTCGAGATGGCTGAACTGACATTTGCAGAAGTCGATGCGCTGCTCAAGTACGAGCCAGAGACAGGCAAGCTGTTTTGGAAGGCGCGCACGCCGGATATGTTCGCCTCCATCCCCACTCGAACTGCAGAACACTCTTGCAGCAATTGGAATGCTCGTTATGCGGGCCAAGAAGCGCTTACGAACGTTAATGCTCATGGCTATCGTCGCGGTAGAGTAGGGAAGCGGTATCTACTGGCTCATCGGGTGATTTGGCTGCTCCACACAGGGAGTTGGCCAGCCGGCGATATTGATCATATCGATGGAGTGCGCACAAACAACCGGCTGCAAAACCTAAGAGCCGTTACTCGTCAGCAAAATATGAGGAACCAGAAGACCAGAAGCACGAACACGAGCGGGGCACAAGGGGTGTCTTGGGACAGGCGACAAGGGCAATGGTGCGTAAACATCATGGTGAACGGCAAGAACCTACATTATGGGTACTTTAATGACTTCGATGCGGCTGTTGCTCGCCGAAAGCTCGCCGAGCTTCAAAATGGGTTCCACCCCAATCACGGAAGGAAGACGGCATGAACCGAGAGCAGATCATTGAGCTATTCATCCGTGCCTGTGAGACTGATCGCAAGCTGCCCCAGACGGCCAAGCCGAAGCCCGTCAAGGCCATGTCGCTTCCGTATGTCCATTCATTCGACGAGATGGTGCACTGGGGCGCCGAACGGCTTGCCGAGGCTTCATGGCTCAACCCGGCAAACAGCCGCGTCACTCGGAACGACGTGGGCATCTGGCTCGTTTCGACGGAACTGGTGAAGCTCTGCCGCAGCGAGAAGAAAAGGCGGGCGCTCTGGGCTTGGTCGCGGTCCCAAGCTGGTTCGGGATCGTTCTCCCGCTGGTGCCAAAGGGTCGAGGGCATCTCCAGGCAGCTCGGGGATTGGCGGAAAAATGCGGCAATCTCAGAAATTGAATTAGCTTTCGCCAGCAAACCTTTGTTGCATATACACAAAGCAGAAAACGGGGGCTTTACGGATGCCCCGGAAATCAGCCATAAAACGAGTACAGTCAGGACATGGCGTGACGAGGACGCAAAACCTCTCGCTCTTGCATTCGACACCGACATCGCCGGCCTTGAATGGGCCGAGCTCCAGTCAGCCAAACGCCGTGAGCGCGAGGCGCGCCGTCGCAAGGCGGCATAATTCGCCCGTAAGGGCACACAGTAGAAGCACCACACGACGCAGCCGGATCGAAGGCCGTGAACTGGTGCCGCTCCTGTCGGAGTTACGAAGCGCTGCGACAGGGCTTATTCGCCGAAAGGCAACGATGCGAACGACGCAGTAGTGCTTGTGTCTAGCCCGCCACCTTAACCGGTCGGCGGGCTTTCTCGTTTCAGGATAGCGGAATGGAACTGTCGATCACCGAAGAATGGTTGATGCGTCGGGCGGCTCTTGAAGATGGGCATGATGTTCACGCCTGCAATTGCATCGGTCCTCAGAACGGCCAACCGGTTTGCCCTTGCCGCATGCGGGGCGTCTCGATCGAGGACGGTCGTTATGTGGAGCGGCGTGACCTTGGGCCTGCGCATGGCCAGAAGAACAACCGCGTTGCAGGCATTCGCCTTGCCGCCAAGAGCTTGGAGCGTGACCGATGATCAAGACCAAGGGTGAAATGTTCGCCCGCCTCGCTCGGGAAGGGGGCTGCATTGTCAGCAGCGGCAGCGCCTCCCTTCACGAGATCGCCGATGCTCAGGTTCGTGGCGACTTCTATGTCGACAGCGATGGCCTCGGGTTCATCCTGAGATCGAAGGAATGGCTGGATCGGGTTCACGCTCGGGACGGCTACATGCAGACCGCTGCCTAATGTGGGCCGCTCGCGCCTTCCTCGCCTCCCTCGCCGTCCTCGCTATTGCCTGGGCGGATAGACTGAGCCACGCCAAGCAGTACCAGCCGGAAACGGAAACCGCCTTCATTCGGCCAGAGATGCCCGTACAGAAGCTTCGGCAGTCTGTCCCGTGTCTGATGCCGCCGGAGCGCCCGAAGCGTGTTGTGTGGGTCGTTAGAGACGCTGACGGCAACATTATCATCGCCGGATCGCGGATCATCAGGGAAAGGTGCTGATGTCCGACATTGCCGAACTGATCGAGATAGACCTCTCAGGCGTCCAATTCGGATATGTCAGAGAGTGGACCGACCCAGAAGGCGAAACGGAATACCTCCTATTCGACCAGCGCGGGCATCTGCTGCTGTCGTGTGACCTCAAGCGATACGTTCTCGGCTTTGCGGCTGAGTATGAAATTCCGCTGGTGACGCTGCATTGAGAACCAGTTTGCGCCGTGATGGCCGAACGGTGACGTCATCCCATCGGTCAGTATAGAATAATCTTCCATTTCATCGCGCCGATCCTCCGAACCTGCCCAGCCCGTGACAGGAACAAGGCTGCACTCGACCGGGTAGACCGGCACGGTGGCGCGTAGGACATGAGGCCGTGCAAGTGCAGCAGGCGGGATAACCCCAAACCGTGAGGCGTAAACGAGGCAGAACATGCCCGAAGAAGTCAACAAACAAGTGCAGGGTGCTGGCAATAAGCCGCCTGCCGCTGGCAAGGGAAGGGTGAAGGGCACCCCGAACAAGACCACGGCGCTGCTCAAGGATGCCATCATCAAGGCCGCTGAGGCTGTCGGTGAAGACCGGAAGGGCAAAGGTGGCCTGATCGGCTACTGTAAGTTCCTCGCTGCCAAAGAGCCAAAGGCGTTCGCAACCCTGCTCGGCAAGGTGCTGCCCACTCAGGTAACGGGTGAAGGCGGCGGGCCGATCTCTCTCACGATCCTGGCGGAAGACGCAGAACTGTGATGCATGGAAGTCGCAACCCTTACGGAGAAGCAGCGAGAGGCTAACCGCCTGCTCGCGGGACCGGCCCGCAATGTGATGCTGCGAGGTGGATCGCGATCGGGAAAGACCTTCCTTCTGGTCAGGGCGATCATCCAGCGGGCAATCAATGCGCCCGGTTCTCGTCATGCCATCTTCCGTTTCAGGTTCAACCACGCGAAAACGTCGGTCTGGTCTGATACCATCCCGAAGGTGCTCAAGCTTTGCTTCCCTGCCTTGCGGGTGAAGTTCGACCGGACCGACTTCTATGTTGAGCTTCCCAACAGCTCGCAGATCTGGATTGCAGGTCTGGACGATAAGGAGCGGGTCGAGAAGATCCTCGGGCAAGAGTATGCCACGCTCTATTTCAACGAAAGCTCGCAGATCCCGTGGGCATCGGTGGAAATGGCAATGTCACGCTTGGCTCAAAAGGTAGAGCTTGCGGCAGAGATAGCCAAGCAGACGGGCAGGCAATACCTCAGGCTCAAGGCGCTGTTTGACTGCAACCCGCCGTCAAAGCTGCACTGGAGCTATCAGCTATTCCGGTCAAAAGTCCGGCCCGGTTCGAAAGACCCGCTACCATCGCCTGATGATTACGTCGAGATGCGGATCAACCCCGCAGACAACACCGACAATCTGCCAGC
Organism: Allorhizobium sp.; assembly: GCA_046294755.1. Lineage (GTDB taxonomy): Bacteria > Pseudomonadota > Alphaproteobacteria > Rhizobiales > Rhizobiaceae > Allorhizobium. Next base: position 26,786 of record JBKBON010000025.1, on the reverse strand, counting down.
GGAATACTTCGAAGTTCTCGCATCGATGTCGGCAGCCAAGCGGCTGCGCTTTGAGGCTGGAGAATGGGCAAGCGAGGTCAACGGCGCTCTGTGGGCTGCTGAAGACCGCACGGCGCCCGATGGCAAGGTTATGCCGGGGCTTGATAGCCTGCGCGTCACCACAGCCCCGCAAATGCGACGCATCGTCGTTGCTGTTGACCCGTCAGGGACCAGGGGCGACGGCATGGGGGATGATGTCGGGATTATCGTTGCCGGTCTCGGCATAGATGGTCACGGGTACATTCTCGAAGACGGCACTTGCAACATGTCGCCGGAAGGCTGGGGGCGTCGGGCTGTTGATCTCTATCACCGGCACAAAGCAGACAGGATCGTCGGCGAACGCAACTTCGGCGGTGATATGGTTCGCTTCACAGTCGCCACAGCCGACAAGCTGGCAGCCTTTAAAGAGGTTGTCGCAAGCCGGGGCAAGGCGGTTCGTGCCGAGCCGATCAGCGCACTCTACGAGCAAGGCAAGGTTCACCACGTCGGGACATTCCCAGACCTGGAGGACCAGCTTTGCAACTTCACGCCGTCCGGTTTCCTTGGTGAAGGTTCGCCAGACAGGGCGGATGCGCTCGTTTGGGCGATCACAGAACTGATGCTTAACGGCTCCACATACACGCTCGACAACATCTGAGGAGGCCAACCCATGGGGAAAGTCATCAACTTCCCGATGAACGACAGCCTCCGGTCGCTGGTGTCCGGTCTGGGCACCGATCGCGACAAGATGTTCACCACGGGGTATGTGTCGAACTACCTGACCGACCAGCAGCTTTTTGACGCCTATCGTGCATCCTGGATGCCGGCGAAGATCGTCAACATCCCGGCAGAGGATGCTGTTGCAGAGGGCCGTGACTGGCAGGCCAAGCAGGAAGAGATCGAGAAGATCGAAGCCGAAGAGTTCCGCCTGGGTCTTTGGCCGAAGCTGCTTGAGGCTCAGATCAAGGCCCGCCTGTGGGGTGGATCCGCGATCTTCATCGGTACTGGCGACCAGAACCTTGAGGAACCGCTTGACCCTGCGCGTGTGGGCGCTGGTGGCCTGCGTTACCTGACGGTTCTTTCCCGCCGTGAAGTGGTCGCCGGTGAGCTTGATACTGATCCGACTTCGGAGACGTTCAACCGCCCGAAGTACTACGACGTGACCGGTGCGACCACGTTTGCTCGGATCCATCCATCCCGCCTGGCTGTTCTGGTGGGCAATCCCCACGTTGATCCGATGCTTGCGGGCTACACGGCCGGATGGGGCGACAGCGTGCTTGAGCGGGTCTATTCGGCCATCAAAAACGCAGACGCCACGGCTGCCAATATCGCAAGCCTTGTGTTCGAGGCGAATGTCGATGTGTTCGGCATTCCCGACATGATGGCGAACCTGTCGGACCCAGGCTATGAGGCGCGGCTGCTGAACCGCTTTGCCGTCTCTGCCACATCCAAGGGCATCAACAAGGCCATCATTCGCGATCTGGCCGAAGAGTACGACCGCAAGACCATCAGCTTCGCCACGCTGCCCGAGGTTCTTCAGAAGTTCCTCGATATCGCTGCCGGCGCTGCTGATATCCCGCTGACACGCTTTCTAGGGACCGCGCCTGCTGGGCTTGGCTCGAATGGCGATCACTCGATGAAGATGTATCACAAGCGGATTGCGACCCAGCAGAAGCTTGTCATTCAGCCGGCAATCTATCGCCTCGACGAGTGCTTGATCCGCTCGGCTTTGGGCTCGCGTCCTGAAGAGATCCACTATCGCTGGTCGCCGCTCGACCAGATGACAGAGAAGGAACAGGCAGAGGTCGGCAAGATCCAGGCGGAAACGACCGAGATCTATGGCCGCACGGGCTTGTTCATGCCGGAAGAGCTGCGCAAGGGCGCTACAAACCAGATCGTTGAAAACGGCGTGTATCCGGGCTTTGACCAGATCGTTGAGGAGACGGGCGAGGGCTTTGACCTTGGCGCCGACACGCCGGACGATCAGAACAGCGACCCAGGCGCCCAGCAGAGCCAGACGGCAGATCGGTACGATCCCAGCCAGCCTCGAAACAAAGAGGGCGAGTGGACCTCAGGCGGCGGCGGTCTGTCTGCGAGTGAGGTCACTGCCGTCACCTTCTACAAGAACAAAAACTTCAAGAAGCTGAACGACGACCTTAGAGCGGGCAAGGGCGTCAATGACACGGTGAAGGGGATCGACAGCGCCATTGCAAAGTCGCCGGGCCTGTCGAAGAAGACGGAGCTTTATCGTGGTATTAAGTCCAAGGAGCTTGCTGACCAAGCTCGGCGCGATCCCAAGTCCCTGATCGGCAAGAGCGTAAAAGACGACGCGTTCATGTCAACCAGCACCAGCGCAACCGCTGCCCGTAATTTCGCAGGCGGAGCCGCCGGGAAGGGGGGCGTTATCCTTCAGATCAATGCCAAGAAGGGCACCAAAGCTCTCTCCATGGACGAATTCGGCAGCAAGAAAAAGAACACTAACACGGAAAGCGAGATGCTTCTCGCCCGTGGGTCTTCCTTGAAGATCCGTAAGATTTCCGAGTGGGGTTCTCAGGTCCTGATCGAAGCCGACTTGGAGGATTGACGATGGACGATGTTGAAGAGCGGACAGGTCTTGATGAAGGCGCTGTGAAAGCGATCTTTGGCAGCATCCTGAACAGCAATGGGCACACAGCCGACGCAGCGCCACGCACGCTCTATGTGCGCCGCGATGTGGTCAACGCTGCCGAATTCATCGCATGGGCCAAGGGGCAGGGGTTCAAGACCACGCTGCCGGCCGATGATCTGCACGTCACCATCGCTTACAGCCGCAACGCTGTGGACTGGATGGCAATGGGCAGCGCATGGGATGACGAGGTCAAGATCCCGAAGGGTGGGCCGCGCCTGATGGAGAAGTTCGGCGAGGCTCGCGTCTTGCTGTTCAACTCCAACATGCTGCGTTGGCGCCACAGTGAGATGGTCGATGCCGGGGCAACCTGGGATCATCCCGAGTACCAGCCTCACATCACGATCAGCTATGACCCGGATGCGCCGGATCTCGCGGACGTTGAGCCCTATCAGGGCGAGATCATCCTCGGGCCGGAGATCTTCCAAGAGGTCAAGGAGGACTGGCAGGCCGGCCTCAAGGAGGTCTAATGCTGCGCTATTCCATGTCGAAGCTCGGGCGGCAGGCTGGCCGAGCGAAAGGCACCAAGGCAGAACTGCCGCCGATCGAGGGGAGGCTGTCCACCGAGCGGGAATATTACGCTGCGATGCGTCTCATGCTGGCAGAAATAGCCAAGGAGACGCGAGAAAGCATCATCCCGGCCTATCAGTCGGAACGGACGCAAAAACGCGCCACGCCTGATCTACGGCTTGATGCGGACCCGTCTTGGTTCAATCGGCTGTCGGCTCTGATGCTGGCATTGACCCGAACGGCTCAGAACACGGTGAACGACATCCTGGCGCTTGAGGCCATCAGGCACACTGACACGTTCATTGAAGTGGCCCGCCGAACGCTGGGGATCAATCTCCGGTCGGTCGTGCAGCAGGACGACCTTGGGGACTATCTGCAGGCTGCAGCGGCGCGAAATGCCTCGCTGATCAAGGGGCTGGCTGACGACACGCTGAAGGGCATTCAACAGGTCGTCTACAACAACTCAATTGCTGGCAATTCAGTCGCCACGCTTCGGGCGGAACTGCAAAAACAGTTCGGCATCTCTGACCGGCGGGCGAGGCTCATCGCTCGCGATCAGTCCGCTAAGATGACTGGGGAGCTTAATAAGCTTCGACAGGAACAGGCCGGGGTGACGGAATACATCTTCTCGACATCGCGTGACGAGCGCGTGAGGGCCAATCACAAGGCCATGGAAGGCCGTACGTGCAAATGGGGAGATGCTTCGGTCTATCGGGCCGACGATGGCTCTTGGCGCTCTCGGTCGGGCATTGGTGGCGTCCAGCTTCATCCTGGCGCTGACATATCTTGCCGCTGTGTGGGGCGCGGGCTCGTCCGTTTCGACTAGTCGGGAAAGAACTTCTTGAGATCGTCGGGGAGATCGATCGCCTCGGCGAAGTCTTCCGGGGTGAGAGCAATAACCTCGGTCGTCTCCACCGATCGCTGCAATGAGCGCACCGCCAAAGCCAAGGCTTCGATCTTCACGCCTTGCTCAAGGATGAGCGTGCGCAGGGCTTTGAACTGTTCGTCGGTCATGGGCCGATCTTAACCATATGAGGGCAGGCCATGCAATTCGTCGATGCCGCGAAGATCGCCGGCACGCGCCTGACATCTGACGGCTATCTGGTCGCAGAAGTCCGAACGGCACGCACTGGCATTCAGGATTATGCCGGCTACGAAGTCGGCAAGGCCGTGATGCCGGTCGTCAAAGTCTACCGCCCGCCGGAACAGGTGTTCTCGAAAGACAGCCTCGGCTCCTACGCTCACAAGCCGATCACGAATGACCACCCATCCGAGGCGGTCACGGCTGACAACTGGCGGAGCCTGGCAGTTGGCCAGATCGGGGACGAGATCGCTCGAGATGGCGATTATGTCCGCATCCCGCTCGTCCTGATGGACGCCGACACGATCAAGCAGGTGCAGGACGGCAAGCGGGAACTCTCCGCTGGCTATGTCTGCTCCTTGGACTGGACCGCCGGCAAGACGCCCGAGGGTGAGGCATACGACGCCATCCAGAAGGATATCCGCATCAACCACGTCGCTATCGTTGATCGCGGTCGCGCTGGTTCACAAGCTCGCATCGGTGACGGTGCGAAATGGGGCATTGCCCCGATCTCCGACGCAATCCAGAAAGAGGTAAAGCCAATGACCCTGAAGACGGTCACAGTTGACGGCATCCCGGTTGAAGTGACCGACCAGGGCGCTGTCGTTATCTCCACGCTCCAGACGCGCCTGTCTGCAGCCGACAAGAAGCTTTCCGACGCCGAAGCGGCCCACAAGGCTGCCCTGACCGCGAAGGATGAAGAAATCGGCACGCTCAAGGCCGATCTCAAGAAGGCCCAGGATGCGGCCCTCAAGCCCGAGGACGTTGATCGCCTCGTTGCCGATCGTGCCGCGCTGGTCGAGACCATCAAGGCCATCGACAGCAAGATCGAGATCAAGGGCAGCGATGCCGAGCTTCGCCGCGCTGCCGTCAAGTCCAGGCTCGGCGACGAGATGGTAAAGGACGCTTCCGACGCTGAGGTCTCCGGCATGTTCAAGGCCATCGCCAAGGACATGAAGCAGGCCGACCCGTTCCGCGATGCAATGAAGGGCGGCGTCAAGCAGCCTGTCAACGACCGTCAGGCGGCATCTGATGCCTATGCCGGTTATGTCGAAAACCTCCGCAACGGCTGGAACGCCGAAGCGGCTCAGAAGTGAGGGCGTGAACAATGGCTGTTCTCCAGACTACCTACGCTGACGACTACGCCTCTGGCTTTGCCGGCATGGTCGCCAATGGCGAAACCTCCAACCGCATCAGCCGCACTGTCGAGGATGCAACGGCGATCGGCTTCGGCAAGGCCGTATTCCGTGGCACTGGCGACCATGGCGTGACCGCAACCCCTTCGGCCAACCTGATGGGCATCACCATTGCCAACTATGCCGCCCCGCCAGTTCAGACGACCGGTGTGCAGGCCGACAGCTATCCTCAGTACTCTACCGCCGCGATCCTTACCCAGGGTGTGATCTGGGTCGTTGCTGGCGCTGATGTGACTGACGGTGCTGCTGTCTACGTTGGCGACGGTGACCCGCTGACGGCTGGTGCCTTCACCGATGACGCCACAGGCAACGTCGCCCTCACTGGCTGGACGTTCCAGGACACCGTTTCGAGCGGCGCCCTCGTCCGCATTGCCAAGCGTTAAGGAGCCCGGACTATGAACCAGCATATTGACTTCACCGACGCTCAGAACGCGCTCGGCTTCATCATGCCGGCGTTCTACAATGTGGAACGCACGGTCTACCAGACCAAGTATCAGGCATTCGACTATTCGCGCCTGTTGCCGGTCATCACCGAGGGCAACGAATGGGGCCGTGGCGTCCTGTTCCGCTCGTCTGACATCGCCGGCAAGGCGGAATGGATCAGCGGCAAGGGCTTCGATATGCCCTATGCTGACGTCTCCCAGACGCAGTACCTCAAGGGCTTCGAAATGGCCGGGATCGGCTATGAGTGGTCTCTGGAGGAAATCCAGGTTGCCGCTCTCGAAGGCCGCTCGCTCGGCAACGAAAAGGCCATGGCTGCGAAGAAGGTCGCAGAGCGCAAGCTCTGGGGCATCGGCATCGAAGGCGACACTGAAAAGGGCTGGACCGGCCTGATCAACGACGCCAACGTCACGGCTGCTGACGTTGCCGCCAATGGCACCGGCTCCACGACCTGGTGGGCCAACAAGACCGGCGACCAGATCGTTGACGATATCAACGCCGGTATCGAGACGATCTATACCCAGACCAAGGGCACTGAGCTTGCAAACACGCTCGCTCTGCCGTCCAGCGTCATGGGTACGCTCGGCAAGCGCATGCCTGACACGAACGAAACCACCCTTTCGTTCCTGCAGCGCACCAACCGTTACACCGCTCGCACCGGCCAGCCGCTTCTCATCACTGAGATGTTCGAGCTGAACACTGCCGATGCAGGCGGCGACGGTCGCGCCGTGCTCTATGCCCGCAACCCCGACGTGGTTCGCTTCCACCTTCCCATGCCGCATCGCTTCCTGACGCCTTTCCAGAAGTCCTCCATGACCTGGGAAGTCGCAGGCATCATGCGCACGGGCGGCACGGAAATCCGTCTGCCGAGGGCGATGCTGTACCTCGATGGCGTTTACGACGCGACCCCGTAAAGAGACAGGCCGGGGCGGCTATTCGGTCGCCCTGCCTTAACCGATCAGAGGACGCCATGAAGATCACTAACATTGCATCGGGCCCGCGTGGCTTCTGGGCCAATCATCGGCTCGTGACGCTGGCGCCTGGCGAGAGTGTCGAGAAAGACCTCACCAAAGAAGAGCTTGCCGGCGTCAAAGGCGCACCGGAAAGCTTCGAGGTGGATGGCGGGTCTCTCGACCACGACAAGGACGGCAAGAAGGGCGGATCAACCGCGCCGGAACAGACCGACGAATTGGCCGATCTCCGCGCTCAGTATGCCGATCTCTACGGCAAGCGCCCGTTCATGGGCTGGGATGCGAAAACGCTAACGGCCAAGATTGACGAAAAGCTGGCGGAATAAGGACAAGCGGACATGACGAACCCCCTGAACCGTGGCGATAGCGTCGGGCTGGATCTTGTCCCGGTAACACCGAGCGACACAGTTGATCTGGCATCCGCAGGCCGTGCAATTCGTTGCCGGCCTGATGGTGCGGCTGGCACACTACGCTTCCGCGCATATGACGGCACCGTTCGCAACACGTATATCAGCGCTGGTGAAACGATCCTTGTCGCTTGCACTCGTATTCATGCGACGGGCACCACCGCGACCAATCTCGAGGTTTATGTCTGATGGCTATGGGGCTCGGGCTAGGGTTGAGGCTGGGCACCCCCGTCCTAGCCAAGGGCGGAGGGGTGTTTATCGATGATCTCGGCCGCCCGATTTCGCTGTTTGTCGATGACCTAAACCGGCGCGGGTTTTTTGATGACCTCAACCGCAAAATCAACTGAGGTGACGTATGTTTAATTTTGCGGAAGCAATGGTCACCGCCCGAGGCAGAAGTTTTTCTCGCCCGCTCGGCAATCGCTTTTCGGACGTTGTCAGCCTGAAGGAATTCGGCGCGAGTGGCGACCCTGATGACACTACAGACATCAAAAGTGTATTCGATGCAGCCATAGCCGAGCTTATTGCCTACGGGCAGAATGTTTCGGGTGGCTTAACCAGACGACCGGGGCTTTACGTTCCAAGCGGTGTATATCGCACAAGCCCTCTGGCTGTGATCAAGGATACGTCGCGAATCAAAATCCGTGGCGACGCAATGTTTTCTACGAAGCTTCGCCTTTTTTCTTCGGACATTGACGCGCCAGTCTTCCAGCTTGGCGACTTTGAGGTTAACCCCGCATCAGCCTATGACGGCGGCGCACAGGGTTTTGAACTGTCTGATATGATCATCACTAACGACTTCCAAAGTTCGTTGAGTGGTGCATCTGGGCAGGCAACATCCGGCGGGGCTTCCACCCTCAGCAACAGCGCGGCGGCGATGACCGTCAATGCGTACGTGGGCTGCAACCTATTCATCTGGAGAGGTACAGGGGCGGGTCAGTTACGCCCGGTCGTTTCGAATACTGCCACAACTTTCACCGTTTCCTCCCCCTGGACCGTCCAACCAGACTCAACTTCCGAGTACATCACCAACTTTCCAGCACGCAAGCAGATGGGTTTGCAGGACAACGGATGCGGTAGCCTTCAGATCGACCGTGTTCAATTCCAAGGCTTCAAATACGGTATCTGCCTGTCATACGGCTCCGATTTCGACTCACTGAACGATGTGCGTATTCGCAATTGCGACGTCGGCTTATACATGGGGCCCGGTTCTCAGCAGCATATCCATAAGAACCTCGACATTGGGGCGTGCAAGATCGGCATGGTGATGGATGCCGTAAAACACGGGAAGTCGATTGCAACGACATTTACGCAGAACGGCACCGATATTGTAATCGAAGCCACGAACAGTCAGCCTACTAGCCTTGGTGTGACTTCATCGGCGGCAGCCATCGAGAAGATCTACGACAACAAGTTTATCTTTGACACGTGCTGGTTCGAAACGGGTGCAGGCGAGAGCACAATCCCAGTAGCGGAGCCGCATCTTGCTTACGTGCAGTATACAGGTGACGGAGCTACCTCAACCGGCGGCATCGAATTTCATGATCCGATCATTTTCGATGGAACTTCTGGGATGCCTTCGAAGGTCGCGGGGGCAACATACGCGTTCATTGATGCTTTCTGGGCTAAGACGGTTACAGTTTTGCGCCCGTTGATATCAAGTACCCGAATGGACCGCATTGTTGCCAATAACAACACCGGCACCTTTCCGTTCCTCGACGTTGTTGACCCCGTCTTTGTCAACAACGCCAACGTCCGCGTATTCTCCAGACCGGATACTGATCGTGCAAGACTGCGGTACACCCGATTTGCTGGCAATGACCCAGCCCTTACTCTTGGCACAGATCACATCGTTCTGGGGCAAACGCAGAATTTCCTGAAGCAGACCTTCACTGGCACTTCCCGTGTGTTCAACTGGCAGGTTCCAAATGGCGTCTATTTGGTGGTTTTGCGAGCAGACAAATCGGACTACACAGGCGGCGCTATGGCAACCTATCTGGTGTGGGTAGACAAGACATCTATCCGCACCATAGAGCAGATCGGCACGACCAAATCATACGGTACGGGATCGCCTACACTTTCGGCAGCGCTCAGCGCTGGCGGCGTCTTGCAGGGAACAGTGACCTTCGGATCATCGACAGCGATGGTCGCGAGCGTGGCGATGACTACTTTGCAAATCCCTCAGACCTTCCCGTGATAGTGATGCCCGAATGCGTCAGAATTTTTAACCACTTAAAGCCCCACCACCCCATCATCGTCTGGCGTTGTCCATGACCATCCGCTTCAAAGCCTTCTGCCTCGCGCTCGGCATCTCGTTCGCGTTCTGGCTGACCATTGCCGCTATCGTAACAAGGTGAACAAAGATGGCCTACGTTGAGCCGACAGCCACGACGTTCAAGGCTCGATATCCCGAGTTTGCGGATGTCTCTGATGTCCTGATCGGCTTGGTTCTCGCCGAGGCGATCAATGACGTTGGCGAAACGTGGCTGGAGCGGGACCGTGCACGGGCTCAGATGCTCCTCACGGCTCACAAGCTGACCATGGAAGGGGAACCCGATCGCACGTCAACCGGGGCGGGCTCTGCCGGCACTGGTCTGATCAAGCGTGACAAGGTGGGCGACGTTGAAACCGAGTTCGCGGGCTCTACGCAATCTGCCGGCGATAGTTCTGCGCTGGGCTACGGCCTGACGACATACGGGCGGGAGTTTGCCGCGCTGATGCGGAAGAACTTCCCCGCAATCGCGGTGGTCTGATGGCCTGCGGAGGATGTGAAGCCCGCCGTGAGCGTATCAGCGCCGCCGCGCAATCCCGCGACCCTCGCCAGATGGTTTCGGCTGCCGGCTTCGTGGCGAAGACGATGGCGAAGGATGCGGCCTATCTGGCAGCCCGAGCGATGAACATTCGCCGCAACAACCCGACAGGGAAACGATGACATGGCAACTGAAGGACTGACCCTCTCGTTCGACAATTCGGCGATGATGGAATTCCTCGCCTCGGCTCAGAAGCTGCTGGAAACGGCAACGATAAAGCAGAAGCAAGCCTTCGCGGCGGAAGTCGAAACGCTGATCACAGTCGATCAGTTCATTGATGTCGATCCCGGCAAGGTCATGGGCGAAGTGCAGGCGATCCCGACGACTGCTGCGATTGAGTGCCTGCGCAAGCATGGCGCCTACTGAGGAACGATAATGACCAAGATCACCAATACAAGCGACGTCAAGCAGGCGGTCCACACGACCAGCGGCGTGATCTTCATCCATCCGGGCAAGGATCGCGACGTAGAGCTCACGCCCGAGGGGATGAAGGTCGCCGAAGCGACGGAAGGCCTGAAGATCGACGGCAGAACCGTGCGCAAACGGACACAGAAGGCCGTGGACGCGAACGAAGAGCCCGAGGCGGAATAGTGTTCACAGTCGCGGTCAAGCGCACCAAGCACGTCGATCTGTCGAAGGTGCAGACGAGCTTGCGCGGGCCGAAGAAGGTCAAGGTGGGTTTGCCCCAAGGCGAGGCTGACAGCGACATCATCATGCGCGGGATCTGGACGCATTTCGGCACGGCTGGCGGCGCATCAGGCGGGGGGTGGGGCGGTCCCGTTCCAGAACGCCCGTGGCTTTCATCGGCCATGCGTGAGAACCGGAGCAAGTATCGAGACGGCATGAAGACGAGCGCCAAAAAGCTGCTGCTCGGTCAAACGTCTCTGCAAACCGTGCTTTCGAAGCTCGGCATCATGGCTCAGGGCGATGTGCAGGAAAGCATTTCGTCTTGGTCTTCGCCGCCGAATAGCCCTGTCACCATCGAACTCAAGGGTTCCTCGCAGCCGTTGATCGACCGAGGGGACATGAGGGCCGCAGTGACTTACCTCGTGGGGAACTTCTGATGCGCCAAGCGGCAAATGCCATTGATAGGCGCGCCATCCCCATGACGCGGACGCGGCAGGGCGCTGACAGCTACGACGACGGGGGAAACCTCATTCCCGGCGCGAATACGACGACCGCGATCAAGGCCGTGATCCAGCCTGCCACCGGCAACAAGCTGATGGACGTGCCGGAAGGAGTGCGGACTGAGGCTGGATGGTTCGTCTGGTCGAGGTCTGAGATCGCCGTTGACGACAGAGTGACGAACAAGGGCATCGTTTACCGCGTGGTCTATGCTTGGCCGAGGGCAGAGGGCGGCTTCTATCGGGCGGCGCTTGGCAAGGTGACGACATGACCAACGATCAAGTCCACACCGCACTTAACCAGTGGATCCGCAGCAAGACCGGGAACGGCACGATCATCAAGGCCCACCAGGGCGGGACGGCGCCAACCGGCAACTACATTATGACCAACTTCCTCGGCTCTGACCCGGTTCGCCGGCATGAGATCGAGATCGAGTTCACCGACACAGGCGTTCCAAATAGCGAGGGCGAGCTGATCGTCACCGCCGCGCCTGTCATCGAAATGGAATGGCGGTTCTCGGTTCACGCATACGGCACAAGCCCGACCGATCGGCTGCGGCCTATCGTATCCGCCATGAAGATGCTGCAGCCCATGGAACCGCTCGTTCCCGGCCTGCACATCCACGAGATTTCCCAGATCCGCAACGTCCCGGACTGGATCAACAACGCCTGGCAGCCACGCGCTCAAATGGATCTCTTCGTTCGCGGCATCATCCGCGACAGCGTCGGGACCGTGGATGTCATCGACGAATACAGCCTCGACATCGCGCCGGCTGAATAACCCCGAAACCCCGAAAGGACAGCGGTATGGCAATCCTTCCATACAACTTTGTCGTTGATGTCTCTGTGACACGCAACGACGCATTCCCGAGCCGCCGTGGTTTCGGGACGCAGCTTATCATCACGACGGAAACGGTCGCTGATGAGGTCGATCTGACCAACCGGACGAAGCTCTATAGCTCGATGGCAGAAGTCGCGGAGGATTGGGCCACCACGACCAGCGCCTACAAGGCTGCGCTGTCTGCCTTCTCGCAGAACCCGCGCCCGCGTCAGATCAAGATCGGCCACGTTGCCGACGATGGCACGATGACCAGCGCAGAGCTTCAGGCGCAGCTTGATCTGCTCTACGCCTACGATAGCGACTGGTATTTCCTGACGGTCGGCGACGATCTCCGCGACGTGACGGCCACTGTCGGCATCCTCACCTGGACCGAGGCCAAGAACAAGCTGGCGATCATCGACAGCAACGAGGAAGACACCGAAGACCCGGCAAGCACGACCACCAGCCTGGCATCGGCCAACAAGGGCACGGTTCAGCGCACTGGTGTCTTCTACCACACCAACACCGCGCTCTATCCTGCGGCCTCGCTTGCCGCCTACATGCAGACCCGCAACTTCGATGAAGCAAATTCGGCTTACACGGCTGCTTACAAGAACCTTCCCGGCATCACCCCGGTCAACATCGGTTCGGCTGCTGTCACTGCCGTCACCGGCTTCACCAAGGGCGTCGGCCAGTCGACCACGGTCGGCCATTGCGCCAACACCTACATCGATATCGGCTCGCAGAACTTCACGGTCTATGGCTCGACCCTGACGCCTGACGTGTTCCTCGACCAGATCCACATGCAGGACTGGATCATTGCCCGCACTGAGGAAGAAATCCTTGGCATTCTGCTGAACAACGCCCGCATCAGCTTCGACGATCGCGGCATGCAGATGCTGGCCGGCGGCGTTCGCACGGTCATGCAGGCAGCGGTTCGCGCTGGTCTGGTCGCCAACGACCTGAACCCGGAAACGGGCGAGTATCTGCCGGCGGTCGAAATCACCGTTCCGAGCGTGTTCGATGTGCCCGAAAGCCAGCGTGCCGCCCGTATCGCACCCGCCATCGAATGCCGCTTCAGGGCAGCGGGTGCTGTGCATTATGCGGTAGTTCGATATTCCGTCTCCTATTGATCAGAGGGCTGAACCATGGCTTTGACAAGCTCGTATGGCTTTGTAAACACAAGCAACACCGTTGACGGCCAGCTTATCCAGGGCCTCTGGGATGGCGACGACGCTATCTCGATCGCTCCGATGGCCGACAAGGGCACCATGCTGATCGGCGCCGATGGCTCCGCTCTGTTCTCGGTCTCCGCGAACAAGGCAGCCACGATCACGATCCGGCTGCAGCACACCAGCCCGACCCACCGGCTGCTCATGCAGAAGCTCAAGCGCCAGCAGGCTCTTGCGTCAGCGGCTACGGCCTTCCCGGTGACGGCCTTCGACACATCCAGCGGTGAGGGCGGCACGGCTGACAAGTGCTTTATCCAGTCCGCGCCGACCGACACCAAGGGCACCAACGCCACGGTGCGCGAGTGGGTTCTCGTCACCGGTGAACTCGTCTCCGAAATCCCGAACGCATCGTAAGAGGTGATCTGTGGCTGAGAAGAAAATTGCGGGTATGGAGATCAAGGTTGATCGCCCGCTCGCGACAGAAGCACTTCGCATGCAGGCCCGTCTGATGCGAGCTGCCGGGGGCCTTGCTGAAAAGCTGCCCGGCATTCTCGCCAGCCGGCGGGAAGGTGCAACCGAAGAAGAGCGGGCCAAGGCAGACGCCGAGGCGCTATCGGCCATCACCGGCATCTTCGACCGTCTTTCGCCCGAGGAGTTCGCGTCTCTGGTTGGCGACGTGGTCTCCATGGCCAAGATCAAGCGCCAATCCGGGGCTTACGACCAGATGGACCTTGACGGCGACCTGTCGGCCAACCTCGGCGCCATCATCCCGATCGTGGTGTTTATCCTGAAAGAGGTGTTCGGGGATTTTTTCTCCGGCGCCCTGGCGAGTGGAAGCCGCGCAATGAAGGCGACGGCCTAACCTCTGCCCAGATTGGGCGGATCGCGCCTAACCTTGATATGTGGCTGTGGCGTCCGATCCTGTCGGACCCGCCGATCTACACTCAATCCGATCTTCGGCATTGGGTGGCGCTCTCGGATGTCATGGACGCTCATGAGGCCTTGGATCTCAAGGCAGCGATGCAGGAGAAGGCGGCGGCTAAGAAGTGATCAGCACTTGGTTCCGCACTTCTGGCAGCGCCAGGAATGGCCGGCGCTTTCGATCGCCATCAGGGCATAGACGACGAGCCAAAGACCAAGCGTCAAGATCGACAGGATGATGTGCAGGACGTGGTTAGGGCTCCGCTTCTCGCAGGGCATCGTTGCATCGCAATGCTTGCAGTAACGCAACTGGACTTTCTTCATCCGGGCTTCCTTTTGCTCGCGGCAAACATGGCTCTTCACGGAATGGATTTCAATCATGATCGTTGATGAGCTCGTCGCGATTTTATCCTACGACCTGAAGGGCGAGGAAAAGCTTCGCCGCTTCTCGCAGTCCCTCGATGAGCTTGTCGGGCGCATGCGCGTCGTCGCTGCCGCAACTGCGACCCTCGCCGCTGCAGGCGTCGGCATACTCGGCCGCGCCGTCATCAATACGTCTGCCGAGTTCGAGGTCTATCAGGCTACGCTTGAGACTGTCGAAGGCAGCGCAGAGAAGGCGGCGGCTTCTCTTGATTGGGTTTCCGAGTTCGCCAAGCAGACGCCCTACGATATTGCCCAGGTCACGGAAAGCTTCATTCGGATGCGGGCCTATGGCCTTGACCCGACAGACGGCTCACTGAGGGCTGTAGGCGATGCTGCGTCCGCTATGGGCCGATCCATCATGGATGGCGTCGAAGCGATTGCTGACGCAACTACGGGCGAAAATGAACGCCTCAAGGCCTTTGGCATCACAACCGAAGTCGCAGGCAAGAAGATCACCTATACCTGGCGCGAAAACGGCAAGGAACTGAAGAAGACCCTGGACAAGAACGGCGTCGAGATCGCCAAATTCTTGCAGGAGAATTTCGAACGTCGCTTCGGCGGCGCGATGGACAAGCAGTCCAAGACCTGGCGAGGCATGACGGCCAATCTTGGGGATAGCTGGACGGATTTTCAGCGCCGCATTGGTGACGCCGGTTTCTTCGATGCCGCGAAGGCGCAACTTCAGCGCCTGATGGATTTCATCGCCGGGCTTGACGCTGATGGAACGCTTGATCGCTGGGCTCAGAGCATTTCGGACAGCCTTACGACGGTCGTTAACTTTATCGGCGGCTTTGTCGAGAGGGTCGCGCTGAACCTGGGCACCATCGCCGATCTGCTGAACGCAAATGCCGAGGCGTGGAACATCCTCAAGGCTGTAGCGCTGGGATTGGCGATCGGGCTCTTCCCGGTCATCGCTGCATTCATCGGCGCGGCATTGGTCCTTGACGACTTCCTGACCTATCTGCGGGGCGGTCAGTCGGTCATCGGCGATGCCATCCAGTGGCTTGGGGAACTGAAAGACGCCATCCTCGCTTGGATTGCGGCCCTTCCCGACCGGATCAGCCAGGGCATCGCTAATGCGTTCCGCGCTGGCTTCGAAGGCGCCAAGGCTGCGGTGATGGACTTCGTCAACTGGGCGAATGAAAAGCTTGCGGCGCTGAACCCGCTCAACTTCCTTTCGACGGACAACCCCGCGAACGACAACGTTGAGGGTTCGGTTTCGCTTCGACCAGAACAGGTCAACACCGATCTAAACAATCTGCTGACCAACCTGCAGAACGCTCAGGGCAACGCCGATCGGATGAGCGCAGGCAACGCTGCGGCATCTGTCGAAAGCACGGTCAACGACAGCCGAAACCAGTCCGTGACCGTCAACGTCGGCGGCGTGAGCGTGCAGCAGGCAACAGACGCGCCGGCTGCGGTCGGTGCTGCCGTTGGCAACGCTGCCGCCGGTGCTGCCCGGTCCTCTGGCCTCCCGCCGTCCCGTATCGCTGGAACAGGTGCATTCTGATGAGCGTCATCGCCTTTTCCTCGGTCATCGGGCCGGTTCCGATCGACTGCATCATCTCGGAGAAGCTGGAAAGCACGCTCGACATCACCGAGATCCCGATCGAAAACGGGTCTCGGGTCTCAGATCATGCCGTCGTGATGCCGAAGAAGGTCACGCTCGACCTCGCCACCGGCAACGCAGCGGCGACCTATGCGGCCCTTGAGCGCTTCCAGGAAAGCCGTGTGCCCTTCACGATGGTCACGGGCCTCAAGGTCTTCACCAGCATGCTCGTCAAGCGCATCAGCGCCGAGCGGGATGCGACCTTTTCGAAGATCCTCAAGGCCACGGTAGACTTGCAGGAAGTCATTCTCGTCGGAACCTCCTATGTGGCGGATCCGGCGGGCGACAACGCAAACCGGGGCAACCCAGGCGGCAAGAAGTCCACACGGGCAGCCCCGCCTTCTGCCGATCGTGCGTCTGGCATAGCAGCCGAGCGCGCATCGGGAACGGTTCAACTCGGCGACAGCGCGGTCAAGTCCGCGTCGACCGCTGATCAGTCCTATCTCTCCAGCATCTTCGGTGCGCAATGAACCGGCTCGACATCCGCAATCATGCCGATCAGCAGTTCGGCACGATCATTGACGGGCGCCGTGTGACCATTCGCGTGCGGAAGAACCCGACCACGGATCGCTGCACGTTCGACCTCTCGATCGACGACCAGCCGGTTTTGCATGGCCGGAAGATCGTCACGGGCGTGGATCTGCTCGCTCCCTTTCAGTTTGGCCTGGGAGTGATCTTTGCCGCCGCTGTGGTGGATGGCGCCGAGCCGACCCTTGACGCGCTTGTCGGCGGATCTGTGAGGGTTTTTCACGCCACTGAGGCAGAGGTAGAGGCGGCGTAATGCTTCAATACCTGCGAAAAGTCAGGGCGTCGTTCTCGGGCGGTCTGGTGATCAATCCCGGCCGCGTTCAGACGCACGAGCTGATGATCAAGTTCTCGATCAGCAAGAGCATTTCGAGCAGCGCCAACACGGCAGACATCACGCTCTATAACCTGGCCGAAAGCACGCGCAACGGCATGGGCAAGGAGTTCGACAGCATCACGCTTGAGGCCGGTTATATGCCGCCGGGCGAGGCTGGCAACGTCGGGGTGATCTTCAAGGGCGCGATCCGCGATGTGGAGCACCGCCGGGAAGGCCCGAACATCCTGACGATCATTTCCTGCGGGGATGGCGACAAGGCGCTTCGCCGGGCGACCATCTCCAAGAGCTTCCCAGCCGGGACACCGGTCAAGGATGTGGTCGACGAGATCGCCAAGCAGATGGAAGCCGAGGGGCTGGCCCGGGGCGAGTTCAAGTTCCCCGAGGCCATGGAGGGCAAGACCTTCAAGCGCCCCTATGCGGCTTGTGGATCCTGCGCTCGTGAGCTCGACACGATCGGGCGGGGCAACGGGTTCTATTACTCAAGCCAGAACGAGACGCTGGAGATCATCCCGGGCGACGGCTTTGTCGGGTCGGTCGCGGTCATCAGCCCTCAGACGGGGATGATCGGGACGCCAGCACTGACCGACAATGGGGTCCGCGTCTCGGCGATGCTGAACCCTGAGATCCGGCCAAACCGCCGGGTGCAGATCAAGTCGGAAACGCTCGAAATGAACGCAGCAGATGGCATGTATCGCGTGTCAGCCGTGACCTATTCCGGGGATAACGACCGAGGCGACTTCAAGGTCGACATCACGGGCGAGGCCATCCAGGGCGGCAAAGTGGACACGGGAGTTAAACCATAATGGTCGGGCTCCTGGGCAAGGTCACGAACGACCCGGTCGACACGATCGGCCAGATGACGCAGACGGAGCGAGAAAGCCAGTGGGGCGCGATCCCCGGCGAGATCGTCACCTATGACGCCGCCAAGGGAACCGCCACTGTGCGGCCTCTCTACAAGCCGGTAGTCGCCGGCAAGAAACTGGACATGCCGGATCTCTACGAGGTGCCGGTCGACCAGCCGCGGACCGCTGGCATGGGGATCACGTTCCCGATCCCGGCCGGCACAAAGGTGATGCTCTCCCCTCAGATGAGGGCCTTCGAAGACTATGAGGAAGGCAACGAGGCAACCCCCACGGATGCCCGGTCCTTCCACATATCGAACATGCGGGCCAGCCTGTCGGGCGGGGATAGCCTGTCCGATCCATTGCCTGGCGCTGATGCGGAGAACTTTCACCTCCGGTTCAACGCTTCCGGTTCGTTCGGGCTCAAGGGCTCGCCCGATGGCAAGTTCCAGCTGAACGGTGCCGAGGGCGACGTGATCGATCTGCTGGCCGAGGTATGCGAGACGCTTGGCGTCCTGACGACGACGGTCTCGAGCGGATCGTCAACCGGCATCTGGCCGATCACTCAACAGGCGGCTCTCGCGGCTCTCGCTGCCCGTCTTCGCGCAATGGTGCTCTGACATGGCAACTCGTATCGGCCTCGCCATTGATCCGGTGACGAATGATCTGTTCCTCGCCAGCGACGGCAACCTTGCGACCGTCACGGATGCAGAGGCAGTCGGCCAGCATGCAAAGCAGCGCCTGAGCACGTTTCAAGGTGAATGGGCCTATGACACGACCGCGGGCGTTCCGTGGCTCTCCCAGATATTGGGCAAGGGCTATGACCCGGCGCTCGGTGAAGCTGTCGTCAAGGCCGAACTGCTCGACACTGACGGCGTGACGGAAATCACGTCTTTCTCTGTCGGCTTCGACAAGGGCTCTCGCGGCCTGATCATCAACGAGGTTGAACTCCTCACCGATTATGACGAGGTCGCGACCCTATGACCGATTATGGTGTTCTGCCGACCGGCTTCAGCCGCAAGCCTCTTTCGGTCATCATTGCCGAGATCGAGGCATCGCTGATCACCGAGTTCGGCCCGGGCCTTGTCCAGACCGCTCAGTCGCCGATGGGCCAGATCAATGGCATCTTCGCCGATCGCACCAGCGCCGTGCTTGAGTTGATCGAAGACATCTATCACGCGCTGGACCCCGATCAGGCTGAAGGCGTGAACCTCGACATCATCGGCCGCATCCGTCGCATTCCTCGCGCGGCCGGTCAGTCGGACGCAAGCTATCGCCAGGCGATCACCAACGCCGGGCAGGCGCGCATTGACCTGCAGGACATCAGCCGGGCCATCGCAGCGCTCGACGGCGTGACCTATTCCAAGGTCTGGACGCGCGACGATACCGACAGCATTCCATCGCCGGCCAATCTCTCGATCGCCGTCACCGGTGGCGATGCCGACGAGATCGCGGCCACGATCCGCGCCTATGTGGTGCCGGGCATGACGCTCTATGGGAACACGACGGTTGAAAGCACGATCGACGGTTATTGCCGGTCCTTCCGCATCCTTCGCCCGATTGACGTTCCGGTGACGCTGGAAATCACGATCAGAACGTTTCGCGATGCCCTTGGCTGCCCGCCTCCTTCGGCAACCGCTGTAAAGGCGGCGCTGATCAACGAGGCGTACTTCCTGAACGGGGATGACATCACGTTTTACGCCATTCGCCAGATCATCGAGAGCGCATTCTCGAATGTCGAGGTTCTGACGATCAACGGCGAGCGTGACAGCATCGCCCAGAGCGACAACCAGCCGGTTTCGATCGGCTTTATCGAGCGCGCTTCATTGGCATCTGACGATGTGACTGTGACGGTGGTCTGATGGCCTGCGTTGAACAAGAGGCATTCGTCGAGGCAGGCGTCGAGCTTGTTCTCACGCAATATCGCGAGAGCCCCAAGCTCTTGCACACGATCCGAACATATCTTCGCCAGCTGTGGGCCGCTCAGAATACGATTTGCGACCTGCCGACGAAGTTCAATCTCGACACCGCAGTCGGCGACCAGCTCACCATCATCGGCAAGTGGATGGGCTTCCCCCGCTGCCACTGCGTCTGCGATGTGCAGCCGGTCTTTGGTTTCGCCTGCGATGTGGTCGTCCCCGGCTCGCGGCCGATCGTCGGCTTCTGCGAAGGCGGCATCTTCCTTGACTGCGCCACAGACGGCATCTCCGAGATCTGCATCACTGATGATGAGGTTTACCGCTCGTTTCTGGTCGCTCGCTCGTACCAGATGCAGTCGCTTTACTCGTGGTCAGATCTGAATGCCGCTCTGCAGGCCATATTTGGCGCTCAGGCGCGGATCATGGATGCAGGCAATGGTCAAGTCATCTTGGCGCCATTGCGCGTCCTGACGGATCTGGAGACGGCATTGCTCCAGGTCATCCCGCGGGTGCTTCCGATCGCGCCGGGCGTGACGACACGCTGGCATTTCGGTGCGCTTGACCCGTTCGGCTTTGGCGATGGCTGGGGTGGCTTCTGCGACCCTTGGCTGCCGGATGGCACTGAGCTTGAGACAGAGGACGGCGTCGATCTCGTCACCGAGGACGGGGTCCAAATCCTGACAGGTCCATTGACCCGCGATGCTGAGTGGCTTTGCCGCTTCGATGTCAAACCCTATTCCTGCTAACTGAAAGGGCTCACCATGGCCGATTTCGATCCACCTTTTGCAAGCGTGGGTGGGGTAAACCGTGCCCCGACGACAGACGAACAGTCTGACGGCTTCCAGTGCGGCGCTGCTGACCTGACCCTGTTCAACCGCCTTTTTGGCCGTATTGAGGCCGAGCTGAAAGCGATCCAGGACGCAGGCGGGATCGCGGGCAGCGAAGGCGACGACACGACCGTTCTGCAGGCGATCGAAGCCCTGATCGCAGCGGCAACCGGCGGCGGCGACACCTCACAGTTCGTCCTGTTCACCCAGGCACAGGCACGCCTTCCGATCTTCCCCGAGGTGACGACCGACAACGGCGTCATTACCCCGACCGATCTCGGGACCGGGAACATCCGCATTCCGGCGTCCAAGATCATCCTGCACCGCGGCATTCGCACCTATACGACGGTGCAGACGGATCTCGCGACGGTCTTGAGCAAGACCTATCACCTGCGTTGGAACCCGACGACGGGCTTCGCGCTCAAGGATCTGGCCGATACAGGGTCTTACAACCCGACGTCGGCAGCCGAAACCAGCTCTATATTCGACAGCACCTATGACGACATGCTGGTTGCCCGCATCGTGACCAACTCGTCGAACGTGCCGACGATCACGCCACTCATCAACACTGACCGCCTCACTCGCAGCGTAAGAGGAACGAACACCCCTATTTTCCTCGGAACCGGGGCTTATTCGATGACCGTTTCCGAGACTTTGAACTGGGCGAGGACGCCGAAGATCAAAGCCATTGCCGGGGTCTTGGGGGCAGGGTCTATTTCTCCATCTGGTGCCATGGAAGGTGTCGCCAACTTGATGTCCGCGCCTACCGTTACCCGGTACAGCGCAAGCGCGACCGTTTCGACGGATTGGGCCGACACATCCACGATCGGCAGCCTCTTCGGCTACGTTGACTTCAACCTGGGGGCTTAAAGCATGGGGATCCGTATAGACGCCCTGCCGCTGGCCGCATCAGCGGCTGCCGATCACGAAATCCCAGCGATGAAGGATGACGAGACCGTAAAGCTGACGGTGGATCAAATCATCGGACCGATCACCGGCAGCCCCCCGTCTGACATGAACACGCTGCAGAAAATCAGCGCGTCTCTTGGTGATGACCCGGATTATGCGGGAACCATCGCAACCGCATTGGCTGGCAAGTCTGCCGCAGCTGACACCAACATCAACGCCTTGACGGCTAAGGTCACGCCTGCTGACGCTGACGAAATGAGGATAGCCGACAGCGCTGCATCCTTCGGCTTCAAAAAGCTTTCTTTGGCCAATCTCAAAGCGTGGGTGCTGTCGCTTCTGCCAGTCACCAAATACTTTGAAAGCGCAGAGCAGACGATCACGCCAAGTGGTTCGCTGACGTTGGCGCATGGGCTCGGCGTCGAGCCGAAATTCGTGCAGTTTTACCTCATCTGCAAGACGGCAGAACTCGGATACTCAGTGGGGAGCAAAGTCCCCTTCGGCACCCAGATTTTCACCAATTCCGTAACGTCAACCACGAGTTTTACGTCTGTCGTAGACGCTACCAATGTTAGCGTTAGGTTTTCCTCAGGAGGCTTCGTGATCCCAAATTTCACCACTGGAGTATACGGCACAATCACCAACGGCAATTGGCGTCTGATCGCGAGGGCTATGGCATGACCTGCTCTATTGACAAGGCTGATGAGCCTACAGCTATCGCAGGCATTGACGACGAAGCCTATATGACTTCGCTGGGCGTACGGAAAGCGATAACCGCCTTCCTGGCCCCTCTGTTCACCACCACGCCTGTCATTGCCCGCTGGAACGCAGATATAGGGTCGCGCAGTCTTTATGGTGGTCTAGCCCTGGGGGCGGGGAGTAGCGCTCTTGGTGGCGGGGGCGGCGCTGGGCGCACTTTCGTGCTGGACGCCAAGAAGCACCGCATTCGGCAAGACGGCTTCATCAGATCGGTGAAGCTGTCTCTGCTCACCGCCTACACTGGCGATAAGAGCAACAGTCTGAAGGTGATGGTTTTTCGAGAAAGTGGAACCGCATATACTCTCGTCTCGCAGAGCGGTCTACTGTCACCGGCAAACACGGCATCAACGCAGACGTTAACTCTGGCAACGCCAATCGCGTGTCAAAAGGGCGATGTGGTCGCTATCTGGGTGAAGGGTTTCTCTGACCTCAACATCCGAGGTGGGGCATTGAGTGGGGCCAAGGTCAGGTATAAGGACGGAGAAGCCCCTTCAGGCACATGGACCGATATTGCAAACTTCGGCATGGACGTTGTTTTAGAGGGTCAGTCGCCGTTCATCGTTTCAACTGGCGACAGCATCTTGGCCGGATACAATACCGCCGCGCCTTGGTACACTCACTACGACGCACTTGGGATTTCAGGCGCGCCCTCGTCTGACGCGATGGACGCTGTTGCGGATGCAATACCTGGCCTCAGCTATCAGAATTTCTGTCAGGGCAACACCACTTGGGCAGATGCGGTCACTAAGGTTGCGGCCATCAATTCGGTTGGATCGAAAGCGGTGATTGCCGCGTATGGCGTCAATGATATAGCGACTGGAAGGTCTTGGACCGCCGTCGAGGCAGACATGAACACCTTCAAAGCTGGTCTCTCTGCTGGCAAGAAGCTGTTCGTATGTGAAGTTTTGCCGTGGACTGCGGGGGATGACGCCAGAGCCGCTGCCACCCGGCTATTCAATGCGAACTATGCGACGTGGTGCGCCGCCAATGACGCTACGCTGATCAGCACACACGACGCCATGGGTCAGTTGCGACTGTCTACAGGTGAACTGGACGACCTGAAAACCAGTTACAACTATGATGGCGTTCACCTGACCTCAACGGGTGTTGCCGCTCTGGCGGATCTGATCCGGGAAGTGCTCGGCTCTATCCTTTGGCTTGACTAAACCCTGCCAAAATGCCGCCTACCAGACCTGCATTTCTGCCTGTTCTTCAAGCCGCTCTTTATGAGCCGCCTGCTCTCTCATCGTCATCCCGCGATAGCACCATCCGTCATTTGTCCAACGGCGCATGACGGCCTCACCATTGAGCATGTTCACATGCCAGCGAGTGTGTCCAAGTAGGTAGTGGAATAGCGCAATCATCGGATGCCTCCCTAATCCCAGCGTGTGCAGCTCTATAACACCCCATCCCTAAATAGGAAATCGCTATGAACTTCGAAGCGTGGTTGCAATCACGGCTGACGGCGCACGGCCATCCAGTCGGCGTCAATGGCGATTGGGGCCGCGTTTCGATCAATGCGCTGAAGGCTTGCGGCGTTTGAGAACCTTCATCGGCTTCTTGAATGTGTCCTCTGCGGACCAGCCCCGGTTGAGCCTGTGAATAGCTGACTTCGGAGGGATGCCGTAGACTTCTGCCGCTTCGGCCACGGTCATCCGCTTGCCGTCTACTTGCACAATGCGGTTTGTCCGCTTGTTGCGCTCTTGGTGCTTTCGAGTGGCCCAGATGCAATTGAATTTGTTGTAAGGGCCGGCATTGTTCATCCGGTCCAGCGTGTGGCCTTCCGGCCTCGGCCCCATGTCCCGATAGAAGGCTTCGAAGCTGTCGCGCCATTCCTGGCATACCGTGATGCCGCGAGCCCCATAGTTCTTGTAGTCGGGGCGGCGTGGGTCATGGCAACGACGGCGCATGTCTATCCATATGCGGTATTCCGAAGACTTCTCCATCCCGTGTTTGGTTCGGGCTGCACGGACGGCTTCGTTGCCTTTTTTCCGGCCAAGCGGGCAGCCGCAGCTTTTGAGTTTCCCCGCAAGGATAACGTTCCTCTCGCGAAAGAGGACCGTGCCGCAATCGCACTGAAGCTTCCATCTGCCTCCATGCTGCCCTAGCCGCTCAAGTAGGGTCAGACTGTCGAAGCGCTCTTTCTGTACGTTTTCAACGTTTTCCATCCTGCAAATCTACAGTGGAAAGCTACAAAAGGCAAGGAATTTGCTATGATCCTCCATCCCGAATGGAAGACGGCTCTCGCTCGCCATTGGTCTGCGTGGGTCTACTACATCATTGCCCTCCTAGCGCTGATCCCTGAAGGGCTCGGCTTCATCGGGCAGGATGTGGAATTGCCGCCGTATCTGTATCTCGCGCTCGCCGTCATCGGTCTTGGCGCAAAGGTGGTCAAGCAGGAACTTCCCCCGAAGGAGGGCGACAATGTCCAAGGCTAAGAGGGCTGGCATTGCCGGCGGTGCTGCTGCAATCGCTCTGTCGATCGGCGCTCTGATTAAACCGTGGGAAGGCCTTGAGCTTCGGTCCTATCCTGACATCGTCGGCGTCTGGACGGCTTGCTATGGCGAGACTAAGGGCATCAAGCCGGGGATGACATTCACCAAGGCCGAATGCGAAGAGAAGCTGCTCAAGCGCGTCTCCGAGGATTACTATTACCCGCTGACGCTCTGCATCCCTGACTTTGATCAGAAGCCGATCGGCTGGCAGGCGGCTTCCATCTCCGTGACCTACAACATCGGCGTCGGAGCGGCTTGCAAGTCCACGGCTGCCCGTCTCGCCCGTGAAGGCAAGATCCGCGAAAGCTGCCAGGCATGGACCCGCTTCAATCGTGCCGGCGGCAAGGTCGTGAAGGGCCTCGTCAACCGTCGCGAGGCTGAACTCAAGATCTGCCTTCAGGGCCTATGACCGCGATCCTTGCCGCCGTCCTGCGCATCCTTGGCCCGGCCGGGATCGCTGCCGTCGTCGTGTACTTCTACTATGAAGGCGCGCCGATCGTGAACCGGCTGCCATATGTCGACCAGGTCCCAATCATCCGCGAGCTCGGCGTCGGTCGTGTGGAGCTTGAACGGCGCGAGGCGGTCAAAGGCCTCGTCACCCAAGCCGAAATGGACGCTCTTGCCGCCGTACTTGACCAGGAGCGGGCGAAAGCATCTGCAGCCGCAGCGATGGCCACCGAAGCCAGAAACCGCGCTGACGCGCTTCTCCGGCTGAAACAGACGCAGCAGGCAGAGATTGATCGCCTGATGGAAGAGGCCACCAAGACACCCGGCCTGACATATCCAACCCCGGAGGATCTGCAATGGCACGGCTCGCGCTGATCCTCGTCCTCGCGGTCGCCTCGACCGGCGCCGCATGCCAGACGCAACAGAGCCGGATCTCGACCGCGGTATCTGTCCAGGCCGTCACCTACAATCCTCCCAAGCCTGAACTGCCGGCGAGCTGCACCGAACTGATGGAGCGCGCCAAGCCTAAGATGACCGAGGCCTGGGTCGTCACGCAGAAGCGGTGGGAATTCCTCGCCGACAACCGCGATCAGGCATCGCGGGACTGCCAATCACAATGGGACGCTTTCTGGGCTGCCTATTCTCTCGCATTGACAGCCAAGGATTGACGCATTGCATAATTTCCCCGACCTGAAATTCTGGCTTGCCGTGGCCGGCGCGATCGTCCTCAAGCTCCTGACGAGCACATGGCATTCCCCGATGCGGGCTCTGATCACCGTCATCGCCGCCGTGTTCATGGCTTGGATCTTCACCGACCCGCTGCTAGAGTTCATGAACTGGCCGAAGTCCTATCGCGAGCCCGTCGCCGCGCTTCTCGCTCTTACCGCTGATGGAACCATCAAGTGGATCATTCGCGTTACCCCTGAGAACATCCTCGACACATGGAAGGATTTCAGGAAATGACACAGCTTCATCTATCCGAAAAGCAATGGACGGCGATCGTTGCCGTGGGGTGGGTGCTGGTCTTCGTGAATGCCAGCTTTGCCCGGTCAATCACCTCTGAATTTTTCGGTGAAGGGCGCACCCTGGAACATATAGAGCAAGTCCGAGCAACCGACCCGGCAGGGCCGCTTTTCGTCGCCGTCCCTCGGACAGTTCGCCATCAGCCGCATGAAGGCGTTCATGGTCATGTTTGGCCCGTGGCGCTCGATCGCCCGGTCGCGATTATATCGGCCGCGCCTTCCGCATTCTGGGCAGTCGATCTCAATCACCGGCAGCTTGAACATGCCGAGGGTAGGGGCGGGATCGGTCACGGGCTTGATGCGGCTCATGTGAACAGCCTCCAGATCTGACCGCCGACCGAGATGAGCGCGGCGGCGAGCACGAGGCCCATCAGAACGATTTCCCATCTCATGCCGTCAACCCCTGCGTTGAGCCTGTGGATAAGGTGTATCAAATTGCCCTGAAACCCCATGCAAAACATGGGCGGTTTCTCTGATGCACCTTTGTTCTATGTGATTGAAATCTAGCATATAGCGAAGAACGGGCGAGGCCTCCATCC
>JBKBON010000024.1:0-47450 GCA_046294755.1 Allorhizobium sp. | reverse complement strand
CTTGGGGTACAAGCGACGGCCTTCAACCTTACCGAAATATAATAATTGACCTATGTTAGGTCTGGCCGTGTCACATGTGCAGCGGCTTGAAGAAGGTCGCCAGCGCAGCTTCCTTCACGGCTTCCGACATCGTCGGATGGGCGTGGCAGGTGCGACCGAGATCTTCGGACGAACCACCGAACTCCATCAGCACGGCAGCCTCATGGATCATCTCGCCAGCGCCGAGCCCGATGATGTGCACGCCGAGAACACGATCCGTGTCCTTGTCGGCGAGAACCTTGACGAAGCCATCGGAGGCGAGCATGGCGCGGGCACGACCATTTGCCGTGAACGGGAACTTGCCGACCTTGTAGGCCACGCCTGCAGCCTTCAGCTCTTCCTCGGTCTTGCCGACGGAAGCGACTTCCGGCTGGGTGTAGACGACACCCGGAATGACGTCGTAATTCACGTGGCCATGCTGGCCGGCGAGAATTTCGGCGAGCGCCACACCCTCGTCTTCCGCCTTGTGGGCGAGCATCGGACCCTTGACCACGTCGCCGATGGCATAGATGCCGGCGACATTGGTGCGGTAGTGGCCATCGATCTCGACGCGGCCACGGTTATCGAGCGCAACGCCGGCGTCTTCGAGGCCGAGACCAGCCGTATAAGGCTTGCGGCCCGTGGCGACGAGCACGACATCGGCTTCCAGCGTCTGGGCTTCACCGCCCTTGACCGGCTCGAATGTCACCTTGGCGCCCTCACCCGACTTCTCGACGCCGGTCACCTTGGCGCCGAGGTTGAACTCGATGCCCTGCTTCGCCAGGATGCGCTGGAACTGCTTGGAGACTTCGCCGTCCATGCCGCCGAGGATCGTGTCGAGATATTCGACGACGGTCACCTTGGCGCCGAGGCGCGACCAGACCGAACCAAGTTCGAGGCCGATGACGCCACCGCCGACGACGATCATCTTGGCGGGGACCTTTTCGAGCGCGATACCGCCCGTCGACGAGACGATGACCTTCTCGTCGATCTCAACGGCAACGCCCGGAATGCCGGCGACGTCGGAGCCGGTGGCAATGACGATGTTCTTGGTTTCGAGAATCTGGACTTCACCGGCGTCATTGGTGACCTGCACCTTGCCGGCGCCGAGGATCTTGCCGGTGCCCTGGATGCCGTCGATCTTGTTTTTCTTGAACAGGAAGGAGACGCCTTCGACGTTCGACTTCACGGTCGCGTCCTTGTGCGCCATCATCTTGGAAAGATTCAGCGTCGGTGCGCCGACTTCGACACCGAGATCGGCCATGCCATGGGCGGCGTGGTGGAACACTTCCGACGCGTGTAGCAGGGCCTTGGACGGGATGCAGCCGATGTTGAGGCAGGTGCCGCCATAGGTGGCGCGCTTCTCGACCACGGCAACCTTCATGCCGAGCTGGGCCGCCTTGATGGCGCAGACATAGCCGCCGGGGCCGGAGCCGATAACGATGACATCATAAGACATGGGGAGCTTCCTTCGTTTTCGACGGTTACCGACCGCCGCTGACATTCAAGATGGCACCCGTCACATAGGATGCCTGAGGCGAGAGGAGATAAAGAACGCTGTCGGCCACTTCGTCCGCCGTTCCGGGCCGTTGCATAGGAACGATGGGCGCCAGATCGCGCGCCCTGTCCGGCAGGCCACCGGATGCATGGATTTCGGTGTCGATGATGCCGGGCCTTATGGCATTGACCCGAATGCCCTCGGTCGCGACTTCACGCGAGAGCCCGACGGTGAAAGTATCTACCGCAGCCTTGGCAGCGGCATAGTCGACATACTGGCTCGGACTGCCGATCACGGCGGCCATGGACGAGATGTTGACGATCACGCCACCCTGCCCGGCATGCCGCGTGGACATGCGCTTCACGGCTTCCGTCGCGCAGCGGATCTTGCCGATCACATTGACCGCAAACATTCGGTCGAGCCGCGCTCGGTCAAACTCATCGACTCGCGCGGTGACGTCGACGACACCGGCATTGTTGACCAGACCGTAGAGCGATCCGAGCCGGTCGACCGCTCGGAAAATACTTTCGATTCCCGCTTCTGTCGCGGTATCTCCCTGAACAATGTCGGCATTCGCGCCAAAGACCCTGCAATCGGCCGCAACGGCCTCGGCCGCAATATTGTTCGAGTGATAGTTGATCAGCAGGTCGTAGCCATGTGCTGCGGCCTTGCGGCAGACGGCGGCGCCGATGCCACGGCTCCCGCCGGTGACCAGAAGGAGAGGACGAGAGGTCATGGCGTGCACTCCTTGAACTCGAAAACGTCCCATGGAGCGCTTTCCATCGCCTTGCCGACAGCAGACGACAGGACGGCCGGCCCGAAGCCAGGCAAAAGAAGTGCATCCGGCGCATCAGCCCCTTCAGGTGGCAGAAGATCGACATGACCGTTGGTCTCGTCGATACCGTAGACGATGCCCTTCCAGACGGTGCAGGCGGCGATCGTCGCGCCAGTCACATCACCTTCAGGGCAGTTGTTCATGAGCATCCCGACAGGTCGTTCGATCTCGGGATCGTACATCACATGTCCAGACAGCTTGAGCTTGCCGATCTCGGTGCTGAAGCCGTGCGACAGCGGCGTGTTCTCTCCGCTCGCCGCCGCGAAAACAAGCTCAACACCTGTTTCAGCTTCGCGATAGATTGCCTTTTCAATGCGGCAATCAGCGGCGATCACTGCGTGGGAATACACGAGCGCAGCAAGTAGGACGAATGCTCCTGATGACGCGCCCATGCCGCACCTCAAAACGCGAGCGCGAGGAACATGAGGCCAAGCCCGGCCATGGTGCCGAGCCAGACGAGCGAACGGATATAGGGAATGCCGGCCAGATAGAGGGGATAGTAGATGATCCGCCCGGCGAACCAGATGATGGCTCCGGCCAGGCCTAAACCCGATGTTTCGCCGGTGAAAAGCAGCCCCGCCGCAAGGGCGACGAAGGCCGGATAGGTTTCGCGGAAGTTTGAGGACGCCCGCTCAGCACGACCGGCAAGCTTGCCCGCCGGCTGTTTGCCTTCATCGCGGGGGCCGGCATTCCACTCCCTACCCAACTCCTTGGTGGCGAGCACGCCCTGTAGCAGGACATGCGCCACCAGAAGAACCACGCTCCAGGCAAGGAGCAGGACAAGCGGAGAGGCGGAAGCGGAAACCGGTTCCATCGTGAAGTCTCCTTAGAGGTCGAGAACCAGACGTTCCGGATCCTCAAGGCTTTCTTTGACGCGGACGAGGAAGGTGACCGCTTCCTTGCCATCGACGATGCGGTGATCGTAGGAGAGCGCGAGATACATCATCGGACGGATGACGATTTGGCCGCCGACGACGACCGGACGCTCCTGGATCTTGTGCATGCCGAGGATACCCGACTGCGGCGCATTCAGGATCGGCGAGGACATCAGCGAGCCGTAGACGCCACCGTTGGAGATGGTGAAGGTGCCGCCCTGCATGTCGGCCATCGAGAGCTGACCGTCACGGGCAGCCTTGCCGAGGCGACCGATTTCCTTTTCGATCCCGGCAATCGACATCTGGTCGGCATCGCGCACGATCGGAACGACCAGGCCCTTGTCGGTGCCGACGGCAACGCCGATATGGCAATAGTTCTTGTAGATGATGTCGGTGCCGTCGATTTCGGCGTTAACCGCCGGCAGTTCCTTGAGCGCATGCGTGACAGCCTTGGTGAAGAAGCCCATGAAGCCGAGCTTCACGCCATGCTTCTTCTCGAAGATGTCCTTGTAGCGGTTGCGCAGGTCCATGACGGCCTTCATGTCCACCTCGTTGTAGGTGGTCAGCATGGCAGCCGTGTTCTGGGCGTCCTTCAGGCGCTTAGCGATCGTCTGGCGCAGACGGGTCATCTTGACGCGCTCTTCACGCGAGGCGTCGTCCGCCGAAGAAGCCGGA
Source organism: Allorhizobium sp. (assembly GCA_046294755.1). Classification (GTDB taxonomy): domain Bacteria; phylum Pseudomonadota; class Alphaproteobacteria; order Rhizobiales; family Rhizobiaceae; genus Allorhizobium. The sequence goes on along the minus strand of JBKBON010000024.1, from coordinate 43,549 downwards.
CGCGGAGCAGCCGGGGCCGCTGCGGGAGCCGGCGCTGCGGAACCCTTGGCGATGGCGGCCAGAACGTCACCCTTGAGCACCTGACCGCGCTTGCCCGAGCCGTCGACGTCAGCGGTCGAGATGTTGTTATCGGCAGCGAGCTTGGCAGCTGCCGGAGCAGCGGGCATGGCAGACGGTGCCGCAGGTGCAGCAGCGGCCGGAGCAGGAGTTGCAGCGGGGGCAGGTGCTGCGGCAGGCGCCGGAGCAGCCGCACCAGCAGCGCCTTCAGCGATCTGGCCGAGCAGTGCGCCGAGACCGACAGTCTCGCCGTTCTGGGCAACGATTTCTGTCAGCACGCCGGAGACCGGCGACGGGACTTCAACGGTCACCTTGTCGGTTTCCAGTTCGACGAGCGGCTCGTCGGCCTTGACGGTGTCGCCGACCTTCTTGAACCAGGTGCCAATGGTGGCTTCGCTGACGGATTCGCCGAGGGTGGGTACGCGGATTTCAGTGGCCATGATCTCAATTCCGTTGGTCAGAGAACGTTTCGGTCTGCGAGGAATAGACTGGGCGGATCAACCGCCCAGAGCGTCCTCGAGGAAGGCTTCGAGCTGGGCGAGGTGCTTCGACATCAGGCCGGTCGCCGGCGAGGCGGCAGCCGGACGGCCGGTGTAGCGAACCCGCTGGTACTTGGCATCGATATGGGCCAGCACCCATTCCAGATACGGATCGATGAACGACCAGGCGCCCATGTTCTTCGGCTCTTCCTGGCACCAGACCATCTCCGCATTGCGGAAGCGCGAGAGCTCGTTGATGAGCGCCTTGGCCGGGAACGGATAGAGCTGTTCGATGCGCAGCAGGTAGATGTCGTCGATGCCACGCTTTTCACGCTCTTCGAGCAGATCGTAATAGACCTTGCCCGTGCACATGACGACACGGCGGATCTTTGCATCCTTCTGCAGCTTGATCGGGCCGTCCTTGATGACCTCGGCATCGTCCCACAGCAGACGGTGGAACGAGCTCTCGCCAGCCATCTCGGCAAGGCTCGACGTTGCACGCTTGTGGCGCAGCAGCGACTTCGGCGTCATCATGATGAGCGGCTTGCGGAAGTCACGCTTCAACTGACGGCGCAGGATGTGGAAGTAATTCGCCGGCGTCGTGACGTTGGCAACCTGCATATTGTCTTCGGCGCACATCTGCAGCCAGCGCTCGAGGCGGGCAGACGAGTGTTCCGGACCCTGGCCTTCATAGCCATGCGGCAGAAGGCAGACGAGACCAGACATGCGCAGCCACTTGCGTTCGCCCGACGAGATGAACTGGTCGAAGACGACCTGTGCACCATTGGCGAAGTCGCCGAACTGGGCTTCCCAGAGCGTCAGCGCATTCGGGCGAGCCAGCGAATAGCCGTATTCGAACCCGAGCACAGCCTCTTCCGAAAGCATCGAGTTGATGACTTCGTAGCGGGCCTGGGTCGGTGCAAGGTTGGCAAGCGGGATGTAGCGCTCTTCGGTTTCCTGATCGTAGAGAACCGAATGACGCTGGCTGAAGGTGCCGCGTTCGCAATCCTGGCCGGACAGCCGGATCTTGTGGCCGTCAAGGACAAGCGAACCGAAGGCAAGCGCCTCGCCCATGGCCCAGTCGATGCCTTCACCGGTCTCGATCATCTGTGCGCGGTTTTCCATGAAGCGCTGGATCGTGCGGTGCGCCTTGAAGCCCTCTGGAATTGTCGAAAGCTTACGACCGATATCCTTCAGCTGCTTCATCGGCACAGCGGTCTTGCCGCGACGCTGCTCGTCGGCGTTGTCGGCGGTCCTCAGACCGGACCAGACACCATCTAGCCAGTCGGCCTTGTTCGGCTTGTAGCTCTGGCCGGCCTCGAATTCCTGCTCGAGATGCGCACGCCAGTCGGCCTTCATCTTCTCGAGTTCGCCTTCCGAGATCAGGCCTTCCGCGATCAGACGTTCGCCATAGAGCTGAACGACCGTCTTGTGGGCGCGGATTTCCTTGTACATCTTCGGCTGCGTGAAGCTCGGCTCGTCGCCTTCGTTGTGACCGAAGCGGCGATAGCAGAACATGTCGACGACGACAGGCTTGTGGAACTTCATCCGGTATTCGGTCGCGACCTTCGCCGCGTAGACGACGGCTTCCGGATCGTCACCATTGACGTGGAAGATCGGCGCTTCAATCATCTTGGCGACGTCGGACGGATAGGGCGACGAACGCGAGAAGGCCGGATTGGTGGTGAAGCCGATCTGGTTGTTGATGATGAAGTGCATCGTGCCGGCGACGCGGTGACCGCGCAGACCGGAAAGACCGAGGATTTCGGCAACGACGCCCTGGCCGGCAAAAGCCGCGTCACCATGCAGAAGCAGCGGCAGAACCTTGGCGCGCTCCTTGAGCGGGATGACATCGCCTTCCCAGACCTTGGCGAGCTGGTCCTGTTTCGCGCGGGCCTTGCCCATGACGACAGGATTGACGATTTCCAGGTGCGACGGGTTTGCCGTCAGCGACAGGTGAACCTTGTTGCCGTCGAACTCGCGATCCGAGGACGCGCCGAGGTGATACTTCACGTCGCCGGAGCCTTCGACCTCGTCGGGCTTGAACGAACCGCCCTTGAACTCGTGGAAGATGGCACGATGCGGCTTGCCCATGACCTGGGAGAGAACGTTCAGGCGGCCGCGATGCGCCATGCCGAGAACGATCTCTTCCATGCCTTCCTGGCCACCACGCTTGATGATCTGCTCGAGTGCGGGGATCAGCGATTCACCGCCGTCGAGACCGAAGCGCTTGGTGCCCTTGTACTTGACGTCGATGAACTGCTCGAAGCCCTCGGCCTCGATCAGCTTCTGCAGAATGGCCTTCTTGCCGTTCGGCGTGAATTCGACGCCCTTGCCGGGGCCTTCGATGCGCTCCTGAATCCAGGCCTTTTCTTCCGGATTGGAGATATGCATGAATTCGACGCCGAGCGTCGAGCAATAGGTACGCTGCAGGATGTCGAGCATCTGCGGGATCGTGGCGTATTCCAGACCCAGCACATTGTCGATGAAGATCTTGCGGCCGTAATCGGCTTCGGTGAAGCCGTAAGCCGTCGGGGACAGCTCGTTATAGTCTTCGACCGGAGCAGCGAGGCCGAGCGGATCGAGCTTGGCATGCAAGTGACCGCGCATGCGATAGGCACGGATCATCATGATGGCGCGCACGGAATCGCGCGTCGCCTGCAGCACTTCGGCTTCAGAGACCGCCTTGCCGGTCGAAGCAGCGGTTGCTTCAGCCTTGGCCTGAACCTTCTTTTCGATGGCCTTCTCGACCACGCCCCAGTTGCCGTCGAGCGCATTGACGAGATCACCGCCCTCGGCGATCGGCCAGTTCTTGCGCTTCCAGGAGGCACCGGAGGCAGCCTTCTTCACATCGCCGGGATTGTCGGCCAGCGCCTTGAAGAAGGCCTGCCATTCGTCGGAGACCGATGAAGGGTCTTCCTGATAGCGCGCGTAAAGCTGTTCGATATAGGCCGCATTCTGTCCGTCGAGGAAGGACGTGATCAGAAACTGCTCGTTGGCTTCTTGCCTACCCATGGTGTTTCGCGAGCGTCTCGGCTCGCCTCCCGACTAGAATTGATGGCCGGATGCCCGGCCTGCCGCTCGCGATCGCCAGCAAGGCGAATCGTCTCAGAGATGCGAAATCCAGGCGAAGGATTGGCGGACCAACCCTTCGCCTGGCTTGATTTTCGTCAGGTCTCAGCCCTTGAGGACTTCGACCAGGGTCTTGCCCAGGCGTGCCGGCGAAGGCGAAACCTTGATGCCGGCGGCTTCCATGGCGGCGATCTTCGATTCCGCATCGCCCTTGCCACCGGAAACGACTGCACCGGCATGGCCCATGGTGCGGCCCTTCGGCGCCGTACGGCCAGCGATGAAGCCGGCCATCGGCTTCTTGCGGCCCTTCTTGGCTTCGTCGATGAGGAACTGCGCCGCATCTTCTTCCGCCGAACCGCCGATTTCGCCGATCATGATGATCGAGGTGGTTTCCGGGTCAGCCAGGAACATCTCGAGCACGTCGATGAATTCGGTTCCCTTGACCGGGTCGCCACCGATACCGACGGCAGTCGTCTGGCCGAGGCCTTCGTTCGAAGTCTGGAACACCGCTTCATAGGTCAGAGTTCCCGAACGCGAGACGATACCGACCGAACCCTTGCGGAAGATCGAGCCCGGCATGATGCCGATCTTGCATTCTTCCGGCGTCAGGATGCCCGGGCAGTTGGGGCCGAGCAGGCGCGACTTGGACTTGTCGAGCTTGGCCTTGACCCGCACCATGTCCATAACCGGGATACCCTCGGTGATGCAGGTGATGAACGGGATCTCGGCGTCGATGGCTTCGATGATGGCGTCGGCTGCTCCGGCCGGCGGAACGTAGATCACGGACGCGTCTGCGCCGGTCTTTTCCTTGGCTTCGGCAACGGTCGCAAAGATCGGCAGGGTTTCACCCTTGGAGCCAGTCCAGTTTTCGCCACCCTTCTTCGGATGGATACCGCCGACCATCTGCGTGCCATAATAGGCAAGCGCCTGTTCGGTGTGGAAGGTGCCGGTCTTGCCGGTCAGGCCCTGAACGAGGACCTTGGTGTTCTTGTTTACAAGAATAGACATCAGTTAGGTCCCTTGAGATTAGCCGTTGATCGCCGCGACGATCTTCTTGGCAGCGTCGTCCAGATCGTCGGCTGCGGTGATCGCGAGGCCGGATTCGTTCAGGAGCTTCTTGCCAAGTTCGACATTGGTGCCTTCGAGGCGTACGACGAGCGGAACCTTCAGGCCGACTTCCTTTACGGCGGCGATGACGCCTTCCGCGATGACGTCGCACTTCATGATGCCGCCGAAGATGTTGACGAGGATGCCCTCGACCTTCGGGTCAGCCGTGATGATCTTGAAGGCAGCCGCGACCTTCTCCTTGCCGGCGCCACCGCCGACGTCGCAGAAGTTTGCCGGCTCCTTGCCGTAAAGCTTGATGATGTCCATCGTCGCCATGGCGAGACCGGCACCATTGACCATGCAGCCGATGTTGCCGTCGAGGGCGACATAGGCGAGGTCCCACTTGGAGGCTTCGATTTCCTTGGAGTCTTCTTCCGTCTCGTCACGCAGTTCGCGAACGTCGTCGTGGCGGAACAGAGCGTTGCCGTCGAAGGACACCTTGGCATCGAGAACGCGCAGATGACCGTCCTGCATGACGATCAGCGGGTTGATCTCGAGGAGCGCCATGTCCTTCTCGGAGAAGGCCTTGTAGAGGATCGGGAAGAGCGACTTGGCGTCTTCGGCAGCGGCACCGGTCAGTTCCAGAGCAGCCGAGATCTTAGCAACATCGGCATCTGTGACGCCGGTTTCCGGGTTGATCGCGATCGTGTGGATCTTTTCGGGCGTGTCGTGAGCAACGGCTTCGATATCCATGCCGCCTTCGGTCGAAACGACGAAGGCAACCTGACCGACCGAGCGATCGACGAGCAGCGAGCAGTAGAGTTCGCGGGCAATGTCGGCACCGTCTTCGATGTAGAGACGGTTGACCTGCTTGCCGGCTTCACCGGTCTGGGCAGTCACCAGCGTGTTGCCGAGCATGTCCTTGGCGTGCGCCACGACTTCCTCGATCGACTTGGCGAGACGTACGCCACCCTTGGCGTCGGGGCCGAGTTCCTTGAACTTGCCCTTACCGCGACCACCAGCATGGATCTGGCTCTTGACCACGTAAAGCGGGCCGGGAAGCTGCTTGGCCGCAGCTTCGGCTTCTTCGACCTTGAGGATCGCCACGCCCTTTGCGACCGGCGCACCGAAGCCCTTCAGGAGGGCCTTGGCCTGGTATTCATGAATGTTCATCGTCGTGTCCCTATTCTGGGCCGAATGGCAGTTACTTGAGAGCCGGGGCGATATTGATGCAGGCTTCGCAGAGGCCGGCGACGGCGCCGACAGACTTCTGGAAAGCTTCTTCTTCGGCCTTGTTGAGGTCGATCTCGATGATGCGCTCGACACCGCCTTCGCCGATGATGACGGGAACGCCGACATACATGTCCTTCACGCCATACTGGCCGGTGAGGTAGGCAGCACAGGGCAGGACGCGCTTCTTGTCCTTCAGATAGGATTCCGCCATCTCGATGGCAGAGGCGGCAGGAGCGTAGTAGGCCGAACCGGTCTTGAGCAGGCCGACGATTTCGGCGCCGCCGTCACGGGTGCGCTGGATAATTTCTTCGAGACGTTCCTTGGTGACCCAGCCCATCTTGACGAGGTCGGTCAGCGGGATGCCGGCGATCGTGGAGTAGCGGGCGAGCGGCACCATCGTGTCGCCGTGGCCGCCGAGAACGAAGGCGGTGACGTCTTCGACAGACACGTTGAACTCAGCCGAGAGGAAGTGACGGAAGCGGGCCGAGTCGAGAACGCCGGCCATGCCGACAACCTTGTTGGTCGGCAGGCCCGAGAACTTCTGCAGAGCCCAGACCATCGCGTCGAGCGGGTTGGTGATGCAGATGACGAAGGCGTTCGGGGCATACTTCTTGATGCCGGCGCCGACCTGTTCCATGACCTTGAGGTTGATACCGAGCAGATCGTCGCGGCTCATGCCGGGCTTACGGGCAACACCGGCAGTCACGATGCAGACATCAGCGCCTTCGATGGCGGCGTAGTCGCTGGCACCAGACAGCTTGGCATTGAAGCCTTCGACCGGACCCGACTGCGCAATATCCAGACCCTTGCCCTGCGGGATACCGTCGGCAATGTCGAACAGGACGATGTCGCCCAGTTCCTTCAGACTGGCGAGATGCGCCAGCGTTCCACCAATCATTCCAGAACCGATAAGAGCGATCTTCTTGCGCGCCATTGTAGACTTCCTTTTGGATCCGCGACCAAGGCCGAGGGCGAGTGTTAGCCTGCCCTTGTGGACAAACCGCATAACTCCAAAGGGTCTAAATCGCAAACGATAATTTTCAGTGTATCAATTTCAATCGGTTAGAAGACAAAATTCTTACGTAAACGTCAAAATATACGTCATACCTTCGTCATGTTTTCTTACGTTCCGCCTGATGCAGCGCAAGATAGTCCTCGCTCCTCATCTCAAACAGGCGCGAAACTGTCCGATCGAACTCGAAGCCCTCAGTGCCCTTCTTTTCCGTCAGCAGAGCCTCGGGCATCGCAGCCGCAGAGGCGAACAACCGAACACTCGCATCGTACAGGGCGTCGATGAGGATGATGAACCGCTTGGTCTCATTCCGCTTCTGCGGCCCCAGATGCGGAATGTTTTCGACGAAGACGACATCGAAACGCTTGGCAATGGCCAGATAGTCAGAAGCGCCCAGCGGCTTCTCGCAGAGATCATGAAAACTGAAACGGGCGCATCTGCCCACAGCCCGGGGGACCTCCAGGGTACGCCCCTTCATCTGAATGGCGACCGGCGCTTCGGGGCCCCCCTCTGTCACGCGCCTCCAGGCGATGTCCATCATCTTTGGAGCATCGTCGAGCGGTGCCATGTAAACCGGCAGACTTTCCATTTTCTCAAGCCGGTAGTCCGTAGGAGAGTCCAACGTCGAGACATGCACATGCTTTTTGAGAAGATCGACGAAGGGCAGGAAGAGGCCGCGGTTAAGACCGTCACGATAGAGATTATCCGGCTCGACATTGGAGGTCGCAACCAGCGTGCATCCACGGGCGAACAATTCGGTGAACAGCCGGGCGAGGATCATCGCATCGGCAATATCTGTCACCGTGAATTCGTCAAAGCAAAGGAGCTGCGCCTCGTCGCGGAGAGCCGCAGCCACAGGAGGGACCGGGTCCGCTTGCTTGGTCTCACCCGCTTTCAGCTTCTGTCGGTGGGCGTGTATGCGGGAATGCACATCCGCCATGAACTCGTGAAAATGGGCTCGCCGCTTCTTCTCCACCGGCGCCAGCTTGAAGAAAAGATCCATCAGCATGGTCTTTCCGCGACCGACACTGCCATGGATGTATAGACCCTGGATCGGGATCTCGGGCTTGCGTCTCTGCGCGAACATCCAGCCAAGCGCACTTTTCTTGGCAGCCGGCTTGCGCGCCTTGAACTCGGTCAGGATACGATCGAGCTTCTCGGCGACATCGAACTGGTAGCGATCAGGCTGCAGGGTCCCAGCCTCCGTCATCGCGCGCAACTGCTCGGCGACGCTCAAGCCGTAGTCAGGAACTGGCTGCATGGGATGATGTCTCGCCGGAAGGATGGCCCCCCGGGGCCACCGCTGGGATGAGAGATGGATCAGCGGCTCAGACTGACCGGCTGTCCGGAAGCCGTGCTTCCGTCGAAGCGCGCATCGGCGGTCTTGTAGACGCTGCCAATGACATTGCCATTACGATCCTTGAGGACGACCTGTTTGCCGGAGACTTCCCAGGAACCCATCGTGGTCAGTTCCCCCGCGCAGCCACGGGTGCCACCACGCGAGCCACTGCCGAGATTGGTGAGGGTCAGGAACATGTCACAGCTGGATCCGGCACTCTGGACACGCCAGTTGCCAACCATCGATTCCTTGGTGACATCAAGAGCGGATGCCGGCGCACCAGCGGCCGGGTCGAGGGCCGCCGTGGTTGTCGCCGGTGCAGCCGGAAACTGGGAGGAGCCCGCAGCGCCCGGCGGCGGCAACTGACCGGCCTGGACAGAGGGGACGGGCTGCGCCTGCAGCGGAGGAAGCGAGCTATTGGCGGCATTCATGCTGCTGTAGGAGGTGCGCTGGCACCCCGCAAGCGCCAGAAGGATGGCTGCTCCGGTAACTGCATGGCTGAATTTCATCATTATACTCCCGCTCTCGCGACCTGCGCCGCAACCTGCCGTACAACTGGGTTAGAAATATGTTACGCGAATATGGTTAATCAAGTTCCATATCACCATTGATCGATAGCCGGCACTCTATGGATAAATTAAGGCCGCCCGGAACGGTTCCGCGCGGCCTCGCAATCTTTTGCCGATGTGGTTCAGGCGCGACGCTCGACCATCATCTTCTTGATTTCGGCAATCGCCTTGGCAGGGTTAAGGCCCTTCGGGCAGGCTTGCGCGCAGTTCATGATCGTGTGGCAGCGATAAAGGCGGAAGGGATCCTCGAGATTGTCGAGGCGTTCGCCGGTCGCTTCATCTCTCGAGTCGATCAGCCAGCGATAGGCCTGCAGCAGCACGGCCGGCCCGAGATAGCGGTCGCCGTTCCACCAGTAGCTCGGACAGGACGTTGAGCAGCAGGCGCACAGAATGCACTCGTAGAGACCGTCGAGTTTCTGCCGATCCTCATGGCTCTGCTTCCATTCCTTCGCAGGCGGCGGCGACACCGTCTTCAGCCACGGCTCGATGGAGCGGTGCTGGGCGTAGAAGTTAGTGAGATCCGGTACCAGGTCCTTCACGACAGGCATATGCGGCAGCGGATAGACCTTAACGGTACCGTTGACCTCGTCCATGCCCTTCGTGCAGGCGAGCGTATTCGTGCCGTCGATGTTCATCGCGCAGGAACCGCAAATGCCTTCGCGACAGGAACGGCGCAAGGTGAGCGTCGGGTCGATGTTGTTCTTGATGTAGAGAAGACCGTCGAGAACCATCGGACCGCAGTCATCGACATCGATGTAATAGGTATCGATGCGCGGATTGGCGCCGTCATCCGGATTCCAGCGATAGATCCGATACTCGCGGACGTTCTTGGCGCCCGCCGGCTTCGGCCAGACCTTGCCTTCGGTGATCTGAGAATTCTTGGGGAGAGCGAGTTCTACCATGATGAGTTCCTCAAATCAGTAGACGCGAGCCTTGGGCGCGATCTTCTTGGGATCGATGCCTTCGGCGATGAGCTCGGTATGGACGGGGCGATAGTCGAGCTTGACGTCGCCCGCTTCCGAGACCCAGGCAAGTGTGTGCTTGCGCCAGTTCTCGTCGTCGCGACCGGCGAACGGACCGGACGTATAGTCTTCACGGGCGTGCGAACCACGGCTCTCCTTGCGGGCCTCCGCGCCATAGACGGTGGTGATCGCATTGGCCATGAGGTTGTGCAGTTCGAGCGTCTCGACCAGGTCGGAATTCCAGATCATCGAACGGTCGGTGACCTTGATGTCAGGCAGTTCCTTCCAGATCGCACTCAGACGACGGCAGCCGCTCTCAAGCGATTCCTGCGTGCGGAAGACGGCTGCGTCTTCCTGCATGGCGCGCTGCATCTTGTCGCGCAGCACGGCAGTCGGGGTCTGGCCCGAGGCGTGGCGCGTAGCGTCAAAGCGGTCCATGATCTTGTCGCAGGCGGCAACGTTCAGATGCGGGATCGGCTCGGCCTTGTTGATCACTTCGGCAGCGCGGATCGCAGCAGCGCGACCAAAGACGACCAAGTCGATCAGGGAGTTTGAGCCGAGGCGGTTCGCACCATGGACCGAGGCGCAACCGGCTTCGCCGACGGCCATCAGACCCGGGATGATGCGCTCCGGATTGCTGGAGTCGGCGTTCAGCACTTCGCCCCAGTAATTGGTGGGAATACCGCCCATGTTGTAGTGAACCGTCGGCAGCACCGGGATCGGCTCGCGGGTCACGTCGACGCCGGCAAAGATCTTGGCCGATTCCGAGATGCCCGGCAGGCGCTCGTGCAGGACGGCGGGATCGAGATGGTCGAGATGCAGGAAGATGTGATCCTTGTTCTTGCCGACGCCGCGGCCTTCACGGATTTCCATCGTCATGCAGCGCGAAACGACGTCACGCGAGGCGAGGTCCTTGGCCGACGGAGCATAACGCTCCATGAAGCGCTCGCCTTCCGAGTTGACGAGATAGCCGCCTTCGCCGCGCGCACCTTCGGTGATCAGACAGCCAGCGCCATAGATGCCGGTCGGGTGGAACTGGACGAATTCCATGTCCTGCAGCGGAAGGCCCGCGCGCGCGATCATGCCGCCGCCGTCACCCGTGCAGGTGTGAGCGGAGGTCGCCGAGAAATAGGCGCGGCCGTAACCGCCGGTCGCCAGCACGACCATCTTCGCCGAGAAGCGATGGATGGTGCCGTCGTCCAGGTTCCAGGCAACGACGCCGGTGCAGCGGCTGCCATCGTCGGACATGATCAGGTCGAGCGCGAAATACTCGATAAAGAATTCCGCGTTGTTGCGCAGCGACTGGCCGTAGAGTGTGTGCAGAATGGCGTGACCGGTACGGTCGGCGGCAGCACAAGTGCGCTGTACCGGCGGGCCTTCGCCATAGTTCTGCATGTGACCGCCGAACGGGCGCTGATAAATCTTGCCTTCCTCGTTACGCGAGAAGGGAACGCCGTAATGCTCGAGCTCATAGACCGCCTTCGGCGCTTCCATGGCGAGATACTGCATGGCGTCAACGTCGCCGAGCCAGTCGGAACCCTTGACGGTGTCGTAAAGGTGCCACTGCCAGCAGTCGGGCGTCATGTTGTTCAGCGATGCAGCGATGCCGCCCTGGGCCGCAACGGTGTGTGAACGGGTCGGGAAGACCTTGGTGATGCAAGCCGTCTTGAAGCCCTGCTCGGCCATGCCGAGCGTCGCGCGAAGGCCAGCACCGCCGGCACCAACAACCACGACGTCGTAGGAGTGATCAACATAGGTGTAGGCCTTGCCGGTCTGGGCGAAGTTATGGATGGTTGCCATGTTGATTTACCCTACGAATGCGATCTTCAAGATGGCGAAAAGACAGAGGCCACCGATCAGGATCGCGAAGAACGTGTTCAGCATCAGAAGCATAAGCTTGGCGATCTCGGCATGGACATAGTCCTCGATGATCACCTGCATGCCAAGCTTCATATGGATCAGGGCCGACAGCACGACCAGACCCATGACGACGGCAATGAGCGGGTGCGACAACGCGCCGACCACTTCGGCGTAAGGGGCACCGTTGTACATCACGAGAAAGCCGACGAAGAAGAGGATCAGCGGAATATTGGAAACAGCCGTCATACGCTGACGCCAGAAGTGCTCGGTGCCTTCCTTGGCCGAGCCGAGACCGCGGACCTTGCCGAGCGGAGTGCGCATATCCATGGAATGGTGCCTCAGGTGCGAATGATATAGGCGACGACCCAGACGAGGATCGTCAGGATGACAGACGCGATGATGTTCGCCTTGGCGAGCTTCGTCGAAAAATGCTTCTCGAAGCCGTAACCGACATCCCACATCAGATGGCGAAGACCGCCGAGCATGTGGTGGATCAGAGCCCAGGTGTAACCGAACAGAATGAGGCGACCGATGATGGTGCCCATGAACCAGTTCACCCACTCGAAGTACTCGGCGCCCGTAGAGGCTGCCACGAGCCACCATGCAACGAGGATGGTGCCAAAATAGAGCGCCGCACCCGTGATGCGGTGCAGAATCGACATGACCATCGTGGGAATAGGCTTGTAGATTTGCAGGTGCGGCGACAGAGGCCGGTTTTTTGTCACATTCGCCATCTAAACCTCGCGGCGTCTCGATGCGGTCCGATCATACGGACATACGGTTTGCAATGCGCCATAACGTTTGTGGTGCATTGCATCAGGGGGACGTTTAATCCTCGAACTCCCGGACGACAAGCACATTCGCTTGACGATTTCAATTTAATCGATTCGCGTGAATAGAAGTTTAGCGTCACGCAGAACCGCATCTCCCAGTACGAAAAAAGCGTGGAGATGGATGACTTTAGCAACCACTTACGGCATGGTGCGTTAACGATTTGTTAACCGCGTTCCGGAGGTGCCCCATGCTAAAGTATCGTCTCGCGCCAGTCGCTTTGGCCATTGCACTCGGATCCACCATCGGCATTGCCGAGGCTGGTGAGGGGTACGACCAGCACCATGGACAGCACCATGGACGCAGCCAAGCCATCATCGGCAGCAATGGGCTCCCGTCCGTCATTCCCGGCATCGGCACCTTCACCGGCAATATCTCGGGCCTGCGGATCAAGGGCAACGGCGTTTTCTTCGCTATAAACCGCGCGCCCGGACCGAAGGTCATAGCCTACCGCCCACCAGTAGCGAAAATCATTGAAATCTCAGCGGAAGATGCGGATCAGGCGTGCTCCTACGAAGCTGGCGTCTGCGTCATCAGGCCGAAAAACTAGAGAAATCTCCAGACCGTCGTCTTCTTCACTTCGCTGTCCTCGAGGACCCGCGTGACCGGCACCTCATAGGTGGCAAGCGGTTCCAGATGCTCCGTTGGCCGATAACTCCGCCCTGGATCTCCGACCAGGACGAGGCAGCCGCTCTTGGCCAATGCGGCAAACCAACTGACAAGTGCGCGGGCAAAATCGCTCTCGTAGAAAACGTCTCCAGCCAGGACCACGTCGAAATCAACCGATCGGCCAATGAGATCATCCTCGGTAATTGCGAGGGTCACGCCGTTGAGAGCGGCATTCAGCCGCACTGCGGTTTTTGCCCAGGGATCGATGTCGGCCGCAAGCACCTCTGCCGCCCCCGCCATGGCAGCCGCGACCGCCACCAGTCCCGATCCGCTCGCAAAGTCGAGTACGCGCTTTCCCCGGACCGTTTCGGGATGATCGAGCACATAACGCGCAAGCCCCTGCCCCCCCGCCCAGGCGAAAGCCCAGAACGGAGGCGGCAAGCCAATCGCCTCCAGATCCTCTTCCGTCTTCTGCCAGAGATCATGCACTTCGCTTGCAAGATGAAGACGGATCTCCGGTACGTGCGGCGGCGCAATCGCGCTGGTATTCTCGAGGATGAAGCGATCGGGATCGGTCTTCATGGGCGGGTCAGACCGGCGGATTGTCGAGACCACCCATGCGGCAGACCTCGAAATATTCGTCCTCCGTCACCGGCTGAACGGAAAGCCGCATTGAAGTGACTAACGACATTTTCGCGAGCTTCTCGTTCGCCTTGATGTCCTTCAGGCTCACCGGCTTCGGCATGTCGCAGACAGCACGGATATCGACACAGTCCCAGCGCGCGTCACCTTCCGCAGTCGAATCCGGATGCGAGAGCGCGCAGACCTCGACGATCCCCACGACTTCCAGGCCCTCGTTCGAGTGGTAGAAGAAGCCCTTGTCGCCGATCTTCATCGCCCGCATGTTGTTACGCGCCAGATAGTTGCGAACGCCGGTCCATTCTTCACCGACGTCACCCTTGGCCTTCTGCATTTCCCAGGACCACTTGAAGGGTTCAGACTTGTAGAGCCAGAATGCCATGGTCTTTTACGCCTCGGGATTGTTGAAGACCCAGTTATAGGGCTTGATCTCGACCGTCTCGAACAGGCCAGCCTTGGCGTAAGGGTCCTGTGCGGCAAGCGCCTTGGCAGCTTCGATATCATCGGCGGCGATGAGCAGCATGGAGCCGCATGGCTTGCCGTCCGCATCGAGAAACGGACCCGCGATCTTCAGCTGGCCGGCAGCATTCAGCCCGTTCAGCCACTCGACATGCGGCGGACGTGTTTCCATCCGAAGGTTCAGGTGTCCGGGCTTGTCGGCGCAGATGACGGCAAACAGCATCTTGTCTCTCCTAGGGGATCTCTTATTCGGTGGTGATCGGTCGTGACATGAGTTGGGTGATGGCGGTCGGGATGTCCAGCCTGCCATCGATAATCGCGGCAACGGCCTGGGTGATCGGCATCTCGATTGCGTGGCCTTCAGCCAGTCTTGCAGCAACGGCAGCCGCAAAGGCCCCCTCGACGAGCGATCCCTGCTGGGTGCCGATCGGCTCTCCACGGCCGAGCGCAATGCCGAAGCGAAGATTGCGAGACTGGTGGCTGGTGGCGGTCAGCACGAGGTCACCGAGGCCCGACAAACCGCGCACCGTATCCCCTCGCCCGCCCATCGCGTCGACCAGCCTCGACATTTCCGCAAGCCCGCGCGCGATGAGCGCCGCCCGCGCCGAATCGCCAAGCCCCATGCCTTCGACGATGCCACAGGCGATCGCCAGCACGTTCTTCAGCGCACCACCGAGCTGCACGCCGATCCGGTCGTCGGACGCGTAAAGACGGAAGGTCTGGCCGGAAATCGCTTTGGCCAGCTGCTCGGCGAGAGGCAGGTCCTCGGCCGCAACCGCCATCGCGGTCGGCAGCCCCTTGGCGATATCCGCCGCAAATCCTGGACCCGACAGCATGGCGATCGGATGGCCCGGTAGCGCGCTTTCAAGCACTTCCGTCAGAAGACGCGAAGTCTGCTTCTCAATGCCCTTAGCGCAGATAACGACAGGGGCGCCCGACTTGAGATGCGGACCATAGGTTTCAGCGGCCACGATCTGCGCCTGGGATGGCATAGCAAAAAGGACAAGATCCGCTGTACTCAAATCCTGCGGCCTGGCGGAGAAGGCCAGCGTGTCGGGTAGACGAATACCGGGGAGTGCGCTCTCGTGCACCCGGGTGCTGGACAGATCGGCCATCACCGACGCATCGCGCCCGATCAGAACAGCCTCGGCCTTGCCGGTCTGGGCAATCACGGCGGCGAGCGCCGTGCCAAAGGCACCCGCGCCAATGACGGCGATACGTTTTGTCTCCCTCATGCCTTGGCTCCACGCTTGCCATAGGCGAGCAGGGCCTTGGCGTCCTGGTCGAGCGGCCAGCGCGACCGGGGCGCCACGGTCAGATCATCTGAGGGCATGCCGAGCGCCATGCGCTCAAGGCCTGCCCAGGCGATCATCACGGCGTTGTCGGTGCACAGATGATGCGGTGGAGCGACGAAGCGGAACCTATGCTCGGCGCAGAGCACATCGAGCGTCTGGCGCACTTCCTTGTTCGCCGCGACGCCACCGGCCACGACGAGCGCCGGCTCGGCAACATCCGGAAAAGTTTCTGTGAACCGCTGCAGACCGCGGCCGATGCGATCCTTCAGCGTGCGCGAAATGGCATGCTGGAACGAGGCGCAGATATCGGCGATGTCCTGCTCCGTGACAGGCGCAATGCCTTCTGCCGCCTGGCGCACGGCAGTCTTCAGACCGGAAAAGGAAAAGTCGAGCCGCGCCTCGCCGACCAGCGGACGGGGAAAGGCAAACCGCTTGGGGTTGCCACTCGCCGCAGCCCGCTCGACGGCCGGACCACCGGGATAGGGGAGCCCGAGCAGCTTGGCGGTCTTGTCGAAGGCTTCGCCCAGCGCATCGTCGATCGTTGTGCCCCAACGCTCGTAATCTCCGACGCCCTTGACCAGGACGAGCTGGGTATGACCGCCGGAAACGAGCAGCATCAGATAGGGAAAGCCAACGCCATCCGTCAGCCGCGCCGTCAGCGCATGGCCTTCGAGATGGTTGACGGCAAAGAGCGGCTTGCCCGTCGCGCGCGCAATCGCCTTGCCGGTCATGAGGCCAACCAGCAAGCCCCCAATCAGGCCCGGACCGGACGTGGCAGCGATCGCATCGACCTCAGCGAGTGTGATCCCTGCGCGCGTGAGCGCCTCCTCGATCAGCGTGTCGAGCGCATCGACATGCGCGCGCGCCGCAATCTCCGGCACCACGCCGCCATAGGCGCTGTGCTCGTCGAGCTGGCTCAAGACGACATCTGCCTCGGTGACGGCGGAACCATCAGGAAGCCGCGTGACGACGGCAGCAGCCGTCTCGTCACAGCTCGTTTCGATGCCGAGGATGCGCAGTTTGGATGTCATGGAACCTGTTCATTGATTGCGGTTGCCGAGAAACCGGTCTACGAAACCTGTCGGTAACAACGGACAAGTTCGGATGCAAACAAAACCTTTCCGTATCGGCACGCGGGGCAGCCCGCTGGCTCTGGCACAGGCTTCGGAGACACGCGCCCGCCTCATGGTCGCGCATGGGCTGCCAGAAGAAATGTTCGAGATCGTCGTTCTCTCCACCAAGGGCGACCGGATCACCGACCGCCCCCTGTCCGAGATCGGCGGCAAGGGATTGTTTACCGAGGAGCTGGAAGAACAGCTCCTCTCCGGTGACCTCGACTTTGCGGTTCATTCCTCCAAGGATATGCCGACCAAGCTGCCGGACGGCCTATTCCTCTCGGCTTTCCTGCCGCGTGAGGATGTCCGAGATGCAGTCGTCGGACGCACTGCACCGACGTTGAAAGAGCTGCCGCACGGGGCAACCGTAGGCTCATCCTCGCTTCGTCGCCAGGCCCTCATTCGCCGGATCCGTCCCGACATCAACGTCATCACCTTCCGCGGCCTCGTCGACACGCGGCTCAGGAAACTCGCCGACGGCGAGGTCGACGCCACTCTGCTCGCCTTCGCAGGCCTCAAGCGCCTCGGCAAGTCGGACGTACCGACCGATTTGCTCGACCCCGCCGACTTCCCCCCTGCACCTGCGCAGGGCGCGATCTGTATCGAGAGCCGCATCGGCGACACCAGGGTGGGCGAGCTGCTGGACGCAATCAACCACCGCGACACTTTCGACGCCGTCAGCTGCGAACGGGCATTCCTCGGCGCGCTCGACGGCTCCTGCCGCACCCCGATTGCGGGGCATGCACAGGTGGACGGGGACGCAATCCGCTTTGCCGGCATGATCCTCACGCCCGACGGCAGCCGCTGGCATGATGTGGAGATCGAGGGCAGCCGGACAAACGCGGCCGTGCTCGGCGCAACGGCCGGAGGAACGGTTCGCAGCAAGGCTGGTACCGACTTCTTCGACAGCTGGGCCTGACTCATGCGCGTTCTGGTGACGCGCCCCGAGCCGGCATCGGCCAGAACCGCCGCCGAGCTTGAACGGCGCGGCCATGAACCTGTCCTTATGCCCCTGATGCGGGCGACCCACCACGTCGATTGCTTGGCATTCCCACCCCTGCCGGAGACCGCCGCACTCGCAGTCACCAGTGCCGAAGCCGTTCGGGCACTGCAGGTAGCGCCGGAAGTAGCCCGACAGCACCTTCTCGCGATGCCGGTCTATGCAGTCGGCCGCGCCACCGCCCGGGCGGCGCGTGAAGCCGGCTTTGGTGACATCAAGGTCGCAGATGGAGATGGCCTATCACTGGCCGGATTGCTCATGGCGCAGACGGAGAGGTCGATCCTCTACCTGACCGGGACGCCGCGCTCGCCGGACTTCGAAGCAGCGTTGGCACATGCGGGGCGCATGGTCGACACGCGAGAATGTTACCATATGTCCCCGATCGCCTATGAGGATGCAGACATCGCCCGAAGGCTCACTCCGATGCCGGACGCGATCCTCGTCTATTCCTCCGAAACAGCCAGGCATCTCACCGAACTCTACGAGAGAACCCGTCGGACATTGGACTGGTCTCGGACCCGTTTCCTCTGCCTCAGCGAGAAAATAGCAAGTGCTCTTCCAGAAGAATTCCAGCACAGAAGCAGCTGGTCGATGGAACCTCGGGAGGATCTGCTCCTTCTTCTCCTTTGACGCAGCGCCGCGTGAAATGGAACCTCGGGCCTTTCCATCGCCATGAGGACTGTCTACGTTTAGCCAGACGCATGAATTGAAGAGGTTGCCATGGTTTCCGGAAAGCCACCCCGTCGATCGAAAGCTCCAGACCAGCCTGTGACGATTGACCTGACTGCCAAGGAAACAGCGACTTCAGCTGAGGCTGGCGCCAACGAGGCTCCGCAGGAAGAGGATGTGCAAGCATCTGCTTTGCCGGAGGAGCCCTTGACGAGTGCGACGGCAGGCGCACCCGAGACTGCAGCCGATAACACCGAAAGCCTCGGGACACAGGAAACTACTGCGGCCGAACCGGTACCTCCAGCCGAGGAATTGGACGCACCGGCGAAGAACGGCTCGACAGAGACAGGACACAAGGAGCCTCCGTACCGGTCTCCCGCCACGTCGACACTGGTGGCATCCGGCATTGTGGGTGGCGTCGTCGCCCTGCTCCTGGCTGGCAGCATGCAGTATGCCGGCCTTGTACCGGGATTGGGGCCGGAACAGACAACAGAGGCTCCAGCCATGGATACGTCCGAACTCGATGCGCTCAAGGCCGAGGTCGCGCGCCTTGCCGCCGAACCGCAGGCCCCGGCCACCGATCCGGCGCTTGCAGAGCGCCTAGCTGCCCTCGAAGCGACCGTCGCCGAAACGAGTTCGGCCCCGGCCGCCGATCCGGCTGCCGTGGAGGGCCTTAGGTCGCAGCTCGCCGCCGCCGAGCAGGCAATTGAAGCGTTGCGTGCCGAAATTGCCAGCAACAGGCAGGCTCTGGACCAGAGCGCGACGCGGCTGACCGAAGCAGAGCGAAAGCTGGAAGAGCCGCGCAACGACGTGGAGATGGCACGGGCGATCGCCCTTGCTGGCCTCAAGACGGCCATTGACCGCGGCGGTCCGTTCCTCTCCGAACTCGACGCGCTCAAGAGCGTCTCGCCGGAAGACCCGACGGTCTCCGCACTGACACCACTGGCGAGCAACGGGGTGCCTTCGCGTTCCGATTTGACTCGGCAATTCGACCAGGTGGCCGAAGATATCCTCGCCGCCGTCAACCAGCCGGAGCAAGGCGAAGGCTGGACGGATCGTCTGCTGGCGAGCGCCCGCTCTCTGGTCAAGGTCCGGCCCGTCGGCAATGTCGAGGGCGAGACACCGGAAGCCATTGTTGCCCGTGTGGAGAACAAGCTGCAGAACGGCGATCTAAAGGGGGCTGCCCTTGAATGGGAGACGCTCCCCGAAGCTGGCAAGCAGGCATCCGCCGGTTTTGCAACGACGCTCAAAAACAGGATCGAGGCGGAAGAGCGCGTTGCCGCTGCCCTGTCCCAGACTGTGGCCGGGAACGGAGGCTGACGCATGACCACCATCCTCAAGATCCTCTTCTTCTTCGGCTTTATCCTGGCGCTGGGTTTCGGTTTTTCCTGGGTGGCCGACCGTCCCGGCGAAATCTCGCTGATCTGGGAAGGCCAGCAATACAACACCGATCTCATCGTGGCCGTGACGGCGCTCGTCGCACTGGTGGCCGTGATCATGGTGCTGTGGTGGCTGTTGCGCGCACTCTGGACCTCGCCTCACTCGGTCCGCCGCTTCTTCCGCGCTCGCAAGCGCGACCGCGGCTATCAGGCGCTGTCGACCGGACTTATTGCTGCCGGTGCCGGCAATGCCATTCTCGCACGCAAGATGAGCGCGCGTGCCCGGGGCCTCATCCGTGCCGACCAGGAGCCGCTGATCCGCGTTCTGGATGCACAGGCCGCACTCATCGAAGGACGTCATGACGAGGCACGCCGCCTGTTCCAGGAGATGTCTGAGGATCCAGAGACCCGTGAGCTGGGACTGCGAGGCCTCTATGTCGAGGCGACACGCCTCGGAGCCCACGAAGCCGCCCGGCAATATGCCGAAACTGCCGCCGAGGCTGCCCCATACCTTCCCTGGGCGGCCAAGGCGACGCTGGAGTATCGCTGCCGCGCAGGCCATTGGGATGACGCGATCCGCCTGCTCGACCAACAGAAGATCGCCCATGTTCTGGAACGCCATGAAGCCGAACGGCTGAAAGCCGTGCTTCTGACCGCCAAGGCCGAGGACCAGCTGGAGGCCGAACCAGCCGCAGCCCGGGACAATGCCCTCAAGGCACTCAAACTTGCCAAGAGCCTCGTACCAGCGGCGATCGTCGCCGCCAAGGCCTATGGCCGCGAGGATAATCAGCGGAAGGCCTTGAGCACGCTCGAACAGGTCTGGAAGATCGAGCCGCATCCGGAGATCGCACGCGCCTATGTGAGAGCCCGCAGCGGCGACAGCGCGGTCGATCGCCTGAAGAAGGCCGAGAAGCTTGAAGCCCTGAAGCCAAACAATTACGAATCCCTGCTCGCGGTCGCCGAAGCGGCGCTCGACGCCCAGGAATTCAAGAAGGCCCGCGCCAAGGCCGAAGCTGCCGCCCGTATGGCCTCGCGCGAGCGGGTTTA
Organism: Allorhizobium sp.; assembly: GCA_046294755.1. Taxonomy (GTDB): domain Bacteria; phylum Pseudomonadota; class Alphaproteobacteria; order Rhizobiales; family Rhizobiaceae; genus Allorhizobium. The sequence goes on along the minus strand of JBKBON010000024.1, from coordinate 22,876 downwards.
CCTGCTGCTTGCCGATATCGAAGAAGCTGAGACCGGTGATCAGGGCCGGATCCGCCACTGGATGGGCCAGGCGCTGAAAGCGCCGCGCGATCCCGCCTGGGTGGCTGACGGCCATGTCTCCGAGCGCTGGATGCCGATTTCGCCCGTGACCGGCCGCCTCGATGCCTTTGAGTGGAAGACGCCCTTTGACCAGCTCACCGGGCCGATCGAGGAAGGCAGCGTTTCCGAAGGAGAACGGGCCCTGGCGTCGCTTCCACCGGCTGCGAAGAGGGCAGAACCCGTAAAGCCGGAGCCTGAACTGCGGGCTGCAAAGCCGAAACCGGCAGAACCCGAAGCCCGTGTGATCGATGCCGAACCTCAGACAGAAACGATCGAACCGGAGGGGCCTCCGGCCAAGCCGGCAAAATCAGAACAGCCTAAGGTGATCGCCCTGAAGGAGACACCGCCTGCGGCGCAGGAGCAAGCGGTCGTCGAACCTTTCTTCGGTCGCCCGCCGGATGATCCCGGCGTGAAGGACCCCGCACTCGCATCGCCAGAACCCAAGACGAGGCTGAAACTCTTCTGACAGGACCCGCATGCTCGACCGCTTGCAAGCCTTCTTCCAAACCTTGATGCAAGACCGCCCGAAGGCGGTCTTCGCCCCTGACGATCCCCGCATCGCAGTCGCAGCACTGTGCCTCCAGGTGATGGAAGCAGACGGCGTCGTGCGCGATGCCGAGCGGCAGAAATTGCGTGAAATCCTCAAGGAGCAGTACGCGCTCGATGAAATGGCCCTGGATGCGCTGATCTCAGCGGGGCAGGATGCCGAAAGTGAGGCTGTTGATTATTACCGCTTCACCACGGAATTAAAGCGGCAGCTGGATGAGGAGCAACGGCAACAATTGGTCGGCCTCCTCTGGGATATCGTCTATGCCGATGGCACCCGCAGTGAGATGGAGGATCATGCCATCTGGCGGGTCTCCGATCTGCTGGGCGTATCCGGTCGCGAACGAATCGTCCAACGCCAGGAGGCGGCGCAGCGTGCAGGACTCGGAGCCATAGACGATGCCCCGTAGCCGTCGGTCGCTGAGCCGCGATCGCAAGCAGCCCGTTCTGATCGTACTTCACCAGGAACGCTCCAGCGCAGGTCGCGTCGGGCAGATGCTGGAAGAGAAAGGTTATCCGCTCGACATCCGCCGTCCGGTGCTCGGGCAGGAGCTGCCAAGGACTTTGGAGAATCACGCCGGTGCCGTCGTCTTTGGCGGACCAATGAGCGCGAACGACCCGGACGATTACATCCGCACCGAAATCAATTGGCTGGACGTACCCCTCAGGGAAGACAAGCCGTTCCTCGGCATATGCCTAGGCGCCCAGATGCTGGTCCGCCATCTCGGCGGCAAGGTCGAGGCCGACCGCGACGAGCGCACTGAGATCGGCTGGTATCCCATCAAGCCTACCGAGCACGGCCGCTTGCTGATGCACTGGCCGAAGATGGTCTATCACTTCCACCGCGAAGGCTTCAGTCTGCCCCGTGGCGCAAAACTGCTGGCAACCGGTGACGTCTATCCCAACCAGGCCTTCCGGTATGGCGAAAACGCCTGGGGAGTCCAGTTCCACGCAGAGCTGACCCGGGCCATGATGCACCGCTGGGTGGTTCACGGAGCCCATCGCTTCGTGCTGCCGAACGCGCAGCAAGGCCGCGAGCATCTGGAGGGGAGGATGATCTTCGACGCACCGCTGCGTGTCTGGTTGTCGAACTTTCTCGACCTGATCTTCGAGCGCGATCAGCGCGCCTCCTGACGCTCCGGTGCTTCCAGACTGTCGATCTTGCGCAATTGCGGGAAGCCCAGCGCCCAGACGGCGGCAACCGCAAGCGTGCCGAAACCGCCGATCACGACAGCCGGCACCGGCCCGATGAAATGCGCCATGGTGCCGGCACGGAATTCCCCGAGTTCGTTGGACGCACCGACAAAGACCATATTGACCGCATTGACGCGCCCACGCACCTCATCCGGCGTCCACAGCGCGATCAATGTCTCGCGCACATAGACGGACGCCATGTCCGCCGCTCCCATCAGCATCAGCGCGACGATCGACAGCCATGCAATCTCTGAGAAGCCAAAGAGGATGGTTCCGACGCCGAAAAGTGCGACCCCGATGAACATGAAGATCCCCGCATTGTGACGGATGGGGAAGCTGGCAAGCGCAATGGCAACAATGATGGCACCGATGCCAGGAGCGGCGCGGAGCAGACCAAGGCCCCAGGGGCCGAGGTCGAGAATATCACGGGCGAAAACCGGCATCAGCGCCACGGCACCGCCGAGCAGCACGGCGAAGAGATCGAGTGAAATGGCCCCCAGCACCACCTTTTCCCCGAAGATGAAGCGGAAGCCGGCAAACAGCGTGTCGAGACTGACAGCCTTCTCGGACTTCCGCTGCGGCGGGCGTTTCACCAGGAAAACGAGCACGGCTGCGGCGGCGAAGAAGCCGAAGGAGACGGAATAGGCAACGACAGGGCTTGCCCCGTAAAGCAGACCACCAGCAACAGGGCCAACGATGGAAGCCGTCTGCCAGGAGGAGGAATTCCAGGCAACCGCATTGGAAAGATCCTTCTGCGGCACGAGGTTTGGCGCGAGCGACTGGACAGCAGGCGCAGCAAAGGCGCGCTCGATGCCGAAAACCACAAGGATGGCGAACACGATCGTCGGCTCGAAGGCATCGGCGATCGTCAAGCCCAGCAGCGCACCGGCGCAGATAGCGCTGACGATCATGCAGATCGAGACGATGGCGCGACGATTGTATCGGTCGGCAATCGAACCGGTGACCAGGATCAGCAGGAGCGAAGGCAGGAACTGCACCAAGCCGATCAGGCCGAGATAAAAGACATTGCCGGTATTATCATACATCTGCCAGCCGACCGAGACGCTAAGGATCTGGGTGGCGAATGCGCCAAGAAAGCGGGCAAAGAAGAAACGGGTATAGGAGGAGTGCCGGAACGCCGCAAAACGATCGTCGGCCGAGGACGGGTGCATTGAAAAGACCTTAGGCTGCGGGCAGGCCCGCCGTTAAACATGATTCTGATTGCGTGGGCCCCATCCACTTGTCCGTTAAGTCGCCAATGTCTACATCTCTGTCAACCAAGAAATGGAGACCTGAATGCCAGTCATCGACGCTCTGCTTGTCACAATTTTTTACGCTCTCGAGATCTTCAAATGGATTCTGATCGCTAGCGCTGTCTTCTCTTGGTTGTTTGCCTTCAATGTCATCAACTCAAGCAATAGATTTGTCGCAAGCCTCGGTGAATTCCTATATCAGGTCACGGAGCCGGTGCTGCGACCCATTCGGCGCTTCATGCCAAATCTTGGCGGAATAGACATCTCTCCAATCATCGCGCTCTTGGTCGTATTCTTCCTGCAAAACCTACTGATGCGCCTTTGATTTTTCATCAGGTGAGTGCCGGACTTCGGTGACTTGAGCGGAGTTGTCCGCATCAACGATGATCACATACTGCTCGCGGTTCGGCTGACCCCGAACGGCGGGCGAGAGTCGTTTGACGGGATAGAAATCGCTGGTAACGGTCTGGCACATTTGAAGGCGCGTGTTACCGCGGCGCCGGAAAAGGGCAAGGCCAACAAGGCGCTGATCGCCATGCTGGCAAAAGCGATCAAGGTCGCCAAATCCACGATCACTGTTGCCTCGGGTGAAACTTCGAGACAAAAAATCCTCCGGATCGACGGCGACCCGGAGGATTTGAAGCGGCTGATAGACGCGCTGACGTCAGAGGAAATTACTTGGTCTCGTCCTTGGCGCGCTGGATCGAGTCCAGAATGATCTGCTTGGCGACATCAACATTCTGCCAGTCGCCGATCTTCACCCACTTGCCGGGCTCCAGATCCTTGTAGTGCTCGAAGAAGTGCTGGATCTGCTTGAGCGTGATTTCCGGCAGGTCCGTGTAGTTGGTGATCTTGTCATAGCGGCGCGTCAGCTTCGGCACCGGCACGGCGAGGATCTTCTCATCCATCCCGCCATCGTCTTCCATCATCATCACGCCGATCGGGCGCACATTGATGACGCAGCCCGGAACCAGCGGACGAGTATTGCAGATCAGAACGTCGAGCGGATCGCCGTCCTTGCACAGCGTATGCGGCACGAAACCGTAATTGCCCGGATAGGTCATCGGGGTGTAGAGGAAGCGGTCGACGACGAGCGTGCCGGCGTCCTTGTCCATCTCATACTTGATCGGCTGGCCGCCGACAGGAACTTCGACGATGACGTTGATGTCTTCCGGCGGGTTCTTGCCGATGGCAATTGCATCAATACGCATATTTTTGGACCCCGTAGAGTGTTGAATTCCTGCGCTACCTAATGCGTATTATGGCGCAATGCAACACAGCTTTGGGCGAAGCGTCCGGACGCCCGGGATGCGGCGAACAATGGGAGACTATCGCTATGACGCCGAGGATGAACATCCTGATTGCGGGATTGTCGATACTGGCTTCGCTCGGATTGACGACGGCTGCACGATCAAACGATAGCGCCTACACCGATCTTGATCTCGACGCCTGCGAAACGCTGGCGGAAGACCTGATGGGGGTGTCGCTGAAATGTAAAGGCCACGAAGGGCAGCCCGTCTATTTCAAGGAGGGTGACCTGCGCCAGAGCGTACTATTCGGCCGGATAGACAGGGAACTGATCGAAGGCGGCTACGAAAGCTTCGCTGCCTTCAACCGGGTCAATAGCAAGATCGAGTGGCGGCTCGACGGCAGGGGCCAGGCCTTCGCGGCGATCCTGCGCTGGTTCATTGAGAACCCGGGGCAGAGCGGATCGCCGAGTCCGGAAAGCACAGGCCAGGTTCTGGTCATCTCACGCGTCGCCACGCCTGACTATCCGGGCTCCTGCTTCGTGGGCATGGTGGATGCCAAGGCAACGCCGGACGCCAATGCTGTAGCCCGGCGGGTGGCAGACGAAGTGGCCAAGAGTTTTGATTGCGGGATGCAGCCGCCGCAATGGTACGGCAAACGCGGCAACCTCACCAGCGAGCGCACCTTCAGCTGGCCTGAAGGATACATCGTGGATTAAGGCGCTTTCAATTCCAGATGAAGCCGAGCTTCTTCAGATGCACGTCGTCAAAGTCTTCCATACCTTCGACGGCATCCACGCCACCATTGGAGCGGAAGAAGTTCGCCGCAATCTCGCTCTCCTCAAGGCACCAGACCACCATGCCGTTGCAGCCGAGAGTCTTCAGCGTGCGCCGCGCCTCGTGAAAGAGCTGATAGCCAAGGCCGATACCCTGATACTCTGGACGCAGATACAGCTCGTAGATTTCCCCTTCATGCGGCAGGGCGCGGGCTCTGTTGTAGCCGAAGGAAGCATAACCCGCGACCGTGCCGGCGACCTCGGCAAGGAGAATGGTGGCGGGGCCACGCGTTGCCTTGCGCCACCACCGTTCACCACGCCGTTCGACCATGCGGGTGAGAGCGCGATAAGGAATGATGCCCGAGTAGGCGTGAACCCAGGCATTGCGATGGGCATCCGCGATCGCTGCGGCATCTCCGGGACCTGCTAAACGCAAGTCGATCGACAACGTCTTCATAACGTAAACCCACCCTGGCGCGCCGAACTCAGAAGGCGCGGAGCCTGGACCTGCATCGGCCCACAAGGAAAATTTAACGCTTTTTTAAGACTACCCGCAAGGCAGGAGGAACAAGTTCAACAAACAAAACCCCGGCCTTTTGGACCGGGGTTTCAAAACGAGACATATTTTCAAAGACTTCAGCCGGCGGCAGAAGCCTTTGCCTTTTCCATGCGCTTGCGGTCGTTCGCGTCGAGGAACATCTTGCGCAGGCGGATCGACTTCGGCGTGACTTCCATCAGCTCATCGTCCTGGATCCAGGAAAGCGCGCGGTCGAGCGTCATGCGGATCGGCGGAGTGAGCTTTACGGCTTCGTCCTTGCCGGCCGAACGAATGTTCGTCAGCTGCTTGCCCTTGAGAACGTTGACCTCAAGATCGTTGTCTCGGGTATGGATGCCGATGATCATACCAGCATAGACCTTTTCGCCCGGCTCAATGATCATCGGACCGCGATCTTCGAGGTTGAACATGGCGTAGGCCACGGCTTCACCGGCCTGATTGGCCAGGAGAACGCCGTTGACGCGACCGGTGATCGGGCCCTTGTAGGGCTGGTAGTCATGGAACAGACGGTTCATGATAGCCGTGCCGCGGGTGTCGGTCAGCAGTTCCGACTGATAGCCGATGAGGCCACGCGTGGGTGCGTAGAACCGCAGGCGAACGCGGCTGCCGCCCGACGGACGCAGCTCGACCATCTCACCCTTGCGCTCGGACATCTTCTGAACGACGACGCCGGAATGCTCTTCGTCCACGTCGATGACGACCTCTTCGATCGGCTCCATGGTGGTGCCGTTCTCGTCCTTGTGCATGACGACGCGCGGACGCGACACGGCAAGCTCGAAGCCTTCGCGGCGCATGGTTTCGATCAGGACAGCGAGCTGCAATTCGCCGCGGCCGGAGACGAAGAAGGAATCCTTGCCTTCCGACTCCTCGATCTTCAGCGCGACATTGCCTTCCGCTTCCTTGAACAAACGGTCGCGGATAACGCGGCTGGTGACCTTGTCACCTTCGGTGCCGGCAAGCGGGCTGTCGTTGACGAGGAAGGACATGGTGACCGTCGGCGGGTCGATCGGCTGCGCGGTCATGGCTTCGGTGACCGAAGGATCGCAGAATGTATCGGCAACCGTACCCTTGGAAAGGCCGGCGATGGCGACGATGTCACCCGCATGGGCTTCTTCGATCGGCTGACGCTCGATGCCGCGGAAAGCGAGGATCTTCGAGATACGGCCGGTTTCCACGGTCTTGCCGTCCTGGCTCAGCACCTTGACCGACTGGTTCGGCTTGATCGAACCGGAGGCGATACGGCCGGTGATGATACGACCGAGGAAGGGGTTGGCTTCCAGAAGCGTACCGATCATGCGGAACGGGCCTTCTTCGACCTTCGGCTCCGGAACGTGTTCAAGAACGAGGTCGAGCAGCGGAGCCAGACCCTGATCCTTCGGGCCTTCCGGGTTGACGTTCATCCAGCCATCGCGACCAGAACCGTAGAGGATCGGGAAGTCGAGCTGCTCGTCGGTGGCGTCGAGATTGGCGAAAAGATCGAAGACTTCGTTGATGACTTCTTCGTGGCGGCCATCCGGGCGGTCGATCTTGTTGATCGCGACGATCGGGCGAAGACCGACTTTCAGCGCCTTGCCGACGACGAACTTGGTCTGCGGCATCGGGCCTTCTGAGGAGTCGACCAGAACGATCGCGCCGTCCACCATAGACAGGATACGCTCGACTTCGCCGCCGAAGTCGGCGTGGCCGGGCGTGTCGACGATGTTGATGCGGTGGCCCTTCCACTCGATAGACGTCGCCTTGGCCAGGATCGTGATGCCACGTTCCTTTTCGAGATCGTTCGAGTCCATCATGCGCTCGGCGGTGCGCTGGTTCTCACGGAAAGACCCCGACTGCTTCAGAAGCTCGTCCACAAGGGTCGTTTTTCCATGGTCGACGTGCGCGATAATCGCGATGTTGCGCATTTTCATGTTTGTGATCTCTGATAGCTGGGGCGCAATACGGGAGAGAGGCGCCGATTTACTTTGGCGCGCTCATACCTTGTTTTTTGCATTTGCGAAAGGGGGAAACGCCCGATACGCCGGCGATGGTTACCGCCGGCGGCACATTTCGGCTTCCACCAGAACCCTTAAGCGGCAAGCCCTTTCTTCTTCAGCATGGCATCCGGGCTCGGCATCTTGCCGCGGAAGGCCTTGTAGGCGTCCTCGGGATCGACCGAGCCACCCGAGGCATAAATGTAGGTCTTGAGCTTCGATGCCATCTCCGGATCGAAGGGATTGCCGGTCTCCTCGAAGGCGGAGAAAGCGTCTGCATCCAGCACTTCTGACCACATGTAGGAATAGTAGCCGGCAGAATAACCGTCACCGGCAAACACGTGCTGGAAGTGCGGCGTGGCATGGCGCATGACAATCGCGGACGGCATGCCGATTTTCTCCAGCACTTCAGCCTGCACAGCCATCGGATCCTCAACCGCCCCTCGGGTATGGAATGCCATGTCGACCAGAGCCGACGAGGTGAACTCCACGGTATTGAACCCGGCATTGAAGGTCCGCGCTGCCAGCACCTTGTCGAGCAGCGACTGTGGCATGGGTTCTCCCGTCTGGTAGTGCACCGCATAGGTCTTGAGGATCTCAGGCACCGTCAGCCAGTGCTCATAGAGCTGCGAGGGCAACTCTACGAAATCGCGGGAAACGCCCGTGCCGGAGACGGATGGATAGGTGACATTCGACAGCATGCCGTGCGCCGCGTGGCCGAACTCATGAAACAGCGTGCGCGCATCGTCGAGCGACAACAGCGCGGGCTTGCCCGGCTCCGGTTTGGCGAAATTGCAGACATTGTAGATAATCGGCAGCTCGCCCTGCCGACCGTTCTTCAGTGGCAGCCGGTGCTGCGCCTGGAAGCTGCTCATCCAGGCGCCGGAGCGCTTGGACGACCTGGCGAAATAGTCGCCGAGGAAGAGAGCCACCAGAGTATCGTCCCGGTCGCGGATTTCGTACACGCGCACATCCGGATGGTAGCCGACGACATTGCTGAGCGGTACGGCCCGAATGCCGAAAATGCGGCCAGCAACATCGAAGCAGGCCTCGATGATCTTCTCGAGCTGCAGATAAGGCTTCAGCTCGGCTTCGGAGAAATCGAACTTCTTCGCCCGCAGTTTTTCGGCATAGTGCCGCCAGTCCCAGGGTGCCACGTCATGGTTCTTGCCCTCATCGGCAATCAAGGCGGCGAGTTCCCTCTCCTCGGCGCGTGCCTGCAAGACTGCCTTTTCCCAGACCTGCATCAGGAGATCGTTCACCGCCTCCGGTGTTTTCGCCATCGTGTTGTCGAGCTTGTAGGACGCATAGTTTTTGTAACCGAGCAGAGCCGCCTTTTCCGCCCTGAGGGCCAGAGTTTCCTTGACGATCTCCCGATTGTCGGTCTCGCCACCATTGATGCCACGCGACGTCCACGCCTTGAAGGCTGCTTCACGCAGGTCACGACGCTCCGAGAAAGTCAGAAATGGCTCGATGATCGAGCGGGAGAGTGTGACCACATGACTATGACCGCCGCCATGAGCGGCCGCGGCGGAAGCCATTGCGTCACGCAGGAAGGCGGGAATGCCGGCAAGATCCTCCTCACCCGACAGGGGCAGGGTCCAGGACGATTCGTCCGCGAGAACATTCTGGCCGAAACTGGCCCCCAGGCTCGCCAGGCGTTCGTTGATTGCGGCCAGCCGCTCCTGCTCTTCCCGCGGCAGCTTGGCGCCCGATTTGACGAAGCCCTTCCAGTGCCGCTCCAGAACCCGCGTTTCCTCCAGTGTGAGACCGAGCGCTTCGCGGCGTGTCCAGAGATCATCGATACGGGCAAAGAGTGCCGCATTCATGCCGATCTTCGAATAGTGGCGCGACATCTTCGGCGCGATCTCCCGTTCCAGAGCCTGGATGCCTGGATTGGTGTGGGCACCGGCGCGGTTCCAGAACAAGGCAGAGACGCGCGACAGCGCATCACCCGCGATTTCAAGAGCAACAATGGTGTTGGCGAAGGTTGCCGGCTCCGGATTATCCGCGATCGCATCGATCTCGGCGTCATGCTCCCTTAGGGCAGCTTCGAAGGCCGGTGCATAATCGTCGTCCCCGACCCTTTCGAATTGCGGCAGCCCATGCGGGCCTTTCCAGTCAATGACAGCGGGATTGATGGCAGACGACTCATTCATACAGAAACCTCCTGTGGGTGTACCGAAACTGCGGCGCACTGATTTGCTGCATGCTATCCCGGCCATTTGAAGACTTGCACGCAAAAATCAGTGAAAAAGCAGCGATTTTCCGCACACCGTCTTCCCTCAACATTGACGTACATTCGAATAGGCCCATAGATCGATAGATCCTATGAAAGGACGGTCCATGGCCATGGAAATCTTTCCGATCAAGCCCGTCAGCGGCTCCTCGCTCCGCTTCCAGGAAACCAATCCCCAGGCAGACGTGAGACCTGCCGAGTTTGCATCGAAGAACGCCGTCAACCATGACGCTGAGATCTTCGAAGAGGCATTGTCTGTCTTCGCCAGCATCACCCCACGGCGCTTGCGGGAAATTGCCAGCGAGAGCTTCCAGCGCGACGAGATCGACGAAAACACGTTTCGCGAACTATCGACCGAACTGCCCCTGCAGATGGTCGATCGCAACGGCAACGTGACGGATCTGTCCACTTTGACGGACGATACTCAGTTCGATTACGCCGAGTATTACCGCACGCAGCAATCGCTCGCCGAAATGATTGGCGACATGGACGTGGCAGACTCCTACTCGAAGGTCCTCGACTTCTTCGCCCGCAGCACATGATCGCCCCACTTTCTCTGAACGCGGGACTCGATCGCGGCACCCATTCGCTCTAAGTGCAGTCGGTCACTGGCTGGATTGCCGGGCCAATTGCGAATCTTGAGTGAGTTTTTATGACATCAATGCGCATGAGCGAGCGCCGCACCACGTTTCTTGGTGCCTTCCTGACAACGCTCGGTCCCATTTCCATGGCGATTTATACCCCGGCCATGCCGGAACTGGTACGGGCCTTCGGCACCACCGATGCGGCAATCAAACTCAGCCTCTCGCTGTTTTTTGCCGGCTTCGCGCTTGCCCAGCTGGTAGCAGGGCCGCTTGCCGATGCTCTGGGACGCAAGAAGGCGACGCTGATCTTCCTCACCATCTATCTCGCCGGGTCGGCCCTTGCCACAATAGCACCGAGCGTCGAGTTCATTCTCACAGCCCGGCTTGTACAGGGCGTCGGCGCCTCCGTCGGCGTCGTCGTCGGCCGCGCTATCGTGCGCGACCTCTATACCGGCGCGGATGCCAGCCGCATTCTCAACACGATCGGCATCTTCCTCGCGATCGGTCCGGCCATGGGGCCGACGCTTGGCGGCCTGACGCTTGCCGCATTCGGCTGGAATGCCGTGTTTCTCCTGATGGTCGCCTTCGGCCTCATGGCGTTGGGCTTCACTCTGACCCTGCTGAAGGAAACCATCGTCCCCGATCTCGGACGTTTGCGCCCCCGAGAACTCGCCAGGAACTACCTGGAGGTCGCGTGCCACGCTCGCTTCCTCGCCGCCTCTCTCGTCCTGAGCGGCACGATCGGCGCGCTCTACGCTCAATCGACCATGCTGCCCTTCGTGCTGATCAACGAAGTCGGCCTGACGCCCACCCAGTTTGGACTGGGCATGCTGATGCAGTCAGGCGCCTATCTGACCGGCTCATTGACCCTGAAGCTCGTCTCCCGCCACATCTCCGGGCTCACAGCATCCAGGGTCGGCATCGCGCTCTGCGGTACCGGCGCCGTCATCATGGCGCTCTCGGTGGCCCTTGTGCCACCCTTCTTTCTCTCGATCATGGGACCTGTGGCGATCTGCACCTTCGGTCTCGCCTTCTTGAGCCCGCATGTCGTGACGACGAGCATGGCACCCTTCCCCCATATCGCGGGTTCGGCTTCGGCACTCACGAGTTTCCTGCAGATGAGCGCAGGCTTTGCCGGCGGTGTTGCCGCAGCCTCGATCGGCGATCCCTTGACCGCCTTCGGGATCATCATTCCCTTCATGGAATTAAGCGCCGTCGGCGGCTTCATCTGGCTGCGCGTTCTGGAACGCCGCGCATGAAAAAGCCCGCCCTCCGAAAGGAAGGCGGGCGAAACATATCGATACGGGCTTACTTGCCGAGATTGCGCTTTGCGAGCGTGCGCAGACGAAGCGCGTTGAGCTTGATGAAACCGGCAGCGTCCTTCTGGTCGTAGGCGCCCTGGTCGTCTTCGAAGGTGACGAGCTGGTCGGAATAGAGCGACTTCGACGACTCGCGGCCGATGACCATGACATTACCCTTGTAGAGCTTCAGCGTCACTTCGCCTTCCACATGCTCCTGGCTCTTGTCGATCAGGGCCTGCAGCATCTCACGCTCCGGCGAGAACCAGAAGCCGTAATAGATCAGCTCCGCATAGCGCGGCATCAGCTCATCCTTGAGATGCGCGGCACCACGGTCGAGCGTGATGCTCTCGATCGCACGATGGGCAGCGAGCAGGATGGTGCCGCCGGGGGTCTCGTAGACGCCGCGCGACTTCATGCCGACGAAGCGGTTCTCGACGAGATCGAGACGACCGATGCCGTTGTCGCGGCCGTAGGTGTTGAGTTCTGCAAGCAGCGTCGCCGGGCTCATGCGAACACCGTTGATCGAGACGGCATCGCCCTTCTCGAAGCCGATCTTGATGATGGTCGCCTTGTCGGGCGCGGCTTCCGGCGAGATCGTGCGCATATGCACGTATTCCGGAGCCTCCTGGGCGGGATCTTCGAGAACCTTGCCTTCGGAAGAAGAGTGCAACAGGTTGGCATCGACGGAGAACGGCGCTTCGCCCTTCTTGTCCTTGGCAACCGGGATCTGGTGCTGTTCGGCGAAGTTCAGGAGGTCGGTGCGGCTCTTGAACGCCCAGTCACGCCAGGGGGCGATGATCTTGATGTCGGGGTTCAGCGCATAGGCCGAAAGCTCGAAGCGGACCTGGTCATTGCCTTTGCCGGTCGCACCATGGGCGATGGCGTCTGCACCGGTCTTGCGGGCGATGTCGATCAGGTGCTTGGAGATCAGCGGACGGGCGATCGAGGTGCCAAGCAGGTAAACGCCTTCATAGACCGCATTGGCACGGAACATCGGGAAGACGAAGTCGCGGACGAATTCTTCGCGCACGTCCTCGATGAAGATTTCCTTGATGCCAAGCATCTCGGCCTTCTTGCGGGCCGGCTCAAGCTCTTCGCCCTGACCGAGGTCGGCGGTGAAGGTCACGACTTCAGCACCGAGTTCGGTCTGCAGCCATTTCAGGATGATCGAGGTGTCGAGACCGCCGGAATAGGCGAGGACGACTTTCTTCACGTCTTTGGGGAGTGCCATGTCGATGTTCCGTCTGGAGGGAGCGAGGCTCAAACCCCGCCTGGATCAAGAATGGCGGCACTTTTAGCGAGATTCCGCTGGTGTGCAAGGGCATCACCCCCGCAAGGTGACGGCCAAGATCGGTTGGGTCAGATGGCCGGGCCACCCGGAAGCCGTTTTGCCGCCATGTTGACGAAGCCGAACGCGGATACCATATCGCCATCATTGCCAAAGCCATTGACGTAGAAGGAAATTGCCCATGACGACCCCGCATCCCGCGCTCGTGAAAGGTCATGTCGCCGTCATCACCGGTGCAGCATCCGGCATCGGCTTCGCCGCCGCGAAAGCCTTCGCCCGCATGGGTCTCTGTGTTGTGCTGGTCGATCTCGAAGGAGACCGTCTGGCGAGTGCGGCGACCGAAGTCACGGCTCTTGCAGCAGGCGGGGAAGCCGATGTTGTCGCGATCGGCACGGATGTCTCGAAGCTGGATGAGCTTGAAGCGCTGGAACGCGCGGTCATCCAGCGCTTTGGCCGCGTGCATGTTTTGATGAACAATGCCGGCATCCAGCCGGGCAGTGCGCTCTTCGGTCCACAGGCCAACTGGGAGAATGTGCTTGGCGTCAACCTGATGGGCGTGGTCAATGGTACGCGCACCTTCGGTCCTGGCATGGTCGCCCACAAGGATGCGGCCCTCATCATCAACACGGGCTCTAAGCAGGGCATCACCACGCCGCCGGGCGACCCCGCCTACAACGTCTCGAAAGCGGGTGTGAAGGCCTTCACCGAGGCGCTTCAGCACGAGTTGCGCAATACCCCGGATTGCAATGTCACGGCCCATCTTCTGATCCCCGGTTTCGTCTTCACGGGTCTGACTGCGAACGGTCGAACCGAGAAGCCCGCAGGAGCCTGGACGCCTGAGGAAACCGTCGACTTCATGCTGGAGAGCCTGGCAAGGGGCGATTTCTACATCCTCTGCCCGGATAACGAAGTGACGCGCGCGCTGGACGAGAAGCGCATCGCTTGGGCAGCCGGCGACATCATCGAAAACCGCCCTCCACTATCGCGCTGGCATCCCGATTATGCCGACGCCTTCAAGACGTATTTGTCGGTTCCCAAAGGCTGATTGGCAAGCTGACTGAAGGTCGCTAAGGATTGATCACCCGCAGATCGCGGGTGCTTCATCATGCGGTGACCACAATGGATTTCATCCCGAGCCTTCCCGTCTTCCTCGCCTTCAGTCTGGCCCTCCTGTTGCTGGCCATCACGCCCGGCCCCGACATGACACTCTGGATCAGCCGCTCACTTCGCGACGGCAAGGCAATCGGGCTAATGACGCTGGCTGGTACGAGCTTCGGCATCTCGATCCACACCATGCTGGTCGCCTTCGGCATCTCGGCACTCATCGTCGCTTCGCCGACGGCTTTCCTACTTCTGAAGACTGGAGGAGCGGCCTATCTGCTCTGGCTGGCGCTCCAGGCTGTTAGGCATGGCTCGAACTTCGTCATCAAGGCGGATGGCGTTGCCGTGGTTTCGAAAAAGGGCGCCTTTCTGAACGGGCTCTGGGTCAATCTTCTGAACCCCAAGGTCATCATCTTCTTCATGACCTTCCTGCCGCAATTCGTCACCGCCACCGATCCCAACGTGACCGGCAAGCTGATCTTCCTCGGCCTCTGGTCGATCATCCTGTCGCTGCCGATCGGCATCGGCATCGTCTATGGGGCGGATTTCATGTCGAACTGGCTGCAGGCGAATCGCAAGGTCCTGCGCGGTATCGACTACACCTTCGCCGGCGTCTTCTCGATCTTCGCGCTGAAGATCTTCATGACGCAGGCCAGATGATACCGCAGGCGGGACCAAAAATCCCGCCAGGAACTCAATCGTCGTCTTCGCCGTGATTGGCGATCATCATCGCTTCAAACGCCAGGCGCTCGGTCTTGCGCATGCGCTCCGATTCCGACTTCAGCTGACCGCAGGCGGCGAGGATATCGCGACCGCGCGGAGTGCGGATCGGCGAGGCATAGCCGGCCTGATTGATGAAATCGGCAAACTTCTCGATCTGCGCCCAGTCGGAGCACTGGTAGTTGGTGCCCGGCCACGGGTTGAACGGGATCAGGTTGATCTTCGCCGGCACACCCTTCAACAGCTGGATCAGGCCCTTGGCATCTTCGAGACTATCGTTGACGTCCTTCAGCATCACATATTCGAAGGTGATGCGGCGGGCATTCGACAGGCCCGGATAGTTGCGACAGGCTTCGATCAGCTCCTTCAGCGGATACTTCTTGTTGATCGGCACCAGCATGTCGCGCAGTTCGTCGCGCACCGCATGCAGCGAGATGGCCAACATGACGCCAATCTCTTCGCCGGTCCGGTAGATCTCCGGCACCACGCCCGAGGTCGAGAGCGTGACGCGGCGCTTGGACAGCGATAGACCATCGCCATCGGTCGCGATCAGCAGTGCCTTCTTCACTTCTTCGAAATTGTAGAGCGGCTCGCCCATGCCCATCATGACGATGTTGGTGATCTTGCGATCGCTGGAGGGCATTATGGTGCCGACGGGCGTTTCCCGGTCGGGGAAATCACCCAGCCGATCGCGCGCCAAGAGCAACTGCGAGAGGATTTCCTCTGCCGTCAGGTTGCGCACCAGCTTTTGCGTACCGGTATGACAGAAGGAACAGGTGAGCGTGCAGCCGACCTGGCTCGAGATGCAGAGCGTCCCACGCCCCTCTTCCGGGATGTAGACACTTTCGACTTCAACGGGGCGACCCGCACCGCGTGGAGGAAAACGCAACAGCCACTTGCGGGTGCCGTCGTTCGAAACCTGCTCTTCAACAATCTCCGGGCGCGCGATGGTGAAATGCGTCTTCAGCATTTCACGCATGTCCTTGGAGACATTGGCCATGTGATCGAAATCGGAGATGCCGCGAACGTAGAGCCAGTTCCAGATCTGCGCCACGCGCATCTTGATCTGCTTTTCCGGCACACCCTTGCCGCGCAGGGCCTCACCCAGTTCTTCGCGATCGAGGCCAAGCAGGCTCGGCTTCTCGGCGAAAGCGGTGGGCCGAACCGGAGCCGCAGTCTGGCTACGCTCGGGAAGCGTCACTGAAACTGTCATCGTGTCTGAACCTCTGGACCATATGGAGAAGCATGCTCGGATCGAGCGCGTCCCGGCTGGCAGGTATGAATTCATGGATCATGGCGGACAGGGGGATCGAGCCCTATGCCCTAATTTGCACCGGCCAATAGCAGCTTTTTTGGCCCCCGTCACCCCGACGGCCCGCGACGCTGCCATGCACAAACAAGCGAGGCCGGCGGATACCGCCGGCCTCTGTCTGGTTTGTCGTTAGTCCAGGACTTACTTGCAGTTCTGGATCTTCTGCAGTGCAGCCGAGATTCCGGAAAGCGAATAGGTGTAGCTGGTGGCTGTACCACGAGCCGAGGTCGCCTTCACCGTCATGGACGACCCGCCCTTCATGGCAGCCACGAGCGCAGGCTCTTCGGCTGCATTCTCTACCCAAGCGGACGTGTCCTTGACGAACAGCACGAAGTTTTTGTTGTCGATCGTCACATTGACCTTCGAGTCGCCCTTCATCGGGTAACCCATCATGGCCTGCGGTTCATACGAGATGTTCTGACCGGGACGCTGCGACACCACAAAGAAGATGTCGCCGTGATTGACGCTCGCCGGTTCCTTGGCGGTCGGGACGGACAGCACGTAGCACACAGTGCCGCCATTCGACTTATAGGAATAGGCACCCCAGGCCTTGAACTGCTCGATCCGCGTGGGCGATTGCGCGTTGGCGAGTCCGCTGCTCGCCAGGAGGATTGCCAGTGCGGTTACGCTACTTCTTACGAACATGTCTTCCTGCCGGTTGTTTCCATCCATCGCCCGATCATGCGACCGGGCGCTCATCGTCAAAACCTGTGTTCAGTTTGACTTAATTTACCTTACCAAACGATGAACGGCGCGCGGCTTCTTGTCATATTTGGCGTCATTGTCACGTTTGGCGCCCCGAAATCCGGCAAAGAAGCGGCTTTCGGACCTTGTCCCTGCGCGAGATGTAGAGGGAAAGAAAAAGGCAAGAGTTGGGCTGACTTGGAGGCCTTGCGAGACAGCGGACCAATCAGGTCGGAAGCTCTTCGTCAGCCAGCACTCTGTCAGCCGCATCGTAGTGGCGCTCTTTGATATGGCGATTGATCAGCGCAATCGCGGTGCTCAGCACGGCAATGTCATCCGTGAAGCCAACAACGGCCAACATGTCCGGCACCACATCAATTGGCAGGACAAAATAACCCAGCGCTGCCAATAGGATACCCCTGGCGCGCAAGGGTGTTTCACGGTCAGTGGCACAGTAAAAGGCAGCCACAAGATCGCGCGAAAACGGGATCTGACGGGCAGCCTTCTTGAAGGTCGGCCAGAAACGGCTGCGCACCTTCGCTTCCTGCTTCTGCTGGGTCTGCTCATCTCCCGGAAGCAGGATCTCACCAATCTTCACGTCATCCATAGCCCATCGATCCTTTCGTTCGGACCCGATCAATCATATGTGAATGGCGGCCTGCGATTTCAATCACCGTCAACCGGTCCGAGCGGCCGCCAGATCCATGAGAACGGCGAGCCTGAAGTCGAGTTCCGTCACGCCCCCGGCAGCATGCGTGGTGAGGGTCACGTCGACCTTCCTGTAGACATTGAACCATTCCGGATGGTGATCGAGCTTTTCTGCGGCCAGCGCACATTCTGTCATGAAACCAAAGGCCTGGCGAAAGTCGCGAAAGACAAAGTGTTTTCCGATCGCTGCACCGTCACGCCCCAGCGTCCAGCCTTCGAGTTCTCCCAAGCGCGCTGCAATGGACGCTGCATCCAGTTTCTCGTATTTCATCCTGAAACGCCTCCTCCTGGATCTATCGATGCCGGCACCATCCATACTTTTTGTCTGCCTGGGCAATATCTGCCGTTCTCCACTGGCGGAAGGAATTTACCGCCACCTGACCCAACCTGCCAGTGAAAAGCCTTTGATTGCCTCGGCCGGTATAGGCGGCTGGCATGTCGGCAGCCCGCCGGATCAACGATCGATCAACGTCGCGGCCTCGCATGGCATCGACATATCGCGCCAGCGCGCTCGGCAGATCTGCCATGAGGACTTCTTCGATTACGATCTCGTGCTCGCCATGGACAAAAGCAATCTGGCACGGCTCAACACACTCATACCGCCAGATGCAACAGCACGGCTGCATCTGTTCGCCACCCTTGCTTTCAGCACCCAGGAGGACGTGCCCGACCCTTACTACGGCGATAGTCAGGATTTCGAGCAGGTCTACAGCATGCTCTTTTCTGGCTGTAGCGCACTGGCTGCGAACTTCGAATAGCCACCCGCCTCACGAAGCGGAAAGACCTCTTCGGTCAGATAGGGTCCGCCACCGACCGATTCTCTGGAAGACAGCAGAACGAAGCGCCCGACAGCAAACGGCAGGGTCTGGAAGTCGCCGCGGCAACCAAGATAATGCACGACGTCTTCCACACGCGAAGCCTTGAGCCTTGCAAGCGTCACATGAGGCGTGAACTTGCGCGGATCGGGTGGCAGGCCAATCCGTTGGCAGATCCGCTCGATTTCACCCTGCAGCGCGTAGAGTTCGGGGGCGGGAGAGACGCCGGCCCATATGGAATGTGGTTTTTTCGACCCAAAGGAGCCAATGCCGTTCAGCGTCAGAGAAAACTCGGGGCGATCAATGCGGTCGAGCCTGTCGACGACTTCGTCGGCGGTCCTGCCGTCCACGTCACCGATGAAGCGAAGCGTGATGTGATAATTCTCCACATCAATCCAGCGAGCCCCGGGGAGGCCACCGCGCAGCAATGAGAGGCTCATGGCGGCGTTGCGGGGAATTTCGAGGGCAGTGAACAATCTCGGCATGGAGCGCTCCCCGAATCTTTTGCAGGTGCTCACAGCGAATCATGCAATGGCATGAGGCGCAAGCGCTAATTCCGCTGAGCCTTAATACCGGCCACCCAAGATTCGGCGAGAGGCAGCATGCGTTCAGCCATCAGCTTCAGGCCTTCCGTATTGGGATGCATGCCGTCGTCAAGCAGCAGACTGCGTTCTGTGATCACGCCGTCGAGCACGAAAGGATAGAGTGGCAGATCGTATTTCTCCGCTAGACGGGGATAGATCCCGTTGAACCTGTCGCCGTAGTCACCGCCCATGTTCGGAGGCGCCAGCATGCCAACGAGAAGGATCGGGATATTGCGTTCCTTCAACCGAATGATGATCTGCTCGAGATTCTTTTCGGTCTGCTCCGGAGGAATGCCGCGAAGGGCATCATTCGCTCCCAATTCGAGGATCACGCCATCGGTTCCGTCAGGCACCGACCAATCGACACGGGACAGGCCACCCGATGTCGTGTCTCCCGATACACCGGCATTGCTGATCACCACGTCATGCCCCTTCGCGACCAGAGCCCGTTGAAGCTGGGCCGGTAACGCATCCTCCTGAGGCAGTTGATAACCAGCCATCAGGCTGTCACCAAAGCCCACAAGCTGAAGGGGCTGAGCCTGCGCGATCCTCGGCCCGGCGAGGGCGGTGAGCAGTATCACGGCGAAATGAAGGAGCACTGCTTTAAATGTCATAGTGGGTTCCCTAGATTGGCACCAATGCCGCAGTGCGGCGAAGCGTCGTTTCCAGATATAGGATGGTCGAGTGTGAGAAACAGCATCATCGAACTGAAAAGCGCCGATCTCACCCTTGGCAATGCCGCCGCTTCCGTTCACGTTTTGAAGAGCATCGATCTTTCTATCGCGGAAGGCGAGGCGGTCGGGATCGTAGGACCGTCCGGTTCCGGCAAGTCGACGCTTCTGATGGTGCTTGCGGGACTGGAACGTCTCGATAGCGGTGAGATCTATGTTCGCCAGACCCCGCTCCATACACTGAGCGAGGATCGTCTCGCGGACTTTCGGGGCAAGAACATCGGCATCGTCTTCCAATCCTTCCACCTGATCGCCAACATGACGGCCCTTGAAAACGTGGCAGTGCCGCTGGAACTGGCGAATGTGAAGGGCGCCTTTGATATCGCACGCCAGGAACTCGAGGCGGTCGGGCTCGGTGAGCGCCTTAGCCACTATCCCGGCCAGTTGTCGGGCGGCGAGCAGCAGCGCGTGGCGATCGCCCGCGCACTCGCGCCATCACCGGCGGTGTTGATTGCTGACGAACCGACGGGCAATCTCGACACCGAGACCGGCAAACAGATCGCCGACCTGCTGTTTACCAAGCAACGCGAGCGCGCCATGACGCTCGTGCTGGTTACGCATGATCCCTCTCTCGCCGCGCGCTGCACACGCCAGATCCGGGTGGCATCCGGCCAGATCGCGGGCGACAGCCGAACGGAGCAGACCCGCCTGGCTTCGGTGTCGGCATGACGTCTTTCGGCGCGCGTCTCTCCATCGCCTTTCGCATCGCACTGCGCGAATTGCGCGGCGGGCTGAAAGGTTTCTACATCTTTCTTGCCTGCATAGCGTTGGGAACGGGCGCCATTGCGGCCGTGAATTCCGTCTCGACAGCAATTACCGACGCCATCTCCTCGGAAGGCAGGACGCTGCTGGCGGGCGACATCAGGTTCGAGCTCGACAATCGGGAGGCGACACCCGAAGAACTGGCCTTTCTGGAGCGGTTTGGCGCGGTCTCGGTAACCACCAACCTGCGATCCATGGCCCGCCTTGCGGATGGCTCGGATCAGTCATTGGTGGAAATCAAGGCGGTCGATGAGGCCTATCCCCTCTATGGCCGCCTTGTTGCCGAACCCGACCAGCCCCTTGCCGCTTTGCTGGCCTCCAGCGACGGGGCCTATGGCGCAGTCGTCGCTCCGCTCCTTCTGGATCGCATGAACATCAAGGTCGGTGACGAACTGCTTGTCGGCAACGCACGCTTCAGGATCAATGGTACCATTGTCACCGAGCCCGACTCGATCTCCGATGGCTTCGGATTTGCACCGCGCTTCCTGACAAGCCGGGACGGATTGTTTTCGAGCGGCCTCGTGGCCACCGGAAGCCTTGTCGAACATGCCTATAAGATCCGCTACGCTGATCCCGCCCCGACAGCTGCGTCGATCCGCGAGCAGGCCCAGGCACAATTCCCGACGGCCGGCTGGTCCATCCGCGGCAGCGACCGGGCAGCCCCTGCCCTGACCGAAAATGTCGAGCGTTTCTCCCAATTCCTCACCCTCGTCGGGCTAACGGCTCTGGTTGTCGGCGGCGTAGGTGTTGCCAATGCAGTGCGGGCCTTCCTCGATTCCAAGCGCACCGTCATCGCAACACTTAAATGTGTCGGCGCACCGGCATCCGTGGTGGTCATGGTCTACCTCATTCAGATCACGCTGGTCGCCGCTGTTGGCATTGTGGCCGGTCTGTTGCTGGGTATCATCGCGCCACCGATTGTGGCCAACTACCTCGCGGGGATCCTCCCCATTTCTGCGGAAGCGACGATCTATCCCCGCGCTCTGCTCTTGGCAGCAGTGTTCGGTTTGCTGGTGACTTTCGCCTTCGCCGTCCTCCCCCTCGGCCACGCGCGGAAGGTCCCCGCGACCGCCCTCTTCCGAGAACAGGGTTTCGAAGCCTCAGGACTGCCGTCCTGGCCTTATCTGCTGGCCATGGCACTGTCGCTCGGCGCACTTGCTGCCCTCGCCATCTACACATCCGAGCAGCAACGGATCGCCACGATATTCCTGGCCGCCATGGCCGCCGGCTTCCTGTTGCTGCGCGTCGTGGCAATGGGCATCGCCTGGCTTGCCAAGCGCAGTCCCCGGATCCACTCCGCAGCACTCCGGCTCGCCGTCGGCAATATTCATCGGCCCGGCGCGCTGACACCGGCCGTCACGCTCTCGCTTGGGCTCGGCCTCAGCCTGCTCGTGGCGCTCGCTTTGATCGACGGCAACCTGCGGCGCGAGTTGACCGGGAACCTCCCGGAACGGGCTCCGAACTTCTTCTTCGTCGACATTCAGAGCGGAGAGATTGACGGTTTCCGCGACCTCGTCGAAGGCATGGCGCCAGCGGGCAAGCTGATTGAGGTGCCGATGCTGCGCGGACGTATTGTCGAGCTCAACGGCGTGGACGTCGCAAAGGTCGAGGTGCCGCCAGAGGGACGCTGGGTCCTGCGTGGCGACCGTGGACTGACCTACGCACGCAATGTGCCCGAAAACAGCATGGTCACGGAAGGCGAATGGTGGACGGATGATTATGCCGGCGAGCCGCTCGTCTCCTTCGCCGAACAGGAAGGCCGCGAACTCGGCCTGAAGATCGGCGACACGGTGACGATAAACGTGCTCGGCCGCAACATCACCGCGAAGATCGCCAACTTCCGCTCCGTGGAGTGGGAGAGCCTGTCGATGAACTTCGTCATGGTGTTTTCCCCCAACACCTTTGCCGGTGCCCCCCATGCCTGGCTCGCGACATTGATCGATCAGGATGCCACGGCCGCCGACGAAGCTTCCATCCTCCGCTCTGTCACGCAGCAATTCCCGACAATCACGACAGTGCGCGTCAAGGATGCGCTCGATATCGTCGACCGTCTGGTCGGCCAACTGGCGACGGCGATACGAGCTGCCGCAGCCATCGCGCTGATTGCCTCCGTTCTCGTTCTGTCAGGCGCGCTTGCGGCCGGAAACCGGGCGCGCACGCACGATGCCGTGATCCTGAAGACGCTCGGGGCAACACGCGCCATGCTCATTCGCGCCTTTACCTACGAGTATCTTCTGCTCGGTCTGGCGACGGCGATATTCGCGCTGGTCGCCGGCGGCGGCATCGCCTGGTTCGTCCTCAGCCAGATCATGAAACTACCGTCGAACTTCCTCCCGGATGTGGCATTGATGACCTTGGTCATCGCCCTTGTCGTCACGATCGGCATAGGCCTTGCCGGGACATGGC
>JBKBON010000023.1:0-47724 GCA_046294755.1 Allorhizobium sp. | reverse complement strand
GCGGCTGTTCCGACCCGCGCGCGGCATGCGTTCCTGCTGATCACGGTGGAAGGTTTCACCACCGCCGAAGCGGCCAATGTTCTCAGTGTCAGCGAATCGGAGTTCAATTCGCTGTTCAACGAAGCCTCGACCGAGATTTCCCGTCAGGTCGCCACCGACATCATGATCATCGAAGACGAGCCGCTGATCGCGCTCGACATTGAACAGATGGTCGAGGACCTCGGGCATCGTGTCACGGGCATTGCCCGTACGCATGCCGAGGCTGTGGATCTCTACAAGCGGACCAACCCCAAGATGGTTTTGGCCGACATCCAGCTTGCCGATGGCAGCTCGGGCATCGACGCGGTCAACGACATCCTGAAGGTCGACACAATTCCGGTCATTTTCATCACGGCCTTTCCGGAGCGTCTGCTGACCGGTGAGCGTCCGGAGCCGGCATTCCTCGTGACCAAGCCGTTCAACCCCGACATGGTAAAGGCACTCATCAGCCAGGCGCTCTTCTTCAACGAGCGCGTTGCGGAGCAGGTCTGACGTAGATCGGTGGGCAGAAGTCAGAAAGGGACCGGCGCGCTAGGCCGGTCCGGAATGCCGATCAACGGCGGAGCAAGACAATTGGTGCATAGGTTGACATGGTTTGAACCTCAACGCGGCGATGAGCAGCTGCGGGAGTTCTTCATAACCGCACTCATTGATATGGGCGCCAGCCTGATCTTACAGGATAAAGACGGCACCTATGTCTGCATCACCTCGTTGCCGGCACGCTGGCGCCTGTCTCCCGGTGCGGTTCCGTCCGACGAGACGATCTTCGGACCGGAGGTTGGGCAGAAGCTGGCGGAATTGAAGTCCGGCCTCGTCAATGCCGGTGATCGCGCAGAACTGGAGATCGAGGCAGGGGATGATACCTTCTTCGAGTTCCGGTGCCGCATGGTTGAGATGACAGACCATGCCCTTCACATGATTACCGTGGTTATAGACCGCACGGAGGATCGGAGGCGCGAGCGTCTGCTAAGAGCGCTGCTGCGCGAGGTCAGCCACCGGTCGAAGAACCTGCTCGCCATCATCCAGAGCATCGCCTCGCAGACAGCCCGCTATTCGGGAACGCTCGACATGTTCCTCGGCAAGTTCCGCGGCAGGCTCCATGCGCTTTCGCAATCACAGGACCTGATCACCGATTCGAGCTGGCGCGGGGCCTATTTCCGCGATCTGCTGAAGCAACAGGTCGATCGTTACGTCCAGGAAAATGCCAATCTGGTCCGGGTTTCCGGTGATGATGTTCTCCTGACGCCGAATGCGTCCCTGCATATCGGCCTGGCGCTTCACGAGTTGGTGGTGAATGCCGTCAGCCATGGTGACTTTCTGCAGAGGCGTCTGCCGATCGACGTCAGTTGCCAGAAGCTGGAGACACCAGGCGGTCCTGTTGTCGAAATCGTCTGGAAGGAGCCGTTCACCGCAGACAGGAGCGAGGAAACCAAGGCAGCGCGCTTCGGCAGCACTGTCCTTGAGCGCGTTGTTCCTTCCTCGGTGAATGGCGAGGCCAGGCATGAATTGGAAAAGGGGCAGGTGCGTTACGTCCTGCGCTTCCCCTTGGAGATCTTCGACTAGTCATCAGCGCCGTCGCGCTATCCCGACAGAAAGAGCCGACCATGCGCCTGTTCAGTTGCAGCAACTGTTCGAATGTCGTGCATTTCGAAAACGATGGATGCGTGACCTGTGGTGCGCGCCTCGCCTTTCGGGCCGGACCGCTCGACATGGTGGCTCTGGATCCTGCAGGCACCCACATCCTTGACCACGGCCAAATGGGAGCAGAAGCGGTCAGTCCCTGCGCCAATGCGGCTCTAGGAGGCTGTAACTGGCTCGTGGAAGACGGTCACGAAAGCGGTTTCTGCGTTGCCTGCCGCCACAATGTCACGATCCCCGATGTTTCCGTGCCGGAGAACCTGCAAAACTGGCAGAGGATCGAACTTGCCAAGCGGGGGCTCTTCTACTCGTTGCTGAGGTTCCAACTGCCGCTTGTAAGCCGCACAGCAGATCCCGAGAAGGGGCTGGGTTTTGAGTTCCTGGCAGACGACCCGACCGCAGAGGATGGAGCTCCGGTGCTTACGGGGCATGACGAGGGGCTGATCACTCTCAATATTGCGGAGGGATCGGATGCGGAACGAGAGGCGCGGCGAGTTGCCTTGGGCGAGCCGTTCCGCACCTTGCTTGGCCATTTCCGCCACGAGGTCGCGCATTACTACTGGAATGTTCTGGTGCGGGACCGTGGCGCCTTCGAGGAATTCCGTGCCGTCTTTGGGGATGAGCGCGAAGACTATTCGGAGGCTCTCAAGCGACATTATGCACAAGGGCCTGTGCCGGGCTGGGAGAACGAATTCATTTCGGCTTATGCCGCAAGTCATCCTTGGGAGGACTTCGCCGAAACCTTTGCCCATTACTTCCACATGGTCGATGCACTCGACACCGCCGATGCATTCGGACTGAGAACTACCCCTGACGTCGAAGCCGATATTCCAGCCATCGAACTGAGGCGCACCTTCGACAGCTACAGCGCAGCCAGCGCTCAAGCGTTGATCCGGGCCTGGGTGCCTCTTACCCTTGCCATCAACAGCATCAACCGCAGCATGGGCCAGCCGGACTTGTATCCCTTCGTCCTCTCAGAGCCGGTGATTGCTAAGCTACGCTATATTCATGGGCTGATCCGCTCCTGAACTTCGATACGGCCCTGACGCGCCGAATTCCCGGAACCTCGTTCAAGTCTCCGCGTTAACCTTCCAGTAACACGGAGACTGATCATGAACAGTATGGCTGCCTT
The DNA here is from genome assembly GCA_046294755.1 of Allorhizobium sp. Lineage (GTDB taxonomy): Bacteria > Pseudomonadota > Alphaproteobacteria > Rhizobiales > Rhizobiaceae > Allorhizobium. The sequence goes on along the minus strand of JBKBON010000023.1, from coordinate 44,915 downwards.
ATTGGTCATCGTGGCCTGCCACCCGCAAGACACCACCTGTCTTCAGGATCCCGTGGCTGTCGTTTCCTATGATACCGACGAGGCTTGCTATCGGGCTTTGCCGCGAGAACTTCAGCGAGCCCGCGCCATGGCAGATATCATCTATGGTGACTGCTTCCCGGTTAGTGCCGATCTTGTCGCTGGGCGGGAGATTCGTCAGACAATCGATCCGCGGAAGCTGGCAGTCCTTGATGCCCCTGTCGCCGAAGCAGGTCCGGCGGAGGCGCAGGCCCTCACCGCCCCCATTCCGGCAGAACGATACGGAGCACACAAATGAAACCGGTTGATACTGCAAGGCCTAACCACCCGAACGTCGATGCGCAGAACCGTCACATTGCGCAACAGGCCCATCTCGACCAGGATCTGGAGTCTCAGGTGCCCCCGCGCTACGGTCCCTTCACGGTGACAACACTTGGAGTCATCCTGGTGTTGTTGGTCACCGTGGTGATTTGGATCCTGATCTAGGCGTTGTTTCTTTTCTGATCGCAAAAGTAAGGCCGCGTCTCTCGACGCGGCCTGTTTGCTGATTGGGCTCCGCGGTCAGGCCTGACGGAATAGGCGCATCGCGAGCGAAATCAGGAAGAGAATGATGAAGATGCCGAAGAGAATCTTGGCGATACCGGCAGATGCGCCAGCGATGCCGCCGAATCCAAGCACGCCTGCAATCAGAGCGACAACGAGAAAGACGAGAGCGTAATAAAGCATGTTAGGTTCTCCCTGTTTCGATGGCGGAAGAACGTCAGCTGCGTATTTTTGTTCCATGAAGATCACGGTTTCGAGAGCGCCTGGTGAGTAAAGAGGGTCTTCATAAAAAATATCGTGGCTGTGGAACCTTAGGCGAGGTTCGGCGTTGTCAGGCGACACTGTTTCAAACCCGTTGGACCAAATGACAGAACATTCAAAGAAAACGCCGGTTTCGAACGGGCAGCCTGGCATGGCCGCCTTTCATCCCGGAGTTTCGGCACAACTGAGAGAATACTATCAATCGGTGCAGGAGGAGGGGATACCCGAACGGTTTCTTCAGCTTCTTGAGCGTCTGGATGTGGCAGAACGTCAGGCCAGTGAAGGTACTCGCATCAAGGATACTGCTCGATGACTGTTGGCGATAAGTCGACTGACGGATCTTTCAAGCGCGAGCTTCTCGCTGCGCTACCTAACCTTCGTGCCTTTGCCGTGTCGCTCACTGGCCGCCATCATGTGGCTGACGATTTGGTGCAGGATACGATCATGAAGGCGTGGGCCAAGCAGGATCATTTCGAGCCGGGCACCAACATGAAGGCCTGGCTGTTCACCATCCTTCGCAATGAGTTTTATTCCCAGATGCGCAAGCGTGGGCGTGAGGTTTCCGATACCGACGGTATCTTCACCTCTCAGCTTTCCACCCATCCGCAGCAATATGGTTCGCTGGACCTGCAGGACTTCAAGCGTGCGCTGGATCAGCTGCCGAGTGATCAGCGTGAGGCGATCATTCTCGTGGGTGCCTCTGGTTTTGCCTATGAAGAGGCGGCTGAGATCTGCGGCTGCGCCGTCGGTACGATCAAGAGCCGTATCAATCGCGCCCGCAACAAGCTTCAGGAGATCCTTGGCGTCAGCGGCGAGGGCGACTACGGCCCGGACGCCAACAGCTCAGCGGTCATCAAGAAGGCCTTTGCCGTGTGACGACTTGCGGCGCATTGCCTCAAGCACCGCCGCAGCCAGATCGTCTGGCTGCGGCGGTTTTGAGACCATGGGATAGGACGAGACGACCGTGCCGACATCGGGGAAATGATCATAGGACGACAGGAAGACGGGGAACGCCCCGGCCGAGAGGATCATCGTTGCCCGCTCTACGTTGAGCACCTCCAACGGGGCCGCGTCTATGACAACAACCTCGAACTCTCCCGAGGAAAGTGCGTCGGACAGGGTCGAAATGGGGCTGATTTTCACGTCGCACGCGAGGCTCTCCTGCAGTATTCGTTCTACCTCCATCGCGATCAGATATTGGTTGTCGGCAACGAGCACGCGGGGCGGCGATGTGTTCATGGTGAATCCTTAATTCAGGGGCGCTTTATGGGACGGCCCCTGGTGCACGTCATTTAAATAAGACATGTTGATGATCTGGTTGTTCCGTGGGGAACATCCTGACAGGCAATCGAGGTGATCGCATGGCACTAGAGCCGCGCCACAATCCCGTCCGCGTGAGTTGCTATGAGTGCCCCCTAAGACGGATGAAGCAATTTCGGCCCTTTACAGAGGACGAACTTGAATTCGTTGCGTCTTTCAAGCGGGGTGAACTTCTTGCGGATCCGGGCACGACGGTTCTGGTGGAAGGGGCACGTAGCGCCCACCTCTATACCGTGCTTGCAGGCTGGGGCTTTCGCTACAAGATCCTGGAGGACGGTCGGCGGCAGATCCTCAACTACGTCGTTCCAGGCGACATGATCGGACTCCAAGGCGCCGTCATGGCCGAGATGCAACACTCGGTGGAGGCGCTTACGCCGTTGACGCTCTGCGTCTTTGAACGCAACCGGTTGTTTTCGCTGTTCGAACGTCATGCGGGCCTAGGATTCGACCTGACCTGGCTTGCGTCGCGCGAGGAGACAATTCTCGACGAGCACCTGCTCAGTGTCGGTCGGCGCTCCGCTCTCGAACGGGCGTCCTATCTCCTGGCGTTCCTTTTTGAACGGGGGCGCGTGTCAGGGATCGTTACCGAGGAGCGGCGCCATGTGCCGATTACGCAGACGCACCTCGCAGACACGCTTGGTCTCTCGATCGTGCACACCAACAAGACGCTAAAAAAGCTCTCGGACCGCGGGCTGATTTTGTGGCGCGATCGCGGCTGCGAAATCCTCGATCAGCGCGGGCTTCAGGATATTGCCGGCTGGGCACCGGGGGAGCCCCGTGTCCGCCCGTTCATCTAGCAAGACCTGTCGTTGACACTCGGTGTCACCAAAGAAAAGCCCGCCAGGACAAGTCCTCAGCGGGCTTTTCTATCTCGTTGTCTACACGTCAGGCCACAATGACCACGCCTGTAAAGAGCGCGATGATCATCACGACCAACACAATGAAAATCAGGATCTTGGCAACGCCTGCCGAGGCGCCAGCCACGCCGCGAAAACCGAGAAGGCTGGCAACGGCGGCGATAAGAAGAAGGATTAGGATCCATTGTAGCATGTAGGGTCTCCCTTGGATGTTCCATTGAGAAACAGAAAGCCGCCGCAATTGTTCCATGGCCGCATGATGACCGCCTTGTATGCGGCGCAACAAAAATCGGTTTAAGCCGCCGCGTCGCAGCTAAAAACCGTCACTTGCCGCTGAAGCTGGACTAGACAGGCGAGCTCGCTTCTGCTCGTGTCCCCGGTCGGAGAGTCCTTCGACTTTAGGCGAGGGACAGAGGTTTGCCCCGTTCGAACGGAGTTAGGGAGATGGGATTGAAGATCGGATCGCCAAGGGAGATCTATGCCGGTGAGGCTCGCGTCGCGATGACGCCTGACAGCGCCACCCAGTTGCAGAAACTCGGCTTTGAATGCGTCATCGAAAGCGGCGCCGGCAAGGCGGCCGGCTTGTCCGATGACGCCTATCGCGCCGCCGGCGTAACGGTGGTCGAAACGGCCGCCGCGCTTTATGAAACGGTCGACATCATCGCCAAGGTGCGCCCGCCCGAGACGTCCGAAGTCGATCGCCTCGGCCCCAGCAAGACATTGATCTCCTTCTTCTATCCCGCCCAGAACTCTGCCCTGCTGGAGCAGGCCAAAGCCAAGGGTGCTACGGTCGTCGCCATGGACATGGTGCCGCGCATTTCGCGTGCCCAGAAGATGGATGCGCTGTCGTCGATGGCCAATATCGCGGGCTACCGCGCGGTCATCGAGGCAGGCAACAATTTCGGCCGCTTCTTCACCGGCCAGGTAACGGCTGCCGGCAAGGTACCGCCGGCCAAGGTCCTGGTTATCGGTGCAGGCGTCGCAGGTCTGGCCGCGATCGGCACGGCCACCTCGCTCGGCGCGATCACCTATGCCTTCGATGTTCGTCCTGAGGTCGCCGAACAGATCGAGTCCATGGGTGCTGAGTTTGTCTTCCTCGAGTTCGAAGCGACGCAGGATGGCGCGGCAACGGGTGGCTATGCCGCCCCGTCCTCTCCGGAATTCCGCGAGAAGCAGCTTGCGAAGTTCCGCGAGTTGGCGCCCGAGATCGACATTGTCATCACCACGGCGCTGATCCCCGGTCGTGACGCGCCGAAGCTGTGGCTTGCCGACATGGTCGCCGCGATGAAGCCGGGCTCTGTCGTCGTCGACCTTGCGGCCGAGCGTGGCGGCAACTGCGACCTCACTGTGCCCGACCAGAAAATCGTCTCCGACAATGGCGTGACCATCGTCGGCTATACGGACTTCCCGAGCCGCATGGCCGCGCAGTCCTCGACGCTCTATGCCACCAACATTCGTCACATGATGACCGACCTGACACCGGCCAAAGACGGCGTCGTCGTGCACAACATGGAAGACGATGTCATCCGAGGTGCTACCGTCACCAAGGATGGAGAGATCACCTATCCGCCACCGCCGCCGAAGATCCAGGCGATTGCGGCAGCCAAGCCGAAGGAAAAGGTGAAGGAACTGACGCCCGAAGAAAAACGGGCGAAGGAAATCGCCGCCTTCAAGACTCAGACCCGCAATCAGGTCGCGATGCTCGCCGGTGGCGGTGCGCTGATCCTGCTTGCAGGCCTTTATGCGCCCGCCAGCTTCATGAGCCATTTCATCGTCTTCGTGCTCGCCTGCTTCGTCGGTTTCCAGGTCATCTGGAATGTCAGCCATTCGCTACACACGCCGCTGATGGCGATCACCAATGCCATCTCCTCGATCATCATTCTGGGCGCCCTGATGCAAATCGGCTCAGGCAATTTCCTGGTGGTCATCCTCGCCGCGCTGTCGGTCCTGATGGCCGGCATCAACATCTTCGGTGGCTTCATGGTCACCCGGCGCATGCTTGCCATGTTCCAGAAGTCTTGAGTTAGGGGAGGGGACACACATGGAATACGGATTCACCACAGCGGCCTATGTCGTCGCGGCTGTTCTCTTCATCCTCTCGCTCGGCGGTCTTTCCGGCCAGGAAAGCGCCAAGCGCGCCGTCTGGTATGGCATCGTCGGCATGGGGCTCGCAGTGCTGGCAACGCTCTACGGCCCTGGCGCTGACAACTGGTACATCTCGGCGGTGATGATCGCCATCGGTGGCGCGATCGGCTGGGTCGTTGCCCAGCGCGTCCAGATGACAGAGATGCCGCAGCTTGTTGCCGCCATGCATTCGCTGGTTGGTCTTGCCGCCGTCTTCATCGGCTTCAATGCCGAAATCGAGATGTGGCGCATCGCCAGCACGCTGACAGAAGCCGGCATCGCTTTCTGCGATCCGGCCGTCAATGCTGTCGCCTGCGCGATGCAGTCCGGGCATACCGATCTCTTCAAGGACTTCACCGGCTTTGCCCTGAAGATCGCCGAAAAAACCGGTGCCGAGATCGCCGTGCTGAAGATCGAGGTCTTCCTCGGTGTCTTCATCGGGGCTGTTACCTTCACCGGCTCGGTCGTCGCCTATGGCAAGCTGGCCGGCAAGGTTGACGGCAAGGCGAAGAAGCTGCCGGGCGGTCATATGCTGAACGCCGGTGCCGCTCTCGGCTCGCTCATCCTGCTGGTGCTCTACTTCAACGGTGCCGGCAGCTGGACTCTCATCCTGATGACGCTTCTGGCGCTGTTCATCGGTTACCACCTGATTATGGGCATCGGCGGTGCCGACATGCCGGTCGTCGTGTCGATGCTGAACAGCTATTCCGGCTGGGCGGCAGCAGCCATCGGCTTCTCGCTCTCGAACGATCTCCTGATCGTCGTCGGTGCGCTGGTCGGTTCGTCCGGTGCGATTCTCTCCTACATCATGTGCAAGGCGATGAACCGCAGCTTCATCTCGGTCATCCTCGGCGGCTTTGGCGGAACGACCGGGCCGCAGATGGAAGTCGTGGGCGAGCAGATTGCCATCGATGGCGACGGCGTTGCCAATGCGCTGAACGATGCCGACAGCGTCATCATCGTTCCGGGCTACGGCATGGCGGTTGCGCAGGCTCAGCAGTCTGTGTCGGAACTCACCCGCAAGCTGCGTGCTGCCGGCAAGACGGTGCGTTTCGCGATCCATCCGGTTGCCGGTCGTCTGCCGGGCCACATGAACGTGCTATTGGCTGAAGCGAAAGTACCCTACGACATCGTTCTCGAAATGGATGAGATCAACGAGGACTTCCCGGAAACGGATGTCGTCATCGTCATCGGCTCGAACGACATCGTCAATCCGGCTGCTCAGGAAGACCCGAATTCGCCGATCGCCGGCATGCCGGTCTTGGAAGTCTGGAAGGCAAAGCAGGTCTTCGTCTCCAAGCGCGGCCAGGGCACCGGCTATTCCGGCATCGAGAACCCGCTGTTCTACAAGGAGAATACGCGGATGTTCTACGGAGACGCGAAGAAGTCGATCGATAGTATCCTGCCGTTGATCAAGTAAGGCGAGGCCAATTTGCGAAGAAGGAAAGCCGGGTGGAGACGCCCGGCTTTTTGCTGGCTGCCGACGAGCGCTCGTGAAAATCTGGCTTTAATAGCCGGCCTCTTTCTGATGCCTGAGTGCCAGGATGTAAACGACATCTTCCGGCTTTTCATAGTGGTAGAGAGCGACATAGCCAGTCGCGCCGAACCCTATCGTCAATTCTCGCAATTCCGGAAATCGTGGCAGGGGCCGCCCCCGTTCCGGGCTGCTGGCAAGGAGTTCGAACTGCCGCCTGATTTCTTTCGCTGCCTTTCCGGCGGCCTCCGGCGACCTTGCCTCCAGAAAGCGACGGCATCGTTCCAAGCCAATCGCCGCTCCTTCCGTGACGATTACTCGTGGCACTTGGGCACCGGTTTCTCGTCGGCTCTGCCCCAGGTTTCGAGCCAGTCGCTCACCTCGTCCAGCGTCAGGTGGCAACCCGTTTCCTTGTAAGCCGTCCAGGATGCAAGTGCCTCGCGCGTAAAGGTCTCACGGGCCTCTTCCCGCTCCACATATTGCTCAATCGCTTCCAGCATCAGTCCATGGGCCGAGCGTTTGCGCTCATTGGCCAGTTGCTGCAGCCGCTCTTTCAATGCGTCGTCGATTTTCAGCGAGGTCGCCATGGTCGCTCCAGACTACCGGGTGATACCTTAAGACAAGATAGTGGGAGGGCCAGGACTAGTCCATACGAACGGAGTGACGCTGTTATCGGGTACACATGGCTTTGAAACGCAAAACCCCGCCATGTTGGCGGGGTTTTGTATCAGTTGCGGATCAAACATCCGCCTTGAAGGTCTGCTTCTGCGTGCCGAGACCCTCGATCCCGAGTTCGACCACGTCGCCGGCCTTCAGGAACTGCGGTGGCTTCATGCCGAGGCCAACGCCCGGGGGCGTACCGGTGGAGATGACGTCGCCGGGATGCAGGCTCATGAACTGGCTCAGATAGGAGACGAGGTGGGCGACGCCGTAGACCATGGTCTTCGACGAGCCATCCTGCATCATCTTGCCATTCACCGAGAGCCACATCTTGAGGTTCTGCGGATCGGTGATTTCATCCTTGGTGACCAGCCAAGGGCCGATCGGGCCGAAAGTGTCGCAGGACTTGCCCTTGGTCCACTGGCCGGCGCGCTCCGTCTGGAAGGCGCGTTCGGAGACGTCGTGGGAGACGCAGTAGCCGGCGACGTAATCCATGGCGTCGGCTTCCGAGACATATTTCGCGGTCTTGCCGATGACGACGCCGAGTTCCACTTCCCAGTCGGTCTTTTCCGAACCGCGCGGGATCAGCACGTCGTCGTACGGGCCGCAGATGGCAGATGTCGCCTTCATGAAGATGACAGGTTCCGGCGGCACGGCAGCGCCGGTTTCGGCGGCGTGGTCGGAATAGTTGAGGCCGATGCAGATGAACTTGCCAGTGCCGGCGACGCAGGCGCCTATGCGGTCAACGGCGATTTCCGGCAGCGAGGCGGGATCAATGGCGGCGATCTTCGCCAGACCTTCCGGCGAGATGGCCGCACCGCCGATGTCGGCGACATGGCCCGAGAGGTCACGGACCTTGCCTTCCTTGTCGAGGATCGCAGGCTTTTCCTGACCCAGCGGGCCGACGCGCATCAGTTTCATGTTCTTCTTCCTTCCTGAAGGTCGCGGCTGGGCCGCTCTGTGTATTCCTGTTCGCCATGCCTGACGGAACTGCTCAGATCGTCCAGCCGCCGTCGATGGCAAAGGCCTGGCCCGAGGTGTAAGTGGCGCCGGCGATATAGACGGCAAGGTCAGCGATTTCTTCCGGGGTGCCGAGGCGCCCCATGGGCTGCCGGGCGATGAAGGCGGCGCGGGCGGCATCATAGTCGCCTTGTGCGCGCATGCGATCCTGCAGCGAAGGGCTTTCGACGGTGCCGGGGCAGATCGCGTTGCAACGGATCCCTTGCGTCACATAGTCGGCGGCGACCGATTTGGTGAGTCCGATGACTGCGGCCTTGGTGACCGTGTAGGCGAAGCGGTTCGGCACACCTTTGATCGAGCTTGCCACCGAGGCCATGTTGATGATCGATCCATCACCGCGCTCCAGCATGGCCGGCAGCACGGCGCGGATGGTGCGGATCATGGCGCGGACATTGAGGTCGAAGGCGAAGTCGAGATCCTTGTCGGCCATGTCGAGGACGGTGCCGCCATGCACAACGCCGGCGCAGTTGAAGAGCACGTCGAAGGGGCCAGTTTCGGCAACGACGGCCTTGACGGCTTCGTCGCTCAAGACATCCAGTCTGCGCGTCGTGATGCCGACCTCGCCGTCGAGTGTCGCGAGGGCTTCGGTGTTGATGTCGGTTGCGACAACCGTTGCGCCGGCGCGGGCGAAGGCCAAGGCGCTGGCGCGACCGATGCCCTGGCCAGCGGCCGTTACCAGCACATGCTTCTTATCCATGTTCATGCTCTTGGCTCCTCCCGCCGATCTCCTGTCACTCGACCCTTGCATATTCCTGCCGTCGATGCGAGCATCATTCATATGCAAAACATTTATTCATGAACGTCAAGGTCAGTCCTCGAACTTCAGGGAGAGAAAAACGTGAATGACCTCGACCAGGACCGTTACCGAGCGCCTGCGCTCGACAAGGGCCTCGACATTCTGGAACTGCTTGCGGGGGTGGACGGCGGCTTGAGCCAGGCCGATATCGCCAAAAAGCTCGACCGCAGTCCCAATGAATTCTACCGGATGCTCGATCGGTTGGTGAAACGTGGCTACGTCGCGCGGCTTGATGGCGACCGCTATGTGCTGACCTTGAAGCTCTTCGGCCTGGCGCAGCTTCACGCCCCGACGCGACGGCTTGCCTCGCTTGCCATGCCGCTGATGCGCGAGCTTGCCGAAAGCACCCGGCAAGAGAACCACATCGTCGTCTACGACCGCGGCCACCCGGTTGTCATCGCCCAGTTGGAGGCACCGGGCTATTGGGGGATCTCCATGCGGGTCGGCTCGCGCATGGGCCTGTTCGACACGGGATCCGGCCATGTGCTGCTTGCCTATCGCAGCCCGGAAGTCCGCGCGATGATGGTCGCGGAGCATGTGGCGAGCGGCGGACCGGAGGGGCGCATGACCGAGGCGTTCATCGCCCGCCTCGACCAGATCCGGGCGCGTGGCTACGAGATGATGCCAAGCGCCCAGACAGCCGGGGTCACCAACCTGTCAGCGCCGATTCTTGGCGCAGATGGCGAGGCGTTGGGGGCTTTGACCGTGCCCTATATCGGCATCATGAATACGCCCGAGGCGCCCGATATTCCTCGTACGCTTGAAGCGCTGCGGGAAACGGCGAGGCGGATTTCAGAACTTGCCGGCGCCGGTCTTGGTGGCGAGACCGTCGATACGCTATCCGTTTAAGCTGCCTTGGGAGGGGCTGCCATGATCATCGATACCCATCTGCATCTCATCTATCGCGACCGGCTCAGCTATCCCTGGCTGAAGGATGTCCCGGCGCTTGATGCGGATTTCACCTGGGAGACCTATTCGCGCGAGGCGATGAGGCTCGGGATTTCCTCGGTGCTGCATATGGAGGTAGACGTCGCGCCCGAAGACATGTCCGCTGAAACAGCGATGGTCCAGGATCTGTCGCGAAAGCCGGACAACTTGATCCGTGGCGTCATCGCCTCCTGCCGGCCCGAAGATCCTGATTTTGCCGCCTATCTCGAGACCCAGCTTGCCAATCCCTTCGTCAAGGGATTTCGCCGCGTGCTGCATGTGGTGCCCGATGAAGTGTCCGAGGGGGCGTTGTTTCGGGAGAATGTGAAGCGGCTCTCCGGCACGGGTCTCACCTTCGATCTCTGCATGCTGCCGCATCAGATCGACAAGGCGAAGGCGCTGGTCGATCTCGCGCCCGATGTCACCTTCATCCTCGACCATTGCGGCGTGCCCGATATCAAGGGGCATGGCTATGACACGTGGAAGACCGGGATCACCGACATCGCGAAGCGCGGCAATGTCCGCGTCAAGATCTCCGGCATCCCGGCCTATGGCGATCTGGAGAACTGGACGCTGGAGGATCTCAAGCCCTATTTCGATCACACCATTGAAGCCTTCGGTTTCGATCGTGCGATCTGGGGTTCGGACTGGCCGGTCTGCACGCTGGGCGGAGGGCTCTCGACCTGGGTTGCGACGACACAGGCGTTGCTGCATGGCTGCACGATGGAAGAGAAGGACAAGATCTTTTCCAGCAATGCGAGACGGATCTGGGGGCTTGCCTAATCAGCCTTCCCGTGCTCGGCCAGAAGGCGGCGGAGATAGCCGCGCATGGCGATGATCAGGGCTTCGATATCGTCATTCGACGCCGAGAGATCCTGCAGGGCATAGCTCTGCAGGATGATCCCGTCGATACCGATCAGCATCTGTCGGCCGACGGCGCGGCCGATCCGGCGGAGCTCTTCATCGCTGTCATCTTCGAAAACCAGATGGCCGTAAAAGTCGATATAGGCGTTGTACTGTTTTGCCGCGAGCCATTCCGAACCCTTGGTGCGCAGCGCATAAAGTGTTAGCTCGGTCTGGGCGATCTGCTTGTTGCGGGTGCGCTGGATGTAACGCCAGCTGGCCCTGATCAGCGCCTCGACCCGATCCTCGGCTTCTGCCGGCAGGGCGACATCAGCGCGATAGGCCTCGTCCATGTCGGCGATCAGGTCTTCAAGCACGGCGAGCAGCAGACTTTCCTTGCTGTCGAAGTAGTAGTGGAGCGTCGCGAGCTTGACGCCTGCGGAGGCCGCAATGCGCCTCGTCGTCAGCGCCTCCATGCCACCCTCTTCGAGCGCCTCGCGGGCGCCCTTGATGATGCGGACACGGGTTTCCAGTCCTTTGCGGGTCGCGCCGGGCGGGCGACCGCGGGGGCTGGCGCCCTCCACCTTCTCGTGCGTGGTGTCCGCCGCCTCTGTCATCGGGCTCCTCCGGCATCAAAGGTGATGCGCCCGTCGCAGATCGTGAGCACAGGTGAAAGGGTGGCGATCTCGTCTGATGCAGTCGCTTCGATATCACCGGAGAGGACCACGACATCGGCAAGATAGCCGGGTTTTAGAACGCCCTTGCGGTCTTCCATGTATTCGACCCAGGCGCTGGTGCGCGTATAGGCGGTCAGCGTCTCGTGCAGGGTAAGGCGGTGGTCCGGCATATCGTCTGCCCAGGGCTTCCTCGTCAGGGCATCGCGGATGCAACTGAGCGGCGGAAGCGGGGAGACCGGCCAGTCGGTGGCAAAGACGATCTTTGCGCCGGCATCCACGAGTGTCTTCCATGCAAAGGCATAAGGCCAGCGCTCGCGGCCGATATAGGTGAGATAGGGTTCGAGCGGCAGGCCGGCCGAACCGGGCGGATGGGTGGGCTGCATCGAGGCGATCGTGCCGGTTTCGGCAAAACGCGGGATGTCATCAGGATGAACCACTTCGATATGCTCGATGCGGTTGCGCATGTCCTTTCGGCCATTGGCGCTGATCGAGGCCTCGTAGCCATCGAGCACCATGCGCACCGCGCCGTCGCCGATTGCGTGCACGGCGATAGGCAGGCCCAGCCGGTTTGCCTCGGTTGCCACCGCTTTGAAGGCTTCGCCTGAGAACAGTGGCTCGCCCTTCCAGCCGGGCTTGTGGGCATATTCATCGACAAATACGGCGGTTTCGCCCTCGGTTACGCCGTCCATGAACAGCTTGACGAAGTTGCAGCGCAGCTTGTCCGTATCGAAGCGGGTCTTCCAGACCGCAGCCTTTTCCTCCAGATCCGAGAGCGGCATGAAGTTCTTCATGTGATAGGGCATGCGGACCCTGACCGGCAGGCCTTCGGTCTGTTCGATCTCGTCCAGCATTTCCAGCTGGTAGAGACTGCCGTCCATGTTCTGGAAGGATGTGATGCCGAGAGAGGCGCAGTAGGCCAGCCCTTTCTTGATGACGGCAATGTCTCCGGCGCGTTCTTCTGCCGTCACGTGCTCGGGATCGCCGCCGGTGCCGACGCCGAGCCCTTCGCGGCCGCCGGTCACGCTCATCGATGCGACGGGCCGCATGGCATTACTCTCGCGCAGTTCGCCATTGGCGAGCCCGTCCTCGCCCATGACGATCTCATTGCCGACGCCGACGTCCCGACCCTGAAGGATACCGGCCTTTTCAAGCGCGATGGTGTTGGCCCAGGCCGTGTGCCGGTCGGGGGCGACCATCATGAAGGGGCGGTCGGCGATGATGCGGTCGAGATGGTGGCGGGTGACGCGCTCACTCTCTGACAGGATGGTGTAGTCTGCCGTCTGGGCGACGAGCAGCGGCAGATCCGGGTTGGCCGCCGCATAGCCGCGCACGGCCTTTGACAAGGCGTCGAAGCCCTTCACGCCGAAGAGCGAGAGTTCGCCGAGCGCGACCGAGCCGCCGAAGATATGCATATGCGCTTCATCGAAGCCCGGCAGAACTGTCGCCCCACCCGCATCGACGACGCGAGTGTGCGGGCCGACAAGGCTCAAAATTTCAGCATTTCTTCCCACGGCGGTAATGCGGTTGCCGGTGAGCGCGACGGCTTCCGCGCGCGGATGCTCGTCATCCATGGTGAGGATGCGGGCATTGTGGACGATGATGTCAGCACTCATGGCACATGTCTTTCTTCAGGCCTGGAAGGTGATGCGGCCGTCGCAGATCGTGACGGCGGGGCGGACGGTGTCCATGATCTCTTCGGGCGCGACGGATTCGATGTCCTTGGTGAGGATGACGACGTCGGCGAGATAACCGGATTTAAGCATGCCCTTGCGGTCTTCCATGAACTCCACCCAGGCGCCGATCGCGGTATAGGCCTCAAGCGCCTCCATCAGCGAGAAGCGCTGGTCCTTCAGCCCATCCTTCCAGGGCTTCCGGGTCAATGCATCCTGGATGCACTGGAAAGGCGAGACGGGAGAGACCGGCCAGTCGGAGGCGAAGACGACGGGGGCGCCGGCTTCTTTCATCGTGCGCCAGGCATAGGCATAGTCCCAGCGGTCCTCGCCGATCTTTGCCGTGGTCGGTTCCGCCGGGAAGCAGGTGCCGCCGGGGTAGTGGACGGGCTGCATTGAGGCGACGACGCCCAGTTGGGCAAAGCGGGGGATGTCTTCTGGATGGATGATCTCGATATGCTCGATGCGGTGACGGTTGTCGCGCTTGCCGTTGGCCTTTACAGCCGCCTCGTAGCCGTCGAGGGTCTGGCGGATGGCCGCACTGCCGATGGCATGGACTGCGACCTGGAGGCCTAGCGCATCGGCTTTAGTTGCAATCGCATTGAACGCTTCGGGCGTGAAGAGCGGCTCATAGGTATAGCCCGGCCGGTCGCCGTAACCATCGAGCATATAGGCCGTCTGGCTGTCGAGCACGCCATCCATGAAGACCTTGATGAAATCGCCGCGCAGCATGTCGGTGGCGAAATCCTTCTTCCATGCGGCCGCCTTGTCGAGATCCTCCAGCGCCATGAAGTTCTTCATGTGGTAGGGAATGCGGATGCGGCAGGAGAGTTCGCCTGAAAGCTCCAGGTCGCGCATCAGGCGCAGCTGATAGTGATTGCCGTCGAAGTTCTGGATCGAGGTGACGCCCCAGGAGGCGCAGTAGTCGAGGCCGGCCTTCAGGATCGCGCGGTCGAGGGCAAACTGTTCCGGCGTAACATTCTCCGGATCCATGCCGGTGACCATGCCGAGCTCTTCGCGGCCGCCTGTGGAGGCGAGCGCCGAGACCGGGCCGAAGGCATTGCCTTCGCGCAGCTCGCCATTGGCCAGGCCATCGGGTCCCATGACGATCTCATTGCCGATGCCGACATCCTTGCCCTGTAAGATACCTGCTTTCTCCAGCGCTGCCGTGTTCGCCCAGGCGGTGTGATGATCGGGCGCGAACATCATGAACGGACGGTCCGGCAGGATCGCATCCAGGTGATGTCTAGTGCAGGGTTCGGTGAGCGAAATGATCGAGTAGTCGGCGGAGAAACCCATCAACAGCGGCTCGTCCGGGTTCCTTTCTGCGTAGTCGAGGATTGCTGTCTTGAGCGCGTCGAAGCCCTGGATGCCATGCAGGTTCAACTGGCGCAGCGACACCGAGCCCGGGAAGATGTGCATATGCGCTTCGTTGAAGCCCGGCATGACGGTCGCGGCCTGGGCGTCGATCCGCTGAGTGTTCGGGCCGGCCAGCGCCTCAATCTCTGATCGCGTGCCGACAGCGAGGATCCGGTTGCCGGCAAGCGCGACCGCTTCGGCCCGAGGAGATGCCGGATCCATGGTAAGAACCGGGCCGTTGGTGATGATGATGTCTGCAGTCGTTGCCATGACGGGATCCTTTGGTGTCATGCGGTCCAGGCGCTGAGCGCGCGGAAGAAAGCGAAGTTGTCGTGTTTCAGCTCGTCGTCCAGCGGGTTGGGCTGGGAGGAGAGCTTGACGATCACGGTCTCGGTGGAGGGATCGACATAGAGCCACTGGCCGTGGATGCCGATGGCGCAGAAGGCTCCATCAGGCTCACCCGACTGGTACCACTGGCTGCGATAGCGGCCCTTGGGAAAGAAGTTGGATTTGCCGTCGACCCAAGCCTGGTGGTCGCCAGCCGTCAGCATGTCGGCGATCCAGGCCTCCGGAATAATACGGCGGTTCTCGACCTTGCCGCCCACGCGCAGCATTTCGCCGACGCGGGCGAGGTCGCGGGCGGTGACCGAGATGCCACCGGCGGCACGCGCCGTGCCCTCGGCATCGACGGTGACGCTGGCATGGTTCTTGGCGCCGAGCGGCTTCCATAGGCGCGCGGACAGGACATCACTGTAGCGTTTGCCGGTTGCGCGCTCGATCAGGATGCCGAGAAGGTCAGAATTCGGTGAAGCATAGAAATGTGCGCCGCCATGCGGATGGGCGTCTTTCTTCAGCGTCAGCAGGAAGGCAAGCAAGGTTTCGTCCGGTCGAGCCGGATCGGCGGGGTTCCACAAGGTGGCGCGGCGATAGCGGGCATAGGCACCGTCGGTGTTGAGATAGGCTTCGTCGAAGGCGAGGCTGACGCGCATGTCGAGCACGTCTCGGATGGTGCAGTCGCCATAGGCGGAGCCGGCTGCTTCCGGCAGCAGGTCGGTGACCGGGGCATCCGGGTCGATCAGGCCATCGGCTTCCAATGTGGCGATGACGAGGGCGGTCAGGGATTTGCTGATCGAGAAGATGATGTGGCGCTGGTTGACGCCGGCATGGGGCGCATAATGTTCAGCGACGATCCGGCCCGCCTTCATCAGTAGGAAGGCGTCGGTATGGGCGTAGTCGA
The DNA here is from genome assembly GCA_046294755.1 of Allorhizobium sp. GTDB lineage: Bacteria > Pseudomonadota > Alphaproteobacteria > Rhizobiales > Rhizobiaceae > Allorhizobium. The sequence goes on along the minus strand of JBKBON010000023.1, from coordinate 29,129 downwards.
GATAGGCGAGGACATCCGGCTGGCCAGCGAGTCCCTGTGTCAGGTGCTGACCGAGTAGCTCCGATCGCACCGGAACGTCTTCACTCGCCTCGGCCGTGGCGGCGATCATGATGCTCGGGACAATTTCCTCTGCATGGCCAAAGCTGAAACGGCTGAAAGGGGCCGTGCGCCAGTTGGCCAGTGTCACGTCACTTCTTTCGAAACCATAGGCCTTGGCAAACTGCGTCGTCATCCGGGTATGCTCCTCCTGCGGGAGGGCGGTGGCGCCCTCCCGTTTCGGTCTCATTTGTTGTTGGTTCGGTCTTACTTCTGCACTTCGGTCCAGATGCGGGTGTAAAGCTGCTGTACGTCGGGTTCGCAGCTCAGCAGAAATTCGCCGGCACTCTCCAGTTCTGCGGGGATCACCAGTTCCGGTGCGCCCTGCATTTCCTTGTCCATGAACTGCTCAGAACCCTTGATGCCATTGGCATACTTGGCGAAGTTCGACAGCATCGCGGCGTTTTCCGGCGCCATGATGAAGTTCATGAAGGCTTTGGCGTTGTCGACGTTCTTGGCGTCCTTGAGGATGACGACGCTGTCCATGAAGACCGGATAGCCTTCCTTTGGATAGCCGAACTTGACGTCGGGGTTCTGCAAGCGCGAGCGCATGATGGCGCCGTTCCAGTAGTAGACGCCCGCATAGTCGCCTGTCGGTAGCTTGTCAGTGACGCTGTAGTCCATGGCCAGCCACTTGGCCTTGGCTTCGACCAGCTTGTCACGCACCTTCTTCAGCACTTCCTTGTCAGTGGTGCACCAGTCGCCGCCAAAATATTTGATCGTGGCGAAGAGCACGTCGTTCATTTCAGGCGTGACGTTCAGCTTGCCGACCAGCTCTTCCGGTGGATCGAGGAAGATCGCCGAGGTGTTGATGTCGCCGTTGTAGAACTTGGTGTTGACGCCGATGCCGGTCACGCCCCACTGCCACGGAACAGAGTAGCGGCGGCCCGGATCCCATTCGACATCCGCCCAGCGCGGGTCGACATTCTTGAAGTTCTCCATCTGGTCGGGGCGGGCTTCGAGCAGCAGGCCCTCATTGATCCAGATCGGCATGTAGTTGGCCGAGGGCACGACGATGTCGAAGCCGTGGCCACCGGCGCGGACCTTGGCAAGCGCGGTGTCGTTCGAGTCATAGTCGGTGATCGTCACCTTGACGCCGAACTCCGTCTCGAACTTCTTGATCAGCTCCGGGCTCGTATAGTCGCCCCAGTTGTAGATGTTGAGCTCGCCGGCAGCCGATGCCGCGCCCGCAAAGGTCAGCACCGAGACGGCGGCGATGGCCGTGGTCGTCATCCATTTCATTGTCATTTCCGTTCCTCTCTGTTGGTTGCTTTTATGCTTGCGGCTTGCGCCGATTGATGAAGAAGAAGATCACGATCAGCACCGTCGAGGCGGCGAGGAAGATCGTGGCGATGGCGTTGATCTCCGGCGTCGTTTCGCGCCGGATCTGGCCGAGCATGTAGGTTGGCAGCGTGTCCTGCCCGCCGGATTTGACGAATTCAGTGATAACCACGTCATCGAGCGAGATGACGAAGGCGAGCATGAAGCCGGCGATGATCGCGGGTCTGAGCAGCGGCAGCGTGACGAAGCGGAAGGCCTGCCAGGGCGTGGCATAGAGGTCGGCGGCGGCCCGTTCGAGTGTCAGGTCCATGCTTTCCAGCCGCGCGCGGATCGGCAGATAGGCGAAGGGAATGCAGAAGGCCGTATGGGCCAGGATCAGGTAGCCGAGGCCGGAATAGCCGGTCCAGACCTTGATGCGCGAGAAGACGATCAGGAGCGCCACGGCCGTCACGATTTCCGGAATCATCAGCGGCTGGTTGATGACGGCATATTTGGCGGTGAGACCCCGATAGGGTTCGGTGCGCGTGGTGGCGAGGGCTGCCATGGTTGCTGCAATCGTGGCAAGTCCAGCAGCCCAGAGCGCGATGATGACGGAGCGCATTGCGGCAGCCTGCACGGTTCTGTTCTCCAGGGCGGAGGCGAACCAGCGCAGCGAAAACCCACCCCATGACGATAGGGAGTCGCTGGCATTGAAGGAATAGGCCACCAGCGTCGCGATCGGCAGATAGAGCGCAAAGAAGGTGAAGAGTGCAATCGTCCCGAAGCCGGGCTGCGAACGGATATCGAAGCGACGTTCAGCCATGACGCACTCCCGATTTCGCGGCGTTGCGGACATAGAAGAGCAGGGCAATCATGACTAGCGCCATCAGCGTGATCGACATGGCAGCACCCAGCGGCCAGTTGCGGCCTGCGCCGAACTGCAGCTCGATCAGGTTGCCCAGCATCAGGTTCTTGCCGCCGCCAAGCACGCGCGGGATAACGTAAGCACCGAGCGACGGAATGAAGACCAGGATGGAGCCCGCGATCAGGCCGGGTTTTACCAGCGGGATGACGATGCGCCAGAGCACTTGCAAACGATTGGCGTAGAGGTCGTAGCCGGCCTCGACAAGGCGGAAATCGAGCTTCTCGATCGAGGCATAGAGCGGCAGCACCATGAGCGGCAGGTAGACGTAGGTCATTCCAAGCAGGGTCGCCGTATCGGTGTAGATGATCTGCAGAGGCGTATCGATGATGCCGAGCCAGATCAGGACGTTGTTGAGTATGCCTTCGTTGCGGATCACTTGCTGCATGGCAAAGGTGCGGATCAGCAGGTTCGTCCAGAAGGGGATGGTGATCAAAAAGACCCAGATCTCGCGCGAGCGGGCCGGTCGGGTCGCGATGAAATAGGCGGTCGGGAAGCCCAGGATCAGGGTTAGGAAGGTCGTGTAGAGCGACAGCTTGATCGAGCGCCAGAAGATCGCCAGATGCGCGTCAGCAATACCCAGCGTGTCATCAAAAATGTCCCGCTGGAAGAATACGGAGGTCCAGCCTTCGAGCGAGAAGACACCGAACTTGACGTCGCCATAGTCACCCTTTTCCAGGAAGGAATAGAGCACCATGACGAGGAGGGGCCCGAGTGCTGCGACAAAGATGATCGCAAGGGCCGGGAGGCTGAGCAACCAACGGTTTTTGACATCGCGCGATCTGGCAGTTTCGGGGGCCGTTTTCATCGCGCTCACGATCAGTCCCTCAGGATCTGCGCGACATCGTCGCTGACGAGGATGCCGACCTGTTGGCCCTCCGTCACCCCGCAACTGCCGCTGCGGCTGTTCTGCTGGCGCACGGTGAAGAGCGAACCGCCTTCGAGCCGGACATTGATGTTGGTGTCCGTGCCCAGATAGACGACGCTTTCGACTTCGCCTTTCAGTGTGGCCGCCTTCGTTGGTTCGACGATCGAGGCGTGTTCCGGGCGGATGACGATGGTCACCTTGCCGGACGGCGTGGTGTTGTCCGGGAAGGTCGCCGGGATTTCCCGGCCGGAGCGCAGGCGGACCTGGGCGCGGTCGCCAGCGATCGAGGCGACCTCGACCTCGAGAAAGTTGGTCTCGCCGATGAAGTCGGCGACGAACCGTTCGGCCGGACGATCATAGATGTCCCAGGGAGAGCCCACCTGGCGCAGGCTGCCTGTCGACATGACCGCGATGCGGTCCGACATGGTGAGCGCCTCTTCCTGATCGTGGGTGACGAAGATGAAGGTGATGCCGGTTTCTGCCTGCACGCGCTTCAGCTCGATCTGCATTTCCTTGCGCAGCTTGTAGTCGAGCGCCGACAAAGGTTCGTCGAGCAACAGGACCTTGGGTTTCGGGGCAAGTGCGCGAGCCAATGCCACCCGTTGTTGCTGGCCGCCGGAGATCTGGCTGACCTGTCGGTCGCGCATCTTGGTCATATGCACGAGTTCCAGCATCTCGGCGACACGTGCCTCGATGTCGGCCTTGGGCTTGCCGAGCATCTTCAGGCCGAAGCCAATGTTGTCGGCAACCGTCATATGCGGGAAGAGCGCGTAGGACTGGAAGACAGTGTTTACGGGGCGCTTGAAGGGCGGCAGCGGTGCGATGTCCTCGCCGTGCAGGAGGATTTCGCCCGCGGTCGGGAAATCGAAACCGGCGATCAGCCGGAGAAGGGTGGTCTTTCCACAGCCGGACGGACCCAGCAGCGTGAAGAACTCGTTTTCCCTGATCTTGAGAAAGATCCCGTCGAGTGCGGTGACCTTGTCGGGTCCTGTTCCGTAAATGCGGCTAACGCCGCGGATTTCGATGGCTGCCTTGTCGGATGCGGAACTCAAGCGATGCCCCCTGGCGTTCGGGTTATGCGTGAAGGGTGTCGTTCGACCCCAGGCATGGCGGAGACCGCCGGCCAGGGGGTGGCGTACAGGGTGTCACGCAAGTCACGTGCCAGCTTATGGGCATGCTGAAGTCTCCCGGTTAGGCGCGGTCCGAACGGCGGTCATTGCGCAGCCACTCGCCGGATTCTGCCTTGCTTCGTCGAGGTTCCCATGTTTCGGAGGTGCGGTTCGACGAGCCCTGCACCATCCTCTTTGACGGCATGTTGCCTCTAATTTGGTCGTTTGACCATTTTTATTTTGGGCAGGTGCAAAGATTTCCGTTCCTGCATGGCAGGGCTGCGTGGAGCGCTCGGCCCGATGCTTGACAGTGCCGCGTCGCGAAGCTCATCGTCAACGACCGCCTGATCTGAGCGAGCCATTGAACGGAGTCCTCTTGTCCGACCTGACCTCCCTGTCCCTAACAGAATTGCGCAATAAGCTTGAGGATGGTCGCCTCTCGGCAGAGGAGGTCATGACTGGCTATCTCGACCGGATCGAGCAGCATAATGCCGAGATAAATGCCATCGTGAGCCTGAAACGGCGCGACGTATTGCTTGCCGAAGCGCGGGCGAAGGATGCCGAACGTAAGAAGGGGGAGACCGCGGGCCCGTTGCATGGGGTGCCGATCGCCCTAAAGGACCTGAGCGAGGCAAAGGGCATTCTCTGCACCTACGGCTCGCCGCTCTTCCATGATTACGTGCCTGATTTCGATGACATTCAGGTCGAGCGCATCCGGGCGGCTGGCGCGATCATCATCGGCAAGACCAATACGCCGGAATGGGGTTTCGGCTCTCATAGCTACAATCCGGTCTTCGGCGTCACCCGCAATCCTTGGGACCTCAGCCGCTCTGCCGGCGGATCGAGCGGCGGGGCAGGGGCGGCACTGGCGGCACGGCTGGTGCCGGTCGCCGACGGCAGCGACATGATGGGCTCGCTGCGCAATCCCGCCGCCTTTAACAACGTGGTCGGCTTCCGCCCGAGCTTTGGACGGATACCGACGTTGCCGGGGCGTGATGCCTATCTCAACCAGCTTGCAACACTTGGACCGATGGGACGCTCCGTTAAGGACGTGGTGACGCTGCTCAACGTGCAATCCGGGTTCGACCCTCGCGATCCCTCTTCCTTCGAGAGTGCGCCGATCAGCCTCGACCGTGCGCTCGCGGCGAAGGGCGGGCGTATCGGCTGGCTGGGAGATTTCGGAGGTCATCTTCCGTTCGAGGCGGGTGTGATTTCTCTCAACGAACAGGCGCTGGGTGTTTTCGAGAGGCTCGGGTTCAGCGTTGCGCCCGTGCGGATCGACTTCGACATGAACAGGCTCTGGTGGGCGTGGACGACCTTGCGCAGCTATTTCACGGCCGGCAGCATGCGGGACTACTACGAGGACCCCGGCAGGCGCGGATCGTTGAAACCGGAGATCCTCTACGAGGTCCGCACGGGTTTGCGCATCAAGGCGGCCGACGTCTACGAGGCCTCTGCGGTTCGCACGGCCTGGTATCAGGCGGTTATGAAAGTCTTCGAGACGCATGATTACCTGATCGCCCCTGCCGCACAGGTCTTCCCCTTCGATGCGCACATCCCCTGGCCGCGAGAGATCGCCGGCAGACACATGGACACCTATCATCGCTGGATGGAGGTGGTGATCGGCCCCAGCATGGCGGGCCTGCCGGTCGCGGCGCTGCCTGCCGGTTTCTCGCCCCAGGGATTGCCCAACGGTTTCCAGCTGATTGGCCGTCCAAGAGCCGACAAGGCGGTACTTTCCGTTGCTGCAGCTTACGAGGCGGTGACGGATTGGCTCGGGCGGCTGCCACCGCTGGCCGGCGTCGGCACGGGATAAATCGCCGCGCGGCTTGATGCGCGACATGATTTGGTCCAACGATTCCCAAACAGTCGCGGACGTAGTCTTCCACTTCACGCCCGTCCAGCTTCCTCGCGTGGACACCACTTCTGGATCAGTCTTCATGAACCTAGTCTTCGACGGCCACAACGATGTCCTCTTGCGTCTCTGGCGCAGCAGCACCGAGGGCCGCAATCCCGTAGCCGAGTTCCGCAATGGCACCAGCGCCGGCCATATCGACGCGCCGCGCGCCAAGCGGGGCGGGCTCGCCGGCGGGCTGTGCGCGATCTACATCCCCTCGCCGCATGACTTCACCTTGCGCGAGCCGGATGCCAACGGTCACTATTCCACTCCGCTCGATCCGCCGCTCGACCGCCAGCCTTCGCTCGATATCGCGCTCGAAATGGCGGCGATCGCCCATCGTCTCGACCAGGACGGCAGCTGGCGGCTTTGCCGCACCACAGCGGATATTCGCCAGGCGATGGCTGAAGGAGTCTTTGCTGCCGTCATGCATATGGAAGGCTGTGAGGCGATCGATGCCGACCTCGATACCCTGGAGGTCTTCTATGCAGCAGGGCTGCGGTCGCTCGGGCCGGTCTGGAGCCGCAACAACATTTTCGGCCACGGCGTGCCGTTTGCCTATCCGAGCTCGCCCGATACGGGGCCGGGGCTCACCCGCGCTGGCGAGGACCTGATCCGGGCCTGCAATCGGCTCGGTATCCTGATCGATCTTGCCCATATCACAGAAAAGGGCTTCTGGGATGTCGAGCGCCTGAGCGACCAGCCGCTAATCGCCAGTCACTCCAACGTCCATGCTTTGACCCCCGTCGCCCGTAATCTGACCGATCGCCAGATGGACGCGATCAAGGCCAGTCAGGGTCTCGTCGGCCTCAACTATGCCGTTACGATGTTGCGTCCTGACGGTCGGGACAATGCCGATACCTCGCTTGCGACGATGATCGCGCATATCGACTATCTCGTCGACAGGATGGGGATCGACTGCGTGGCGCTGGGATCGGATTTCGACGGAGCAACGATCCCCAATGTCATCGGCGATGCTGCCGGCAACCAGCGTCTGGTCACGGCACTGAAAGAGCGCGGCTACGGCCCTGATGAACTCGACAAGATCTGCCGAAACAACTGGCTTCGCGTTCTGGCCGCCGCCTGGCACGAGTAGACCCGTCCGGTCTCCCTGTCAGGCGACGCGGTGGCCGCTGCGCCATGCGGATTTCACGAAGGGATGGCCGTCCTGGAGGTCGACGCGGATCAGGTCGGCCTTCAGGCCGGTTTCGATCGCCCCGCGGTCAGCAAGATTGCCGGCCAGCGCCGGATTGCGCGTGACCATGGCGACCGCAGTCGGCAGGTCGTAGTCGAGGCCCGGATCGGCCGCGATCATGAATGCAGCGTCGAGCATCGAGCGCGGGACGTAATCAGAGGCGAGAATGTCGACCAGCTTTTTGGACAGCAGGTCGCGGACGGCGATATTGCCGGATTGTGAGCCGCCACGTACCAGGTTGGGAGCGCCGGCGACAATCGTCATGCCTGCTTCGCGGGCCGCTTGAGCCGCTTCCATCGAGCACGGGAATTCCGAAATCGACACGCCCTCTGCCAAACCTTCCTCGATATGGGCAACATCGGTATCGTCGTGGCTCATCAGCGGCATGGCGCGCGCGCGGGCAAGGGCAACGACCTCGGGCCGGGTCGTGGCGGCGAAATGGCTCTTCTCTGCCACCAGCAGCTTGATCTTTTCGCGCACCAGATCCGGGTTCTCACCGGTCGATTTGGCTGCGCGCGCCACATAGGCGTCCAAGTCGCGGCTCTGGCGGATGCCGGGCAGATGCTCCATCACGGAGATGACGCGGACGATCTCGCGGTCGATGTTGTCGGCGGTCAGCTGTGGCGTTATGGGGTCGGTCAGTTCGCAACGCAGATGGACGAGATGCTCGGCCCTGAGCATGCCGGCGCCTTGTGCCTGCTCCAGCGCTTCGATCATCGGTTTCAGGATTTCGGCGCGTTCCGGATTGTCGGTGGTTGCGCCGACGCAGAGACTGTCGAACACGGTGGTCACGCCGCCGCCGATGATCTGTGCATCATGGGCCAAGGCGGCGCGTATGAAATCCCAGCGCACATGGGCGCGGGGATAGAGGTGCTTTTCGAAATGGTCGGTATGGATGTCGACAAGGCCGGGCAGAAGATAGTCGCCAGCAAAGTCGATTGCGGTTGCATGGCGCGAGGGCCCTTCGTGGATCTCGACGATGCGATCGTTCTCGATCACCACCGAGCCATGCAGCACGTGACTTGTGGTCACCACTCGGGCGTCTGAAAGGATCAGAACCTCACCGCGCGCGGCTTCAAGGGTTTCACCCGTCGCATCCGTCTGTCGCAGCATGATTTCGCCTCCATCCGCGTCCGTGGGAGCGTCTCTAGGCGCGTTTCATGACGCTTTGGTGTCAGTCGCCGAGAATGCCGGTGCCGCCTAACAGTTTCAGGCAGTCGTCGGCGATCACCTGTTCCTCGTCGGTTGCGATCACGCGGACCTTTACCCGGCTTTCTTCGCGCGAGATCACCCCCTCGTTGCGGTCATTCGCTTCGCCGTCCAGGAGCAGGCCAAGGAAGCGCAGGCGCTCAACGACTGAGCGGCGAATCGTCGGCTGGTTCTCGCCGATGCCGGCGGTGAAGACAAGCGTATCGAGACCACCCAGCGAGGCGGCAAGCCGCGCGACCTCACCTGCGATGCGAAAGGTAAAAACGTCGAGCGCCTCGCAGGCCTCCTTCACCGGCGTTTTCAGCAGCACGCGGCTGTCGGCGCTGATGCCGGAGAGGCCGAGCAGGCCTGACTGCTTGTAGATCATCTCCTCGACCTGTTTGACGCTCAGCCCATGGGCATCGATCAGGTGGAAGAGGACGCCCGGGTCGATCGCGCCCGAGCGGGTCGCCATGGGCACGCCGTCTATGGTGGAGAAGCCCATCGAGGTGTCCCGGCTCAAGCCGTGTTCGAGTGCGCAGAGGCTGGCACCGGAGCCGAGATGGGCGACGATAGCGCGACCGCCGACCGTGTCTGGTTCAAGCATTTTCAGGACGCTGGCGATATAGGCATAGGAGAGGCCGTGAAAGCCGTAGCGTTTCACACCCTTGTCGAACCAGTCGCGTGGAATGGCAAAGCGCCGCACGACATCGGATTGCGTGCGGTGAAAGGCGGTGTCGAAGGAGGCAGTCTGAGGAAGACCCGGTTTCAGCTCCGCGATCGCGCGTATCAGACGCAGGTTCTGCGGCTGGTGTAGCGGGGCCAGCGTTACCAGACTCTCGATGCTGGCGAGACTCTCGTCGTCGACGCTCACGGCATGGGCGAAGAGGTCCCCGCCATGCACAACGCGGTGGCCGACGGCGGAGACGGCGTTGAGATCATAATGCTCAGACAGCCAGTCGAAGACCTCTTCCAGCACATCGTGGAGCAAGTCGTCCGTCTTGGCGACCAGCGGCACGTCGAAGATCGAGGGGCCTTCGACCAGATGGAAGGTCAAAGGCTCGGCGCGGAAGTCGATGAGACCCTTGCCGATGCGTTTTGCCCCGTCCGCTTCGCGAGCAAAAATGCCGATCTTCACCGTGGACGAGCCGGCGTTGAAGGTGAGCAGCAGTTTCTCACTCATGCCATCGGTCCCAGTGCTGCCGCACGCTTGGCGGCGACCAGCTTGGCAAGTGCGGCCGAAGCTATACGGACCCTGAGGCTGTCGGAACGGCTGGTGAGGATGACCGGCACGCGGGCGCCCAGTACCAGGCCTGCGGCATCGGCATTGGCGAAATAGAGGAGCTGCTTGGCCAGCATGTTCCCGGCTTCGAGATCCGGTACCAGCAGGATATCGGCATCACCTGCCACGGGTGACACGATGCCCTTGGTGCGCGCGGCCTCCATGCTGATCGCATTGTCGAAGGCGAGCGGGCCGTCGACCTTCGCGCCCCGGATCTGGCCGCGGGCGGCCATGACGGTCAGCGCTGCTGCCTCCAGTGTTGCCGGCATCTTGTCGTTGACCGTCTCGACGGCGGCCAGCACCGCGACCTTGGGTTCGGCGACGCCCAGCAGGTGCATGAGATCCACTGCGTTCTGGCAGATGTCGCGCTTGTGCTCCAAGGTCGGGGCGATGTTGATCGCGGCATCCGTGACGACCAGCAGCTTGGAATAGGCCGGCACATCCATGACATAGACATGGCTGACGCGGCGCTCGGTGCGCAGTCCCGAGCCGCTACCGACGACGGCTGTCAAAAGCTCGTCGGAATGCAGGCTGCCTTTCATGATCGATCCGACCTTGCCGGCTGTCGCCAGTTCGACGGCAAGGGCTGCCGCCGCGTGGCTGTGTTCGGTCGACAGGATCTCAAGCCCATCGATTGAGATGCCGGCCTTTGCAGCGGCGGCGCGGATCTTCATCTCCGGGCCGATCAGGATCGGTTCCAAGAGGCCCTCGTCGCGGATCTCGACGGCTGCCTCGATGGCTTCCGGCGAGCAGGGATGAACGAGTGCCGTCTTCACCATCGGCAGGCTGCGGGCCTCGGCGACGATGGCGTCGAAGCGGTCATGACGCTGCAGAGAGACATCCGGCGGCAGGTTCTCCGTCCAGCTGATGCGCTCGATCGGGGCACGCACACGGGCCTTGCCGGCGAGCACCGGTTCGCCCTGCTGGTTGACGCAGCGCGTGTCGAAGACCAGCGTGCGGCCGTCGCTTTCCTTGCTCATCAGGGTGACGGTTGCGGTGATCCTGTCGCCGGTCGCGATCTCCTTCCAGAATTCGAGATCCTGGCCAAGATAGACGGTGCCGGGACCGGGCAGGCGGGTGTCGAGCACGGCGGAGATCATACCGGCCGGGATCAGCGACTGGCCAAGCGGCACCGGATTGTTGTCGCCAGAGAGGGCGGCAAACAGCTCGATGTCATCGGGGCCGATGACCCGGGTCAGGCTTGCCGCATCGCCGAGTTTCAACTCGTCGAAGGTCCGGTTGGTGAGGATAGATCTTTCCATGTCGCTTTCGTCTTCCATTGTCGAACCGTCCTCCCTCGATTCGTTCATCCTGCGGTTCGTCTGCGTCGTCAGCATGACCAACCTTGGCGGGCAATCTCCAGTGATGAGGGTGAGTTGTCCTTGACTTGGGTCAAGGCCGGGTTGGACGAAAGTGGAGGGCGGGGGAGCCTCTCCCCTTGTGGGAGAGGATGGAATATCGAAGTCTTAGGCGAGCGCAAGCCGCCTAAACTTCATATTTTCCCGGTGAGGGGATGGGTGATGGTGGCACGACGAACGGACCCCCTCACTTGCGATTTCTGATGTTCAGGCGGCTTGCGCTCGCCTAATTCATCGAAATCGCTTTTCCCCACCAAGGGGGAGAAAGGATCACCCCCACCTGTCACGCCAGGCCGGCTGCGCGTCCGCATGGGGCAGCGCCACGGCCTCGAAGACCCCGCGCGCGATTGCGCGGGCCGTCACCAGCGTGGCGAGATGGCAGAGCTCCATGAGGTCGGCGGCGCCATTGCTCTCGCGCTTGCCCGTTGACGCGGTAAACATCGTGTCGCCATCGAATGGCAGATGCGCCGGCAGCACGGCGCGGGCGAGGCCGTCATGGGCGGAGATCGACAGCCGGTGCAATTCAGCCTTCGGCAAGGCGCAGTCGGTCACCACGGCGCCGATGGTCGTTGCCGTCAGCCGAAGCCCCTTGATGCGCATGGCGCGGTCTTCTGTGCTGACATGGGCCGGCTGGCCCAGGCCGCCGAATTCGTTGCCCTCCTCGAACGGCGCCGCCCAGAAATGTGGGCCGTCTCCAACCACGACCGAGCCCATGGCATTGACGGCAACGAGGGCTGCGATGGTGTGGCCGGATGACGAGACCGCACTTACCGAGCCGAGGCCGCCCTTGAAATTGGCCGTCGTCGCACCGGTTCCCGCACCCACCGTGCCAAGAGGGAAGGCGCCTTTGGCGGCGTTGCGGTAGGCTTGATAACCGAGGTCCCGATAGGGGGCGTGCAGGCCCCAGTCCTTAGCTCCGCCGTTCAGGAGATCCATCAGGATTGCCTGTGGCACGATCGGCACGCGCACCGAGCCAACGGCAAAGCCGCGGCCTGCGGCACGCAAGCCCGATTGCACGCCGCCTGCCGCATCCAGTCCAAAGGCCGAGCCGCCCGAGAGGACGAAGGCATCGACCTGCTGCACCGTCATCGAGGGATCAAGCAGCGTCACGTCGCGTCCGCCCGGCGCACCACCGAGCACGGTTCCAGAGGCGGTTGCCGGCTCGTCGAAGAGGATCACCGTCACGCCGGAGCCGAGGGTCAGATCGGTTGCATGGCCGATGGACAGGCCGTCGATGTCGGTCATGAGGTTGAGCGGACCGTGGGGCATGGGGTGTCTCCGGGATGGGTGGGGGAGAGTGGCGGGGCTAGGCAGGAAGATCAAGCCGCTCTTAGCGTGTAAACGCCAGCTCAGTGTCGGACCGGGGTATCAGGAACGCTCTCGTGAGGGAACAACAGCGACCCGCCCACATTTGCTCCACGCGGCGCGGTTGACGCGCCTGTCTTCGGACGCGATGTAGACCCTCACAACCACCAACCAGGAACCCGCCCATGCAGCATCTCAAGCGCCATCTCACCCGCATTATCTCGGTGGCCGAAGCCCGAGTCTGGCTGACAGCCCTGGTGGCAGCGCTCGTCACCTATTTCCTGTTCGAATTGACGGGCGAGGTGCTGGAGGGGGAGACGCGCGCCTTTGACGAAAGCGTGCTGCTGATGCTGCGTGACACCTCCGATCTTGGCATGCCCGTGGGCCCCGCCTGGCTGACCAAGGTGATGACGGACCTCACCGCGCTTGGTGGTGTCACCGTGCTCACCCTGATCGTCACGCTCGTCGTCGTCTATCTGGCGCTGCGCCGCAAGTTCCGCACCGCCGCCTTTGTCACCGTCTCGATCCTCGGCGGCTGGGGCCTGAGCAGCATCATGAAGCTTGGCATCGCAAGGCCGAGGCCGGAGGTGGTGCAGCATCTCGTCGAAGTCACCGACATGAGTTTTCCGAGCGGCCATGCCATGCTCTCGGCCATCACCTATCTGACGCTCGGCGCCATGCTGTCGCGGATCGAGGAACAGCCTTCGCTGCGCTATTTCTTTCCGCTGGTCGCCGTGGTGCTGACGCTACTGATCGGAATGAGCCGCGTCTATCTCGGCGTCCATTATCCGACCGATGTGCTCGGTGGCTGGGCAGCGGGCACGGTTTGGGCGTGTGCAAGTTGGTTTGCCGCAAGGTGGATCCTGGGAAGACCGAGCGGGCGCTAAAGCGTCCGCTGGTATACCTCAGTGCTTCAACGCCTTCGGATCCAGCGCATCGCGGATCGCATCGCCGATGTAATTCACGCTCAACACCGTCAGTGAGATCGCCAGACCCGGCCACAGCACGCGGGACGGGTTGATTTGCAGGAAGTTGGCGCCATCGAAGAGCAGGCGGCCCCAGGTGGGAAAGTCGGGCGGGAAGCCTAGCCCCAGGAAGGACAGCGCGGATTCGGTGATGATGGCGGTGGCGATGCCGAGCGTCGCCGAGACCATGATCGAGGACATCACATTGGGCAGGATGTGCTTGATGATGATGCGGTATTCCCGCATGCCGCTCGATTTTGCCGCCAGGATGAATTCCTGGCTCTTGATTGCCAGCACGTCGCCGCGAACGATGCGGGCCGTGTGCATCCAGCTGGTGATGCCGATGACGAATACGATCAGGATGAAGATGCCGGTTTCCGGGCCGAATGCGGTCCGCAGCGTGTCGCGGAACAACATGATGATAACGAGCAGCAGGGGCAGGAGCGGCAGCGCGAGGAAAAGATCCGTCAGGCGCATCAGCGGGCCGTCGAGCTTGCGAGAATAACCCGAGAGGACCCCAACCAGCGTGCCGACGACAAGGGCGAGCAGCATGGCGGCCATGCCGACGGCAAGCGAGATCTGGCCACCGGCGAGAACCTGGGCCAGCATGTCGCGGCCAAGATTGTCGGTGCCGAAGGGATGCTCCCAGGACGGCCCCTGGTTCTTGGCGCGGATGTCGAGCTTTGCCGGGTCGATCGTGTGGATGTAAGGGCCGATGAAGACGGCAGCCACGATGAAGGTGAAGACGACAAGGCCGGCGACGCCGCCCTTGTGGGCGCGGAACTGGCGCCAGAGCATCGGCCAGAAGCCGCCGCTCTGAGGCCTCGTCTGCGGAGCCGGCGTGGTTACAATTGCGGCGTCACTCATAGCGGATCCTCGGATCGAGTATGCCGTAGAGAACGTCGGCAATCAGGTTGAAGAGCACGATCAGGATCGCGAAGATGAAGGTCAGGGTCTGGACGAGCGGGATGTCGGCGCCCTGGATCGCGGTGATCAACAATTGTCCCAGGCCATTCACGCGGAAGACCTGTTCGGTGATGATGGCGCCGGAGAAGATCGTGGGCACGCCGAGCGCAATGACGGTGACGACCGGGATCAGGCTGTTGCGCAGGACATGCACGAGCAGAACGACCTTCTCCTTCACACCCTTGGCACGGGCGGTGCGGACATAATCCATGTTCAGGTTGTCGAGCATCGAGGCGCGCACGAAGCGGCTGATCTGCGAGACGTTGAAAAGTGTCAGCACCAGGACGGGCAGGAACATCTGCTTCACCTGGAGGACGAAACTGTCCCAGCTGTTGACGACGAGCGTGGTGTCGTAGATCGACGGGAACCACTGCAGCCAGGAGGAGAAGATGACGATCAGCAGGACGCCGGTGAAGAAGGTGGGCACCGAATAGCCGACCATCGAAACAAAGGTGCCGATCTGGTCGAACCAGGAATACTGGCGATAGGCCGAGATGACGCCGATTGGGATCGCGATCAACACGCCGAAGAGATAGGAGAGGCCGACGACCCAGAGCGTCTGGGGAAGGCGCTGGACGATGAGGTCTACCACGGGGCTGCGGGTCGCCCAGGACAGAACGCGCATGCGCTCGCCGGAGCCGACGGTGATGCCGGTGATCTGCTCAAAGATGTTGAGCGGCTCATTGATGAAGAACTGCTGCAGCCATTTCAAATAGCGGATGATGAAGGGCTGATCGAGGCCCATGGCGAGGCGGATCTGCTCGCGCACTTCTGGCGGAATGGTCAGCGGCAGATCGCTCAACGGATCGCTCGGGGCGAGGTCGAGCAGGGCGAAAATGATGAAACTGATGGCCAGTAGCGTCGGGACCGCAAACAGCAGTCGCCGAACGGTGAAGGTGAACATCGGCTGGTCTCCAGGCTGCAGGCAAAATGCGAGCGCCGGGCCCACCCGTCAGGGCAGGCCCGGCACTGACGGCATTACTTCGCGCGCGACCAGTCGGCGACGTTCCAGAGTTCCGAGTCCCAGGCGTTCATCTTGACACCCAAGAGCGTGTTGTTGACGGCCGAGGGCTGACCACGATGGATCAGCGGGATCTGGGCGACATCGTTGGAGAGCATGTCGTTCAGCTTCTTGGCAATTTCGGCACGCTTTTCAAGCTCGCCGGTCTGGCCGAGTTCCTTCACGAGGGCATCGTATTCCGGGTTGCAGTAGCGGACGATGTTCTCACCCTGCCAGCCGGTGGCCGGGCTCGGGATCTTGTCGCACATCCAGCCGGCCATGTACTTCTCGGGGTCGGTGCCGTCGAAGTTGTTGGTGTACATCTGGATGTCGGCATAGAACTTCTGGAAAGTGTCCGGAGATGCCGGGTCCCCGCCGAAGAAGACGGAGGCCGAAATATTGCGCAGTTCGACGGCGACGCCGATCTGGCTCCACATGTCCTTGATCAGGGCCTGGGTGCCCTGGCGGACGGAGTTGGTCGAGGTCTGGTAGAGGAAGGAGAGCTTGACGCCATCCTTTTCGCGGATGCCGTCCGAGCCCATCTTCCAGCCAGCATCTTCCAGCAGCTTGTTGGCGCCTTCGATGTCCTGCTTCAGGCACCAGTCGACGGCGGTCGAAACGTAGATATCCGGAGCGGGCAGGATGTTGCAGGTCGGCTGACCGTTCGGGCCATAGCCAGCTTCGTCGATGATCTCGCGGTCGATGGCGATCGAGAGCGCGCGGCGGACGGCCGGATCAGAGAGGGCCGGGTGCGGGCCTGCTTCCTTGGTCGAGCGCTTGTCGCCGAGCGAGGGATCAACACCGTACGGGTTGATGTCGATGCGCTCGACCTGGGTGCCGAAGGCGACTTCAATCTTGCCCTTGCCGGCAGCCATCATCTGCTCCAGGATTTCGGGCTCGACCTGCATGTTCCAGGCGTAGTCGAACTCGCCCGTCTCCAGAACCGAGCGCGCTGCGGAAGCGGCGTCACCGCCACCCTTCAAGGTAACCGATGCAAAGGCCGGCTTAGCGGCATCGCGGTAATTGCTGTTGGCTTCGAAGGTCACAACGTCGTTCGGCTTGAATTCCTTGACGACGAAGGGGCCGGTTCCGATCGGGCCGAAGTTGGCGGAGGTGCATTCTGGAGCCTTGGCGCCGAGGCAATCCTTGAACTGGGCAGCCTGGATGATCGGCGACTGGGCGCCGACAAAGGCGCTGTAGGGATAGGGCTTAGGTTCGGAGAAGGAGACCTTGATGGTGGAGGCGTCTACGGCTTCCACATTGGTCACGCCTTCGAAATAGGCGCCCTGGGCGCAGCCGCCGTCGGGCGCCGTGCAGTATTTCCAGGTAAAGATGGCGTCGTCAGCCGTTACGGCCGAGCCGTCAGACCATTTCAGGTCGGGCTTCAGCTTCCAGGTGATGCTCTTGAGGTCTTCGGCCACGCCGCCGTTTTCAACAGTCGGGATTTCGGTGGCGAGCATCGGCACCAGCGTGCCGGTCTCGTCGTAACGGGCCAGAGGCTCGATGACCATCGAGGCCGCATAGACTTCCTTGGTGCCCCCCGACAGATACGGGTTCATCGTCGAAACCGCCTGCCAAAAGATGATCTTAAGGTCGCCGTCGGTGCCGCGCTCGGCCATTGCCGGCGCTGCCGTCAGCGCAAAGGCGGCCGCAGACGCTGCCAGCATAAGTTTGCGAGTGTTCATTTGGTCATTCCCCATTATTTTTTGTTAGCAGGCATGATGGTAACCCGATCTGCCAGCCAGCGATGTGGCCAGCGCATTCGCCAAATGTCAACCACCTATCTTCTTGGTAATTCAGGAAAAATTTGGCGTTTTCCTGGTTTCAGGAGTCGCGGCCAGCGGCCCCGGTCAGCGTTGCTATCTGTCGGGTTGGCTAAAATTTAGGCTATGTAAACACAAGCCTATTTTCCATGCAAGACGGAAATTTGCGGCTTGCCAAAGCTGCGCATCACGGCACAGTATGCGCAAAATCCTGCGGGGAACAACGACAAAAAGAGGTCCTTCATGCCAGTGCTCAACCGCGCCAGCGAACTTCAGCCCGAAGTCGCTGAGTGGCGCCGCCATCTCCACCAGAATCCCGAACTCCTGTTCGATGTGCACGGCACTGCGGCCTTCGTCGCCGAAAAGCTTCAGGAGTTCGGCTGCGATGTGGTGAAGACCGGGATCGGCCGAACCGGCGTGGTCGGCATCATCAAGGGAAATCGCGGCGAGGGTCCGGTCGTGGGTTTCCGGGCCGATATGGATGCGCTGCCGATCCACGAGATGTCCGGAAAGGCCTGGGCCTCCAAGACCCCGGGCAAGATGCATGCCTGTGGCCATGACGGGCACACCGCCATGCTGCTTGGAGCTGCCAAGTACCTCGCGGAAACGCGCAATTTCCGCGGGTCGATTGCGGTCATCTTCCAGCCGGCTGAAGAGGGCGGCGGCGGCGCCCGCGAAATGGTTGCCGACGGCATGATGGAAGATTTCGGCATCAAGGAAGTCTACGGCATGCACAATCATCCCGGCATGGCCGTTGGCACCTTTGCCACCCGCAAGGGATCCATCATGGCGGCGGCCGATCAGTTTGACATCGAGATCGAAGGCCGCAGCGGCCATGCCGCCCAGCCGCACAAGAGCGTCGATCCGGTCCTGGCGGCGTCCCAGGTGGTTGTGGCGCTGCAGTCGATCGCGTCGCGCGAGGCCGATCCCTTGAGTTCTGTGGTGATCACCGTCACCAAGATCCATGGTGGTGACGCCTATAATGTCATCCCCGACATGGTGAAGCTCTCGGGCACGGTTCGAACGCTATTGCCGGAGATGCGTGAGATGGCGGAAACCCGCATCGGGGAGATTGCATCCGGTGTTGCCATGGCCATGGGCGCCAGAGCGACGCTGCGGTACCATCGCGGTTATCCCGTGACCTTCAACCATGCGGCGGAAACGGACTTTGCCATCGATATCATGCGCAAGGTCGCCGGCGAGCGAGCGGTGAGCGACGCCTTCCCGCCGACGATGGGGGCAGAGGACTTCTCCTACATGCTTGAGGCGCGGCCGGGCTCCTTCGTCTTCATCGGTAACGGCGATACGGCAAACCTCCACAACTCGGCCTATGACTTCAACGACGAGGCCATTCCCTACGGCATCAGCTATTGGGTGACGCTCGCGGAAACGGCTCTTGCGGCCTGATCAAGCGACCACATCTCGAGACAGATAAAAACAGGGGAACGGGATATGGCAGCGGTGGAACAGGGAAAAGAAACGGAAGTGGCACCGGTGCTGTCGGTGCGGGGTCTGACGACCTCCTTCCGCGTCGGCCCCGAGTGGCGGTCAGTGGTGCGAAATATGGATCTCGACGTTGCGCCGGGCGAGACGGTGGCGATTGTCGGCGAATCGGGATCGGGCAAGAGCGTCACCTCGCTCTCGATCATGCGGCTCCTGCCGCAGCTCACCAGCCGCATTGAGGGCAGCGTCAAGCTCGAAGGCCGCGAACTGCTCACGCTCGATGCCGAGCAGATGCGACAGGTGCGCGGCAATCAGATCTCGATGATCTTTCAGGAGCCGATGACCTCGCTCAATCCGATCTTCCCGATCGGCAAGCAGATTGCCGAGGCCATTACCTGCCATCGCGACATCTCGAACGCCGAGGCAAAGGCAGAAGTTTTGCGGTTGCTTGACCGCGTGCGCATTCCAAATGCGAAGAACCGGTTCGACGAATATCCGCACCAGTTCTCCGGCGGCATGCGTCAGCGCGTCATGATCGCCATGGCGCTCGCGTCGAAGCCGAAGCTTCTGATTGCGGATGAGCCGACGACTGCGCTCGATGTGACGATCCAGGGCCAGATCCTGGACCTGATCAAGACGCTGCAGGACGAGGAGGGCATGGCGGTGCTCTTCATCACCCATGATATGGGTGTCGTGGCCGAAGTCTCCGATCGCACTATTGTGATGTTCCGTGGCGAGGCGGTCGAGACCGGCACGACCGACGATATCTTCAACCGTGGCCAGCATCCCTATACCCGGGCGCTGCTCTCTGCGGTGCCGAAGCTCGGATCGATGGGTGGGCGCGAAAGGCCGATGCGTTTCCCGGTGATCGATATCAAGACGGGAGCGACCCTGGTGCCGGAAGCGGAAGCCGGGGTGCCGGAACAGGCAAGCCGTCCACTGCTCGAGGTCAAGAACCTCACCACCCGATTCGACATCCGGTCCGGCCTGTTCGGGCGCAAGAGCGGTGCGGTGCACGCGGTGGAGAATGTCTCATTCGACCTGAGACCCGGCGAAACGCTGTCTCTGGTTGGTGAATCCGGTTGCGGCAAGTCGACGACCGGCCGTTCGATCACGCGGCTCGTGGAGCCGACATCCGGCAATATCGCCGTGGATGGATATGATGTCGGCAAACTCGATCAGGCTGCCCTCCGTACAATGCGCCGGAGTATCCAGATGGTGTTCCAGGATCCCTTCGCCAGTCTGGATCCACGCATGAGCATCGGTCAGGCGGTGATGGAGCCCTATATCGAGCACAAGCTCGGCTCGAAGGCGCAGGCGCGCGACAAAGCAGCCGATCTTCTGGAGCGGGTCGGACTCTCGGCAGACATGATGCCGCGCTATCCGCACGAGTTTTCCGGCGGCCAGCGCCAGCGCATCGCGATTGCCCGATCGCTGATGCTTGACCCGAAGATCATCGTGGCCGATGAGGCCGTCTCGGCCCTCGATGTCTCGATCAAGGCTCAGGTGTGCAATCTGCTGCTCGACCTGCAGCAGAGCTTCAACCTCGCCTATCTGTTCATCAGCCATGACATGGCCGTTGTGGAGCGCGTCAGCCATCGGGTGGCGGTCATGTATCTGGGTGAGATCGTCGAGATCGGACCGCGCCAGGCCGTCTTCGACAATCCGCAGCATCCTTATACGAAGAAGCTGATGGCGGCCGTCCCGGTGCCGGATCCAGCGCGGCGGAAGCTGAAGCGCAATCTGTCGACCGACGAAATCAAGAGCCCGATCCGCCCGGTGGGTTTCCAGCCACCGGCTCGTCAGTACCGTCAGGTGGGCGAGGGGCATCTCGTGCAGATGTGAGAGGCGCTCCACGCGGGCTGCGCCGCTCTGCCATCATGTGCAGGGTCATTCGGCTGGTGCGTTGCCAAAGCCGACCAGAGTCACCTGCGCCGTCCACTCGTATTTCGTCGCATCGATGATCTGCGGACGCGGGTGGGTGAAGCCATGGTAGAGCAGGGGGAAGCACCGGGTCATGCTTTCTCCCGGGCGCAACACCTGATCATGGCGGAGGATGCCGCGATAGGCGATGCCGGGCCGTTCTGCCTGCCGTCCGATCAGGTCGAATGCAACCCGGTTCACAGTATCACTGGACGAATTAGTGAGCGTTGCTGGCAGGGGCAGAGCCGGATCGGTACACGTGGTGCCGTCAGTTTCGACAGTAACCGTAACAGAGGCGACGGCACTTCTCTGACTGCGGGACTGATGATCGCTGAAGATCCAGATAATCGTGCCGACGACGGCGATCACGCCGGTAAGCGCGATCGCCCAGGGACGACGCCTGAGATAAAGCTCGATCAGCAGCAAGGCGACAGCGGCGGTGACGACAAATGGCATCACGACGGATCGGCTTCGTTTACGTGTTTCATCTCCCCAAGATAAGGTTGGAGACGAGAAAGGCAACCGGCCTTCGTCTGCCTTGGAGTTGCCGCTTGCGTCGAATAGGCATGCGGCTCTAACGTTTGAACCCAACCTCCGACGCAGACAGGTGCATCATGCTGATTTCGCTCTATCAAATGCAGCCGTTATCCGGCGACGTTCCGGGCAATATCGGCAAGATTGCCCAAGCTGCGATGGCTGCAGCGGAAATGGGGGCGGAGCTTCTGGTCACGCCGGAACTCGGCACCAGCGGCTATGCGCTCGGCGCGTGGTTCGAGGAGCTGGCCGAAGGTCGCGACGGTTCGATCGTCGGCGCGCTCACCGAAATTGCCGTAGATTGCGGGCTTTCGATCTGCGCTGGCTTTCCCGAGCGGGACGGCAAGCAGGTGTTCAATTCCTCTGTGCTGATCCGACCCGATGGCAGTGCGGAATTCTACCGCAAGAGCCATCTTTATGGCGAAGGCGAACGGGCGGCCTTCGTGCCGGGCTCCGAGGCTCCGCATGTCTTCGATCTCAACGGCATCAAGACAGGCATGCTGATCTGCTACGATGTCGAATTTCCGGAGAATGTTCGCACGCTGGCGCTGGCCGGTGCCGAACTGATCCTGGTGCCGACGGCGCTGCCGCAGGGCATCATCAGCCGCCGGGTGGCCGATACGGTGGTGCCAACGCGCGCCTTCGAGAACGGCGTCTTCGTTGTCTATGCCGATCTCTGCGGCGAAGAGAACGGGCTTACCTATGGTGGGCGCTCAGTGATCCTCGGCCCTGACGGTGACGAACTGGCACGGGCCGGCATGCGCGAAACGCTTCTGGTCACGGAGATCGATACGGCTGCCTATGACGATGCAAGGGCACAGAACCCCTACCTGGTCGATCGGCAACCGGGCCTTTACCGCCTCGGTTGATGCCCCGCATTGCAGCGCGTGTCACGGCCTCCTACATCACGAGTACAGATCAAGGAGGTCCCGATGATATTAGACGCTGCCGCGTTGTCCCTGCGCAACCTGTTCGCCCCGGAGACACGCAACGTCTTCTGGAAGACACTGGGGCTGACAATCCTCGTCCTGATCGGCCTCTGGTTTGGCTTGCGCGAAAGTTTCATGGCCTTCGTCATGCCGTTGGTCCAGGGCTTTATTCCGGAGCTGCCTGACTGGGCCGGGTGGCTCACCTTCATCTTCGGTATCCTCGCCAGCATCGGGCTTGCCCTTGGCTTGGCCCTGCTGCTCTCGCCCGTGACGGCCATCATCGCCGGTCTCTTCCTCGACGATGTCGCGGAAGTGGTCGAGAGGCGCGACTATCCCAACGATCCGCCGGGCACGGCGATGCCGATGGGCCAAGCAATCGTCGCCTCGGTCAAGTTCTTCGGCATCGTCATCGTCGGCAATCTGATTGCCCTGATGCTGTTGTTCATCCCCGGCATCAACATCATCGCCTTCTTCCTGGTGAACGGCTACCTGCTCGGGCGGGAGTTCTTCGAGTTTGCCGCGATGCGCTTTCGCAGCGTCGAGGAAGCGAAGCTCCTGCGTTCGCGGCATTCGGGAACGGTGTTTGCCGCCGGTCTTCTGATCGCTGGTTTCCTGGCGGTGCCGATCGTCAATCTCCTGACGCCGCTCTTCGCCGCCGGGCTGATGGTGCATCTGCACAAGGCGCTGACGGCGAGGGATCGGGCGGTCGCGCGTTGAGTTTTACTCTACGGCGCTGATCGCCTGGGGCGGCAGCTCTACCAGTGGGGCGGGCACGTCCACTGTCTTCTCCGGCGACTTGCAGATATCGGCAATGACGCAGCGTTCGCATTCGGGGCGCCGTGCCTTGCAGCAGTAGCGGCCATGCAGGATCAGCCAGTGATGGGCGTGGAAGAGATATTGCTCGGGGATGATCCGCATCAGGATGTCCTCGATCTCGTCAGGCGTCTTGCCCGGCGCGAGCTTGATGCGATTGCCGATCCTCAGGATATGCGTGTCAACGGCCATGGTCGGAATGCCGAAGGCCATGGACATCACGACGTTTGCGGTCTTGCGGCCGACGCCGGGCAGCGTCACCAGTTCCTCGCGGGTGCGTGGCACAACGCTTCCGAAGTCGTCGACAAGCTTCTGGCTGAGCGCGATGACGTTCTTCGCCTTGTTGCGATAAAGCCCGATGGTCTTGATGTAGTCGCGCACCTTTTCTTCGCCTAATGCCAGCATCTTTTCCGGTGTGTCTGCCACCTTGAAGAGGGCACGGGTCGCCTTATTTACGCCTGCGTCGGTCGCCTGAGCGGAAAGCGCCACGGCAACCACAAGCGTGAACGGGTTGACGTGTTCCAGCTCACCCTTGGGCTCCGGCCTTTGGATCGAGAAGCGGCGGAAAATCTCCTCCAGTTCGGCCTTGGAATAAGCCGTGCGACGGCGTGTCGCCGGCTTGCGACGGGTCCCCGGATTTGACTTTTTCAAAGTTTGGGTGCTGGATTTCGGCTTCGCTTCAGTCATGGAAAACCTATAGTCGGGCGCGGTGATGGAAGGCAATCTCGAGCAGGCGGCAGACCAGCCAATTTTCGCAGCGGAACTGACGCCCTACCGGTCCCTTGGCCGGAAGGGGTATCGCATCCTCTTCGCCGTCACCGGAACCGTGTGCCTCCTCCACGCGATCTTCTTCATGGCGACAGGCGCATGGCCGATCGGTGTCTTTTTCGGCATCGACTTCCTCCTGCTTTACGGCGCCTTCTGGCTGAACTACCGGGCTGCCCGCGCGCGAGAAGAGGTGACGGTGTCACGCACCAACCTGTCGATCCGCAAGTTCACACCCGCCGGCCAGATGACCGAATACAGCTTCAAGACGCTCTGGGCGCGCTTCTTCGTGCAGCGGCACGAGGAATTCGGCATCACCGCCATGGGCGTTTCTGGTGAGGGGCGGCAGACTGATGTCGGATCCTTCCTCAATCCTGATGACCGGGAAAGCTTTGCCAAGGCCTTCAAGGGCGCATTGGCGACGGCAAAGCAGCGGATCTGACCTCTCGGTGCGCGCCGCAAGAAACGGGTGGCATCCGGCCGCTGCCCGTGATGAAGTCCGCGTCAGATGAGGATTTCGCCATGACGCTCGCCCAACAGATCGATCTTTCCCGCACCACCGACATCACGCCCGACGGCTCTGACTACGAGACCGTACGGAAGGTGATCGAGATGCTGACGCTCGACTATCAGAGCCAGCCTTCGCTGGAGCTGATTGCCGAGCGGCTCGGCCAGTCGCCGACACAGTTGCAGAAGACCTTTACGCGATGGGCAGGGCTTTCACCGAAAGCCTTCCTGCAGGCTGTTACGCTTGATCATGCCAAGCGGTTGCTCGGGCGAGAGGAGTTGCCGCTCCTGGAGACGTCGCTCGAGCTCGGACTGTCCGGGCCGGGGCGCCTGCATGACCTCTTCGTGACCCATGAAGCGATGAGCCCGGGGGAATGGAAGGCACGCGGGGCGGGGCTGAGCATCCGCTACGGCTATCACCCGTCGCCTTTCGGTCTGGCGCTGGTCATGATCACCGACCGCGGACTGGCGGGGCTCGCCTTCGCTGATCCGGGTGGTGAGGTCGCGTGTTTCGAGGACATGGCGCAGCGTTGGCCGAACGCGCTTTATGTGAAGGATGTCGAGGCCACCGCGCCCTATGCGGCGCGTGTCTTTCATCCTGAGCGCTGGTCGGCGGACGAGCCACTGCGGGTCGTGCTGATCGGCTCGGATTTCCAGATCCGGGTCTGGGAGAGCCTGCTCGCGATCCCACTCGGCCGCGCCGTGACCTATTCCGATATCGCCTGCAAGATCGGCCAGCCCACCGCCAGCCGCGCCGTGGGAGCAGCCGTCGGCCGCAACCCGATCTCCTTCGTGGTGCCCTGCCACCGGGCGCTTGGCAAGAGCGGCGCGCTGACAGGCTATCACTGGGGGTTGACGCGCAAACGGGCCATGCTGGGCTGGGAAGCGGGGAAGGCGTGAGGGGGCGCTTCCGGAAATAGGCGAGCTGTGAGATGATGGCGCATGCGCAACACCGTTCAACTCCCTGACGACATCAGCCGCCGGATCGACAGTCTGGTCGAGACCGGGCACTACGATCGTGCTGAGGACGTGCTGCGGGAAGGGCTGCGGCTCGTCGAGGCACTAGTCGCCAGCGACGCTGCTAAGCTTGACGCCTTACGAGGTGCTTCCGACGCGGGCTTCGCAGATTTGGAGCAGGGGCGGTTCACCGACGTTTCTATGGATAAACTCTCGGACCACATATCCCGCATCGGTCGCCTTGCCGCTGAACGTGCAGGTTCCGGAAGCCGAGGCGATGGTTGAGATCAGGCTTTCGGCACAGGCTGATGCCGATATCCTTGATATTTTGACCAGAACTCATGTGGACTTCGGTCTGGACGCACAGCATCGGTACGAGTTGCTGATTGTGACGGCTCTTTCAGAACTCGCTGTCTCAACGCGCATTGCCGGTGTTGTCTTGCGGCCGGAACTCGGTCCCGGTGTATCCAGCTACCATCTCCGCCACAGTCGCGATCGGGCGCGCCATCGAACCGGAATTGTTCGCCGGCCGCGACACTTCATTCTCTATCGGCAAATCCTGCCAAACCTGATCGGCGTCGGTCGTGTGTTGCATGATGCCATGGAGGTCGAGCGCCATCTGCCGCCGCTCTATGGTGACGAGTGAACAGACTAGACGCCCGCCAGCGCCAGCAACTCCCGCGCTGCGGCTTCATCCGTGATCAGCGTGTTACACCCGATCCTTCTGATCGTCGCCCTGATCGCCTTGGCGCGATGGGCGCCGCCTGAAGACAACACGATGTGTTTGGCCTTCTTCAGCGTGTCCAGATCCACCGACATCACCCGCTCGTTGATCGGGTGCGCCACCGAGTTTCCGTCCGTATCGAGAAAGTTGAACATGGTGTCGCAGACGCAGCCGGCCTCAACCAGTTCCATCAGTGTCTCGTGGCTGATGAAGCCTTCCGAGAGCGAGGTGGAATGCGGACCGATGTCGCCGCAGGAGACGATGGCGAGATCAAGGCTTTCGGCGAGGTCGTAGATAGCCTTCAGACCGCATTCTTCGATCAGCGCGCGCTTGGTGGTGATGGAATCAACGAGAAGCGGGGCGAGGAACATGTAGCATTCGGCGCCCAGCTGGCTTGCCAGCCGCCAGGTATAGTCGATCGGATTGGTCTGGCGCACGGCGACGATGCCGCCGAGCAGCGAGACGACCTTGCAGTTTTCCCGGTTCGGCGGGCGGAAACCGGCGAGCGAGGCCGTCATGGTCCGGCCCCAGCCGACGCCTATGGTCATGTCGTTGGTGATGGTCTCGGTCAGGAACTGGCCAAGCGCGAGGCCAACGGCCTTAGCGATCGAAGCGGCATCCTTGCTCTCGGGCGAGGGCACGACGACGGCTTCGTCGAGGCCATAGACCTTTTCGAGCCTGACCGCGAGATCGACGCAATCGGCGACCCCGTCGCTGATCCAGATCTGCACTTCGGCCCGCTTGCGGGCTTCCTCGAGCATCCTGATGACCGTCGAGCGACTGATGCCGAGACGATCTGCCACGTCCTTCTGCGTCAGGCCCTCGTTGTAATAGAGCCAGGCAGCCCGGATGCGCAGTCCGCTCGCGTCCGACAGGGTCGTGTGGTGTTCGCGTCTGAGTTTGGGCAAGATTTCTCTCGTGTTGGGAACTTTCGATGCGCACTATCCGTTCGGTTGGTACTTATGTCAAATTCAAAGGACATATGTCTTGACTTTGCCGCCTTCTGGCGGTGATAGTCCCGGCAACAGCGGCGGCTTGGTTCCGCCGCCTGCCAACCTATTTCGCGCAGCCGAAGGATGACCCAATGACCTCGAAACTCGAACAGCTTCGTTCCATGACGACCGTGGTCGCCGATACCGGTGACATCGAGGCCGTCCGTCGCCTGAAGCCTGTCGATTGCACTACCAACCCCTCGATCGTTCTCAAGGCGCTCGGCACAGATGCCTTCAAGGATGCCTTCCAGGAGGCGATCACCTGGGGCAAGGCCAAGGGCGGTCAGGACGATGCCGTAATCGGTGCGATTGCCGACCGCATGGCGATCTCTGTCGGTGCTGCGCTCGCTGAACTCGTTCCCGGCCGCGTGTCGACCGAAGTCGATGCCGACCTCTCCTTCGACACCAAGGCATCGGTCGAGAAGGCGCACCAGATCATTGCGGGCTACAAGGAGCGCGGCATCGAGAAGGATCGCATCCTGATCAAGCTCGCCTCGACCTGGGAAGGCATTCGCGCCGCCGAAATCCTGCAGAAGGAAGGCATCGACTGCAATCTGACGCTGCTCTTCTCCAAGGCCCAGGCGATCGCCTGCGCCGAAGCCAAGGTCTTCCTCATCTCGCCCTTCGTCGGCCGCATCCTCGACTGGTACAAGAAGTCGACCGGTCAGGACTATACTGCCGAGACCGATCCGGGCGTCGTCTCGGTCCGCTCGATCTACAACTACTACAAGGCCAATGGCATCGGCACGATCGTCATGGGCGCCTCCTTCCGCAATGCCGGCGAAATCGAAGCGCTGGCCGGTTGCGACCGCCTGACGATCAGCCCGCAGCTGCTCGACGAGCTGAATGCGGACCAGGGCACGCTTGCCCGCGCGTTGTCGCCGGATACGGTCAAGGCCGAGCCGCATGTCTCGCTCGACGAGAAGGCCTTCCGCTGGGCGATGAATCAGGATGCCATGGCAACAGAAAAGCTTGCTGAAGGCATTCGCGGGTTTGCCAAGGATATGGATACGCTGCGCGGCCAGATCGCAAAGGCTCTGGCTGCCTGATCAGGCAACCGATCCCCTAGATCCGAGTTCGGAGATGGCCGTGGCGCACGCTGCGGCCATTTCTTGTTGACGATCGATGGATGAGGACCGGAAGGGAGAACGGAGATGGCAACCATTATGGGTGGCTGCGCCTGCGGCAAGGTCAGGTTCGAGGCCAAGGGAGAGCCCGATCGCGTGGGCATCTGCCATTGCCTCGACTGTCGCAAGTATCACGGCGCCCTGTTCTTCGCCGCGGCGATCTATCCGAGCGCCCAAGTCGAAGTTACCGGCGAGCCGCAAATGTATGATGGCCGGTTCTTCTGCCCCACCTGCGGGTCGCGCGTGTTCAATCGCAGCGGCGACGAGTTCGAGCTTCATCTCGGCGCCTTCGACGACATCAATGTCTTTCGACCCACTTACGAACTTTGGACAATCCGGCGGGAGACTTGGCTGCCCGAGTTTCCAGTGAAGGAAAGATACGAACGGGATCGGCCGGGTGAGGGGCGTGAGGCCCGGAAAGATCCGTAGCGGTCAGGGCCTCGTCGGCCTCAGGAAGGGGTCGATGATGATCTCCGGCTCAAAGGACGGATTGCGGATGTCGTCGGGCGGAGCAAAGCCGGGTTCTTCGAGCAGGAAGCGGCCATCCACCCAGCCTGAGATGCGCGGGAGATCAACGGTCGCGACGCGGCACCAGTAGCCGCCCCGGCTGTCCTTGCAGGAGAGCCGTTCGATCGGACTGCCCTCCTCGAGGGCATGAATGATGCGGAAATTCGGACCGGCGCCGGAATAGACGGGAAGGCGTTGGCCGGGGGGCAGGCCGCGTACGTGCCAGAGATAGGTGTCCAGCATCAAACCGCCGCCTCCGATGTCAGGCGCGGGGATGACCTGCGGCTCTTGCGCCGTCGACGGGGTGGCAAGAAGCGCGGTCGCGCAGAGAACGGCCGCCAGCGCCGTGACGGTCTTCAGGTGCTTGTATCCGTTCTCTTTCAGCTCACCGCGCATGTCGCTCTCCTGATTCCGCCCGATGATACGGAGGAGAGCGTCCTGGTGCCACCGGTTTGGTCGGTCAGGGTAAACGCGCGGTCGAAGGGCAGGATTCCTTACCGGATGCCCCACCCTTCGCGCCCGCAGGCCCCCGCGAAGTCAGTGCGCGATCATCACATGGCGCACGGCGGTGTAGTCTTCCAGCGCGTAGAGAGACATGTCCTTGCCATAACCCGACTGCTTCATGCCGCCATGGGGCATCTCGTTGCAGAGCATGAAGTGGGTGTTGATCCAGGTGCAGCCGTAACGCAGCTTGGCGGCGGTCTGCATGGCGCGGGAGATGTCCTTGGTCCAGA
>JBKBON010000022.1:0-51690 GCA_046294755.1 Allorhizobium sp. | reverse complement strand
AGAGCCGCGCCCGCTGTTCGGCCACATGCAAATCGATGCGGAACTCGTCGCGCGGCGTCCGGATCATCTGCATGTTCTGGCAGAGCAGCCAAGCGATCCAGGTGCCGAGGCTGATGCGCACCAGCGACTGGCCGGCTTTGCCGCGCCGCCATTCCTCCACACGCCTGCTACCCGCCTCGAGCTCAACCAGATGCTCCAGCAGCTGACTGCCATCACGGGTGAGGCGATAACCGGTCTGGCTGCGGAGGAAAAGTTCTCGACCGAGCGCCTGCTCGAGTTCGATCATGCGTCGACCGAGCGTCGCAGCACTCAGACCTGTGATTTCGGCAGCGGCAGTCAGGCCACCCTGCCGGGCGACCGCAAGAAAAAGCTGGTAGGCGTCCCAGGCTATGTCTTTCATAGATGAAATACATAGCACAGTTTTTCCTGTTCATGCATCTAAATGTGATGGATAAAAGAGGAGACGGCATCAACATTGGAGATCCGTCATGTACGCAGTTTATGCAGCCCTAGCCATCGTCCAACTGAAGGCAGACCTGGACCAAAAGTGCCGACTAACCGAAGACGAGTTCTACGCGCAGTATGGCGAAGCTCCCTGGAGCCGCTTCAAGCGCCTTGCCCGCTTTTTGCTCGCGCGGCTGCCGCTGAAGCGGGAGCCTGATGTCGTCTGCAGAGCCAATCCCGTGCAGACTTGCGGCCCGACTGGAGCCTAAGGCGAAAAAGCCCGACGCGATGCGCCGGGCTTCTGTATCCAAAAGATAATGCGTCTCAGGCAGCGTGGCTGACCGGGCGCTGGCGATCCGCCTCGATACGGAACTGTTGCAGGAGGTCTCGCAGTGCATCCGTCTGGGCCGAGAGGTCCTGGGTGGCGGCTGTCGCCTCCTCTACCATCGCGGCATTCTGCTGGGTCATCTGGTCCATGCGACCGACGGCACCGTTGACCTCCTGCAGGGCCCCCGACTGCTCGCGGCTGGTCTCCGCAATCTTCTCGATATGCTCGCTGATCGCTGCGATCTGGCCGCCGATCCGCGACAGGACTGTGCCTGTCTGCTGGACATGGGTGGAGCCGCTCGCCACTTCTTCGGCCGAACGGTTGATCAGCCCCTTGATCTCCTTAGCAGCGTTCGCAGAACGCTGGGCGAGTTCGCGGACCTCCTGAGCAACGACGGCAAAGCCCTTGCCGGCTTCACCGGCGCGTGCTGCCTCGACGCCGGCGTTGAGAGCCAGCAGGTTGGTCTGGAAGGCAATCTCGTCGATGACCCCGATGATATTGGAGATCTGGCGCGAGGCCTCTTCGATGCGTCCCATGGCCGAGATCGCGCTGCCGACGACGACTGCGGATTCGTCTGCATTCTTCTTGGCTTCGCGGACGACGCCGTTGACCATTTCAGCTCGCTCCGAGGACGAGCGGACGGCTGCGGTGATTTCGTCGACGGCGGCTGCCGTTTCTTCGAGCGATGCTGCCTGCTGCTCGGTACGGCGGGCGAGATCAAGGGCCGACTGCGCCATCTGGCGGCCGTTGTTCTGGATCTGATCGACGTTTCCGGAGATCTGATACATCGTGTCGCGCAGGCGAGCGAGCGACAGGTTGAAGTCGTTGCGCAGCTGTTCCAGACGGCCGTGGAACCGGCCCTCGATCTCGAAGGAGATATCGCCATTGGCCAGCCGCTCCAGCGCCTGGGCGAGTTTTCCGACGGCGTGTTCGATCTCCCGGTCGAGAGCCTGCTTCTCCTCATCGTTGCGACGACGCTCGGCTTCCGCCTCGATCTGCTCGCGCTGGCGCTCGGATTCGATTTCCAGTTTGGTGCGGGCATTGGTCTTGAAGACGGCAAGGGCGCGGGCCATGGCGCCGATTTCGTCACCACGCTTGTCGCCCGCAATGCCGGCCTCAAGATCGCCTTCGGCGAGACGCTGCATGGTGGCGGTGATACGGGCGATCGGCCGCTGCAGGGTCATGACAAGGGCGATGCCGCCGATGAGGGCAAGGAGCACGCCGGCAATCATGGTGCCGATCGAGAGCCGGTTCGCTTCCTGACGTTCGGTGCCGGCAACGTCCTTCTGCAGGTCAGCGAAGGAGGTCAGCGAGGCCCAGATCGCATCCATGGTTCGGCTTGCTTCAGCGAAGCTTGCGATGCGCTCAGCGCTCGTCTTGACGAGGGCTTCAGAGTCGGAGGTCAAAGAGGCCAGAAGCGGCGTGATCGCAGCCGTCAAGCTATCATAGAACGTCTTGTCGGAGATGCTGCCGCCGAGGACGGCGAGGTTGTCGCCGATGAGCTTGATCTGGCGCAGGATCGGCTCGCGCGCCTTCTCGTCCTTCACGTTGAGGAAGGTCGCGGTCAGGATACGCAGGTCATAGACGTCGGCAATCAGGGTGCGGCTGCCAACGAGGACATCGGCGGCCTGCACGGCACCGGTCTCGACGGCGGCAAACTTCTGCACGGACTCTGCGTATTTGGTTGCTGCGCTGTCTTGCAGGATGGCCTCGAACCCGCGGAAACGGGAGAGGATGCTGCCCGCTGCGCGGCCGGCTTCCATGCTGGTATCACCGGCGGAGACCAGCGCCTTGATCTCCGTGATCGCGGCCTGCAGTTCCTTGCCCATGGCCTTGTGTTCAGGCGGAAGCGCATTGGCGATCTTGCGCTGGGTCTTGACCAGTTCGGCCACCTGCTTCTCGAGATATGGGAACTGCGCCTCCGGCAGGCCGGCGGAGAAATACCCCTTGCTGACCTCCGCGAGCTGGCGTGCGGCTGCGGACAGACGGTCGGCCTCCTTCAGGGCGCTCTTGGCATCGTTTTCACCGCCAAGCACGGCGCGCTGCAGCTTCTGCGCCTCGTCTGAGACGCGGATCTGCTGCGCCATCAGGCCCTTGAGATGCTCCTGTATGGTCGTGGCGAGCTTGACCTCGGCTTCATGCAACTGCCAGAGCGTGTCGATCTTCTGGTTGACGGCAACCGTGCCTGCTATCGCTTCGTCGAGGAACTGGCGGCCCGTACCATCTGCGTCGATCTCGGCCATGTTCTGATTGAGTGACGCCTGCTGGCCCGAGAGTTCGGAGACCACGGCGGCGCGCGTTTCCTCGGACGTCTGGTCAAGGAAGCGTGTCATGGCGGCGGTGACGTTCTTGAAGCCGTTCAGCGACCGCATGGTCCCGTTGGAGATCTCCATGCGCTGCTGCAGAAGGCCCGAGGCATAGAGGCCCATGAGACCGACAGCGGTAATCGAAAGGACAAAGGGAAGCACGAAGGCCAGTACCTTTGTCGAGATCGAAAAACGCGAAAGAATATGGTCGATCAATGCAGTTCCTCCAAAAGAAGACGGCGCGCTGTGGGCGCCTGACCTTCAAAAACACCGACCGCGCCGACAGTCATCGTCGCCGTCTACACTCCGCTCCGAAGAGTAGGGTTGCAGTAAAAGTCTCAAGACTGAGTTAAAGGCGAGGGAATATCCGGAGCGGCAAGAGACAGCCGGAGAGGTCCGCATGGTCGCAACAGCTCGCGACGCGAAGGCGCCCCCGTTGCAGGCAGTCTCCGACATGCCAGCAGGTTAAAAGAAGCGGTAAGCCTGCCTCAGGCGAGAAGGCCGAAAGCGAGTGCTGCCAGCGCGCTTGTGGCATAGAGGCAGATGATGCTCAGATGGCGGAGGCGCGCGCGCTCTTCATCCCGGGCACGAGTGGCGGCGATGGCGATGGCACGGGGCTTGCGGGTCTCATGGTTCATGGGGCGCGGTCCTTGATGCAGCCAGAAAGGTTATGCCCTGCGGGGCTCCGCCGGCCAGACCTCATGTCGTGATATCAGAGGATATCACACCGGCATTCAGGCAGGATGACCGACGCATGTTAACAAGCCCTGAATTACCAGCATAAGCTTGTCAGGAGCAGGTGGCTTTTCAGAGACTTTCACCGACGGCGTGGCCAGAAGCCCAGGCCCATTGAAAATTGTAGCCGCCTAGCCAGCCTGTTACATCGACGCACTCTCCAATGAAAAAGAGCCCCGGCACCGTCTTGGCCTGCATGCTGCGGCTATCGAGGGCATCTGTGTCAACGCCGCCCAAGGTGACTTCCGCCGTTCGGTAGCCTTCAGATCCTGCCGGCTTGATCGGCCAGCGGCGGATGCGTTCGGCAAGCGACGACAGCGCCTTGTCGGGCAGGTCCGCGAGCGGACGTTCCAGCTTTGCCACATCAGCCAGATACTGGGCGAGACGCTTGGGCAGATGCTGGGCAAGCACCGTCTGAACCTGCTGGCGACCGTTTTCGTGCTTGGCCGCTTTCAACTGCTCGAGAAAATCCACTTCGGGTACGAGCGAGAGAAGGATCTCATCCCCTTCGCGCCAATAGCTCGATATTTGGAGGATTGCGGGGCCGGAAAGACCGCGATGGGTAAAGAGCAGTGCTTCGCGAAAGCGGGTCTTGCCATGGGAAACATCTGCATCGACCGCGACACCTGAAAGCTCCGATAGCTCACCCAGGAGATTGGGCTCGAGGGTCAGCGGAACGAGCGCCGGTCGCGTCTCGATGACGGGCAAGCCGAACTGCTCGGCAATCCGATAGGCCAACCCCGTTGCGCCCATTTTGGGGATCGATTTTCCGCCGCAGGCGACCACGAGGCTTGTCGCGTGGATCTGGCCTTCGGTCGTGGACAGGCGGAAACCCTCGACACCCTTGGCGACATCCGCAATCTCGCAGGAGAGCTTCAGATCGACGTGCGCCGCCCGCATCTCGTCCAGCAGCATGCGGACGATGTCCTTGGCGCTCTCATCACAGAAGAGCTGTCCGAGAGTCTTCTCGTGCCAGGCGATCTTATGGCGGTCGACCATGGCGATGAAGTCTGATGGCGTGTAGCGGGCGAGCGCGGACTTGGCGAAATGCGGGTTCTGCGAGATATAATTCTTCGGCCCGGCATGGATGTTGGTGAAGTTGCAGCGGCCGCCGCCGGAGATGCGGATCTTTTCTCCCGGTGCCTTGGCATGGTCAAGAACGATGACGGATTTGCCACGCCGACCAGCCGTCAAAGCCGCCATCATACCGGCGGCACCGGCTCCGATGATGGCGACGTCATACTTGCTGGCCATGGCACTGCTCCCCGGAATCTGCCGCCTGTCTCGACAAACTTATCATCAAAGTCAACGCGTCCCCCTCGTCAAAGGCCAAAGTCTGGCTATGATGGAACTCATCAACAACCAACCGGTGAGACATGCCCGCGAAGAAATCCATGATGAGATCCCACAGCGCTCCCTCCAAAAAGGCGGCCGTCCCGCCGGATCCCGGGTCGAAGCGCGGCGTCTCGAACTGGAAGGAAGCGGCAACATGGCTGAGAGCGCGCGGCATCGAGGACATCGAATGCATCACGCCTGACCTTGCCGGCGTTCCGCGCGGCAAGATGATGCCGTCGTCGAAATTCACCTCCAACACGTCGCTGGCGCTGCCCTCGGCGCTCTATCGCCATACCATCTCGGGCGAATATCCTGATGAGACCGAGAACTTCCGTTACGAGCCGCGCGACAGCGACCTGAAGCTGGTGCCTGATCTCTCGACCCTATCCGTCGTCCCGTGGGAGACCGATCCGACGGCTCAGGTGATCTGCGACATCGTCAATGTCGATGGCCAGAACGTGTCCTATACGCCGCGCAACGTCTTGAAGAACGTGCTCAGGCTTTACGAGGAGAAGGGCTGGAAGCCTGTCGTAGCACCGGAAATCGAGTTCTACCTGGTCGCCATGAACGATGACCCGGATTATCCGCTGCATCCGCCAAAGGGTCGCTCGGGTCGTTCGATCGTCGGTGGCCAGGGTTATTCGATCGCCGGGATCAACGAATTCGACGAGTTGATCGACGACATCTACCACTTCTCGGAAAAGCAGGGGCTCGAGATCGATACGCTGATCCACGAGGAAGGCCCGGCCCAACTTGAGATCAACCTGCGCCACGGCAATCCCATCGAACTTGCCGACCAGGTCTTCATGTTCAAGCGCACGATCCGCGAGGCGGCCCTGAAGCACGGGATCTACGCGACCTTCATGGCCAAGCCGATGCAGGGGCAGCCGGGTTCGGCGATGCACATCCACCAGTCGGTGGTGGATGCCAAGACTGGCAAGAACGTGTTTTCCAACCCGGATGGATCTGCCTCGCGAGAATTCTTCCACTTCATCGGCGGCATGCAGAAATATGTGCCGAATGCGCTGGTGATGCTGGCGCCCTATGTGAACTCCTATCGTCGCCTGACGCCTGACATGGCGGCCCCGGTGAACAATGCCTGGGGCTATGATAACCGGACCACGGCCTTCCGGGTGCCGGTGTCGGATGCCGCCGCCCGTCGTGTCGAAAACCGCTTGCCGAGTTCGGACGCCAATCCGTATCTCGCGCTCGCGGCCTCGCTGGCCTGCGGCTATCTCGGGATCGTCAAGGAGATCGAACCGACGGCCGCAGCCGAGGGGTCGGAGAACGAAGGCTCGGTCGATCTGCCGCGTGGCCTGCTCGAAGCCGTTGCCCTGCTCGAAAGCGAGCCCGATTTCAACGAGGTCTTCGGGTCGGAGTTCATTGGCCTCTATGCCGGCGTCAAGCGCGGCGAGTTCGAGACCTTCATGCAGGTGATCAGCCCGTGGGAACGCGAATTCCTCCTGCTCAACGTGTGAGGGAGTTGACACCATGACATGGCAAAGCCCGATCGCGCCGGGGATTTCCTGGTATCAGGCAAGCGTGGGTGAGCGGCCGGAATATCCGGCCCTCGACGGCTCCGTCACGACGGATGTCGCCATTATTGGCGGTGGTTTCACCGGCCTGCAGGCCGCCTACAATCTTGCACGCCTCGGTGTCTCGGTCGTCCTGATCGAAGGCAGCCGCTTCGGCGATGGCGCGTCTGGCCGCAATGGTGGCCAACTCGGCACCGGCCAGCGCGCGTCGCCGACGGAGCTCGAGGCCGAACTTGGCTTCGAACGGTCGAAGGCGCTGTTCGATCTCGCCGAGAATGCGAAGCACTACCTGCTCGACTTCGCCGAGCAGCATGGCATCGACATCGACTACATGCCCGGCCAGATGAATGTTGCGCACAAGCGAGGCTGGGAGGCCGACTACCGCCATGAAGCAGAGATCATGGCCGCGCGCTACGGCTATCCGCATGTCTCCTTCATGGATCGCGAGGAGACCCACGAACGGGTGGGCTCGACGCGCTATCACTACGGCGTACGCGACACCGGCACCGGGCATATTCACCCGTTGAAACTGCTTGTTGGACTGGCAAGGGTGGCGGCAAGCGCCGGTGCCAAAATCCACGAAGTGACGCCGGCAAGCGCGATCCGCCAGGCAAGCGGAAAGACGATGATTGATACGCCGAAGGGCAAAATCACCGCAGATCGGCTGCTGATCGCGACCAACGCCTATATTGGCAATCTGGAACCGGTGACAGCCTCGCATGTCATGCCGATCCGCTCCTTCATCGGGGCAACGGTGCCGCTCGATCGATTCCCACAGGTGCTCAAGGGATCGGAAGCGGTGGCGGATAGCCGGTTCGTGGTCCGCTATTTCCGCAAGAGCCGTGACGGGCGACTGCTGTTTGGCGGACGCGAGGCCTATACTGCCGACAGTCCGCGCGACATCTCCAGCCATATCCGTCGGCAGATCACGGAGATCTATCCGGACTTAAAGGATATCGAGATTACCCATGGCTGGGGTGGCTCTGTCGGTATCACCCTACCGCGCAAGCCATTTGCCCGGGATGTGTTGCCGGGTGTCACCTCGCTTGCGGGCTATTCCGGGCACGGGGTGATGCTCTCAAACTATTGCGGCAAGATGTATGCCGACATGGTGGCCGGCAATGCGCGTGAACTGGACCTCCTGAAGGACCTGAAGATCCCGCCTTTCCCCGGCGGAGCCAGCCTGCGGAAGCCGCTGCTCTTCCTGGCGCTTACCTGGTATGCGCTGCGAGACCGCTTCTGAGGATGGTGGATCGGCCGGCAGATGCATTGGTGCGCGTGGCGACGGTGTTCAATGCCGCCGAATTCGCCGTGACGCGCTCTTTCCTCGCGGCCCATGGAATCATCGTAGCGGCCGAGCCGATCCACCTGATCAACAACTTCTCCCATTTGGCCACCGCGATAGGCGGCGTGCCTATCCTCGTTCCGGCGTCGCAGGCTGGAGAAGCCACGGATCTGCTCGCGGCGCTCCGCCGGGGCGAGCGGACCAGCAGGCGCGGCCTCCTTCGGTGGCTGGGTTATGTCCTATTTTTTGGCCTTGTCTGCGGGCTCGGTGTCGCGCCGCCTTCATCCGGACGTGTGATTCATTGTCGCAGACCGACGCTCGCGCAGGGTGCGCAGCCCGTGTGAGGACAAAATTGCCGCCGGAAGGGTGGCTTTTTTAAATCGATTAGATTAGAACCTGTCCAACCAAATTGCCGAACGAGAGATGCCGCATGAGCAGCCAGATCATCCCCGTGGAACCCTTTGACTATGTCGTCTTCGGCGGCACCGGCGACTTGGCCGAGCGCAAGCTGTTGCCGGCCCTATTTCATCGCCAGCTCGCTGGGCAGCTGACGGAACCGACCCGCATCATCGGTGCGTCGCGTACCGCGATGACGCATGAGGAATATCGCAAGTTCACGCTGGACGCCCTGCATGAACATCTGAAGGCCGAGGAACTGGACGAGGCGGAAGTCGCCAAGTTTCTGGAGCGGGTCTACTACATCTCTGTCGACGCCAAGTCGGATCAGGGCTGGGAAGACCTGAAGAAACTGCTCGACCAGGGCAAGGACATTGTTCGCGCCTTCTATCTTGCCGTCTCGCCATCGATCTTCGGAGACATTGCCGACAAGATCCGCGACCACAAGTTGATCACCAAATCGACCCGCATCGTCGTCGAAAAGCCGATCGGCCGTGACCTGGCGTCAGCCCAGATCCTCAACGACACGATCGGTAAGGTCTTCAAGGAAGAGCAGATCTTCCGCATCGATCACTATCTCGGCAAGGAGACGGTGCAGAACCTGATGGCGCTGCGCTTTGCCAACGCGCTTTACGAGCCGCTGTGGAATTCCGCCCATATCGACCATGTGCAGATCACGGTCGCCGAATCCGTTGGTCTGGAAGGCCGCGTTACCTATTATGACAAGGCCGGCGCGCTGCGCGACATGGTGCAGAACCATATCCTGCAGTTGCTCTGCCTGGTTGCCATGGAAGCGCCCTTTTCGATGGATGCCGAGGGCGTCCGCGACGAGAAGCTGAAGGTGCTGCGCTCGCTGAAGCCGATCACCGAGGCCAATGTCGAAAAGCTCACCGTGCGTGGCCAGTACCGCGCCGGCGCCTCTGCGGGTGGTGCGGTCAACGGATACCAGGAAGAGCTGGGCTCGCCCTCCGACACGGAAACCTTCGTCGCCATCAAGGCCGAGATCAACAACTGGCGCTGGGCCGGCGTCCCCTTCTACCTGCGCACCGGTAAGCGACTGGCGACCCGCATGTCGGAGATCGTCATCGCCTTCAAGCCGATCCCGCATTCCATCTTCGGCGATGCGGCCGGTCGCATCGAGGCCAACAAGCTGGTCATCCGCCTGCAGCCGGACGAAGGCGTCAAGCAGTGGCTGATGATCAAGGATCCGGGTCCGGGCGGCATGCGCCTGCGCCATGTGTCGCTCGACATGAGCTTCGCCCAGGCCTTCGATGTGCGCAATCCGGACGCCTATGAACGCCTGCTGATGGACGTCATCCGCTCGAACCAGACGCTGTTCATGCGCCGTGACGAGGTCGAAGCCGCGTGGAACTGGTGCGACCCGATCCTGAAATCCTGGGAAGAGGTGGGCCAGAAGGCGCAGGGCTACACGTCCGGAACCTGGGGCCCAAGCCAGGCCATCGCGCTGATCGAGCGTGACGGCCGCACCTGGCATGAAAACGACTGAGGCCGGGCGGATGGCACATCAGATGAAGACATTCGAAAGCGGAGCGGCACTTGCTGCCGGCCTCGCCGATCGTGTAGCGGCAGCGCTATCGGCAGCGATCGCCGTACGAGGAGAGGCAACGCTCGCGGTCTCCGGCGGCTCTACGCCGAAAGCTTTTTTCGAGGCACTGTCGACACGTGCTCTCGACTGGTCCAAAGTCAAGGTGACGCTGGTCGATGAACGCTTTGTGCCGGAAGACAATCCGCGTTCCAACCATCTGCTGGTCAAGACGCATTTCCTGAAAAACGCCGCGTCGACGGCCGAATTCGTCCCGCTTTACCAGCCAGAGGCAACAATCGAAGACGCCGCCAAGAGAGCATCCGGCATCGTTCCGGGGATGACCAGGCCATTCGATGTGGCAATCCTTGGCATGGGGACCGACGGGCATACCGCATCGTTTTTCCCCGGCGGCGACCATCTGGACGCTGCACTCGATCTGGGACAGCCACGCCGCGTCATGACGATGGAAGCACCCGGAGCCGGAGAGGCTCGCCTCACTCTTTCCTTCTCCGCCCTGCACGATGCCGGCCTGCTGGTCGTACATATCGAGGGGGCAGAAAAGAAAGCGGTGCTGGACAAGGCCCTTGCGGGTCGCGACGAGAAAGACATGCCAATCCGGGCCGTTCTTGAAAGGGCCCAGACCGCAGCAGACATCTACTGGGCGCCCTGAGGGAAAGCCCTTACCTGCCGGAGAGTTTTGGCAGGTTGATGCGCATATGACGAGTTTCCCGGCCGAAGAGGCCTTTGCGCGATGTGCGCCTCAGCGCCCGCGCCAGATGAGGAGCCATATCCGATGAGTGCAGACAGCCGTATCGAAGCCATTACCAAGCGAATCGTGGAGCGATCCAAGCCAACCCGCGAAGCCTATCTCGACCGCACACGCAGGGCGATCTCCAAGGGCGTATATCGCTCGACACTGTCCTGTGGCAACCTCGCGCATGGCTTTGCCGTCTGTTCCCCCAAGGACAAGGAGGCACTCGCTGGCGACGTGGTGCCGAATCTCGGCATCATCACCGCCTATAACGACATGCTCTCTGCCCACCAGCCGTTCGAGACCTATCCGGCCCTGATCCGCCAGGCGGCTTCCGAAGCCGGCGGCGTGGCACAGGTGGCCGGTGGTGTTCCCGCCATGTGCGATGGCGTGACCCAGGGCCAGCCCGGCATGGAGCTCTCGCTCTTCTCGCGCGACGCCATCGCCATGGCAGCCGGCATCGGCCTCAGCCACAACATGTTCGACGCAGCCGTCTATCTCGGTGTCTGTGACAAGATTGTACCGGGCCTGATGATTGCAGCGCTCACCTTCGGGCACCTGCCGTCTGTCTTTATTCCGGCGGGGCCGATGACCTCGGGCCTGCCGAACGACGAGAAGTCGCGCATCCGTCAGCTCTATGCGGAGGGCAAGGTCGGTCGCGCGGAGCTGCTCGAAGCCGAATCCAAGTCCTATCACGGCCCCGGCACCTGCACCTTTTACGGCACGGCCAATTCCAACCAGATGCTGATGGAGATCATGGGCTTCCACCTGCCCGGCGCCTCCTTCATCAATCCGGGCACGCCGCTGCGCGACGCGCTCACCAAGGAAGCGGCGAAGCGAGCACTCGCCATCACCGCGCTCGGCAACGAGTTCACGCCGGCCGGCGAAATGATCGACGAGCGGTCGATCGTCAACGGTGTCGTTGGCCTGCATGCGACGGGCGGTTCGACCAACCACACGATCCATCTCATCGCCATGGCGCGTGCGGGCGGCATACAGCTCACCTGGCAGGATATTTCGGAACTCTCCGACATCGTGCCGCTGCTCGCCCGCGTCTATCCGAACGGGCTTGCCGATGTGAACCACTTCCATGCTGCCGGCGGCATGGGTTTCCTGATCAAGCAGTTGTTGAAGGCCGGCTACCTGCATGACGATGTACGCACCGTCTATGGCCAGGGTCTCGCTGCCTACACGATCGATCCAAAGCTTGCCGATGACGGTACCGTGCATCGCGAGCCGGCAGCGGAGGTCAGCGCCGATCCCAAGGTTCTGACCACCATCGACAAGCCTTTCCAGGCGAATGGCGGATTGAAGATGCTGACCGGCAACCTCGGCAAGGCCGTCATCAAGATCTCGGCAGTCAAGCCAGAACGGCACGTTGTTGAGGCTCCAGCGATCGTCTTCAACAACCAGCAGGAACTGCAGGATGCCTTCAAGGCCGGCAAACTGGAAAAGGACTTCGTTGCTGTCGTCCGCTTCCAGGGACCGAAAGCCAACGGCATGCCAGAACTGCATCGCCTGACGCCGCCGCTGGGGGTTCTGCAGGATCGTGGTTTCAAGGTGGCTCTGGTCACGGACGGGCGTATGTCGGGCGCATCCGGCAAGGTACCGGCCGCGATCCATGTGACGCCCGAGGCCGTGGATGGCGGAGCGATCGCCAAGATCAAGGATGGTGACATGGTGCGGCTCGATGCCGTGGCCGGCACCTTGGAAGTGCTGGTTGATACGGCCGAATTCGATGCCCGGCCGTTGGCGACGACCAATCTCGAGGACAACGAGTTCGGCATGGGGCGCGAGCTGTTTGCGAGCTTCCGCCGGATTTCGGGACCGGCAGACCAAGGCGCCAGCGTTCTGTTCTGACCGGCGCTTTGTGCTTCATTTTCTCAAGGGGCCGCGAGAAATCGCGGCCTTTCCTGTCTATGAAAAGTGACACCGCAGACCAAATTGTGTCCACGGGAGCATTTACTTTAACACATTCGACACTTCTAATTTTGTATATCTTGAAGCAGAAACAAACGCGATATCAACAAGATGTACAAGCGGACGACCTTGCCACACGCATCATCGCCTTTTGTCTACCTTTTGAGCGCGGTCCGGTTTCTTAGAGAGGAAATTGGCAGAAGGACCAAGGCACTATGTTTGGAATCTCCAGCAGCAGTCGCGCACAACTCGAATCCCTTGAGGTCATTACCGCAAACATCATGATTGCGGACGAGAAGCTCAATATCAGGTACATGAATACGGCCACGCGGGCCTTGCTCAAGGAAGCGGAGAGCGATCTCAAGAAGGAATTGCCGCGTTTTGACTTCGACAAGCTGATCGGCAGCAATATCGACATCTTTCACAAGAACCCGTCTCACCAGCGCAACATGCTGGCAAGTCTCAAGAACCAGCACAAGGCGACGATCTGGGTCGGCCACAGGGCTTTCGACCTGATCGTCACGCCTTTGAAGAGCGGCGGCAAGACGACCGGCTTTGTCGTTGAATGGGCCAATGCCAAGGAGCGGCTGCAGAACCTCGATTATCAGAACCAGATGGAGGCCATCAGCCGCGTGCAGGCCATCATCGAATTTACGCCGGAAGGCGAAGTGGTCTCGGCCAATCAGAACTTTCTTGATGCCCTCGGCTACCGGATGGACGAGATCAAGGGCAAGCAGCACAGCCTATTTGTCGACCCGGATTATGCGCGCAGCGCCGATTACCAGGAATTCTGGGCTCAACTTCGTGCTGGCAAGTTCCAGGCCGCCGAATTCACCCGCTACGGCAAGGGCGGCAAGAAGGTCGTCATCAACGCTTCGTATAATCCCATCGTCGATGACCGCGGTCGGGTGATCAAGGTGGTCAAGTTTGCGACCGATGTGACTGAACGCGTTCATGCGGTTGATACCATCGGGGACGCGCTGGGTCGTCTGGCCCAGGGGGATGTCAGCTTCACCATCGACAAGCCATTCGCAGCAGACTTCGAAGCACTGCGCACGAACCTCAATGAAGCCATGACGCAACTCGCGACCACGCTTGGCGCGGTTGCCCAGTCCACCGATCAGATCGACAGCGGCAGCCGCGAAATCAGCTCCAGCGCCGAGGATCTGTCGAAGCGAACGGAGCAGCAGGCGGCATCGCTGGAGGAGACGGCTGCGGCCCTCGACCAGATCACCGTCAACGTCAACAACGCGTCGAAGCGCGCCGAGGAAGCCCGTCACGCGACGCAGGCCGCCGATACCAGCGCCACCCGTTCTGGCCAGATCGTGGCTGATGCAGTTGGCGCGATGGCGCGCATCGAGCAGTCGTCGAACCAGATCTCCAACATCATCGGCGTGATCGACGAGATCGCTTTCCAGACCAATCTGCTTGCGCTGAATGCCGGCGTCGAGGCTGCGCGTGCCGGTGAGGCGGGCAAGGGCTTCGCTGTTGTTGCCCAGGAGGTGCGTGAGCTCGCTCAGCGCTCGGCTCAGGCAGCGAAGGAGATCAAGGAGCTGATCCGCAACTCCTCCGAGGAGGTCAAGAACGGCGTGAAGCTGGTCAGCGAGACAGGCGAAGCTCTGAAGACGATCCAGGACAACATCGTTGCGGTGAACGACCATATGCAGGCGATCGCGAGCTCGGCACGCGAACAGGCAACGGGCTTGTCCGAAGTGAACTCGGCCGTCAACCAGATGGACCAGGTGACCCAGCAGAATGCCGCGATGGTCGAGGAATCGAATGCGGCGAGTGCAACCCTGGCAACGGAGACGCAGCGCCTGCGCCAGTTCATCTCGCGCTTCACCCTCGGCCGGTACTATACCGGCAAACAGGCACCCGCCACAGTCACCCACACTCCGGCGCG
Organism: Allorhizobium sp.; assembly: GCA_046294755.1. Lineage (GTDB taxonomy): Bacteria > Pseudomonadota > Alphaproteobacteria > Rhizobiales > Rhizobiaceae > Allorhizobium. The sequence continues at coordinate 37,206 of JBKBON010000022.1, read as the reverse complement.
AAGCCATGCGCCGGGGGTTCCGACGGCCGCACCACGTCAGGCTCCGTCGCGCCCAGCTCAAACGCAGGGCAATGCCGCCTTGAAGCAGGACGAGTGGCAGGAATTCTGAGACAAGAACATGTCGCGCCCATTTTTGTGGGCGCGACCGGCATTCAAGGTCTTGGGGCTTTGGCGAAGCCCTTGCCGAGGATCGGACCTGTCGGCCTGCCCGTGGGAGAGCCTCCAAGCGGTTCGACGGTGATCTCGTAGAGCTGCTCTTCGAGGGGGCCAGGCAGCGAGGGCCCCTCGACGGTCACCGTGCGCCAGCCATCGAGCACACCGAGCGAAACGGGACCCATTTCTGGAGACGGCAAAGTCCAAAGCTGCAATGACCGGTCTGCCGCCACCGACACGTCCGACAGCGGAGTCACTTTCGCGGTGTCATTACCGAAGTCCTCGATCATCACGACGGGTTCGCCCTCGGCATTCATCAGAATGGCAATGACCTGCGGTTCCGCGCGCCCCAGAAGCGCATAGGCGAGTGCCGCAACAAGCAGGAGCGAGGCAGCCAGAGCCGAGACGCCCAAACCACGCCACCAGCCGAGGCGGTTGTCGTTGGTGGCCTGCCGGTAAGGCGGCTTTGAAGTGGTCCGGTCCTGCGGCCCCAGGCTCGCCTCTATGCGGGACCAGAGATCTTCCGACACGGCAGCTGTCGGCCCGACGAGGTCAAGCTCCAGGAAGCGGTCGCGTGCTTCGCCGACGGCTCGGGCGAGGTTTGCGTCGATTTCCAGTTGCGCTTCCAAGGCATGACGATCCGCATCTTCCAGCAGTCCCAGGACATAGGCATCCACACGTTCGGCTTCCGTCTGCCAGATGCTCATGCCATGCACTCCCTCAAGGCTGTGAGCGAACGGCGAATCCAGGCTTTCGCCGTCCCCAGCGGCAGTTTCAGCCGCCCGGCGATCTCGCCGTGACTGTAGCCGGAGACATAGGCCATGATCACCGTCTTGCGGCGCAAACCGTCAAGCCGCGCCAGGCAGGTGCGCAACCGGCTGGAGGTATCGAGCTGATCGAAGAGATCAGCATACAGACCGTCTGCGCTTTCCTCCTGCAGGCGTTCGAGACTGTTATCTTCGGTTAGCTGTTCCCGACCACCGTCACGGAGGGCGTTCAACGCACGGGAACGGACGATCGAATAGATCCAGCCTCGCGGAGAACCGCGCCCCGGCTCGTATTGCCAAGCCTTGTTCCATATCTGCAGGAAGGCTTCCTGGACAATCTCTTCTGCCAGATCATGGCGGCGCAGGATGCGCTCGGCCACCGTAACCATACGGTGGGCCTCGCTTTCGTAAATTGCCGCCAGCCCCTTGCGATCTCCCGCAGCGCAAGCCTTCAGCGCCGCTCCGAGCTCGTCTTGCCCATTCCCCATCCAGCGTCCTTCCAAGGTCCTGTGCGGTAAGTAGCTCACGCGCTGGGTTTGGCAACCTGCCCAGGCTGCGTCTTTTGCAGCGCCGCTGATCGTCATCGTCAGATCCATGATCTGTCTCCTTCGTCCAGAAGACACGGCAGGTTCGAAATCGGATGCAGAAAAAAATCTTTTGGTGCCTGCATCCAAACAGCGTTCGCCGTGTGTCCAGAGGTCAGGAGGCACCAGACGGTGTCGCCGTTCACGTCAAAACGGGAGAGTTCTCATGACCAGTATCCGTATTCTCAGCCTTGCTGCAGCCACCGCACTTACAGCCTTCGGAGCTCAGGCCGGCCAGGTCGTCGGTCTCGCAGGCGACAAGACCCTCGTCATGTTCGACACGGCAAAACCCGAGGTCAGCAAATCGATGGAGGTTACCGGCGTCGACCGCCTGGTGGGCATCGACTACCGTCCAGCCAACCAGACCATTGTCGGCGTGACCGCGGACAATGTGATCGTGACGATCGATCCGCAGACCGGAGCGGCCACCGAGTTGGCCAAGATGGACAAGCCGCTGGAGATCACCGACGCGCCAGTGGTCGTGAACTTTAACCCGGCTGCTGACCGGCTGCGCTACATGACCGGCACCACAAATCATCGCGTCCATCCAGACACTGGCGAAGTCACCGTCGACGGTAGCCTTGCCTTCGAAGAGGGTGACATGCACAAGGGCGAAACGCCCAATACGGTCGCGGCTGCCTACACGAACTCGATTGGCAAGCCGGAAAAGACCGCGATGTACAACATCGACGCGACGATCGGTGCGCTGATCCAGCAGACCAAGCCGAACGACGGCACGCTGAAGGCGATCGGCAAGCTTGGCATCGAAGGCAATCCGCAGTCCTACGCATTCGACATCGAAGCGGGCGCCGACGGTAAGAATACCGCCTGGCTTGTCGCCAACAGCACACTCTACACGGTCGACCTCGAAACGGGTGCTGCAACGAAGGCCGGCGATATCACCGGTGCATCTGATACGATCAAGTCGATCACCGTCATCCCGGCCATGTAAGCCGAACGTTTGCGGCAAAAGACGGCCGGTGGGCACCGGACGTATCATATCGAAAGGCCTCCGTGATCACGTCGCGGAGGCCTCGTCGTCAGAGCATTGCCATGTATTTTGGCAGTTCCCGCATGCTGGGGACGACAATGAGGGTATGCACGTGACCGCGCTTGAAGGCGTTCAGGAAGCGATTGTAATCTTCGAAGACCACGCAGCCGGAGCTATCGCCGCGACGACGCAGCAGATAGGTGTGCGTCAGGAAGCCGTCGCGATTGTACATCTTCGCATCGCCGACCGGGTTCATGCGGATCGCCTCGATGCCATGGAAACGGGCCTCTCGCATGCGCAGTTTGTAGACGTTGGGCGGAGTCGGGCCCATGTTCTTCACATGCACGAATTTCGGATTGTCGCGCATGTGACCGCGACCGGAATGGGCTCGCAGTTTCTCGCCGGTGGGCATGTGCACCACAGCATCCTCGATCACATAGACGGCAATGCGGCTGCCCGGACCCGGCAGGCTATTCTTACGCTGGAAGATGCCCCCTGCCCCGTCATCCGTCGTCACGGGATTATCCGGCTTGGCATAGGCCAGCATGTTCATGAGCGTCTTTTTCTTCGGCTTTTCCCGGCTTTCGGCAACGGCCGGAGCTTCGGGTGCCGGTACGCGCTCCACGCGTGGCTTGGCCTGCGGCTTGCTATCGGGCACCGGGCCGTCACTCGGAAGGGTGGCGTGATCCTCGGCTCGCGGCTCAGAAAGCAGTTCCTGGAAGGGCTCTTCGCGGGGATCGGCCGCCGCCATCATTTCTGGGGCGGAAGGCACGGCCGCATAGCCGAGTGCCACGGGTGTTGCGGCTGTCGCCTCACGAGAAATGGAGGCCGTGGCGATGGGATCGATGTCATCGATCTTGCTGCGGCGCTCATGGGCGGCTGTCGCCAGCGCCGCCTGCTGGCGACTGGCTTCGGCCTTGGCCAGCGCATCGCGCAGGACGACCAGGGACTGGCTGTCCGTCATGCTTTCGACACGAGCGAGCAGCAAGCGGTCCGATTTGTCGACCTCGGCAAGCCGCATTGCGGTCGGCAGCATCAAGAGACCAAGATGGTCGGTCGCAGCGATCGCCTCGGCAAAGCGGTTGCGCATCTCGTCCAAGGCCGCAAAATCGGCCGAGGGCGCTCGTGCGGCGGAGCCCGCGAAAGGCTTAGACAGGGCAAGATCCGGCTTCGGCAGGCTGTGACCTGCGATCGCGGGCGCTTCGATGGTGGAGGATGAAAGCCCCTTAAACACGGCGAGGCTCGCTGTACCCCAGAAGAGGCAGGCCAGGCTGATGCCCAGGACCGTCGGCAGACTGGAGCCGCGCGTCTTTCTGCGCGACTTCATCGTTTGTACGGCGACGCCATTGCCGCCGGTGACCTTACGGGTCGAGGACGCCATTTTACTGAACTCGCTTACCAAGAACTCTGGGAGCCGTCCGCCTAACAACAGAAGCCGGCTTTACTGGGACAGGGTTGTGGCAATGCCCTCCTGTCGACTGCCCTAAAGAATGAAGAAGTTTGGTAACCAAGAGGTTTACGCGCGGCGATTTATGTCACATTCCGCGACGAAGCCGAGACAGTTTCAGACGTGACGGGTTAATCCACCATCGACCTTCAGATTCTGGCCGGTGATATAGGCTGCTCCCTCGGAGGCCAGGAAGGCAATGGTGGCAGCGATCTCCTCGCTGGTGCCATAGCGCTTCATGGGCACGCCATCGCGCCGCTCCTCTGTTGCTGGCAGACTGTCGATCCAGCCGGGCAGGACATTGTTCATCCGGATATTCTCCGCCGCATAGGTGTCGGCGAAGATCTTGGTGAAGGAGGCGAGCCCGGCACGGAAGACTGCGGAGGTCGGGAACATCGATGATGGCTCGAAAGCCCAGGCGGTGGAAATGTTGATGATGGCCCCGGATTTCTGAGCCTGCATGATGGGCGTGACGAGGCGGGTCGGGCGGATGACGTTCAGCAGGTAGACATCCATGCCTTTCGCCCATTGCTCGTCGGTGATCTCGAGGATCTGGGCGCGGGGGCCATGGCCGGCGCTGTTCACCAGCACGTCAACGCGCCCATAGCGCTCCATGGTGCCGTCGACGAGACGTGCCAGATCATCGGGCGACTGGTTCGAGCCGGTGACGCCGAAACCTTCCAATTCGGCTGCCAGCGCCTCCCCCTTGCCAGAGGAGGATAGGATCGCGACCTTGAAGCCGTCGGCCGCAAGGCGGCGTGCCGCCGCTGCACCCATTCCGCTTCCACCCGCAGTAACAATGGCAACCTTCTGACTGGACATGTCTGTTCTCCCTCTGATCTGCCGGGAAGATCAAAGGTCCAGCCGCATATGTCCAGTCAGAAATGCTGAAGGCCGGTGCAGCATCTGCCACACCGGCCTTCCGAAATTGGGTACGATCAGCTTACCAGCTACGGACGTCGAGCACGCGATCCTTATGCGCCGGATGCGTCGAAAACACGAAAATTCGGTCGAGTTCCTTCTGCGTCAGCAGACGCAGGAAACGGATCTCCGCCGTGTTGTTGGCAAAGGTCTTCATCAGCACGGCGCCGACCTTGTTGATGCGCGCATCCGGAATGTCGAGATAGAACTGCTTGGGGAGATTCACCTGGGTGATCAGGCCGATCACAGCGCCGCTCAGGGATATGCGAAGCACATCGCAACGGCGCGCCGCCACGTGGGTCATGCCGTTTTCGGTGTATTCCAGGCGCCCGGCATTCATCGTGTCCTCCATACGATACCGGTTCTCCCGATCGTACATGAAGGATTCCTCCTTCTTCAGGAAATGAGATCCGCCACCTGCCGCTCTCATCGTTTATGCCCTCGTCCTTTTGTCAGTTCTTGTGGGCAAAAATCTAGCAGCGACAGCTTAACAGTCGGTGTGGGCCGAAGTCTCATTCCTGACAGCAAGAGGCCCTGTCATCGATAGGGATAACAGGGCCTTAAGGAGGGCGTTGGACGAGGTTCAGCGACGGTAGGTCTGACCGTCGGCATCGAAGAGGTGAAGCTTGGTCTTGTCCGCCGAGAAGCGCAGCTTCTGGCCCTTTTTCACATCAACGATGCCGGGCAGCTTGACCACGACCGGCTCATCTTCGACCGGGCCCTTGACGTAGAGAAGCGTGACTTCGCCCAGCGCCTCGACAATTTCGACATTGCCCTCGAAGAGGAAGTCGTCGCCGGTCGAGATCGCGAGGTCTTCCGGACGCACGCCGAAGCTTGCGGTCTTGCCCTGCTCCGTCGCAGCCGTCACAAGATCGACGCTTACTTCCGAGCCATCCTTCAGCTTGATCCGGGTCGTATCGCCCGTGCCGATGACCGTCACCGGCATGATGTTCATGGCGGGTGAGCCGATGAAACGGGCGACGAAGAGGTTTTGCGGGCGTTCATAAAGCTCAAGTGGAGGCCCGACCTGCTCGATCCGGCCGGCCGAGAGAACAACGATCCGGTCCGCCAGCGTCATGGCCTCGACTTGGTCATGGGTGACGTAGATCATCGTCGTATCGGCCATCTGCTCGTTGAGCTTGGCGATCTCGATGCGGGTCGCAACGCGCAAGGCGGCGTCGAGGTTGGACAGCGGCTCGTCGAACAGGAAGACCTTGGGGTTGCGGCAGATGGCGCGACCGATCGCAACACGCTGCCGCTGACCACCCGACAGCGCCTTGGGCAGGCGATCGAGATAGGGGCCAAGCTGCAGGATGTTGGCGGCAGAACGAACGCGGCGGTCGATCTCTTCCTTGCTCTCACCGGCGATGCGCATGCCGAAGGCCATGTTGTCGTAGACCGTCATATGCGGATAGAGCGCATAGGACTGGAAGACCATGGCGATGCCCCGCTTGGAAGGGGGCACATCGTTGACGAGTTGACCGTCGATGTAGAGTTCACCGCCGGTGATGTCCTCAAGGCCTGCAATCATGCGCAGCAGCGTGGACTTGCCGCAGCCTGACGGGCCGACGAAGACCACGAACTCGCCTTCCTTGATCTCCAGATCGATGCCGTGCAGGACCTTGACCTGCCCGTATGCCTTGCGGATATCCTTGAGAACCAGACCCGTCATGCTTTCCTCCCCTGTCAGGCGTGGCGCGCGAAATAGGCGCCCCAAGCCGGCAATTCTACCTTGTTATCGTTGACTGCACTCTCGAAGCCATGGCCGTCGAGCGCGACCCAATCACCGGTCGGCAGTGCAATCGAAGCCGGCTCGGCCTTCATATTGAACAGGCAGAGCAGCTTTTCGTTGCCGAAGGCGCGGGTATAGACGAGCTGATCCTCACCGGCCTCATGGAATGTAATGTCACCCTTCGCGAAAGCGGGGTGCTGACGACGGAAAGCGAGGAACCGGCGATAGTGCTCAAGCACCGTCTCCGGTCTTCCCTGCTGAGTGCTGACCGCATGCAGGACATGCTCGACCGGGATCGGCAGCCATGTCTTGGCCGCTGTCGAGAAGCCTGCCTGAGCGGAATGGCTGTCCCACACCATGGGCGTACGGCACCCGTCGCGGCCCTTGAATTCCGGCCAGAACTGGATGCCATAGGGATCCTGCAGATCTTCGAAGGCGATATCGGCCTCGGTGAGGCCGAGTTCTTCGCCCTGATAGATGCAGACCGAGCCGCGCTGGGTGAGCAGCAGGGCCGATATCATCTTCGCATAGGCTTCGCGATCCAGGACGTTTGCGCCCCAGCGGCTGACATGGCGAACGACGTCGTGGTTGGAGAAGGCCCAGCAGGCCCAGCCTTCGGGTGCTGCGGCGGCGAAGGCATTCTGCGTGTTGCGCACGATTTCTGGCGTCAGAGGCTCTGGCGCCAGGAATTCGAAGGCGTAGCACATCTGCATCTTGTCGTTGCCGGAGGTGTATTCGCCGACGATCTCCAGACCGCGCTGACTGTCACCCACCTCGCCCACGGCGGCAATCGCCGGATACTCGTCGAGCAAAGCGCGGAAGCGCTTGAGGAAGGCGATGTTTTCAGGGCGGTTCTTGTCGTAGATGTGTTCCTGGAAGTTATACGGATTGACCGCAGGCGCAGTCGAGGCGTTTCGGCGCTCCGGAGCGAGCGGCGGATTATCCCGCAGCTCCTTGTCGTGGAAGTAGAAGTTGATCGTGTCGAGGCGGAAACCGTCCACGCCGCGATCCAGCCAGAAACGCGTGGCGGCGAGCAGCGCGTCCTGCACCTCCGGATTGTGGAGATTCATATCCGGCTGCGAAGTCAGGAAGTTGTGCAGATAATACTGCATGCGGGTCGGGTCCCACTGCCAGGCCGAACCGCCGAAGATCGAGAGCCAGTTGTTCGGTGGCGAGCCATCGGGCTTGGGATCAGCCCAGACATACCAGTCGGCTTTCGGGTTGACGCGGCTTGACCGGCTTTCGACGAACCAGGGGTGCTGGTCCGACGAGTGGGACATGACCAGATCGATCATGACGCGGATACCGAGGCGATGCGCCTCGGCGATCAGACCGTCGAAATCCGTCAAGGAACCAAACATCGGATCGACGTCGACATAGTTCGAGACGTCGTAGCCGAAGTCCTTCATGGGGGACGTGAAGAAGGGCGAGATCCAGATCGCATCTGCGCCAAGGTCGGCGATGTGCGACAGACGAGCCGTGATGCCCTTCAGGTCGCCGATGCCGTCGCCGTTGGAGTCCTGGTAGGAGCGCGGGTAGATCTGGTAGATCACCGCGCCGCGCCACCAGTCCTTGTCGGGCGTCATGACGGGATTTGAATCTGCACTCATTTAGATATTCCTGTTGGCTTAGTCTCAGATCCCGGCGTCAACCACCCTTGACCGAACCGGCAAGGAGGCCACGCACGAGATAGCGTTGCATGAAGAAGAAGACGAGGAGCGGCACCGCGATCGACACGAAGGCCGCCGTGGCCAGAATTTCCCAGTTGCCGCCGCGTGTCCCGAGCAGTTCCACGATCTGGTTCGTCATGACCGTCGTTTCGCCGGTCGCATCGATCAGGAAGACCTTGGCGACAAGCAGGTCGTTCCAGGTCCAGAGGAACTGGAAGATGGCGAAGGAAGCCAGAGCCGGGAAGGAGAGCGGCAGGATGATGCGGGTGAAGATCTGGAAGTCGGTCGCACCGTCGACCTTGGCGCATTCGATGATGTCACGCGGAAGGCCGACCATGTAGTTGCGCAAGAGGTAGATGGCGAGTGGCAGTCCGAAGCCGGTATGGGCGAGCCAGACACCGAGATAGCCCTTGCCAATGCCGATCGACAGATGCAGGCGCAAAAGCGGGATGAGCGCCAGCTGCAATGGCACGACGAGGAGCGCCACCACGGCTGCAATCAGCAGCGCTCGTCCGGGAAATTCCATCCAGGCCAAAGCATAGGCCGCGAAGGCGGCGATGACGATCGGTATGACGGTCGCCGGGATCGTCACGGTGAGCGTGTTGAAAAAGGCTTTCGCCATGGAGTCCGTCGTGGAGCCGGAGAAGAGCACGGTCTCATAGTTGTCGAGCGTGAACTTCGGTGGCAGTTCGGCGGTGACGAAGATGCGGTCGCCACGGCTGCCGGTCATTTCAACGTCACTTTCCAGGCGATAGTCACCGTTTGACTGGACTGTCACGCGGGCACTGTCGCCCATGGGCGCGGTTGCTCCAGGCTCATACTCGTTGATGGCGCGCGAGGTCGTGCCCCAGGCGGAGATTTCAGCGTTCGCCGAAGCGCCGCCTTCACTCAGCACATTGCCTTCGATGACCCAGAGATTTCCCTCCTGCCGCTGGGTCGAGGGCGCTGCCGTTCTCAACACAAGGTTCTGCTCCTGCGAGAACAGCGAACTCCACCAGCCGCTGGTGGCGATCTGGTCTGCCGTGCGGAAGGAGGAGATGAAGAGGCCCGTCGTCGGAAGCAGCCACAAGATGACCAGCGCGGCTACCGAGAGGTGGACGGCCCAGACGAGACCGGATTTCTTTCCTGCGATCTTTGCCATGGTCCCGCCTCCCCTCAGCGCATTTCTTTTCGAGCGTTGTAGACGTTCCAGATCAGGATCGGCAGCACGAGCAGCATGATGACCATGGCACTGGCCGAGCCGATACCCCAGTCATTGGCTCTGAACAGCTTGTCGAACATGTAGTTGGCGAGGACCTGGGTCTCCCACTGGCCGTTGGTCATCGCAAAGACGATGTCGAAGACCTTGAGCACGACGAGCGTGATCGTGGTCCAGACGACGACCACGGTTCCCATGATCTGCGGAATCTTGATCTTGAAGAAGATCTCGAAGTCATTGGCGCCGTCGATGACGGCAGCCTCGATCGTCTCCTCCGGGATGCCGCGCAGGGCAGCCGAAAGGATGACCATGGCAAAGCCCGTCTGGATCCAGATCAGCACCACCATCAGGAAGAAGTTGTTCCAGAAGGGGATGGTGAGCCAGGTCTGCGGCTGGCCATAGGGATAGTCGAAGGTCAGTACGGAATAGGTGGAGAGCAGAGCGCGGTAGCAGAGCCAGGCGCCCGCAAGGGTGAGTGCGACCCGCACGACCACGCCGAACTTTGAGCTTCCACCATGGTATCCAACGCCGCCGGTGAGCGGGCGCAACAATTGATAAATGCCGTAGACCACAAAAGCCACGAAGGCCAGAAGCAGCAGCGCCGGAAGCACGCGCAGCACCAGCACCGAATCCCAACCGCCATCGAAGGAGAGCCACATCGCATTCAGGATGCCGATCTGCTCCTGGCCCGCAGGGCGCGTGTCATAGACCAGCTTGAAGATGACGGATGCACCGACGAAGGAGATCGCCATGGGCATGAAGATCAGCGATTTCGCGATATTGCCCCAAGAGATTCGGTCGGTCAGCTGTGCCGCGAGCAGGCCGAATGCGGTGGACGCCGCCGGGACGACGGTCAGCCACAGAAGATTGTTGCTAATCGCTTCCCAGAACTTTCTCTCGCCCAGCATCCGCTCGTAATTGGCGAGACCGACAAAGGCGCCGCCAGCATTACGGCTGGTCAGTGACAACCAGAGCGAGGCGATGACCGGATAGACCAGATACAGGCCGAGGGCCACGATGGCCGGAAACAGGAACAGCCACGGGCGGATCATATTGGCGCGATTGATATTGCGCCCGGCATTCTCTCCCTTGGCGGGGAACAGAACCCTGTCGATGAACATGTTCGACAGATAGAAATAACCGATACAACCACCGACACCGATGATGATCGTGATCAGAGCCTGCAACGCTGGATTCATGATGGTTCCCCCCTCCGCATGCCTTCTGATTATTTTGTGCGAGCGCCCGGACCCGATGGCCCGGACGCTCGTGAGGCATTTCTGCTCTGCGGCAGATTACTTGATGCCGTCCCAGGACGTCTGGATCGACTTTGCAACATCTTCGGCAGACTTGCCACCAACAAAGTCGACCATACCGGTCCAGAAGCTGCCAGCGCCGACGGCACCAGGCATAAGGTCGGAACCGTCAAAGCGGAAAGTGGTCGCCTGCAGCAGGATGTCGTTCATCTTGCGAACGGTCGGGTCCGTGAAGACTTCCGGGTTCACGCCCTTGTGCGGGGTGAGAAAGCCCTTCTGGGCCATCCAGACTTCGTGGGCGATCGGCGACTTCAGGAACTCGATGAAGGCGCGAGCAGCCTTGCTGTCCTTGGTGATGGTGAAGGTGGTGCCTGCACCGAGGACCGGGCTGCCGAGATTCTTTTCAGCATAGGCCGGGAAGTAGAAGAAGTCCGCATCCTCACCGACAACCGTACCTTCAGGGAAGAAGGACGGGATGAAGGACGCCTGGCGGTGCATGTAGCACTGCGGCGGCGACGCGAAGAGACCCTTCGGGCTGTCGCGGAAGTCGGTCGATGCGACCGCACCGGCGCCACCGACGACGAACTTGTCGTTCTTGGCGAACCAGCCGAATTCGTTGATGGCGTTGACGACAACCGGATCGTCGAACTTCATCTCGTTGGAGACCCACTTGTCGTAGTCCTCAGGCGATGCCGTGCGCAGCATCATGTCCTCGACCCAGTCGGTAGCCGGCCAACCGGTGGCAGCACCCGAGCCGAGACCGATGCACCACGGCGTACCACCGTCGGCGACGATCTTCTCGGTCAGAGCCTTCAGCTCTTCCATCGTCTTCGGCACTTCATAGCCGGCATCTTCGAAGTTCTCCGGCGAATACCAGACAAGCGACTTCAGGTCGGTCTTGAAGGGGAAGCCGTAGAAGGCCTTGTTGCCGTCCTTGCCGGTATAGGTTCCGAGATCGACCCAGGACTGACCAGCGGCGTAGTTGTCCTTCAGCCAGGATGCATTCTCAGCACCGAGATCGGTGAGGAAGCCGCGCTTGGCCATGTCGGATGCGAGACCCGGCTGCGGGAAGATCGAGATATTCGGTGCAGAGCCGGCTTCGAGGTCGACGACGACCTGCTGCTCAAAGCTGTCAGAGCCGGTGTAACGAACGTCAGCGCCGGTCGCTGCGGCGAAATAGGCCAGAACGCTCTCAACGAGCACCTGGTCCGGACCCAGCCAGGGACCGAAAACCGTGATCTGTTCGCCGTTGAGCTGCGTCTTTTTCAGTTCTTCGAAACTTGCCCAGTTGAACTTGGCGTCCTCACCCGGAGCGAATTTCAGTTCCTGCGCGGCAACAGAGCCGGCGACCAGCGCGGCAGCCGCCACGGTCATCAAAAACATCTTCTTCATGTGATTTACCTCCCATCACATCGGACGGCCAAACGTCCTTGGTCTGCGCGTTTTCCTCAAAGCGCTTTGGCCCCTATTTCATCACATTGGGTTCCACACTGAGTCAAGCGCTTTTCTGGCTCTGCCGCATTTCGACGCAATCCTCTGCGCATCCCGCAGCATCTGCATTGATTTACGGCATTTTTCTCTTGTCGTCGCCCGGCCCTCTGCGCCATAGTCGAAGCGCTTTGGCCGAACGTAGAGGGGGACGACGGCCCGGCAAGGGAGAGGAAGCCTGCAGTGAACCTGAAAGAATTGTCGCAGATGCTTGGCCTGTCGCAGACGACGATCAGCCGGGCACTCAATGGCTATCCGGAGGTCAACGAGGAGACCCGGCGACGGGTACTTCAGGCCGCCAAGGAGACCGGCTACAGGCCGAACCGGGCAGCCCAGCGGCTCGCCACCGGGAAAGCCGGATCTATTGGCCTGATCATGCCGATTTCGCCCGGCCACAGCTCGGACATGCATTTCGCGGAGTTCCAGAGCGGGCTCGCAGAGGCCTCGATCGTTCACGACTTCCACTTTGTCATCATGCCGTCGCGTGCCGAGGATGAGGAACAGGCCATCCGCTGGCTCGTGGCGAGCGGCAGCGTTGACGGGTATTACCTCGCCTATGTGCGCGAGAAGGATCCGCGCATCGCGATGGCGCGATCGCTCTCCCTGCCCTTCATCGTCCATGGGCGATCTTTGGGACTGGAACTCGATTATCCGTACCTTGACGTGGACAACGAAGGCGCATTCTACGATGCGACACGTTTCCTGCTGCAACTTGGGCATAAGCGCATTGCGCTCCTGAACGGCCCGGGTGATCTCGACTTTGCTCATAGACGCCGGCTCGGAACCGAGAAGGCGCTGGCGGAGAAGGGCCTGCTCCTTGATCCTCGACACACCCGCCACAGCTTCATGGGCGATGAGCAGGGGTATCGGGGGATGAAAGAGATCCTGATGGGAGCGGACCGACCGACCGCGGTTCTTTGCGCCAGTACGGTTCTGGCACTTGGCGCGGTCAGGGCGATGAACGAGTTCGGGCTCAAACTCGGGGCGGACATCTCGCTGATTGCGCATGACGACGAACTGCCGCTCTTGAAGCCGGAAAATTTCTCGACCCCACTGACGACGACACGTTCGTCGCTGCGCGCAGCCGGAAAGCGGGTCGGTGAGCGCCTGATCTCGATGATCAACCAGAGCGGCCCCGCAGCGCCCGAACAGGAATTGTGGAAGGTTGAACTGGTGGTCCGCGCCTCGACCGGGCCGGCTCCTGCCTGACCCGGTTGCGCCGCAGACCGCGCGTCAGAAGCTCGGCGCCACTATCCCCGCGCGACGATGGGCAGCAATCACGGTGTTGGCCATGAGCATGGCAATGGTCATAGGACCCACACCGCCCGGAACCGGCGAGATGGCCTTCGCGACTGGCTTGCATTCGGCAAAGGCGACATCGCCAACCAATTTGAACTTGCCCTCGCCTTTTTCTGGTGCAGCCACGCGGTTGATACCGACGTCGATGACGGTCGCACCCGGCTTCAGCCAGTCGGCCTTGACCATCTCGGCCCGGCCGACGGCAGCGACAAGGATGTCCGCCTGACGGGCGAGTTCCGGAAGGTCGCGGCTGCGCGAATGGCCGATGGTGACGGTGGCATTGGCGTTCAGAAGCAGCTGCGCCATCGGCTTGCCGAAGAGGTTCGAGCGGCCAATAACAAGGGCATTGAGGCCCGACAGGTCGTTGCCGTGGATCTGGCGCACCAGGATCATGGCACCAGCCGGCGTACAGGAAAGAAGCCCGGTCTTCAGATCGCCGGTCGCGAGCTTGCCTGCATTGACGATATGCAGTCCGTCGACATCCTTTTCCGGCAGGATCGACTGGATGACCGGCTCGCTGTCGAGATGTTTCGGCAGTGGTAGCTGGACCAGAATCCCGTCGATCTGAGGATCGGCATTGAGCGAGGCGACCAGCGCCATCAGCTCCTCCTGCGAGGTCTCCTTAGGCAACGTGTGCTGGATGGAGTTGAAACCGCACTGCTTGGCCATGCGGCTCTTGGCGCCAACATACGCATGGCTTGCCGGATCATCTCCGACGATCACGACCGCGAGCCCTGGCTTGCGGTGGCCAGAGCCTTCCAGCTCCGTTGCTGCTGAGGTTACCGCTTCGATCACCGAAGCAGCGGCGGCCTTTCCATCGATTACCGTGGTCACTGTGCTCAATCCCCGTCTCAACTCGCAGCAAGCTAGCGCCAACGCAGCGGCACCATTTGCCTGTCGCCGTCCTATGCTGTCAAATTGCGGCATATTGCAAGGCGGGAATTACCCTGTCTGGCCTCAGGCGAGCGGTGATTTCGGCTGACGCAGACGATGAAACAAGACGTGGGTCAGAAAGACCGGAATGCCCAGCACATAGCGCCGCCAGAGCCGAGAAGGTTCCAGCCAAAGCCGGTAAAGCCATTCGGAGCGCATCCGGCGGATCCAATGAGGCGCGCGGGAAACCCTGCCTGAGACGAAGTCAAGGAGTGCTCCAACACTGATCACAACGCGGGCATGATCCGCCGTCAGGTGTCGATCCACCCATTTTTCCTGCAGCGGAGTTCCCATGGCAACCAGCATCAGGTCGATGCGGGCTTTTTCTATCCGGGCAAGGATCGTTTCCGGGTCCGCCCTGTCGAAATACCCATCGGAAATCTCGACAAATTCGTGCCACGGCGTGTGCTTGCGGAAGTTCGCGGCTGCAGTCTGCAGAACCTCCGAGGTCGCTCCGAGCAGCCCCACGCGCAACGGCGTCGAGATGAAGGTCAGGGCTGCGGGCACGAAGTCAGTGCCATTCAGATTGGCGGTGAAACGACCACCGTGGAGAAAATGCGCGGCCACATCGACGCCGATGCCGTCTGGCAACACAAGACAGCGGCTCAGAACATCCCGGTATTCAGGATCAGCCACCATGACATTGGCGTTGTTGGCATTGAGGAAGGCGATATGCGTGAAGCCGTGGCGCGAAACCAGCTTCTTTTCCAGAAGTGCCAGGGCGTGATTCCAGCCGAGATCATGGACCGGCAGCCCGAGGATGGGCAGGACGGGGACCGGAGGCTCGAAAGAGTTCTCCGGTGCAACGTCGACCGGTTGTTTCATAGCTGAAGACGAGGAAGCTGGCATGGGTGGGTCCCGAGAATCTAGACCTCAATTACTACCAGCGACAGCTGAAATTCGAATGAAGAACGGCAGGAAAACTTTCGCGTTCCGAGAAGGACTTCATTCACCACACCGGCTGACACCGAACAAGATATGCCAGGTCAGTGCCCCGAAGACGCCGGCTTCTCTTCGATCTTCTCGGCTTCCACCACGGTTGTTTTCGCCATTGGCCCCGGTGCGCCTTCGGCAGCCTTTCGGGCAGCTTCTTTCGAAACATAGTCGAGCTGCTCGATCAGCACCTGATCGACCATGCCTTCACCCAGCCTGGCGTTCATCTCCGTCTTGATCTTTTCGCGGAAGAGATTGACGTCGAAGGCCGTGACGTTGCCGATGTCGACCATCTTGTTGCCGACGAGCAGGGTGAAGAGCTGATCGGTCATCAGTTCGGTCGTGGGCATGGTCTGCCCCTTGGCCTTTTCCTTGTCCATCATGAAGGAGATACGGGTGAGGAAATAGCCGGTGACATCGCCATTTCCGATCACCGGAATGGTGATCGGCTCACCCCGAATCAACTCCACGGCCGGCTTCTTGGCAGCATCATCGCTCGGGCCGGCAGGGGCTGTCGCCAGGTAGATCGAGCCATAGACGGCCCCCAGCGTGACGATACAGACCCAAAGGCCGATTCCGAGTATCTTGCCCATCAGAACTCGCTGAACTGGAACTGTTCCTGAGAATAGGTGCCGTCACCATCCGCATCGCGCACGGCGTTCTTCAGAAGATCGGCGACCGCGCGCACTGCGGCAAGGTGTGCTTCAACGCGGCGCGCATTGATTGCGAGCTTTTCCTTGAGGGCGTGGAGCTGTTCGACATAGTTAACAGCGAATTCACGCGGATCCGTATCCCGGAACAACATCGTCAGTTCGTAAAGGCACCGGCTCTTGTGGGCATTGGACACCTTGAAGTCGAATTCCGGGTCCTTGCCGATCCGCTCATTCTCATTGTCGATGATGCGCTCCAGGCGGCTCAGAACCGTCTTGACGCGGTATTCGCTCGAAACAACTTCCATGAAATTCTGCCCTATCTTCGTAAATTAATCAGTTCTTGTTGTCGGCACCAGCACCCAGGGTGCGGCGTTCCAGATCCGTCACCCAGCTCATCGCCAGACCGCGATCAGTCTCGTCCGTGGTGGCATTCACGCCCTCCTGGCCACGAACGCGCTGCAGCGCCTCGTTGTACATCTGCTGAGCGATACCCACGCCGCCCGACTCAGCAAGCGTGGAACCCAGCTGTTCGGCCATCATGCTCTTCCACATCTCACCGGAATTGCCCTTGCCATAGACTTCCTCGCTCTCGTCCGGGAGCATGCTCTGGACGAAGTTGGTGAGGTAAACGGCCTCGAAATCACGGTAGACCTTCGGCGGCTTGCCGACTTCCTCAAGCCTTTCGGCCGAGGCTTCGATGCGCGCGGCATTGGTGGTGCGGTTCAGAATATCGACGGTCGCACCGAACCCTGCGCCCTTCTCAGCGAGGCTGTTCGCAGCAAAGTTGGCGCGGTTGGTCTTCAGTTGTTCCTGGGCGGCTGCAACTTGCGCCGGATCGGCGGCGCGAATCACGTCCAGCACCAGATCGCTCGGAGGAGAAATGGCCACGGTGACATCCTCGTTTATGGTTCGAGGCGACTATCACTCCTGAAGCTTGCTGGAGGCTGGCGTGGCAAATTGCAGGTCGATCAGATCGTAGATGGCATCGTCATCGCGCTCACGTTCCTCGTGGTCACGCGCATCCTTCATGCTGTCTTCCAGACGATCGCCCTTGGCGCGCTCGCGCATCAGCTTCATTTCCTGAACCTGCTGCAGCCCCTGCAACTGCTTGCCAGTGTTGGAGAGGCGATCGAAACGGTCAGCGTAATTCTGCGCGAACAGCCTGTGCAGTGGATCCAGCGAGCCAATCGCGTCCATCACCGTCTCCATCGAACGAGCGTTTTCATCGATGCGCTGGGCAGTAATCCCAAGGTCGCTTTCGGCCATGCGCTCCATATGCCGCTGCACGGCGACGAGACGCTTCAGCTTGTCGGATTTCTTCTGCGGTCCCAAGGCGTCCTCGTCAGAAATTGAAGATCATTGGAAAATACTGGGCGAACTGCATCACCATGGCGGCAATGGTGAAATAGACCAACAGCAGGCCGCCGAGCAGAAGATAGGGTGTCGAGATGTAGAAGACGGGCACCTGAGGCGCCAGCTTGTTCACAAGGCCAACCGAGAAGTTGAACATCAAGCCGAAGATCAGGAACGGACTGGCCAAACGCAACATCAGCATAAATGTCTGCGACAGGGTGTCGGTGAGCGTGATCAGCATCTTCTGGCTGTCCGGCATCCCGCCCAACGGCATGACCGCGTAGGAATCGACCAGTGCCCGGAACACCACGTGGTGGAAATCCAGCATGAAGAGCAAGAGGAGCCCGCCGAACGAGATGAGGTTGGTCATCTGATTTTCGGAGGTGTCTTCGAGGATATCGCTCGCACCGGGAGTGTTGAGGCCGATCGACATGGAAACCGCAGCGCCTGCAAACTGCAAGCCCAGTACGTAGAGGCGCGGGACCAGCCCATACATGATTCCGATCAGAAGTTCCGCGACAATGACGCCGATCAGTGAGGCCGCCGTGCCCCGCACACTCGGGTAAATCGTATCGAACAGCAGCGGTGTCATCGCCAGGGAAACCGCGAATGCCAGAAAGAAGCGTATTGTCGGTGAAATACGGGCAGAGGAGAAACCCGGAAGGGTCATGATGCAGGCGCCGATGCGACAGAAGATCGCCACCAGTACCAGCACAGTCCCCTGCGGGTCAGCAATCATGAGATGGAGCCCAAAATCTTGATCTCGATGCCCTTGGCGAGTTCCACATGCGAGAGAACCGGCAGAGTGGCAAAGAGTCGTTCGATGATCATGCGCACATAGGACCGTGTTTCGGGCGACGTGACAAGGACGAAGGGCAGGCCGCGGTCCATGAATTCACGGATAACCTGGCTGGCCTGCTCGGAGAACTCTTCCAGGCTCCGGGGATCGATGTCGAATTCGACGATTTCGCCTTTGGCATCGCGCTTCAAAGCCTGGTGGAAGACGAGATCCCACTTGGAGCCCAGGCGCAGGACGCGCAGGACGCCGTTGTCGGTCAGGTCGCCGCAGAGCTGCTGTGCCATGCGGACGCGAACGTGCTCGACGATCTGCTCTGTCTTGCGAACATGCGGCGCGAGTTCGGCGACGGCTTCGAGGATGAGGTGCAGGTTGCGGATCGAAACGCGCTCGGCAAGCAATAGCTTCAGCACGGCCTGCAGCCCCGAATACGACATGTGGGAGGAGCAGATTTCGTCGGCGAGCTTCTTGTATTCCGGGTCCAGTCGATCGATCAGCACCTTGACGTCCTTGTAGGACAGGAGCTGCGGCAGGTTGTTGCGGATCACTTCCGAGACATGTGTCAGGACCACCGAGACGTTGTCGATCGGATGGAAGCCTTCGCGCTTCAATTCTTCGGTGAAGGTTTCGAGGACCGACACGGCCGGCATGCCGAAGGCTGGTTCGCGTATTTCGTCGCCCGGTACGTTCGGCTTGCGGCCGGAGCCGGTTACAACAAGGACTTCGCCGACACGCAGGTTGTTGGATGCGACCGTCGTTCCGTGGATCCGGATCTGATAGGCCTTTTCGGGGATGGCGATATCGTCGGTGACCTTGATCTCGGGCACCACGAAACCGTATTGGCTCGCGAACTTCTTGCGCATCTTGCCGACGCGGAAGGCGAGTTCCTGGTGAGCGCCGAGCAGGCGTGTCGAAACGAGTTTGCCGAGCGCCAATTCGATTTCCGAAGTCTTCAGAACCGACTTGACCGAATCCTTCTCGGCTTCCTTGTTCTGAATGACCTTCTTTTCTTCGTTCTCGCGCTTCAGCTTGTTCTCCGCCTCGAGCTGGCGCGGAATGAACCAGGCGCCGAACGCCATCAGGCCGCCGAGGGCGGTGAAGGGAATGAGGGGAAGGCCCGGCACAAGAGCCAAAGCCGCCATCAGCGCGGCGGCCACGAACAGCGCCCGGGGATAGCCGCTCAGCTGATTGACGACCGCCTGATCCGTTGAGCCCGGCGTACCACCGCGAGAAACAAGCAGACCTGCAGCAAGCGAGACGATGAGGGCTGGCACCTGGGAAACAATGCCGTCGCCGACCGAGAGCTTGACGAAAACGTCAGCCGCCTGGCCCAGCTCCATGCCATGGCGGAAGTAGCCTATGATGATGCCGCCGGCGACGTTGATTGCCGTGATGATGAGGCCGGCAATTGCGTCGCCGCGAACGAACTTCGAGGCACCGTCCATGGCGCCGAAGAAGGAGCTTTCCTGCTCCAGTTCGCGACGCCTGTGCTGGGCTTCCTTTTCGTCAATGATACCGGCCGACAGATCGGCGTCGATCGACATCTGTTTGCCCGGAATAGCATCGAGGGTGAAGCGGGCGCCGACTTCCGCGATACGCGTGGCGCCCTTGGTGATGACAATGAAGTTGACCGTGATCAGGATCAGGAAGACGATCAGACCGATGACGAAGTCGCCGCCCATGACAAGGGTTGAGAAGCCTGCGATGACGCCGCCGGCTGCCCCATGTCCTTCGTGACCATGGGTCAGGATCACGCGTGTCGTCGCAATGTTGAGCGAGAGGCGGATCATGGTGGCGATCAGCAGGATCGTCGGGAAGGACGAGAAGTCCAGCGGACGCTGGATCCAGAGCGCCACCATCAGGATCAGCACAGACAGCGCGATCGAGAACGCCAGACCGACATCGATGAGAAATGGCGGGATGGGCAGGAACAGGATGCACAGGATCATCACGATCCCGAACGCGAATCCGATGTCACGCCCGCTGGGGCTTGCTTTCGGGATTACGAGTGCAGGTGGTTGCGCCATATCCATTCCATCTCTTCATGAGAAGTCATCCGGAAGATCATGCTTCCGGCATTCTGCCCGAGAGGAATAGCGGTCGAAGCTTGCGCGAGGGTGTCAGGCCGAGGGTCGCTAGAAGCCGGACTGCACGCGCGAGAAGACGAGGTTGGTGAAGAGATTGATCTGTGCGCCGACAAAGGGGGCTGAAATGCCGATCGTGATCATGATGGCCAGGATCTTCGGCACGAAGGTCAGGGTCATTTCCTGAACCTGGGTCAGGGCCTGGATCAGCGCGATCGTCACGCCGACGATCATGCCAGCAGCCACGGCCGGCCCTGAGGCGACGATGATCGTCCAAATTGCCGCCTGAAGAATGTCGAGTGCGTCTGCCTCATTCATGAGACGATATCCTTTCGGAGCGGCGAATCATGCCCTCCACTCCGAAAGCAATAGCACGTCAGGAGTCCGTCGTCGTCCCGGTCGTCGGCTTGGTGCCGACGCGAACGCCAACGACGATCGGAATTTCCTTACCTTCCGTCGTCGTCGCGACCATCGTGTCCGTGTAGACACGGACGGAGGCCACCACGCCGCTGGTCTTTTCATCGGCACTGGTGATCGTCTTGCCGATGTAGGAGGAGGCGTTGGTCAGAGCGTTGCCCGTGATCAAGGTCTCGAGGTTCGAGTTCATCTGGATCGCCTGTTCGACCTGCGAGAATGTCGCGAGCTGAGCAATCTGCGCGCTGGCATCCATCGGATCGGTCGGATCCTGGTTCTTCATTTGGGCGATCAGGAGCTTCAGGAAGCTATCGTAGTCGACAGATGCCTTCGCGGCAGCCTTGCTTGCCGTGCTGGACGAAGAGGCTGTGGTGGTGGCAGTTACAGCATCTACCGCCATGGCGCGATCTCCTTGCGGATCTGTTCGATCGTGGCCGGCGCCATCTCCTGGTTGTTCAGGATACGGTCTTCGATCGGGTAAAGCTGACGGATCGCCTTCAGCGCATCGAAAGCGCGACCCGACGAAACCATGCCGTCAATGCGCTTCAGTTCAGCGAGAATTTCTTCGTTCTCGAAGCACGACAACAGCATGATGACCGACTTGCGGAACATCGCGAGCGACTGATCCTTGCCTTCCGGATTGATCAGCATCATCTGGGCGATGAAATAGAGCTGCCGCAGCGGCGTCGTGGCCTGTTCAGGCTGGAGAACGTGATTTTCAAGAAGGAAAGTCACATCGTTCAGGAACTCGAGGGCAACTTTGCGGTCGACGCGCAGAACCGCTCCATTGATGAAAATCCGTTCGCCCGACTTGAGCGAGATGCGCAAAGTGCTCTTCATTTAAGTCCATCCCTGATGATGGTTGTCACGTCGATAATGCCCTGGAAGTTTTCCGACTCGCGTTTGCGAATCCGGTCACACTCTTTCAAAATCCAGATGGCGATGGAAATCAGATTGGCGCGGATCTCATCGCCCAGCTGGTTTTCAGGGTTTTGCAGATCTTCGATCAGCCGGACCCAGACCCGGCGTGTGTAGAACAGAGCCTCAATCGCTTCGCGGGAGTAACCCTTTTTATCCCGCGCCGCGCTCAGAAGCTGGATGCAACGGTCAAGGGCCTGCCGCTCGCGATCCTTGGCGTCTGCGACGCCATCCTCCAAAATTTCGGCGTATGAGAACTGGTACATTCAGTTGCCCTTCAGGTTCATTTCACCCTTTGCTCATCAAAGGTAGTTTACAAGACTCAACGACTGGATACGGGCCGTCAGGGTGTAAGATGCTTCCACCATGGCAAGCAGAGAGTTAACGCGAGTCGACGCTTCGTACGCATCTACTTCAATCTTACTCGACAGGCTGGTTTCTATTATATCCACCTGAACCTTGAGCGAGGCATCCGCCTTCTCAATTCGGTTCTCGGAAAGTCCAAGTTGCGAGCGTGTCGAATTGATGCCCGTGATGGCACGGCCGGTGTAGTCGATCGCTGCGTTGATCGCGACGGTGACTGCGTTTGCCGGTGCGCCGATTGTCATGAGTTCCTTGGTCACAACAGCCGCAAGCGCAAAGTAACGGAAGCCGTTCTCGTTTGCCGAAGCCGACGTCTGGACCGTTTCGGACTGCGTGATTCGGCTCGTCATCGCCTGGTCCGTGGCGCTGGACCAATTGGTATTCCAGTCTGCGCCGGTGAACATCGGCTCCAGCGTCGAACTGATGAAGTCCTCCATGCTGGGCGCTCCGCCACTTGCCGCGATGGTCGCCGTGCCGACAGTGTCGGTGGGCGGGAAACCGAAATAGGCGGTGAAGGCGGTATCGAAGGCGGCTTTTGCTGCGGACGTCTCGTTGTAGTCGGCAAGTGGCTGAACATCGGTGTTGATGCCGGCGAAGAGAAACTCGCCATTGGCCGACTGGTTCGCCATGCTGATCATGGTGGACAGCGAATTCGATACCGTCATGACGGTCGTGTTGATGGTGTCGCTGTTCGATGAACCGGAGATGGTGATCAGCGCGTTGTTCATCTCCTCGGCCGCGGTCGCGATCTGCTTCAAGGCTTCCTGGGAGGCCGAGAGACGCTGGGTGGCGATGGAATTGTTGCTGATCATCGAGTTCAGCCGCAGGCTTTCGCGATTGAGATCGACTACCGTTGACGTCTTGCTGCCGAGCTCCGCGCCGATATCCGCGTAGAAGCCGGTGCTGACCTCCTGCTGAGACTTCAGCAGTTCGTTCTGCGCCTGCCGGATCGTCAAGCGCATGGCCGTCTGTGTAGAAAGATTGGAAACGCTGGATGTCGACATTGGGGATTACCTCACCATATCGAGTACGGCTTTCAGCATCTCATCCACCGTCGAAACGAGCTTGGCTGCAGCCTTGTAGGACTGCTCGACATCGAGCAGCAATGAAAGTTCCTCGTCCAGGTTCACCGCCGTTTTCGATGAATAGGTTTGGAACGTACGCTCGTAGAGAGCCTGTTTGTTTTCGTTGGCCGTGGTTGCGTTCGACCGAAGCTCTTCCAGCCACCCTATGGAGTTGCTGGCGAAGGACAAGACACTCGCATTGGTCTTCAGGTCAGCATCGGCAGAGAAGTCACGATTGGCGGCCAGTTCATCGACATAGGCGTTGATCAGATCGGTAAAGCCGGAATTGCCATCAGTGTTCTTGACGTAGGCCGGTCCATTGATGCCGCCATCGCGGATCAACATCGGATCACCACCGGCATCCGAGCGAACGGCCGGATTGACGCGGATGAGAGCCGCAAGCCCCGGTTCCACGGTCCCGGTTGGTGGGATCGTTCCGCCCGGCCAAGTGAACAGGCCCGGCAGTTCACCGCCGCCGCCGATATCCGTTTCCTGGAAGGCCTCGATCAGGCCTCGGGCGATTTCATCAAGCTGGGTCTGGAAGGTGGGAGCAATAACATCGCGGATCTGAACCAGAGAAGCGAGTGAACCCTGCCCATCCGTATTACCGCCCACGCCCGCACGAACTGCCGTGCCGTCGATGTAGATGGCATTGCCGGTGACTGTGGCATCGTAGGTATAGGTGCGCACGAAGCTGACTTCACGCGGATCCGTCTCGAACAGAGTCGTGCCGTCATAGGTGTAGAGCACCATGTCGCTGTTGTCGCGCATGTTGACCGACACGCCGACGATCGCGGAGATCTCTTTCAGAAGCGTGTCGCGACGGTCGAGATAGTCGTCCGCATTGCCGCCGGTTGCCGTCTGACGCACAACCGTGTCGTTTACGATCTTGAACTCGGCAAGCAGCTTGTTCAGCGACTGCACCTGTTCGAACATCTGGGCATCGGTGTCTTCGCGCAATTCCTGAACAGTCGCAGTTGCGTTGTTCAGTGAATTGACCACGTCGATAGCGTCGGTCACCACTGTCGAGGCGAGCGCGTATTCCCCAGGTGCCGCAGCGAATGACTGGAGGCTGCTCTGCAGGTTCGCCAGATAGTGGGATGGCGACAATTCCTTGTCGTTTCCACCGAGCGCGTTGGAAAGGGTGGTTAGTCCGTCCAGCAGGGTCGACTGCGCGCTCTGCTGCGAAGTCGAGGACGACATCTGCCGCAGCAGTGCCATCTGCTGAGACCGCTCGTTCTGCACCATTGAGGCACCGTAGACGGTCTGCACCACCACAGCGTTGCGACGAACGTAGTTTTCGTTGCCGGTGTTGGTGATGTTTGTCGAGATTACGGACGTCTGCTGCGACGTGTTCCGGAAAATCGAGTTGGCCGTGTTGAGCGCGGATGCAAGCGACATAGGACTAACCTACTCTTTCGATTATCTCTTCAGATTGACCAGGACTTCCATCAATTCGGAGCCCGTCTGGAAAACCTTGGAGTTTGCGGTGTAATTCCGCTGGGACTCGATCATGGCCGTCAGTTCTTCAGCAACGTCCACGTTGGAGTCTTCGAGTGCGCCGGACAGGATCGTGCCGAAGCCGCTGGAGCCGGCGTAACCGAGGATGACGACACCGGATGTGTTCGATTGGGTATAAAGGTTGCCGGCGACGGGATTCAGGTTGTCAGGGCTCTGGACGCTGGCCAAAGCCACGCGGAACTTGGGAACCAGGTCGCCGTTTTCGTAGGCAATCGATACGATCCCACGATCGTCGATCTCATAGCCCTTCACCTTGGAGGCGGCATTTCCATCGACCTTGCCCACCTCGACGGAGAAACTAGACGCGAGCTGCGTGGTATCTCCGATCGTCAATTCAATATCCGGCACCTCAGCTCCGTCTATGTCAAACGACTGAAGAGGGATCGAGTCGATTGGCGGATCCAGTTTGCCGTCTGTGCCAAACTGGAGAGTGATGAAGTTATTGCCGCCGTCATCGATCAAGTCAGTAGGTGTACCCGGTCCGGTCGCCGTGACCTGCCACTGGTTTACGCCAATTTTCGTGTATGTGAACTCGACCAGACGGCTGGAGCCTTGACTGTCGAAAACTTTCAGCGAGGTCTTTTGCTCGAAGCCGATGTCAGCTCCGTTCGGCAGGTTTACTGCCAGCGTTCCAGCGGTAGACGCGACAGCAGAGATGCCGGAACCGGACAAGTCTACTGGCTCCAAACCATCGAACCCGTTCACGACGATTGTCGGGTCCGCTTCGGAATCGTACTTGTATCCCTGAAGCGTGTAGCCTGCCGTATTCTTCAAAGTGCCATCTTCTTGAAGCACGAACGAACCGGCGCGCGTCAGATAGGGCGTGCCATCACCACCCTTAACGATAAAGAAACCGTCACCGTTGATGGCAAGGTCCGTCGAGGACGTTGTGTAGCTAAACGTACCTTGGCTCGAAATTGAGTAGCGGACAGTCGTATCGACGCCGCCGGAATTGTAGGCGCCGTTGGTGGTCGGCAAAATCATGGATGAAAACTGCACCGAGGCCTTCTTATAGCCGATGGTGCTGGAATTGGCGATGTTGTCGGCGACGGTGCTCAGCCGGTTGGACTGGGCATTCATGCCGGAGACACCGGTTCGCATGGTTCCGTAAAGGCTCATGTCAAAATCCTCGTTTGCTAGTCGATTTGGAGAGTATGAGGTGGGCCTTGCGTGAAGCTGTCTGGCTGGAGGGCCCCTGCGTTTTCCCTCGCGACGAAGGAAAAAACTGCGGCCGCACAAGGGCGGCCGCGGGTAGATGAGAATTAGCTCCAGTCGATGCAGTAACCGAGGAAGCGTTTGGAATCGACCGGATCGAAACCCAGCTTCTTGCGCAGCTTCTTACGGAGCTTGGAGATGTGGCTCTCAACGACGTTCTCTTCGACTTCCTCGTCGAAGATGCCGTAGATCGCGTTGAAGATCTGGGTCTTCGATACGCGTCGGCCGCGGTTGGAGACCAAGTATTCGAGGATGCGGCGCTCACGGCGCGGCAGCGGAAAAACGTCGCCAGCGATCTCCGGATCGCGACCGTCGGAGAAAACCTTGATCGGCCCAATCTCGGTGAAGTTGGTGATCGCCCGCAGACGCCGACGGATCGCCGCAGCGCGCGCCAGGATTTCGCGAGGATGCACCGGCTTGCGAACCACGTCATCGACGCCGCAGTCGAAGAGCGCGAGTGTCGCTTCCAGAGATGGCTGATCGCTGACTGCGATCACCGGCGCCTGGGTCCGGTCGCGGATGGCCCGCGGCAGTTCAAGAGTAACCTCGCCCTGCCCAAGCAGGAAAGCTTCAACCGCCGCGATGTCAGAATCGGCCGCCGTATTGACCCATTCCCCGAATTCGCGTGGGTCGAAACCCGTCGAAGGAATCCCCTCTCGCCCAAATAGTGATGTGTATCCGTCTTTCACGAGCTCGCGCTCATCTACCACTACGATCATTCAGCCGCCTCCGAATCAGTGTGGTGTTTCGATGCACCATGGGTACGAATCGGGGGATTCATGAACAACTAGGAGAACTTAACCATAGTAATTAACGATTGATTAACCAATTGGTGCCGATTTGAACTATATATAGTGGCTAATCACTCTTACCGACACAATTTTTCAGTGGAAAAGTTAACGCAAGTTTCGCACAAGGTCTTGCCCGGCCTCTCCGCATCGCAGTCTCGCCACATTTGGCAAATCGGCACAATCATGGCTGTCAAACAACCCGTGATTGTTATTCACTGCAAAATTGTCGCGCATTGGGAGTCCAGTTTCCGTAACCGGTTGCGACAAGATTTGCGATCACTCGACACACATAGCGCTTCTGAGCGGGGTCATTATTGGGACCTGCATGATACCTTGCAACGGCCATTGTCCACGTCTCATGGCGCTTATGCAGGTTGCTGAGGAACCGTGCCGCATATTCCACGTTTCGACGTGGATCGAACATCGCCTCCACCGAGGTGAAATGCTCTCCGTGGAAGTGCTGGTTGATCTGCATGCATCCAACGTCGATAAGGACCGCACCGCCTTCCCTGGCCTTTTGGAAGGCAGTGAGAGCCTCCTCCAGGCCATTGAAGTAATAGGCTTTGCCTTCGACATTCATGGCATAAGGTTGAAGGCTGCCCTTCCGGCCCGTTTCCGTCAGTCCGACCGAATAGAGTATGCCCTCTGGAATTCCGAACTTGGCAGCCGCCGCACTGATCGCACCTTCACAGTCGCGCAGGCTCGCCGCAGCCTCAGACGTACAGCTGATCAGGGCGAGTGCCGCGAGCGTCGGTAGTCGGAGTTTCCGTCGTTTGAACCAGCCGGTCATCTGTCATCCGTGCCCTGTTTCCTGCGGTCTCACCTTGGTTCTGCTGCTCGCTGCCACCCTGCTTACCGGGCTGGAAAGCCTGCTGACCTGACTGCTGGTTCTGCTGGCCATTCTGACCGGCGTCCGCGCTGCGGTCGGTGGTCGCGACCTGCATGTTCACCTGGACCTGATCGACGACGAGCCCCTGAGCACGGAGTGCCTTCAGGATGTCCGTCTGGTCGTTGGACAACTGGCGCAATGCCGCGGGATTGTCGACAGTCAACTGAACGCTCAGTTCCTCGCCCGACAGTCGCAAGGTCGCGGTCACACTTCCGAGCTCGATCGGGGTCATCTGGATCTTCAGGGTGTGCACGACCTTGCCCTGGCTGGACTGAGCTGCGGCATTGGCAAGCTCAGAGCCGGGTGCCATTGCCCCGACCCACTCGCTGTCTCCCAGCATGGCCGCCGTGATCGACGCTGAATTCGTGGTGGAGACCGGGGCGATGTAGCGCCGGCTGTCCACTACCGTCACCGTCTCAATCGTTTTGGACTCGGACTGCTCGGATCCAGATGTCCCCTCCCCCCGCAGGAGGACTGGCTGGCCCTTACCATCAGCCCTGACAAAACGGAAATCGCGATTCCCGTCCGACCCGCCGTCATCCGTCGTAGAGGCATCGGCCTTCTCTTCGGAGAACGCGGCAATAGCCAGACCATCAACCTGTTTTTGCTCGGTCTTGGCGGTCTTCTCACCCTTGACGGCATCCTCGCCCTTTTCGGCGACCTTACCTTCCGAACCGGCGAGAAGCCGCAGCACATCGGCAAGATCAGAGGCCGTGACCTCGGTGTGTGGGCCCTTGGCCGGCGTCTGATCCGTTGACGCTTCGTCGCTCGCATCCGCGCCTTTACGGTCGCGAACGGCGGCCATCGCCTTGGCGAGCTGGGCCTTGATCGTCGGATCGAGCCCTTCGATCTCCACCTCGGGCTCGCTGCCGTCCTTCCCGCCTCCCTTGCCTTTGGCGCTCGACAGGAGGCGGACTATATCGCCCATGGACACATCGTCCGGAAGGGCCTCCAGCTCTGCCAGAAGCGCGTCATCAATGGCAAACGGCGAACGCTCGAAAGCACGGGATGCAGTTTTCGTCGCAGACTGTTCACCTTCAGAGTCTACTGCTGTGGCATCCCCTTCGGCCCGCCCCTCTTTCGATGAACCGCGTTCCTGCTCGCCCGACTTGGAAAGCACTTTCGAAAAACTGCCGCCGGCTTCTGCTTTTTCAGAACGACCAGAGGCTGATTGCAACGCGGCGCCATCTGAAACAGGCAATCTGGGAGCTGACAGTGCATCCATCATGGTCATGGGCCTTCTTTCTTGAGAAGATCATCTATGGCGTCGAGCTTGGATCGACCCGCATCGACAAAGGTCCGCAGTTCCGGGTCGATATCGGCCTGATCAGCCGAGGGGGGTGCGGGCGCGGCTGCCGCAGGTTGCGCTGCCGCCTCCCCCGGTGCAGCATCAACCGGCTGCGGCTGCCCGAAGGGATCCTGCAGGTCCTGATCGATGGCAGCGGCCTGCATCTCCTCGCTCGCCTGCGTCGCCTCGACGGGCGCCACCTGCGGTCGTTGCGCGGGTTCCGGTTTGCGCAGAACCTCCTTGGCCACTCTTTCCGCAGCCCGACGAAGCGCACGATCGCGCGGCGAAAGCGCCTCCTCCGGGATATTCATCAGGACGGCCATGGCGTTGCCGACATCTTCAGTCGGAACGCCAACGAGGCTGCCATAAAGCTTGGCGAGGGCATCGGCACCCTCATCGCTGCCCGATAGCAGTTTCGCCTGTTCAGCCGCCATGGTGGCCAGTTCCTTGCGACCGGCAATCGCCGCCTCTCGCGCGATGCGGAGATAAACCTCGCGGCGTCGATCCGCATCCATGTAGCCAAGCGTGGCTTCGATATTCTCCGGCTTCAGCACATCATAGTGCTCGACAACAAAGCGCACGAAGAGATCGGCAAACTGGCTGGCATAAGGTGAATAGAGGAAGCGCCGTGCATAGCCGTTGGCATACAGCGATGCCTTTTCGACATTCTTCGCATCAACCGCGACGGCAAGCGACCGGCGCAATGCGGCCTCTTCGACGATGGTGCCTGGCGCAGTAAGCCGCGCCCAATCATAAAACTTGAGAGCAGCAGCCGGGTCCTTGGTCAGGGTCACATTGCCCGCAACGAGTGCCAGATATGGACCAATCTTGTCGTTCCTGTACTCGACCGCGATTTCTCCCAAGGTCTTGGCGATCAGGGTGCCTTTTCCGCTCAAGTATTTTCGCAAGACGTCACTGACTCGGTTGTCGAAGTGGCCTTCGACATCGCGCGCGACAAGGAGTTCGAGCGTCGCCGGGTTTCCGCCGCTCATCGCGTAGATCAGGGCGGCATCAACGTTGCGGGGATCCTGAAAGATCTTGGAGTCCGCCGAGCGCAGCCTCTCGTCGATCGTCCCCAGCATGAAGCGTTGCATGTCTGCTGCGGAATGATCACCACGGACGACGGTGTCCTGGACGAATTGCAGCGATCGCAGCATTCGGTAGGGCGCGATCGCGTCATCCGCTGTCTGCGCATGGCTTAACGATCCGGCAGCAAGAGCGGCCAGACCGGTCAGCACCACACGAAGGGACAAGCGCCGAATGGCCATGCTCATCCCTCATCCGCTTCGATGAGGATTTCAATGCGCCGGTTGGAGTCCGCAAGCGGATCATCAGGAACCTGCAGCCGGCGATCGGCAAAGCCAGACACCTGTTCGACGCGGTCCTCGCTCAGCCCACCACGCACGAGCATGTAATAGGCGCTATGGGCGCGGGCCATGGAGAGCCGCCAGTTGTCGTTTTCGGTGCCCTTGAACTGACGCCCGTCGGTATGTCCACGAATGACGATACGGCCTGGCTTGGCCTGCAGAAGCTTACCCAGCCTTTCCATTGCGAGCACGAGCTCGCGGCGCGGCACGGCCGACCCAACATTGAACATGGCGGCATCGCTTTGATCGCTGATGGTAACAAGCAACCCACCTTCCGAAGGTGTGACGAGGAGACCTTCAGCGAGCTTGCCGGCTGCACCGCCGATCGACGCCTCGATCTCGGTCTTCAATTTCTCCGCGGCTGCAAGCTGGACCTCGTATGCCGCCTCATCGGGTTGGGTTTTGTCCGCAGCCTCAGTGTCTGTCTTGGTCTCTGTCTTATCGGTCTCGCCCAACTCACTCTTCGACGTAACGGCTTCCGCCGGCTTGTCGTTGGTCATCGCCTCTGCAGGGGTGAGCGGGTTTTCCGGCTTTTGCCCGGGGATGACGAGAGCGATCTGCTGCTCCGGTTCAGTCGAGGCATCCTCGGACGGTTCTCCGGTTTGAGCCTGTTGCGCTGCATCCTGTGCGTCCGTCGGCTTGCCCGATGGCCCGTTTGCCGTCTGGACCTGCTGGGTCCAGAAGTCGGGGTCAAAGGGATCTCGATAAGCTTCGCCGCCCTGTGCGCCCGTCGAAGGTCCGGAATCGGCAGCCCCGCCCTCGCCCTTGGCGCTGACATTCGCCTGCTGGCCCACTTCCTGGGCGATTTCAGCAAGAACCGAATAGGGATTTTCGAAGAAGTCAGCCTCGGAGTAGTTAGCCTCTTCCCCTGACGACGCGGTCAGATCATCACCCGTCGCGGCGGCTGAGCCGACCTTGTCCTGATCCTCGTCAACCTGGGACCGCTCTTTCTTCTCTTCGCCCTCGCTGGTCTCGACCGGCTTTTCGAGACCCTTCTTCGTGGGCTGTTCATCCGAGAGCTTGATCGGATTGAAATAGGTGGCGACCGATGCCTTGGTCTCTTCGTTGGCGGCGTTGACGAGCCACATCACGAGGAAGAAGGCCATCATGGCGGTCATGAAGTCGGCATAGGCAATTTTCCAGGCACCACCATGGGCACCGTCGTGGTCACCCTTGTGACGCTTGACGATGATGATCTCATTCTTGCCGTGGTGATGGTTTTCGTCACTCATGCCAGCACTTTCTTCAAGCTCGCCGTGAAGGCGGAGATACGCGTAACAAGCGCTGCGTCGCCGAATTCTGCCGTCAGGTCGAGATCGTCATCTTCCGTATGGCGAAGGAAATTCGTGTGCTCCGGCATTTCCGACAGCAGTTTCTGGAACAGCAGGCGAGGCCCCTTGACCTCGACTGTTCCCGCCTCCCCCGCCGCAATTGCAGCTTTCAGCACTTCGGCGAGGTCGGCGACCGCCTTCTCGGCAAGAGCTTCGCCAAGAACCGGGGCCAAAGCCATGACAGCCTGCTCACTGACGACCAGCGAGAGCTTCTGGATGAGTTCCGGCAGCTTTGTCGCAATGATTCCGGCAAACTCATCGCGCAGCCTTTGGTCGCGCTCAGCCATTGCTTGCGCGTTCGCAATATCCATGGCCTGGCGGTCGACTTCAAAACGTTCAGCGGCAGCCTTCTCGCCAGCCTCATACCCCTCGGCATAGGCTTCGCGCCGTATGGCTTCGACATCAATAGGTTCAGGCTCGGGAAGCGCCGGGAAATCCATATCGAATGCGTCGACGACCGGCATGTCGAAGGCCGGGGCCGGCGGAGCCGGTGGCGCTGCCGCACTGGAAAAATCCTTGAGATAACGGGCTAAGGGCATGCTCATCGGCAATCGCCTCCATCGGCGACACAGAGGGTCCGGGCAATGCGGCCTTCCGCGCAAAGAAGATCAAACTTCAGCATGTCCGTCGGCGTTCTCTCTTCTTTCGAAGTTTCTCGAAGCTCATTCGGCACGGACTGGCGCCAAAAGCGCCACGTGCTCTTCCTGAAGCTAGGGGTTCAAACTTGCGCGAAGATGAATGACGTTTGGTGCCACCTGCTTCAAAAGGGCACTTCAGAAGTCATCGCTGGAAGAGGGTCAGAAGCTTCTCTGCGCTGCTATTGGCGATCGAAAGGGCCTGGATACCCAGCTGCTGCTGGGTCTGCAACGCTTTCAGACGAGTCGATTCCTCGTTCATGTCGGCATCGACCAGACGTCCGATGCCCTTGTCGATCACGTCCATCAGGTTGGAGACGAAGTCATCCTGCATCTGGATTCGGCTGGTAATTGCACCGAGGGTAGCGGCTGCATCGGTCAATTGCTGGATCACATTGTCCACGACGGCGATCATGTCGTCGAGGGTCGCCTTGTCTGTGTCGGTATCGATGGCAATCTCGGTACCGGTTGCAGGTGTCGCGGATCCAAGGTCGAGCAGGTAGTAGTTTCGCGGCGTGCCGGTGGCCGGATCAACCAAGTCGTCGGCATCGATGTCCTTTGTGAGGAACCCCCGCGAGGCATCCTGTGTATCGATCAGGACTGATTGCTCGGTATCGAAGTCGAGGGTCGTCACCTGCACGCTGCCATCAGCGCCGCGAACGAAGGACGAGACGACCTGTTTGGTCCCCAAGGGAGCAACATTCGTGTTGTAGAGCCAGTTTTCGCCTGAGAATGAGGCCGACTGGGCGGAGGAAACTAGCTGATTCTTCAGCTGCTTCATTTCCTCGTTGATCTTGTTCTTGTCGACGCCCGGCTCGCTGGCAGCAACGAGCTTTGCCTTGATCGACGACATGACGTCGACGACGTTGTCGAGTGCTGTGTAAGCGGTGTCAACGGTTGCCGCACCAAGGCCCAGCGCGTCCGATACAGTCGAGAGAGCGGCATTGTCAGATCGCATCGTGGTGGCGATGGACCAATAGCCGGCATTGTCGGCTGCCGTCTCTACTCGGTAACCCGAAGAAACGCGCCGCTGGGTCATCTCGAGATTATTGTCGATCGAACGAAGCGTCTGCAGCGCCGCCATGGCGGCTGCATTGGTCATAATGCTGGTCATGCTTGGTGCCCCTAAGCGTTCAGGACTGCGCATCCGGCTCTGGCCGGCACGACGGGAGGGCATCATGCAGAACGCGCAAACGCGCGATCCCCGTCACTGCTAACAAATCGTTAACAGCGGCAGTTAACAAAGAGACCGAGGGCATGGCAAGGCATCGGCTTGCCTTTTGTAGTGCAAACGAAAATGCCAAAAGTTTCGCGCAAGGCTCAAACGAAAATCCGCGCCTCTTGAGAGGCGCGGATTCACACCGATAACATCCGACACAGTCAGGGCGGGACGAAGTCGCCCCTAGCCAGAGCGCCGCTTACTGACGGAAGAGTGTCAGGATGCTTTCGGAAGAGCTGTTGGCGATCGAGAGCGACTGGATGGCCAGCTGCTGCTGGGTCTGCAGCGCCTTGAGGCGGGTCGATTCTTCGTTCATGTCGGCGTCGACCAAGCGACCGATACCACTGTCGATCGAGTCGGTCAGAGCCGCCACAAAATCTTCCTGCATGCCGATACGCATGGAGATGGAGCCGAGGGCCGCCGCTGCGCTGGTCATCTGCTGCAGACCGTATTCGACAAGCGAAAGGGCTTCCTGCATGCCGGCGGTGGTCAGGCCGGTGATGTCCAGCTGGTCGATGGAGACGCCTGCGATTTCAGCGGCTGCTGCGCCGACCACGCCGTCATTGTCCCAGTCGACAAAGGCATCGAAGGTGTCGGAGACGCTGCCGATGATCCCGGAGGTGTAGTCGATCAGGCCGTTTGCATCGCCGCCGAACAAAACAGTCATGCCATCGGGCGTCGTCGCATCGAGGGAATAGAGCGTCGTCGAAACTGAAACATTGCCGTTGGAGTCGCGGATGAAGCCCGAGACGACGGTTACGTCTGCAGGAGCCGTGACAGTGTCATTGCCTGTGGCAACCCAGTTCTGACCACTGAAGCTCGCCGACTGCGAGATCGAACGAAGCTGTTCCTGCAGTTGGTCGATTTCTTCCTGGATCTTGTTCTTGTCGACGCCTTCTTCGGTGGCGGCGACAACCTTGGCCTTGATCTCCTTGACAACCTCGACGGCGCTTTCCATCGCGGCGTAGGCGGTATCGATCTTGGCGGCACCGAGGCCGAGGGCGTCCTGGACGGCAGAGAGTGCCATGTTGTCAGAACGCATCGTCGTTGCGATCGACCAGTAGGCGGCGTTGTCTGAGGCTCCGCCGACACGCAGACCTGACGATACGCGTGCCTGGGTGTCCTGCATGCTTGAATCGAGTGCGCGGAGTGTCTGTAGTGCAGCCATTGCTGCGTTATTTGTCAAAATGCTGGTCACGGTCGTGTCCCTTAAATGGCTAGTTCTGGGGACATCCCGGTCTTTCCGGGAACGATGAAGCGGCCTAATGCCCTTAACCAGTTCTTCGTCTTGGTTAACTCATCGTTACATGACCCCATGTAACGACCTTATGGTTAACGCTTGGTAAACAGACCTGAGAAAAACGTTAAAATGCAAAAAAGCCGCCCCGGAGGGCGGCTTCGATGTTGGATCTCGTCAGTCTTAACGGAAGAGCGAGAGGATGACTTCCGAAGAAGAATTCGCGATCGACAGGGACTGAACAGCCAGCTGCTGCTGGGTCTGCAGGGCCTTCAGGCGGGTCGACTCTTCGTTCATGTCGGCGTCGACGAGGCGGCCGATACCCGAGTCGAGCGAGTCAGACAGCTTGTTGACAAAGTCTTCCTGCAGATCGATGCGCATCGAGATCGAGCCGAGGTCTGCACCGGCGCTGGTCATGAAGGCCAGGGCAGCATCAACGAGAGTCAGGGCTTCTGCCATTTCAGCGCCCCCGAAACCATTGATGTCCAGGGTGTAGACAGACATGCCGCCGACGGCCGTTGCTGCCGCGGTTACGGTTGCGTCAGACGCATCGAAGTCGGTCGTGGTGAAGTCTGTAGCGTTCGTCCCCAGAATACCCGTGGTCGTATCGATGGCGCCGTCGGCGTCACCGCCGAAGAGCAGGGTCATGCTGCCAGCCGTGGTGGCGTCGAGCGTGTAGGAGGTGGTCTTGACGGCAACGTTGTTGTTGGCGTCGCGGACGAAGCCGGACACGACGGTAACGTCGACTGCGGCCGTCATCGTGTCGGTACCACCAGCAATCCAGTTTTCACCGGAGAAGGACGCCGAGTCTGCGATAGACTTCAGCTGACCCTGGAGCTGGGTAATTTCTTCCTGAACCTTAGCCTTGTCGACGCCTTCTTCAGTGGCGGTGACCAGCTTGGCCTTGATTTCCTTTACGACGTCGATGGCCGATTCCATACCGGCATATGCGGTATCGATCTTGGAGGCGCCGAGGCCGAGGGCGTCAGATACGGCAGACAATGCCATGTTATCCGACTTCATGGTGGTCGCGATAGACCAGTAGGCAGCGTTGTCGGCTGCTTCACCGACGCGCAGGCCGGAGGAAACGCGGCCCTGGGTCTCTTCCATGTTGCTGCCGATCGAGCGCAGCGTCTGGAGTGCCGACATGGCAGCGATGTTCGTAAGAATGCTCGTCATAGTAGTATTGCCCCTTGAATGGCTGACTAAGAAGGGACATTCCGGTCTCACCGGTAACGGCGCACAGCATCATGCCTGCTAACTGGCTGATTTTTAATAGTTAGCTCGCCGCTTCGATAGGCTTAGATAAAACTATCAAGGTTAATGAAGGCCTAAACGACAGGGTGAAATTCGAATTTCTGAAATTTTTCTGCAACTCTCGCGCGCGCATGCGCGTAACAGATTATGTTTAACAAAACGGAAAAGCCGCGTTCGTTTCCGAACGCGGCTTTTGCCTTGCCTCGTATCCGGATCAGCCTCCGGACGATGAAGCCTTCCCTTCGCACGCCTCTGGTCAGCCACCAAGGCATATCGGCGTCGGGAGTGTCTAGCCGGCCCTTACGGGCCGACCCGATGTTACGATTAACGGAAGAGCGACAGGATGTTCTGCGAGTCGCTGTTGGCGATCGAGAGCGCCTGGATTGCCAGCTGCTGCTGAGTCTGCAGTGCCTTGAGGCGGGTCGACTCTTCGTTCATGTCGGCGTCAACGAGACGGCCAACGCCCTTTTCGATGGCGTCAGAGAGCTTCTCGGCGAAGTCAGACTGAAGGTCGACGCGCTTCGAAAGCGAGCCGAGTTCTGCACCGGCACTGGTCATCTTGCTCAGGGCGAGATCGACGGAAGCGAGAGCCACATCAAGATCGTCGTTCTCAACGTCAAGGTCAGTGATCTTGATCGAAGCAACAGGTGCAGCCGCGCCGCTGACGGTGATGTCATCGGTGCTCGTGAGGATGGATTCCTGCGCATCATCGACTTCACCCTGGGCATCGAAGCGATACAGCAGGTTTGCCTGGCTGAGAGTGTAGGTCGTGGTCTTGACGCCGACATTTCCTGCTGCGTCGCGAACGAAGCCGGAGACGACAGTCTTGTCACCGGCGTTCTCTACAGCCAGCCAGTTTTCGCCGTTGAACGAAGAGCTCTTGGCGATAGACTCAAGCTGCGCCTTGAGCTGCGCTACTTCTTCCTGGATCTTGGCCTTGTCGACGCCTTCTTCCTTGGCGGCAACAACCTTGGCTTTGATTTCCTTCATCACGTCAATTGCCGATTCCATACCGGCGTAAGCGGTATCGATCTTAGCAGCGCCAACGCCCAAGGCGTCGGTTACGGCGGACAGAGCCATGTTGTCGGAACGCATACCGGTCGAGATCGACCAATAAGCGGCGTTGTCCGATGCCTTGGAAACCTTCATGCCGGTGGAGATCGAGTTCTGCGTCGATTCCATGCTGGAAGCGATCGAGCGCAGGGTGGAGAGCGCGGACATCGCGCTGGAGTTGGTCAGAATGCTGGCCATAGGATTTGTCCCTTAAAAACGAGATACAAGAGGGGACATACCGGACTAAAAGACTTACCGGTCACGGACGTTCGGCATCATGCCATTTGGTACTTTTCGTTGCTACCAGACCCGTCGTGCGAGGTCCAAACTCGCAGCCAATCCTTGCCAACTTCTTTACATCGGAAGGCGGCGCAAAGGGCGGTGAA
>JBKBON010000021.1:0-54685 GCA_046294755.1 Allorhizobium sp. | reverse complement strand
TCTCGCAGTGGTCGGTGTCGGAGCAGACGAACATCCGGCCGCCCTTGTCGTCGAGCACGACCTCGTCGAGATAGACGTTGTGGGCGCCGCAGAGCGCGCAGGGCTTGTCGAAGGTCTGGATCTCGAAGGGGTGATCCTCGAAGTCGAGGCTGACGACGTCGGTGTAGGGCGGAACAGCATAGATGCGTTTCTCGCGGCCGGCGCCGAAGAGCTGCAGGGCTTCCGACATGTGCATCTTCGGATTGTCGAATTTCGGCGTCGGCGACGGATCCATCACGTAGCGGCCCTCGACCTTGACCGGATAGGCATAGGTCGTGGCGATGCGGCCGTGCTTGGCGATGTCCTCGTAGAGTTTCACATGCATGAGGCCGTATTCTTCCAGCGCATGCATTTTGCGGGTCTCGGTCTCGCGCGGCTCGAGGAAGCGCAGGGGTTCCGGGATTGGCACCTGATAGACCAGAACCTGGCCTTCCCGGAGCTTCTCCTCAGGGATGCGGTGGCGGGTCTGGATGATCGTGGCTTCGCTGGTCCTGGTGGTGACGGCGACCTCGGCGACCTTCTGGAAGAAGGCGCGGATGGAGACGGCATTGGTCGTATCGTCGGCGCCTTGGTCAATGACCTTAAGCGTGTCGTCGCGACCGATGATCGATGCGGTGACCTGCACGCCGCCGGTGCCCCAGCCATACGGCATCGGCATTTCGCGCGACGCGAAGGGCACCTGATAGCCAGGGATGGCGATCGCTTTGAGGATCGCGCGGCGGATCATGCGCTTGGTCTGTTCGTCCAGATAGGCGAAGTTGTATGTGGCGAGTTCCTGCATGGTGGCTTACCCTTTGCCCGGCTGACAAGCGTGGAGGCGTGACATGGATCCGAGCGGATCGGCTGTGGGGATGGTGGCGGTGGCGCTGGTTGCGGTGTTCGCGATCGTCGGGTTCGCGCTGTGGCGTCTTTGGCCAAGGCGGGCCCCGGTGACGGGAAAGCGAGACCGGAACGGCGATGGAGCGACGACGTTCGGCGACAATGACGGGAATGATGATGGCGGGGGAGACGGCGGAGACTGACGCATCACTCGGTCGCCTGCATTGTTTTGCCGTAGCGCTTCAAGCGCTCTTCAAGCGTTCCCGTATGCAATTCGAAGAGGTGGTTGTCCGCGTCGTAGAAATAGATCGAGCGTCCTTCTCCCTCCAAACGCGGTCGTGGTGGCTTCATCTCCAGCCCAAGCGTTTGAATTCGTTCGATGTATGTATCGAACTGAGCTTCATCGATCTTGAAAGCGATATGGTTGTAGCTGCGGCTCTGAAGCGGTTCGCCCTTCATGATGGCGATCCATAGATCTCCAATCAAAAAGAACTTCTCAGGGGACAAGGAAAAGGTCTCGTCGCCGCTTGCATACACTTCGCGGGCGTCGAGTACCCTGACCAGGATGTCGGTCATTCGATCCAGATCCGCGACAATAAATGTCATGTGAGAAAGACCTGCGATCATTCAGCCGCCTCCTGCATCTCGCTCGGCTCCAGCCGGGAGGCATCGTGCTTGGCCCGCATGCGGCGGACGAGATCGAGTTCGGCCTGGAAGTCGACGTAATGCGGCAGTTTCAGATGTTCAACGAAGCCGGTCGCCTGGACGTTGTCGCAATGGGAAATGACGAATTCCTCGTCCTGGGCGGGGGCGACGACATCCTCGCCGAACTCCTGGGTCCTAAGTGCCCGGTCGACCAGCGACATGGACATGGCCTTGCGTTCGCTCTGGCCGAAGACGAGGCCGTAGCCGCGGGTGAACTGCGGCGGGGCCTTGGCCGAACCCTTGAACTGGTTGACCATCTGGCATTCGGTGACCCGGATCTCCCCGAGCGAAACGGCAAAACCCAGCTCCGGCACGTCGAATTCGACCTCGACCAGACCCATGCGAATTTCGCCGACAAAGGGGTGGGTGCGGCCATAACCGCGCTGGGTCGAATAGCCGAGCGCCAGAAGGAAGCCCTCGTCGCCGCGGGCCAGCGCCTGCAGACGCAGGTCGCGGGGCATCGGGAATTCCATCGGCTCGCGGGTGATGTCGCCGGCGACGTGATCCTCGGGCATCTCGCCATCGGGTTCGATCAGGCCCTCGCCGTCGAGAATGTCGGAGACCCGCATGACATGCTCCAGGCCTTCCTCGCGCTGTTCGCCGGTGTCCACCGTCTCCTCATCAAGCAGAGAGGGATCGAGCAGGCGGTGGGTGTAGTCGAAGGTGGGGCCGAGCAGCTGTCCGCCAGGCAGATCCTTGTAGGTGGCCGAGACGCGGCGTTCGACGCGCATCCGGCCGGTTTCGATCGGGCGGGAGGTGCCGAAGCGGGGCAGCGTGGTGCGGTAGGCGCGCAGCAGGAAAATCGCTTCGATCATGTCGCCGCGCGACTGCTTGAGGGCAAGTGCGGCCAGCGCGCAGTCATAGAGCGAGGCTTCTGCCATGACGCGGTCGACGGCGAGGCCGAGCTGCGCGACGATCTGGTCGATCGTCACCGATGGCAGCGACCTGTCGCCGCGGCGGCGGTCGGCGAGGAGCTTGTGGGCGTTGGCGATAGCTTTTTCGCCACCCTTGACGGCAACATACATGGCTCAGGCCTCCATCTCGCGGATCTTGGTCGTGCGCGGGAGCGCGATGAAACGTGGACCTGCCGTCAGCACCAGTTCGACGCCGCGCGGGAAGAGGGCGCGATTGTCGGCCCACTGGCGCAGGAAGGTTTCGGGCAGACCCTTCGGGCCGATCGTGGCGGTGTCGCGAATGCCGGGGCCTGACAGCTGTAGAGGCTGGCCGCCCTCGAGCGAGGCGACCTCTACGACCATCGTCGTCGAACGGTCCGGATATTCCTGGGTTCCCAGTGCAAATTGTGAGAGCGAGGGGAACGGTGCTCCCGCTTCGACGAAGGCGAATTTGGCATCGGTCTTGGTTGGCGTCAGGCTGGCGCCGGTGTGGAATCCGATCCAGCCTGGCAGGGCGGATTTGGCGAGAATTGGTGTCAGCCAGATCGGCGTGTCGTGGTCGCAGAGCGTCAGCAGCAGGGCGCCTGCCGCGATGCCGAGTGGTGCGGGTGGTGCGACGGCCACGTCGACGACACCGATGGTGCCGGGGCGGGCCATGGCGTCCATTACGCTGCGGAACACGGCTTGAGCATGGGTTACGGCATCCGGGAAACCGCCGTCGAGGCTTTCAGTGACGTCGAGCATCAGTCTTCTCCGCGAACCATGGTGAAGAAATCGACCTTCGTGGCGGCCGTTTCGGCTTCGAGCTGTTCGGCTTCCGCTGCAAGGCGTGCTTCGAGCGGCGTCAGGAGGCGGGTCTCAAGCGAAGCGTGGACGGTTTCGTCCTGCGCCATGGCATCGAGAACGGCCGAGAGCTCAGCCGCCTTGCGGTCGGTTCCGAGGCGGTAACCATGGCCGATCCGTCCATCGGAGAGCCGCACGCTTGCCCGGCTGACGGTCGCTTCGCCGAGATTGAAGGGTGCGCCGCCGCCGCCGATCCGGCCCTTGACCATGACGAGGCCGGTCTCCGGGCCGCGCAGGGAGGTGTAAGCCGGTGCGGGGTCGAAAGCGGAAAATGCGTCTTTAAGTTCGGCG
The DNA here is from genome assembly GCA_046294755.1 of Allorhizobium sp. Classification (GTDB taxonomy): domain Bacteria; phylum Pseudomonadota; class Alphaproteobacteria; order Rhizobiales; family Rhizobiaceae; genus Allorhizobium. The sequence goes on along the minus strand of JBKBON010000021.1, from coordinate 51,095 downwards.
AGCGTGGCTTTCGCCAGCAGATCGACGATCCGCTTTCGGCCGGCCTGCGCACCGGGGTCGATTTCGTTGGCTCTGTGCATTGTCAGTCCTCGAAATGTCTAGTAATATAGACAACCATACAAGTTACTGTAGAAGTAACCGCTGGTCGTGACAAGGTTGTGACAGGGAGCCCATTCCGGTGATGCAAAGACAGAAGGGTGTCGCCCTCTGGCGCCAGATCTCCGATCGGATCCGCGCCAATATTCTGGCAGGTCTTTATGACGGGACAGGAATGGTACCGGCGGAAACCGCGCTTGCCGAGGAATTCGGGGTGAACCGGCACACCGTCCGCGCGGCGTTGGCTGCGTTGGCGCAGGAGGGTATCGTGCGAGCCGCGCAGGGCCGCGGCACCGTCATCATCCAGCGCGACAAGTTCGACTTCCCAATCGGTCGGCGAACCCGTTTCACCGAGGGGATCGGCGAACAGGCGCGGGATCTGAAGGGTATCTTGCTGGCGGCGGAAACCGTGACGGCACCTGCCGACGTCGCCGAGTGGCTGGGGTTTGCGACCGGAACAAGGGTCATACGTCTCGACGGGCTCCGGACGGCTGATGGGCGGCCGGTTTCTCGCTCGACCATGTGGTTTCCGGCGGCGCGCTTTCAGGGCATCGATGCCGCCTTCGCCGAGACGGGATCAATCACTCGGGCTCTGGCCGCATGCGGGGTGGACGACTACCTGCGGGATACAACCGAGGTAACGGCGATACATGCGGAACCCGATGATGTTGCGAGCCTTGGCCTGACACCAGGCGCAATCATGTTGGTGACCAGGGCTCTTAACACCGATCTAGCGGGCGTGCCGATCCAGTATGCCGTGACACGATTTCCTGCCGACCGGGTTCAGTTCACGATTCGCAATTGAGGCAGGCCGATGTCGGCCTCGTTGTTGTCAGGAGCCCGACGGAGTCACGTTTGTTGTCCTACCCAAGTCTCGATTCCAACGGTCTGCTATCATCGAGGCTAAGTATCGGTTCAGGTGGCCGCATAGGCTGCCAGAACCGCGGCGATCTGCGCTGCACTCAGGTTGTTCGACTGCGTGGCACTGATCGCCTGGAGCTGGGCGGTGGTCATGTTGGAGATCTGACTGACCGTCAGCCCTGGCAGGGCCTGCTCGCTGATCGCGGCTATGTCTTCGGTCGAGAAGGTCCTGAAGTTGGTGACGCTGAGGGCGGCCAACTGCGTTGAAGTGAGGCCCGCCACCTGGGTTGGTGTCAGGGCTTCTGCCTGGGCTGCGGACAGCGCGCTGATCTGCTGAACCGTCAGGCCGCGGATTGCCTTTGCATCCATGGAGGCGATCTGCGATGTCGTTAGCCACGCAATTTTATCCGTGCCCAAAGTCGCGAGTTGGACCGCGTTCAGCGAACCGATCTGGGCCGAGGTCAGTGCACCGACCTGGTCCTGCGTCATCGCTCTCAGCTGATGGTAGCCCAGACTTGCGACCTGACCCGTTGTCAGTGCGGAGATCTGCTCGGGCTGCAGGGTGGCGAAGATCGCAGGTGAAAGACCACTGACGGCGCTTGGCGAGAGCGCTGCAATGTCCGCCGAGGTTAGTGTTTCCAGCGCGGCCGAGCTGAATGCGGACAGTTGCGTCGCGCTCAGCGCGCCGAATTGCGCCGACGTCATCGCATCGACCTGGTCTGGCGTTAGAGTTGCGATCTGTGCCGTGCTCAGTCCCGGGATCGCCTTTGTAGAAATAGCAGCAATCTGGGTTGTCGTCAGGGCGGAAATGGTTCCTGCAGACAGGGAGGCGATCTGGGTCGCGGTCAAGGCGCCAATCTGGGTTGCCGTCATGACGCCGAGTTGATCGGGTTTCAACGCGTTCAACTGATCAAAGGTCAGCGCACCGATCTGCGCTGCCGTCAGCACGCCAATCTGGTCCTGGCTCAGGCCAGCGATGTGGGAGGCTGCCAGACCTGAAATCGCTGCGGGTGCGATGGCCGCCAATTCTGCATTCGACAGCGTTGCAAGCTGTGCTGAAGAGAGTGCGCCAATCTGGGTGGCCGTCAGAGCACCGATCTGGGTCTGGCTGAGACTGTCGATCTGCGACGTTGACATGGACGCAATCTGGGACGCCGTCAGGCCCGGAATCGCCTTGGCTGTCAGTGCGGCGATCTTCTCGCTTGTCAGTGTCGCCAGGCTGTCATTGGTGAGCATCGCCACCTGGCTGGCGCCAAGTGCCGCGATCTGTGTTGTGGACAAAAGCGTTACCTGCTGTGGCGTGAGCGCTCCGACCTGGCTCGGTGTCAGAGCCGTTATCTGGGCAGCGGTCAGCGCACTGATCTGATCGGCGCCGAGCGCTGCAATCTGCTGCGTCGTCATCCCGGCGATCCCGGTCGCGCTGATCGCGGCGAGCTTGGTCGCAGGCAAGTTGGACAGCTGGGTCGGGGTCAGTGCGGCGACCTGGGCGGCGGTCAAGGCGCCCATCTGCGTGTTGGTAAAGGCTTCAATCTGGTTGGCCGAGAGAGCCGTGATCTGTGTCGTGGAGAGCGCGGCGACTGCAGCCGTGCTCAAGGCTGCGATCTGCTCCTGTGACAGGGTGCCGAGCGATGCGGAAGTCAGGGCTGCCGCCTGTGTCGCGCCAAAGCCGGCCACCTGCTTCGCGCTCAGTATATCCACCTGGGTTGGGGTCAGGGCTGCGGTCTGTTCGGCAGTCAACGCACCCAGCTGGGCGGCGGTCAGGGCTGCAACCTGTTCAAGGCTCATGGCCGCAATGGTTTCAGTACTGAGGCCGCTCAAGGCGCTCGTCGTAATGGCAGCCATTTCAGCTGGCTGGAAGGCCAGGATGTCTGCCGTGCGCATGGCGCCAAGTTGCGCTGAGGTGAGGCCAGCGACCTGGGTCGCCGTCATCGCCTCCACCTGATCCGACGACATGGCGGCAATCTGATCGGTGCTGAGTGCTGCAATCGTTCTGGCGGACAGGCCGGCAATCTGCTCGCGTGAAAGCGATGCGATGTTGCTCGGCGAAAGGGAAGCGATTTGCGCCGCTGTGACAGCCTGCAGCTGGCTCGCGCTCAGCGATGCGAGCTGGGTCGGGGTGAAGGAAACGATCTGCTCGTTCTTCATGCCTGCGATCTGCGCCGTGGTCAGCTTTGCAATCTGCTCCAGGTTCAAGCTGCTGATCCTGTCCGCCGGGATAGAGGAGATGGCGCTTGCGGAAATCGATGCGATCTTCGCCGGCGTTAGCGCTGCAAGCTGTCCTTCGGAGAATGTCCCGATCTGGCTGCCACTCATCCTCGCAATCTGCGCCGATGTCAGGCCGTCGATCTGGTAGTCCTCCAAGGCAGCGATCTGATCTGTCGTCAGTCCGGTAATGGAGCCTGCGGCGATCGCACCTATCTGCGATGGCGACCAAGCCTTCACGGCCTGGACCGACATCGACGACAGCTGCGCGGTGCTGAGGGCGGCGATCTGACCATTGGTCATCGCTTCGGTCTGGAATGCGGTGAAGCCTGCAACCTGATCGGCCTTCAAGGCCTTGATCTGAGTGGCCGTCAAGGCTGCGACCTGCGCAGGTTCCAGTGTTGCGATCCGCTCTGCCGTCAACCCGGTAATCGCCTTGGCGCTGATTGCCGCAATTTTGGACGCACTCATTGCAGAGACAGCGTCCGCAGGCATGGCCGCAATCTGAAGCGCGTTCAGAGCGGCGATCTGGCTCGTCGAGAACGCATCCAGCTGATCCGTCGAGAGCGTCCCGATCTGGGCCGCAGTGAGGCCGGAAACGGCGCGTGTGGTGAGAGCTGCGATCTGCTGCTCGGAGAAGCCGGCAATCAGGTTCTCGGGCATTGCCGCAACTTGCGCGCCGGTCAGGCCGCGTATCTGTGTCGGTGTGAAGCCGTCGATCTGGTCAGGTGTAAAGGCCGCCGCCTGGGTGACCTTGAGGGCCGAGATCTGAGCGGTTGTCATCGCGCCAATCTGGCTGAGGCTGAGCGAAGAGATCTGATCCGTCGTCAGGCCCGTGACGCCCGCTGCACTGATGGCGCCGATCTGGGCAGGGGACAGGGCAGCAAGCTGGGTCGTTGACAAGCTGCCGATCTGGGTCGCTGTCATCGCCGCAATCTGGGATGTGGAGAGGCTTTTCAGCTGATCGGTGCTCATGACCGCGATCTGGCTGGCGCTCAGTCCGGTCAGGGCCTTCGGTGCCAAGGCGGCGATTTGTGCAGCGCTGAAGCCTGAGATGGATGATGTAGAGAGGGCGGCGACCTGAGTGGCGCCCAGGGCTCTGATCTGGGTTGTGGACAGAGCAGCCAGTTGGTCATCGGTAAATGCCGCCATCTGGCTACGGGTCAGCGATGTGATCTGGCTGGCCGTGAGGGCTGCCGTCCTTGCCGGAGACAAACCGGCAATGTGATCGGCGGTCAGGCCCGAAATGGCACGGGGATTGATGGCCGCGATCTGGCTGTTCGAAAAGCCCGCGACCTGCTCAACCGTGAGGGCGCCAAGCTGCCTCGACGTCAGGGCCGCCATTTGCGCGGTGGTGAGTGCCCCGATCTTCTCGTTGCCGAGGGCGGATATCTGAGTGGTCGTCAATCCGACAACGGCACGGGCGGTGAAGGCGGTGAACTGGGTCGTCGAGAGGGCGTTGAACTGATCCGTCGTCATCGCGGCGACCTGAGTGGCGGTCAGGGCCTGGATCTGTGCGCTTGAGAACGTCGCAACCTGTTGCGGCGTCAGGGCTGCAATTTGCGCCGGGGTCAGAGCTGCGATCTGTGCCGGCTTCAGTGCCGCGATCTGCGTCGTCGAGAGACCGGCCAGCCTTTCGGGCGATTGCCCCCTCAGAGCGGCCGTGTTGATCGCTGCAATGTCTTCAGGTGAGAAGGTCGCCAGGTCCTCGGTGCTGAAAGCGCTGAGCTGTGTCGCTGTCAGCCTTGCGACTTGAGCTGGCGTCAGCGCCTCCGACTGTTCGGTGCTGAGGCTGCCGAGCTGGGTCGCTGTCAGTGCCGCAATCTGTGTCGTTGCCAGGCTCGAGACGTCTTCGGGCGTCAAGGCTGCGATCTGATCGAGCGTCAGGCCTGTGATCGAGCGCGGCGCAATGGCCTTCAGTTGATCCGTTGACAGCCCATTGATGGCATCGACCTGCAAGGCCGAGATCTGGGATGACGTCAGCGCACTCACCTGCGTGCTTGAAAGCTGCTTTACATCCTCGTCGGACCATGAGCTCACGGTTGAAGTGGGGAGTGCCCGGATCTGGGCAGCGCTGAGCAGGGAAATGGACGACGTCATGTAATCGGCCTCTTGTTATCAAACGAATGTGCTCAAAAGGGTTTCACCGGTTGGCATCCATCCGATCGAGGCGGTGCGTCTCAACCTTTTCAACGTCTTCCGGCACAAGGTCTCGCCGGGTCGTTCGAACAAACTCCCCTGCATGCTGCGGTCATAGCCGCCAAGGCTTGCCTGAGCCTGTGCTTTCACATCTCCCGGTTGGTTCCGGCGGGTTGCAACGGGCATGCGCAGGACACCGTTCGCGAGGTGAAAATTGTCATAGATCAAGGCGCGAGCGGATCAGATCGACATGCTCCCGCTGTCCTGCCGCCACCCGATTACAACGATCAAAGGAAAATCGGTTGCAGGTCTGCCGACCACCGAACTCGTAGACGATGATTGAACAGAGAGGATATCGATGACAGAGAACCGCGAGAACTCAGCGCCTCATGCTCTGCCAAAAGAAGCTGTCCTGGAGATCATGAGCGCGCATGTCGGAGGCCTGGAAACCTCGGAGGCAGGACGCAGGCTGAAGACCCATGGTCCCAATCGCCTGCCAAGAGTCGCAAAGCGTAGCGCACTAGTCCGATTTCTTTCTCAGTTTCACAATGTCTTGATCTACGTGCTGATTGCGTCTGCGGTGGTGACGGCATCCATGCAGCACTGGATCGATACAGGCGTCATCGTTGCCGTCATAGTTGGAAACGCCCTAGTCGGTTTCTTCCAGGAGGGGCGCGCGGAAGCCGCGATGGATGCAATCCGGGATATGTTGGCGCCGCATGCGGCTGTCTTGCGAGACGGGCGCCGGACCTCGGTCGATGCTTCGGAGCTCGTGCCGGGAGACATCGTCCTGGTGGAAGCGGGGGACCGTGTGCCCGCGGATATAAGGGTGGTGGAAGCGCGAAGCCTGAAGGTCGAAGAGGCCGTTCTCACCGGCGAATCCGTGCCCGTGGACAAGTCAGTTGATCCTGTCGCAAGTGATGCCGTGCTCGGGGATCGCAGCTCCATGCTCTATAGCGGCACCCTCGTGGCGGCTGGCACCGGACGGGGTGTCGTGGTCGCAACCGGCATGGCGACAGAGATCGGCAAGATCAGCGGCATGCTGCAGACGGTCGAAACCCTGTCGACACCTCTGGTTCGACAGATGGATGTTTTTGCGCGCTGGCTGACGCTCTTCATTCTGATCATTGCCGGTTTGTTACTCACTTACGGGCTGGTGGTGGGACATCTTCCTTTCTCCGAATTGTTCATGACCATCGTGGGACTTTCCGTTGCCGCGATCCCCGAGGGTCTGCCTGCGGTCATGACGATCACGCTTGCCGTCGGCGTTCAGGCCATGGCTCGTCGGAATGCCATCGTGCGGCGTTTGCCGGCGATCGAGACGCTCGGCTCGGTTTCCGTCATATGTACCGATAAGACCGGTACTCTCACCCGAAATGAAATGGTCGTGGCAAGCCTGGTTGCAGCCCAACATGTTTATGCAGTCGAGGGTGACGGCTATGCGCCGGAGGGTGCGGTCCGCTGGAACGAAGCGGATGCCGATCCGCGCGAGCACGCGGTGCTGAACGAGTTCGCCCGGGCCGCCGGATTGTGCAACGACTCGGTGCTCCATTCGGCCAATGGAGCCTGGCGGGTCGAGGGGGATCCGATGGAGGGGGCCTTGATGGCTCTCGCCGGCAAGATCACCGGCGGTGGCGGCGATCCGTTCACCGAAGAGTGGAGGCGGGTCGATGCGATACCCTTCGATGCGGCCCACCGCTTCATGGCTGTCCTGCATGTCGACGGTCAGGATGAACGTCACGTGCACGTCAAGGGTGCGCCCGAGGCGGTTCTGGCGCTTTGCACACAGCAACGCATGCCAGATGGAGCAGTTGCTCCTCTTGACATGCCGTACTGGGAGCAAATGGTCGAGAGTCTTGCCGGCGAAGGGCAGCGTGTGCTCGCTGTGGCCGTTGGTGCTCCTTCAAACGGCCGGCGACATCTGACGCAGGAGGAACTGAAGGGCACGCTGACACTGATCGGTCTCGTCGGGCTTATTGATCCGCCTCGCCCGGAGGCGATCGCGGCAGTCGCGGATTGTCACCAGGCGGGTATCCGAGTGAAAATGATCACGGGGGACCATGCGGCGACGGCGCGGGCCATAGCCGGGATGATCGGTTTGCAGAACATCGAGCGCGTGCTGACCGGTGCGGATATCGACCGCATGGACGATCCGACCCTGGCGATTGCCGCAATCGAGACCGACATTTTCGCCCGCACCTCGCCGGCTCACAAGCTGCGTCTGGTCACAGCCCTGCAATCGCAAGGTCTGACCGTTGCGATGACCGGCGACGGGGTCAACGATGCACCGGCACTGAAACGTGCCGATGCCGGCATCGCGATGGGCGTCAAGGGCAGCGAAGCAGCCAAGGAAGCCGCGGAGCTGGTGCTTGCAGATGACAATTTCGCATCGATTGCCGCTGCGGTCCGCGAGGGCAGGACCGTTTACGACAACATCAAGAAGGTGATCAGCTGGACGCTGCCGACCAATGCCGGCGAGGCGGGCACGATCATTGTTGCCCTGTTCGTCGGCCTCGCTCTACCGGTGACCGCCGTCCAGATCCTCTGGGTCAACCTCGTCACCGCAATCACACTGGGTCTTGCGCTCGCCTTCGAGCCTTCTGAAGAGGGTACAATGCGGAGGCCACCCCGCCGACGGGACGAGCCGCTGCTCACCGCAGATCTTGTGTGGCGTGTTTGCCTGGTCTCGGTCCTGTTCGCAGCGGCTGTCTTCGGCGTCTTTTTCTATGCGCTGGACAAGGGGCACTCGATCGAGCTTGCACGCACAATGGCGATGAATACGCTCGTGGTGCTGGAGATCTTCAATCTCTTCTTCATTCGAAACATCTACGAGACTTCGCTGACATGGCGCGCCATTCGCGGAACGAAGGTCGTCTGGGCCTGCGTGATCGCCGTGACGCTTGCACAGTTCGCCATCACCTATCTTCCCTTCATGCAGTCGCTGTTCGGGACCGAAAGCGTGCCGCTGCAGGACGGCTTGCTGATCGTTGCGCTGGGATGCGTGTTCTTTGCCCTGGTGGAGATCGAAAAGCAGATGCGGCTTGCACTTAGAAAGCGGGCCTGAGCCGGGAGAAGCGTCAGATATTCCCTTGTGGGGAGGTTGCCATTTCATCACGCAGAAAATGTCTGCCGAGATGGCCCACGCCGTCCTGAATATCGGCCTCGATCGCCTGCACGAGCCCCTGGATGTCGTTGCTTCCGATGGCGTTCAGGGCCTCTGCATGCCGGTCGATGCGGTAACTCTCCTCAAGCTTGGCCGTCGCCAGCCGCATGAAAGGCCCGAGCCGCAACCAGACTGATTCGATGAGGTCGAGAAGCACGCCGCTGGCGCCGGGTTCATACAGGGTTCGGTGGAACAGGAAATTCAGCTCGGTGGAGCGCAGCAGATTGTCTGCCGCATAGGCTTCATCGATCTGCGAATCGATCGCATGCAGGTGCTTCAGCCGTGCCGTGTCGATGTGCGGCAGCGCTCTGCGCGCCGCGAGCGTTTCGAGCGCGGTGCGGGCGGCGATGATCTCCTCGAACTTCGAAAGGGTCATTTCCGGCACGCGGACACGGCGATTGTCGAGGTATTCCAGCGCACCGTCCGCGACCAGTCGATGCAAAGCTTCACGCACCGGCATGGCGCTGACCCCGAGGTCGGCGGCAACGCCGTTGATGGTGATCGGCAAGCCTGGCGAGACTGCGCCAGACATGATGCGGGCGCGCAGCGTCCGATAGACGCGCTGCTTCAGCGATTCCTCCGCCTTGCGTTCTTCAATCGCCATGTTCCCGACCGGATTTCCCTGTCCCTGATGGATCGCCATCCAAGCGCTGAATCTCGCGCATCGGGCGTTCACCCTCTTGAAATTTGATCAAACTAACATTTGGTATAGTCAGACGGAGTGCAAGGGCCGAATCCGCCTTTTGCTGTTCAGCAGGAAGCTCACATGACCACCAAGACCATCGGCATTCTCGTCACGGGTCACTCGCCCGCCGAACTCACGGATGAGTACGGCAATTATGCCGACATGTTTGCCGCGTTGCTCGGCAAGTTCGACTTCAAGTTCAAGCGCTTTTTCGTTGTTGATGGTGAGTTTCCGGAAAGCCCGACGGAGGCCGATGGCTGGCTGCTGACGGGCTCTAAGTTCGGCGTCTACGAGGACCATGATTGGATCCGCAAGCTCGAGGACTTCATCCGGCAGGTGCATGCGGCCAAGGTGCCGATGGTCGGGATCTGCTTCGGGCATCAGGTGATGGCCAAGGCGCTCGGCGGTCATGTCGAGAAGTTCAAGGGCGGCTGGTCTGCAGGTCCCGTCACCTACAAGCGCTCCGATACGGGAGAAGAACAGGTGCTGCTGGCCTGGCACCAGGATCAGGTGATCAAGGTGCCCGAAGGTGCGGAAGTCGTCGGCAAGACCGATGCCTGCGAGAATGCCGTCATCCGCTATGGGGACTGGGGTCTTTCCTATCAGCCGCATCCGGAGTTCTCGCCACGCTTCTTCGAAGGGCTGGCCGAGGCGCGCAAGGCTGCCATTCCGGAACCGCTTTTCGAGCAGGTGAAGAAGGTCGACGTGCCGATTGCGACCGACAAGATCGCCCAGGAGATTGGCGAGTTTTTCACGCGTGACCGCTGAAGCCTATCAGGACGTGGGGCCTGCGTCCCAGCTTTCCTTGATAAAGGCCTCGAAGAAATCCGAGAAGGTTGCGACCCTCAGCGGCAGCTGCTCGTAGGGCGGGTAGTAGAGCGTCAGCCAGATTTCCGGGGTTGACCATCCCGGCAGGACTTCGACAAGCCTGCCGGCGCGCAGTTCGTCTTCGACGATGAAGCGGGGCAGGAGCGCGATGCCTTCACCTACGACGGCGAGTCGGCAGATGAAATCACCGTTGTTGATCGAGAAACGTCCCCGCGCTTCCACGGTCCTCGTCTGACCTGACCGGGTCAGTTCCCATGTCTCGGTCTTCGACTGGTCGTGATAGCTCAGGCATTCCAGCGTCGTCAGATCCTCCGGCACCTTCGGTGTGCCGTGGCGCGCCAGGAAGGACGGCGCAGCGACGAGAAGACGGGGCACGGGGCGGATCTTGCGCCAGATGGTCGACTTGTCGGTCGGAGGTCCGGAAATGCGGATCGCGAGGTCATAGTTTTCCTGGACAATATCGACGAAGCGATCGGAGAGTTCGATTGCGACGCTGGTGCGCGGGTGGATGATGGCAAATTGCGACAAGACGGTCGGCAGGACTTTCATGCCGAGCGACATCGGTGCCGAGACACGGAGCGAGCCAGCGGTGACTTTCTGCAGATCGCGGGTTTCTTCCGTCGCGCGGGCGAGGCCTTCTGCCAATGGCGCGACGCGGGCTGCGTAGGCCGCACCGGCTGAGGTCAGCGACACCTTGCGCGTGGTGCGCAACAGGAGCTGGACGCCAAGCTGTTCCTCCAGGCCCGAGACCGTACGGGTCACCGATGCCGGGGTCATGCCGAGAAGGCGGGCGGCGGCGCTGAAGCTGCTTTGATCCGCAACCGTCAGGAAGGTTCTGATCGCTTCGAGCTCGCCCATCCGATTATTGCTACCAGTGAAATAATATCCGCAATATTACAGCTGTTCACTTAGGGAAAGCCAGAGCTCATATTCCGTTCAACAGAACAAAATCCGGCGCGAGTGCCGGGAAAGGATCAGAGCCATGCTTACCCAGATCAAAGGCCTGCATCACGTTACCTCGATGGCCGCGGATGCCCAGGAAAACAATGACTTCTTCACCAAGACCCTCGGCCTTCGCCGCGTCAAGAAGACCGTCAACTTCGATGCTCCCGATGTCTATCACCTCTACTATGGCGACGAAGTCGGCAATGCCGGTTCGGTCATGACCTATTTCCCCTTTGGCAATATGGGCAAGGGTGGCCGCGGCGCCGGTGAAGTGTCGGAGACCGTATTCTCCGTGCCAAAGGGCACGCTCGGTTTCTGGCAGGAGCGCCTGTCGAAGGAAGGCGTGAAGGAGCTCGGCTCCTATTCGCTCTTCGGTGAAGACCGCCTGCGCTTTGCCGGTCCCGATGGTGACGGCTTTGCGCTTGCCGAAGTCGATGGCGACAGCCGCGTGCCGTTTGCCGGTGGTCCGGTCGGTGTCTCCGAAGGCATTCACGGCTTCCGTGGCGTGACCATGCGGCTACGCGACGAAGGCGCCACGGGCGAACTCCTGAAGTTCATGGGCTACCAGCCCGTCGACAAACAGGGCGAGTTTGTTCGCTACGCAGTCCCCGGCGGCAATGGTGCCGACTATATCGATCTCGAAGTCCTGCCCGGCGCATCGCATGCCCAACAGGGTGCCGGATCGGTGCACCACGTTGCCTTTGCCGTCGAAGACCGGGCTGCCCAGCTCGAAGTTCGCAAGGCGCTGCTCGATACGGGTTATCAGGTCACGCCGGTCATCGATCGCGATTACTTCTGGGCGATCTATTTTCGCACGCCGGGCGGCGTGCTGTTCGAGATCGCCACGAACGAGCCGGGCTTCAACCGCGACGAAGATACGGCTCACCTCGGCGAGGCGCTCAAGCTGCCGACCCGCTACCAGCAGTATCGTTCGCAGATCGAAGCCCATCTGCCGCCTATCAAGGACTAACCCCGTACCAGCCGTCCGGCGCCCTCAAAGCGGGCGTCGGCAGCTGTGGAGACCTAATCATGTCCACTGACAGCTACATTCATTTCCATCAGGCCCCGCAGGGCGCCGCACCGTTGGTCTTCACCTTTCATGGGACCGGTGGGGACGAACATCAGTTTCCGGGGCTCATCAACCGGATCCTGCCCGAGGCGGGCATCGTGTCACCGCGCGGGGACGTGTCGGAATATGGCGCCGCCCGCTTCTTCAAGCGCACTGGCGAAGGTGTTTACGACATGGCCGATCTCGCCGAGAGGACGGCGAAGATGGCGGGCTTCATCCGCGCCCATAGAGAGAAGAACCCGGATCGCCCGATCTACGGGCTCGGTTATTCGAACGGCGCCAACATCATGGCTTCGGTCCTATTCGAAGCTCCCGATCTCTTCGATCGTGTGGTGCTGATGCATCCGCTGATCCCCTTCGATCCGCCGGCGCAGCCGGGGCTTCAATCCCTCTCGGCTCTTGTGACGGCCGGACAGCGAGATCCGATCTGCCCGCTGCCGCTGACCGAGCGTCTGGTTTCCTATTTCGAAGCTCAGGGTGTGTCGGTCGAGACCTTCCTGCATCAGGGTGGGCATGAGGTCTCGCAAGGCGAGGTCGATGCGATCGCTGCCTTCCTGCAGAAGGCCTGAGCTCAGGAACATCAAGTTGAGAAGGCCCGAGGCATAGCTTCGGGCCTTTTGCTTGTCCGGTTTCAGCCGATCCGGATCAAGGCCTTGATCAGGCCGGATTTTTCGCGCGCCCAGCGCGGCAGGTCTTCCGCCAGATCGTCTAGCGTCGTGCGATGGGTGATCAACTGGTCGATCGGCACCAGTCCGTCCGCGATCGATTTGCGCACGTGATCAAAATCGACGCGCGTCGCATTGCGGCTGCCGATCAGCATCATCTCACGCTTGTGGAATTCCGGATCGGAGAAGGTGATGTCCTCCTTCACGACGCTAACGAGGACAAGAGCGCCGCCATGGGCGACAAAGCGGAAGGCGCGCTCCATTGAGGCGCGGTAGCCGGTGGCGTCGAAGACCACGTCGAAGCCGTCGCCACCGGTCAAGTCGGTGACGGCTGCTTCCAGGCGATCATCGGCGAGCAGGCCTGATGTGAAGTGGAGGCGTTCCGCCGCCATGGAGAGGCGTTCCGGACTTGTGTCGAGCAGGGTCACGTCATGGCCAGCGATGCGGGCGAAGATCGCCGCGCCGAGGCCGATTGGTCCAGCGCCGATGACCAGTGCACGCGAGCCCGAGGGCGCCATTGAGCGACGAACCGCATGGGCTCCGATGGCCAGGAATTCGACGGTGGCAGCAGCTTCCGGTGAGAGATCATCGGCCGGATAGAGATTGCCGGCAGGGACGGTAACTTCCTCACACATCGCGCCATCGGTATGCACGCCCAGCACCCGGATCTTGGTGCAGCAATTGGGCTTTTCCTTGCGGCAGGCGATGCAGGTTCCGCAGGCGATGTAGGGATTGACGATCACCTTCGTGCCAACGGCGAGATCGACACCTTCGCCGGCTTCGCGGACCGTCGCCGAGATCTCGTGACCCATGACGCGGGGATATTCGAGGAATGGGTGCTTGCCCTCGAAGATATGGTAGTCGGTCCCGCAGATCCCGACATGGCTGATGGCGATGCGGGCCTCGCCCGGCTTCGGGCTGGGGGCAGGACCCCGCTCGACGATCTCCAACCGGCCCGGTTCGACACACAATGCGGCCTTCATGCTGGTTCCTTTCGGTTGCCCGGCAAGGTTCAAAAAAAAGGGGATGCCATTCGCGGCATCCCCACCTTGGGAAAAATCAGCGGCTGCCGCGGCGGCGAAGCTGGTCGAAATAGACGATCAGGATGATCAGGGCACCGGTGATGATGCGCTGCCAGAAGGAGTTGACGTTCATCAGATTGGCACCGTTGTTGATCGTCGCCAGGATGAAGGCGCCGAGGAGCGGGCCCTGAACCGAACCGACCGCGCCGAAGAGGCTGGTGCCGCCGATGACCGAGGAGGCGATTGCCTGCAATTCCCAGCCTTCGGCCTGTGTGGCATTGCCGATCCCGATGCGCGAGGCAAGAAGGATGCCGACGAAGGCTGCACAGGTCGAGGACAGGATATAGGCCATGTAGATGGTGCGGTTCACGTTGACCCCCGAGAGGCGGGCCGCTTCGCTGTTGGAGCCGACGGCGAAGAGATAACGGCCCCAGCGGCTCAGGTGCAGGAAGATATAGGCGGGAACGGCGACCACGATGACCATCCAGAACAGGCTGGGCACGCCGAGGAAATCCGCGCGAGCAAAGTTGGTGAAGGCCTCGTTGGAGATCGAGATCGTCGAGCCATTGGTAATCAGGAGGCCGATGCCGCGCAGCGAAGTCAGCGTCGCCAGCGTGATGATGAAGGCCGGCAAACCCATGCGCACGATGCCGAAGGCGTGAAAACTGCCGATGGCCACCCCCATCAAAAGGGTGAGGATGATGGCAAGCCAGACGGGCAGGCCGGCGGCGAGCAGCCAGGCGAGGATGACGCTGGCAAAGCCGACCACGGCTCCGACCGAGAGATCGATGCCGGCGGTGATGATGACGAAGGTCTGGCCGACGGCCAGGATTGCCGTCATCGCACCCTGGCGCAGCAGGTTGCTGATGTTGTTCGGCGTCCAGAAGCTGTTGGTGGCGAAGCCGAGCAGCAGCCAGAGGAAGAGCAGGAGACCAAGCAGCGTGAGGCTGAAGAGGATGCTCATGCCCCTCTTCGGTGCGACCTTGGTCTCGGTGGTGTCGGTGCTCATCTTTGTCCTCCCAGTCGTCTTTTCATATCGGTGTTTTCGGGGATCTCGTCTCAGACGCCGATCGCCTCGGTCAGCACGTCTTCATGCGATGCACTTCGATAGTCGTGGCTCGCCACCAGTTTGCCCTGGCGGAAAACATGCAGACGGTCAGCCAGCTCGTAGACCTCCGGCAGGTAGGACGAGATCAGGATGATCCCCGCGCCCTGCTTCAGGAGTTCGGCGAAGAGGCGATAAATTTCTGCCTTCGTGCCGACATCGACGCCAACGGTCGGTTCGTCGAAGATGAAGAGGCGGGCGCCATGGCTCAGCCACTTGCCGATGACGATCTTCTGCTGATTACCGCCGGACATGGCCGAAGCCAAAACCGCACGGGTTGGGGTCTTGATCTTCAGATCGTTGATCTGCTTGTCGGCATTGCCGGCTTCCAGTTTCGGGCTGATGGTCAGCCCCCGGCTCAACCGACCGAAGACCGGCAGATTGATGTTGAGGCCGATCGGCAGGTTGAGGCAAAGGCCCTGGTCGCGGCGGCTTTCAGGCGCGAGTGCGATGCCGAGATCCATGGCCTTGCGTTCGGTGTCGATGACGACCTTCTTGCCGTCCCAGAAGACATCGCCTGCGCTGCATTTGTGGCGACCATAAAGGCCGAGCGCGAATTCGCTGCGGCCGGCGCCGATCAGGCCATAGAGACCGACGATCTCGCCCGAGCGGACTGAAAGCGAGACATCCGAGAACCCGGGGCCGGACAGGCCCTTCGTCTCGAGGATGGTCGCGCCGATCGGCAGTTTTTCCTTGTGGTAGATCTGCTCAATCGACCGGTTGATCATTAGCGAGATGAGTTCGGCGTCGTTGGTCTCGCCGATCAGGCGGGTGCCGACATGGGTGCCGTCGCGCAGGACCGACACGCGGTCTGCGAGCTCGAAGACTTCTTCCATGCGGTGGCTGATATAGACGATGGTCACGCCCTCCGACTGCAGGCGGCGGATGAGGCGGAAGAGCTGGGCGGACTCCTGGCGCGTCAGATACGCAGTTGGCTCGTCGAAGATCAGGAAGCGGATGCCGCGCATGGCGGCGCGTGCAGTGGCGACCAGCTGTTGCTGGCCAATCGTCAGGTTGCCGAGGATTTCACCCGCCGGCAGGTTGAAGCCGAGGTCATCAAGCACGTTTTGCGCGGCGGTGGTCATGGCGCGCTGGCGCATGATGCCGCCTGACGACATCTCGTCGCCGAGGAACATGTTGGCAGCGACGGTGAGATGCGGGCAAAGCACGACTTCCTGGTGCACGGCATTGATGCCGCGCTGGATCGCCTCGGTGGGTGTGGCGAGTGCGACAGGTTTGCCGCACCAGCGGATCTCACCCGAAGTGCGTGGGATGACGCCGGTCAGGAGCTTGATGAGGGTGGATTTGCCTGCGCCGTTTTCGCCGACGATGGCGTGGATTTCACCAGCGAGGAAGGTGACGGTCGCGGGCTTCAATGCCTCGACGGCCCCATACTTCTTCTGCAGGCCGATAAGCTCGAGGATCGGCGTTCCCGGCGGGATGTGGTCGGTCTCCTGCAATGCCGGCTGGTCGTCGTGTCGGTGGCTCACATCGTGCAGCGAAGTCATGTCATTCCTCCCGTAAATCAGGAAAAGCGGCCGACGGCTCCCGCGCCTGCCGTTTCCGGTCCGGCACGCGCGACGGATGCCGCGCGTGCCGGGAATTCGATCAGTTGACCTTCGGGTTCAGAAGGGCGTCGATCTTGGGGTCTGCCATGTTGGCCTTGGTCACCAGGTTTGCACCGGTGTCGACGAAGGTTTCGACCTTCTCGCCCTTGGACACGGCGAGTGCTGTCTTCACGCCGTCATAGCCCATGCGGTACGGATCCTGGACGACGAGCCCGGCGAGAACGCCTTCTTTCAGGAAGCCGACGGTCTTTTCATCGCTATCGAAGCCGATGACCTTGATCTTGTCGCCGAGCTTGTTTTCAGCAATCGCCTGGCCGACGCCCTGCGCCATGATCAGGTTCGAGGCGAAGACGCCGACGATGTTCGGGTTGGCGGTGATCAGGTCGGTCATCATGTTCAGACCGGTCGTCGCCTGGCCGTCGGCGAAGCGGTCGACGGTCACCTGGATGCCCGGATACTTGGTCTTGATCTGGTCGAGGAAGCCTTCGCGGCGCTGGTCGAGCGAGCCGACGCCCGGGAGGCTGGTGATGATGGCGACTTCACCTTCTTCCTTGCCGGTTGCTTCCTTGATGGCAGCAACGAGACCATCAGCGGCGATACGACCGCCCTGGACGTTGTCGGTCGTGAGGAACGAGGTGAAGGCCTGGGAATCCGCGCCGGAGTCGATGCCGATGATCGGCACGGATTTGGCGGCTTCATCGATCGGCTTGCCGAGCGCCTTGAACTCGGTCGGCGAGATGACGACGGCGGCCGGCTTGCCGGCGACGGCGTTCTCGAGAATGCTGATTTGGCCGTTGATGTCGGACTCGGACTGTGCGCCCAGTTCCGGCACGTTCACGCCGAGATCCTTGCCGGCCTGGCGGGCGCCGGCGAGCACGATCTGCCAGTAGAAGGACGTGGTGTCCTTGACGATGATCGGGATAGTCACATCCTGGGCAAAGGATGCGGCCGGCATCATCGACGTCATCATTGCAGCGCCGGCGATCCCCATCAGGGCGCGGCGAGTCATGCTCTTCAGAATGGTCATTGTGGTTCTCCTCTCAACGCGTCCTGTTCCTCCGGTTTAGATCGGCCCGCAGAACGCAACCGGACAGATCTTTATCGATAAAAAACATTTTATCGAGGCACGCTACTCCAGCACTCTGGAGAATGCAAGCGGGCAAAAGCGGTCTCCTCCGAACCCCTTTCGCCCTTGTTTTTCAGGGCATTCCGGGTCTCCTCAGACCCGGTGAACCTCTTCCGGATACACGACGCCCTTCTTCAGAATGACGTTGCCGTAAATCCGCAATTCCGTGGTCGCGACGATGTAGGCCGCTGTCTGAGCACGCTCATAGAAGGCGAAGCGCTCAAGACTTTCGAGCTGGAAATCTCCTGCAAGTCTTGTGATGACCGACTGAAATTCGGCGCAGATCTCCGGGACCGCATGCGGGTCGCCGACGACCTGCATCCGCCAGGCGGCATCGTCGACGAACTGGTCGAGCGGCATGTGGGCCAGGATCGCCTCCAGGATCTCGACAGCGCCGACGCCGTCCGCCCGGATGACCGGCGGGCCCATGGTCGAGGCCGGGAAATTGCCGTCGGCAATCACAATTTCGTCGCCGTGGCCCATGGTGGCGATGGCATGCAGGAGGTCGGGTCCGAGTAGAGGATGGATGCCCTTCAGCATGGTCTGCTCCTATTCCCGAACGGCTTCATCGCCGAGCGGCGGTGCGACAAGCGTGTGGGCGTCGAACGGGGCGAAGGCCGAGGCCGCCAGTTCCTCCGTCGTCAGTGCCATGTTGCGGTGCAAGCTCTCAGGCTTGGCGGTCCCGATGATGACGGAGGCGACCACCGGATGGTGCAGCGGGAACTGCAGGGCAAACTGGGCGAGCGGCTTGCCGGCCTGCTTCGCCAGGTCCTCCATGGCGCGGACCTTGCCAAGTACCTCGTCCGTTGCGGGGGTGTAGTCGAAATGCGCGCCGGGTACGGCACCGGTGGCCAGGATGCCGGAGTTGAAGACACCGCCGGCGGTGATGGACGTGCCGCGCTTTTCGCAGAGAGGCAGCAGTTCCTCGACGGCAGAGCGGTCCAGCAGCGAATAGCGGCCGGCCATCAGGATGACGTCGATGTCGATGTCGGCCATCATCTCCAGGCAGGCCGGGACCTCGTTGACGCCCAGGCCGAAGGCCTTGATGGCGCCTGAGGATTTCAGCTGGTCGAGCGCCTTGTAGCCACCGTCGCGCAGCTGCTTCACATAGTGGTCATTGACCGCACGGCCATGGGTGTAAACGCCGATATCGTGGACATAGAGAATATCGATGCGGTTCAGGCCGAGGCGCGCATAGCTGAAGTCGACCGAGCGCATGATGCCGTCATAGCTGTAGTCATAGACCAGCTTGAAGGGCAGCGGGTCGACGAAGCCGACATTCGGGATCTGGTCCTTCGGCACGGGCGCCAGCAGGCGACCGACCTTGGTGGAGAGGATATAGCTGTCTTCCGGCTTGTCGCGCAGGAAGTCGCCTACATAGCGCTCGGCCTGGCCAAAGCCGTAATGCGGGGCCGTGTCGAAATAGCGGATGCCGTGATCCCAGGCCGCCTGCAGCGTGGCAATCCCGACATCGCGGGGGCAGGGGCGATAGAGGCCACCGAGCGGTGCTGTGCCGAAGGAGTATTCGGTCACTTCCAGGGCGGTCTTGCCGATGCGTCTCGTCTTCATGCTGATATCCGGTGTCCTGTTGTCGAGGTCAGAGCGTGGCGCCGAGGTGCCACGGCACGAATTCGTTGTCGCCGTAGCCGAAGAGCTCACTCTTGGTCTTCTTGCCCGAGGCGGTTTCGATGATCAGATCGAAGATGTCGCGGCCAAGCCCGGAGACGCTGGCATCCCCCGTGGCGATGACGCCGCAATCGATGTCCATGTCCTCTTCCATCGCATTGTAGAGTGCGGTGTTGCTCGTCAGCTTGATGGAGGGCACGGGGCGTGAGCCGAAGCAGGAGCCGCGGCCGGTGGTAAACGCAATCACATTGGCGCCGCCCGCCACCTGTCCCGTTGCGGAGACCGGGTCGTAGCCGGGGGTATCCATGAAGACGAGGCCGTGTTCGGTGACGCGTTCGGCATAGTTGTAGACGGCCGTCAGCGGCGAGCGCCCGCCCTTGGCGACGGCACCCAGCGACTTCTCAAGAATGGTCGTGAGGCCGCCCTTCTTGTTGCCCGGCGACGGATTGTTGTCGAGCGAGGCGCCATGCTGGGCGACATAGGCTTCCCACCAGGAGATCAGACCGTCGAGCCTGACGGCTACCTCTTCATTGACGGCACGGCTGCGCAACAGGTGTTCGGCACCATAGATTTCCGAGGTCTCGGAGAGGATCGCTGTCCCGCCGGCGCCGGCCAGGATATCGACGGCAACGCCGAGTGCCGGATTGGCGGTGATGCCGGAAAGGCCGTCAGAGCCGCCACATTGCAGACCGACGATGATCTCGCTGACAGAGATCGGCTCGCGGCGTAGCGTGCCGACTTCAGCGGCGATCTCCTTCAGGATGGATAGCGCATTCTCGACGGCGCGGCGGGATCCGCCGGCATCCTGGATGTTGAAGTGGCGCTTCGAAGCGCCGGCGCCGCTCTGGCCGTAAAGCGTCAGCTGGTTGACTTCGCAGCCGAGGCCAACCATCAGTACGCCGCCGAAATTCACATGCCTTGTGTAGCCGGCTATCGTTCTGTGCAGCGTGCGCATGCCGTCGCCGGTCGAGCTCATGCCGCAGCCCTGATCGTGGACGATCGGGACAAAGCCGTCGATGCCCTCGTAATGGGGCAGGATGGTGCGGTTGGCGGCATCCGCGATGGCGCGGCAGACGGTGGTAGAACAATTCACGCTGGCGATGATGCCGATATAGTTGCGGGTTGCCGCACGCCCATCGGCGCGACGATAACCCATGAAAGTGCGGCCTTTGTCTGCGGCTGTTGCAGCTTCCGGCTGGGCAAGCCCGCTGACCGAAAGACGGTCTTCGTCGAAGGCGAGATTATGGGAATGGACGTGGTCGCCCGCCGCAATGTCCGTGGTCGCACGACCGATTGCCTGGGCGTATTTCACCACCGGTTCGCCCTTGCGGATCGCACGCACCGCCACCTTGTGGCCGGGGTCGATCTTGGTCGCTGCGACCGCACCGCCGGGCAAGACATGCCCGGGTTCGATTGCAACAGTGGTCACGGCAACATTGTCGTCCTGCGACAGCAGGATGCAGGCTGGTTTCGACACCCGATGTTTCTCCCATGCGTCCGGCGGCACCGGATCCTGTGTTTTGTCTTTTATCGGCAATAGACAGTTGCTCGTCAATGGGT
Organism: Allorhizobium sp.; assembly: GCA_046294755.1. GTDB lineage: Bacteria > Pseudomonadota > Alphaproteobacteria > Rhizobiales > Rhizobiaceae > Allorhizobium. The sequence continues at coordinate 30,435 of JBKBON010000021.1, read as the reverse complement.
ATTATATCGATAAAGAACAATTTGCTTTTGACGGGGAGGAGAGCAGCCAGAACCCGAGACAGTCGCCGCAATCGGCGGTTTCCGTTGCGCGATGTTGCATCTTGCGCCAAGAGGCGAATGACGCACCCGCCACATCCTATCCAACCCAGGCAGATCCATGGCCAAGCAGAACACCGTCTTCAAGGACGCCTACAACCGCACGCTGAAGCTGATCGAGGAAACGGACACGCTTCCTTCGGAGCCGGAGCTCGGCAGTCTGCTGAGTGTCAGCCGGACAACCGTGCGGGCCGTTCTGACGCGGCTGGGGGAGGTGGGGTTGGTGGCTTGGGACAAGCGCTTGAAGACCGTGCTGAGGCGGCCCGGGCAGGGCGATTATTTTCCGGACGAGGAAACCAACTCGCTCTCGGAGATTATCGAGCGCAGCTTCATGCGGCGAATCCTGGCAGGTGGTGCGCAGCCGGGCATGCAGATCAACGAGTTGGAGCTTGCCCGCGAGATCGGCATCGGAACGACCAGTGTGCGGGAATTCCTCATCCGTTTCAGCCGCTTTGGCCTGATCGAGAAACGGCCGAACAGCCATTGGGTGCTCAAGGGTTTCACCCGAGAGTTCGCCCTCGAACTCACCGAAGTGCGCGAGATGTTCGAACTGCGATCTGCGGCTGCCTTCGTGCATCTGGCCGAGGATCATCCAGCCTGGGCGGAGCTGAAGGCTGTTGAAGCACAGCATCACGAATTGCTGGCCGATATCGACAACCGCTATACGGAATTTTCGGAGCTCGACGAGCGTTTCCACCTTCTGGTCCAGAAGGCTTCGAGCAATCGCTTCATCATCGACTTCTACGACATCATCTCGATCGTCTTCCACTATCACTATCAGTGGAACAAGACGAATGCTCGGTCGAGAAACCAGCGCGCTCTGGAAGAACATCTCGACTACATCGCAGCGCTGTTTTCCCGCGATCCGACCAAGATCGAGAAGGCCTGCCGTCAGCATCTGAAGTCTGCACGAGAGACCCTGCTGCAATCCATCCAGGAGACTGCCTGACCATGCCGACTCCCATCCTGCAATTCGGCACGAGCCGGTTTCTCCAGGCGCATGCGGACCTCTTCGTCAGCGAGGCCATGGAGGCAGGGAAGGCACTGGGACCTATCACCGTGGTGCAGACGTCGGGTGATCCGGCGCGGGCCGGGCGCATCGGGGCTTTGTCGGCGCCCGAAGGTTTTCCGGTGATTATTCGCGGGCTGGAAGAGGGCAAGCCTGTGGAGCGCGAGTTGCGGGTGCGCTCGGTCACACGATCGCTTTCCACGGCGACGGATTGGGAGGCGGTCGTCCAAATCTTCGTCGATGAGGCAAGGGTGGTGATCTGCAATACGGGCGACAAGGGCTATGCCCTTATCGACGGAGATGGCGTCGACGGGATTCCGCACTCATTCCCGATGAAGCTGCTGGCGCTGCTTTACGCCCGTTTCCGTGGGGGCGGCACGCCGCTGACCATTTTGCCCTGCGAACTGATCTCGCGGAATGGCGATGTCTTGCAGCGTTTGATCGTGAACCTGGCAAGTCGGCATATTCCTGACGCGACTTTCGTTTCCTGGTTGTCCACCCGAGTGGTGTGGGGCAACACGCTTGTCGACCGTATCGTCTCGGAGCCGATCGAGCCGGCAGGGGCGATTGCAGAACCCTATGCGATCTGGGCGATCGAACGGCAACCTGGTCTCACCATTCCCTGCGAGCATCCCTCAATTAAGGTGGTTGATGATCTGACGCCGTATGAGAGATTGAAACTGCATATCCTCAATCTTGGCCATACGGTGCTGGCCGATCGCTGGATGAAGGATGGACGCCCTGAAGCGGAATGCGTCAAGGATATCCTTGCCGATCTCACGGTCCGCGCGGAGCTTGAGGCGATCTATCGTGAGGAAGTCGTGCCCGGCTTCCGGATGCACGGACTTGGTGCGGATGCCGAGGCCTATGTGGCGACGACGCTCGAGCGGTTTGGCAATCCCTATCTCGATCATCGTCTGCGCGACATTGCCGGCAATCATGCCGAAAAGATCGTGCGCCGCATCATCGACTTCCGGGATTGGTGTCCTGACGTCCCCATGCCGAAACTGTCCGCCGTCGCCGGTCGCTGAGGCGCAAGCCGGTCAGGCTGGCGGCACGCCTTTCGATCGCATGCGGCGGCGGAAGGCTGTCGGCTTCTCGGCGAAGCGCCCGCTGAAGGCTTCGTAAAAGCGGGAGGCTGATCCGAAGCCGCTTTCGAAGGCAACATCCGTAATCGACAGATCCGTCGAGATCAGCAGCGACTGGGCGGTGTCGAGGCGGTGGCGTACGATTGCCTGGTTGATCGTATGTCCGACGGCGCGCTTGAAGATCGACATCGCATAATTCGGGTGGAGGCCGACCGCGCTTCCCACGTCATCGGCAGAGATATTTTCCAGCGCGTGTTCGGCGATGAAGCGCAGCATGCGCTCGATATGCTCGACGCGCTCGCTGTCATTGGCGCTGAAGCTCGCGATCGCCGAGCCTTCCTCGCGCAGATCCCGCCAGCCATCGCGCTCGATCCGCAGAACCCGCGCGGTCAATTCGTTGCGGACGATCTCCATGAGATCGGGATCGCCTGCGAGCAGTTCCTGGCGCCATCGCGCGAAAATGTCCCGGTCATAGGAGCGGATCTCCAATGCCTCGATCATGGCACCGCGGAAGACGGCGTCGCGGAACCGGTTGAGATTGGCGAGGCCGAGAAAGACGGACATCGGGACATAGAGACAGATGAACTGCGTACCCTCCCGCCGGTCGATCACCTGATGCGGGATCATGCCCCAGAAGAGGCAGAGCCGTCCCTCGTCGACGGTCAGTTCACGGCCATCGAACCAGTAGGTCATGGCGCCTGACAGCACAAAGTTCAGCTCGATCTGGCTGTGCATGTGCGGCCCCGCCATCTTGTGCACCGTCATGCTTTCGCCGGCGCAAAAGCGATGGTCGCCGAAGATCACGAGCGGATGGCGCGGATCATGGTCGGGGTGAACAGGAACCGATTCATCGCGAAGCGCTGTTTCTAATGGTTCCAAGCTTAGGATCCCGGAGAAGTTAGGCCAAAAGTCGGTAGATTATTACGGGTTTGAATCGGATGATCAAGGCGAGCTGAGAATTTCCGCTCCGGTGGGATCCGGGGCTTCAAGCTCCGCATATGCAATGCATAACGGTCATAGGGAGGAAAACATGACCTTTTTCAAAAGCCTGAGCAGCTTTGCTCTGGGCGCTGCCCTTCTGTCGTCCACCGCTTTTGCCGGTGAAATCGTGCTCAACTCCGACCACTCCGACCCGGCGCCGAAGAAGGCGATGGAAGAGCTGATCGCTGATTTCCAGAAGGCCCACCCCGACATCACGGTGAAGTGGAACAACTTCGACCACGAGGGCTACAAGTCCGCCATCCGCAACTTCCTGACCGCCGATGCGCCCGACGTCGCCGCCTGGTATGCCGGCAACCGCATGGAGCCCTTCGTCAAGGCCGGTCTCTTCGAAGACGTCACGGATGTCTGGGAGGCCAATGGTCTGAACGATCAGCTGAAGTCCGCCTCCGCCTCCATGACCATTGATGGCAAGAAGTGGGGCGTGCCCTACACCTATTATCAGTGGGGCATCTACTACCGTAAGGACATCTTCGCCGAACAGGGCATCGAGCCACCGAAGAACTGGGCCGAATTCCTGGCCGCCTGCGAAAAGCTGAAGTCGGCCGGCATTACCCCGATCACCATCGGCACCAAGGCTCTGTGGCCGACGGGTGGCTGGTTCGACTATCTGAACCTGCGTGTCAACGGTTACGAGTTCCACATGGAGCTGACCTCGGGCAAGGTTCCTTACACGGATCCGCGCGTGAAGGCCGTGTTCGAGAAGTGGGGCGAGCTGGTCAAGGCCGGCTACTTCAATGAGAACCATGCTGCCATCGACTGGCAGGACGCCATCCCCCAGATGGTCCAGGGCAAGGCTGCCATGTATCTGATGGGCAACTTCGCTGTCGCCACGATGAAGGACGGCGGGCTGAAGGAAGAGCAGATTGGGTTCATGCAGTTCCCGGAAATCACCCCCGGCATCCCGATGGCCGAGGAAGCTCCGACCGACACCTTCCACATTCCGTCGGGCGCGAAGAACAAGGAAGACGCCAAGAAGTTCCTCGCCTATCTCGCTTCGCCGGAAGCCCAGACCAAGATGAACGCGACCCTCGGTCAGCTGCCGGTCAACAACCAGGCGGAAAAGCCGAAGGATGTCTTCCTCGAAGCCGGCTTCAACATGCTGTCGAACGCCTATGCGCTGGCGCAGTTCTACGACCGTGACGCCAATGCGGAAGTGGCCAAGGCCGGCATGGAAGGCTTCCAGGAATTCATGGTCAAGCCTGACCGTCTGGATGCCATCCTTGAGCGTCTCGAAAAGGTTCGCGCGCGAGTCCACAAGTAAGCAAAAGAGCTCCCTGCGCCGGGTGCTATAGGTCTCCCTGGCCTATGGCATCCGGTTGCCGTTTCCCTTGACCTTTTGAGGTGCAGCCATGAGCAACACCGTTCCTTCGCCGTCCGGCTTCTGGAAGCGCAATCAACAGACGCTTGCGCCGTTCCTGTTTCTGGCGCCGGGCATGCTGATGTTTCTGATCTATGTGCTCGTGCCAATCTTCGAGTCGATCTGGATCAGCTTCCACGATTGGGACGGTCTCGGCGCCATGACCTGGATCGGCTTTGGCAACTATGCCGAGCTCATGGACGACGATTCCTTCTACACGTCGCTCTATAACAACGTGATCTGGCTGGTGCTCTATCTCCTGTCGATCCCGGCAGGTCTGGCCGTGGCACTCTTCCTCAACCAGACGGTCACCGGCATCCGTCTCTACAAGTCGCTGTTCTTCTTCCCCTTCGTGATCAGCCAGGTCGTCGTCGGTCTGATGTTCACGTGGTTCTATGCGCCGGATTTCGGCCTGTTCGCGAAGCTTACGGAAGTGCTGTTCGGCAGTCAGGTCGCCGTGCTTGCCGATGAGCGCTATGTGACCTACGGCATCATCGTCGCGGGCCTATGGCCCCAGACGGCCTATTGCATGATCCTCTATCTGACAGGTCTCAACAACATCAATCCGGAGCAGGTGGAAGCTGCGCGCATGGATGGTGCCAAGGGCCTCAAGCTGCTCTGGTACGTGATCCTGCCGCAGCTCGCGCCAGCCACTTTCATCGCCATGGTCGTGACTGTCATCGGCTCGCTGCGCTCCTTCGACCTCGTCTCCATCATGACTGCCGGCGGGCCCTACGGCTCGAGCCAGGTGCTGTCCTACTTCATGTATGAGCAGGCCCTTTCCGAATACGGTTTCCGGATGGGCTACGGCGCGTCGATCGCGGTCGTGCTGTTCCTGATCATGATGGTGTTCATCTCACTCTTCATCGTCCGCATGCTCGCCCAGGAAAGGAACGCCTGATGTTCCCCACTCCGATCCAGAAGGCCTCGCCCTTTGCGCAGACGGCCTACAAGATCCTGCTGCCGGTTGCGCTCTTTCTCTGGCTTTTGCCGCTGATCGGCGTCGCCATCACTTCGGTGCGCCCGGCGGGCGACTTGGCTGCTGGCAACTACTTCGGCATTCCCTCCGGGTTCGCCGGCTTCGAGAACTATTCGGCGGTCTTCAACAACTCGCCGATCGGCTACTACATCCTGAATTCGTTCAAGGTGACGATCCCCACGGTGATCGGGGCAGTTGCGCTCTCCTGCCTCACCGGTTTTGCGCTGGCGGTCTACAAGTTCAAGGGCAATCTCGTCCTGTTCTTCATGTTCGTCGCCGGCAACTTCATCCCGTTCCAGATCCTGATGGTTCCGGTCCGTGACATGACGCTGCGCGCCGGTCTTTACGACACCACGATGGGCCTCGTGCTTTTCCATGTCGCGTTTCAGACCGGTTTTTGCACTCTGTTCATGCGCAATTTCATCAAGGGCCTGCCCTTTGCGCTGATCGAATCGGCGCGCGTGGAAGGTGTCTCCGAATGGCGGATCTTCCGCTATATCGTGCTGCCGCTGATGCGTCCGGCGATTGCGGCCCTCTCGGTGCTGATCTTCACCTTCGTCTGGAACGACTACTTCTGGGCGACGGTGCTCGTGCAGGGCCAGCACGCCATGCCGGTGACGGCAGGTCTCTATTCGCTGAACGGACAGTGGGTTGCCGCCTGGCATCTCGTGTCCGCCGGTTCGATCGTTGCGGCCCTGCCGCCGGTCGCCATGTTCTTCCTCATGCAGCGCCACTTCATCGCTGGCCTCACACTCGGAGCGACCAAGGGATGAGTGAAATCGTCATCATCGATTCGGGCCAACTGGCGCTGAGCCTGAGCCTGCCAGAACTGGGCATGCCGGAGATCCTGTCCTTCGGGGCGGAGCCTGCGGAAGCCGATCCGCTGTTCGAGATCGAGCGCTCGAGCCGCGTCAACGGCATGGACGTGGCCGTGCCCTCGAATGTGCTCCTGCCGACGGGCGGCATGGGCTTCTTTGGCTGGCCGGCGATTGCGGGGCATCGCGGGGGCCGTGATTTCGTCGCGCAGTTTGGCGGCTGGACTGTTGGCCGAGATGGCAATCGCACGGTGCTGACCGGTATCGATGCCGTCGCGAATCTATCGCTTGCCATCACGCTGACGGCGCATGCCTCCGGCCTCATTTCGATGGCGAGCAAGCTGACCAATCGGGGCGAGAGCGACTACCAGCTCGATCGCTGCATGGCGGCGACCTTCCTTGCACCTGCCGGAGACCTCCAGGTGATGAGCTTCACCGGCATCTGGGGGCGCGAGTTCCAGACGCGGCGCGAGCTTCTCAGGAACGGAACCTGGATCCAGGAAAACCGTCGCGGTCGCACCTCGCATGATCGTTTCCCGATGCTGTTCATCGAAAGCGAGACTCAAATCTTCGGCGTCACGCTCGGCTTCAGTGGCAATCATCAGATGGTGATCGACCGGACCGATGACGGACGGCGCCTTGTGCATCTCGGCGAGTTGTTCGAGCCGGGCGAGATCATTCTTGCCCCGGGCCAAAGCTATGAAAGCCCGACGGCCTATGCCGGGGCCGATACGGAAGATTTCCACGCCTTCGTACGCGAAGAGCTAATCAACTGGCCGGGTGGCCGGATGACGCCGCGCCCGGTGACGCTCAACACCTGGGAAGGCAATTACTTCGACCACCAGATGGACTCGCTGAAAGCCCAGGCGACAGCCGCTGCCGAACTCGGCATCGAGCGCTTCGTGCTCGACGACGGCTGGTTCGGCAAGCGTGACAACGACACGACCAGCCTTGGCGACTGGGACATCGATGCGCGGAAGTATCCTGACGGATTGAAACCGCTGGTCGATCATGTGACCGGGCTTGGCATGCAGTTCGGCATCTGGTTCGAGCCTGAGATGGTGAACTCGGTTTCGGAGCTCTACAAGGCGCATCCCGACTGGGCGCTGACGATCGAGGGTCGCCCTATCCTGGAATCTCGCACTCAGCTGGTGCTGGATCTGACGCGTCCGGAGGTCTCCGACTATCTCTTCGGCAAGATCGACGCGGTGCTGTCGAACCATACCGTCTCCTACATCAAGTGGGACATGAACCGCGATCTTACCCATGCGGCCGGTCGCGACGGCAAGGCGAAAACATCAGCCCAGACGCGCGCCGTCTATAGGCTGATGGACCGCGTTCGTGCTGCTCATCCCAATGTCGAAATCGAAAGCTGCGCTTCGGGTGGCGGGCGTATCGACTATGGCGCCCTGAAGCGCACCCATCGTGTCTGGACGTCCGATTGCACGGATGCGCTGGAGCGGCTGGAGATCCAGCGCGGCGCCTCGGTCTTCGTGCCGCCGGAAATTCTTGGCAGCCATATCTCGGCCTCGCCGAACCATCAGACCGGTCGCCGCCACACGCTGGCCTTCCGCGCGCTCGTGGCCATCGCCTATCATCTCGGTGTGGAGCTCAATCCGCTCGAACTCACCGATGAGGAGCGCGACGAGCTCAAGGTCTATATCGATACCTACAAGCGGCTGCGCGATCTCTTCCATGCGCCGGGCGCCAACTTCCGCATGGAGCCGATCGACGGCCGTTATGTCTGGGGTGCGGCTTCGGACGAGAAGATCGTGGTGATCGTCGCGCAGGGTCCGCAGATGGTGGGCGAACAGCCAGCACCTCTGCGCCTGCCCGAGCAGATCACCCAGCTCGGTGGCCAGTGGCGGATCAAGACCGTGCTGCCGGCAGAACCGCAATTCATCCGAAACTCCGAGGGCCAGAAAGCGCTGCTTTCCGGTGCCGTCACCTTCGCGCTTTCCAGTGCCGGACTTGCCGGCCTGCCGCTGCCGATGCTGATGCCCGAAAGCGCACTTCTGCTCGAACTCGAACCGATCAAGGGAGGCAAGACCCATGGCTGATGTGAGCCTGCGTGGCGTCAAGAAACAGTTTGGCGCGCTCAGCGTCATCAAGGGTGTGGATCTCGACGTCAAGGACGGCGAGTTCTGCGTCTTCGTCGGGCCCTCTGGCTGCGGCAAGTCCACCCTTCTGCGCATGATTGCGGGTCTCGAGGATATCACCTCCGGATCGCTTGCGATCGGTGGCCAGGACATGACCAGCATCGGCCCGTCCGAGCGCGGCGTTGCCATGGTTTTCCAATCCTATGCGCTTTACCCGCACATGACTGTCGAGGAAAACATTGGCTTCGGTCTGAAGATGACCGGTCATGCCAAGGCTCTGATTGCGGAGCGCACTGCGGTTGCCGCGAAGATGCTGCAGCTCGAACCACTCCTGCAGCGCAAGCCCGGCCAGCTCTCCGGCGGCCAGCGCCAGCGCGTCGCGATCGGCCGCGCGATCGTGCGCAATCCGGAGGTCTTCCTGTTCGATGAGCCACTCTCCAACCTCGATGCGGCGCTGCGCGTCCAGATGCGCACGGAGCTTTCCAAGCTGCATCAGGATCTGAAGGCGACGATGATCTACGTCACCCACGACCAGGTCGAAGCCATGACCATGGCCGACAAGATCGTTGTTCTGTCTGCGGGTCAGATCGAGCAAGTCGGTTCGCCGCTCGAGCTTTATCACCGCCCGAACAATCTGTTCGTTGCCGGCTTCATCGGCTCGCCGAAGATGAATTTCCTGAAGGTTCAGGCCTCGGCTGCCGACGGTGTTGCCGTGGTGCGGCTGCCGGGTGGCGAGATCTCGATCCCGACGCATGGGGCGAGCGTTCCGGCCGGCGAACTGACCTTCGGCCTACGTCCCGAGCATATCGACGCGACCGGCAAGGGCGACGTCGTCATTGAAGCGACCGTCAAGCTCGCCGAATATTTGGGTTCGGAGACGCTCTTCTTCGTCACGCTTGCCGACGGTTCTGAGCTTGCTGTGAAGGCCGACGGTCTAGCGAGCGAGAAACCCGGCCAGATGCTGCGCCTTGGCATCAATGCCAAGGCCTGCCATCTGTTCGACAAGGACGGCAAGGCCGTCATCAATGGGGATCTGACACGATAATGCTGGGCGTCTGCTACTATCCGGAACACTGGGATGAAAACCGGTGGCGAACCGACGCGCGCCGGATGCGCGAACTCGGCATTTCCTTCGTGCGTATCGGTGAGTTCGCCTGGTCTCGTCTGGAACCCTCGCGCGGCAATTTCACCTTCGAATGGCTCGATCTGGCGGTTGACACATTGCATGATGCGGGCCTGAAGGTCGTGCTCGGCACGCCGACCGCGACCCCGCCCAAGTGGCTGGTGGACGAGTGCCCCGACATCATTCCCTATGACGAACAGGGCCGCCCGCGCGGCTTCGGTTCGCGTCGTCACTATACCTTTTCATCGGAAACCTGGTGGAAGGAGAGCGCCCGCATCGTTGAGATCGTCGCCGAGCGCTATGGCGAACACCCGGGCATCGTCGGCTGGCAGACAGACAATGAATATGGCTGTCATGATACGACGCTCTCCTGGGGACCTGAGGATCTGAAGAGCTTCAAGCGCTGGCTTCGCCTGCGCTACCAGTCCACCGACCAGCTGAACGAAGCCTGGGGTTCGGTCTTCTGGTCTATGGAGGTCACAAGCTTCGACGACGTCGCCTTGCCGAACCTCACAGTGACCGAGCCGAACCCGGCGACGCGTCTCGACTTCTGGCGTTTCCATTCGGACCAGGTCGCGGCCTATGACAAGATGCAGTGCGAGATCATCCGCAAGCATTCGCCTGGTCGCTGGATCACCCATAACTTCATGGGTTTCGTTTCCGATTTCGACCACTTCAAGGTCGGCGACAATCTCGATCTCGCCTCCTGGGACAGCTATCCGATCGGCTTCGTCGAGAAGTTTCCCTTTACTGAGGAAGAGCGCAACCGCTGGGCCGAGACCTCGCATCCCGATATCGCGCCCTATCACCACGATCTCTACCGCGCCGTCGGCAAGGGTCGCTTCTGGGTGATGGAGCAGCAGCCGGGTCCGGTGAACTGGGCGCCGTGGAACCCCGTGCCGAAGCCCGGCATGGTGCGTCTGTGGACCTGGGAGGCGCTCGCGCATGGCGCTGATGTCGTGAGTTACTTTCGCTGGCGTCAGGCGCCGTTTGCGCAGGAGCAGATGCATGCGGGCCTCAACCTGCCCGGTCTCGATGAATGGTCGCCGGGCGGCCGCGAGGCCATGCAGGTTTCGGAGGAGCTTGCAGCACTCGGCGCGCTTCCCGAAACGAGCCAGGCACCCGTGGCGCTTGTCTTCGACTATCAGAGCTACTGGTCGACGATGATCCAGCCGCAGGGCAAGGACTTCCGCTACGAGGAACTCTGCTTCCGCTGGTACGAAGCGCTGCGCCATCTCGGCCTCAATGTGGATTTCATCCGTCCGGGCGCGTCGCTTGAGGGTTATCCGCTCGTTGTCGTGCCCTGCATGACGGAGGTGACCGAAGCAGCGCGGGCCGAGCTCGAAAAAGCCAAGGGTGTCGTCGTGATCGGTGCGCGCACGGGTTCGCGAGACCGCAATTTCCGCATTCCGGAAAACCTGCCGCCGGGTCCGCTCGGTAGCCTGACGGGCAATCGCGTCATTCAGGTCTCCTCCCTGCGTCCGGGGCTTTCGGATGGTGTTTCCGGTGCAGTTTCGGGCCATGCGATTCGCTGGCGGGAATATGTTGAGACGTCGGCGTCGGTGCTCGCCACCTTCGACAATGGCGATCCGGCACTGACGGAGAAGGGAAATGTGCTCTATCTCGCCTGCTGGGCCGATGCCGGACTGCTGGCAGAGGTTCTGGAACTGGCCACCAAGAAGGCCGGTGTTGTGACGCTCCGGGTGCCCGACTTCATCCGTATCCGTCGCCGTGGTGATCTGGTCTTTGCTTTCAACTATGGAACTGACGACTGGGTGCTTCCAGAAGGTGCCGAGGCGGTACTTGGCGAGCGCGTGCTGAAACCGCAGGCGGTGGCCGCCTGGCGGGCCTGAGATTAGAAGTTCACTCGGGGCCGGCGTCATGCCGGCCCTTTCCGTTCCGGCCGGATCTATTCGGAACTCATCCATGGCTCACCGGTTTGACCCTCGACATCAGCAACGAGGAGATGACCCATGGCCGATTATCCAACACCGCCATTTTCGCAGAAAAAGGTCCCGATGCCGGGCCGCACCTCCGACATGAACCCGCGGCCTGATCACGGCGAAGAAAGCTACAAGGGCTCCGGCAAGCTCGAGGGGCTGAAGGCGATCATTACCGGCGGCGACAGCGGCATTGGCCGAGCGGTGGCGATTGCCTATGCCCGCGAAGGCGCCGACGTACTCATCTCCTATATCGAGGAAGACGAGGACGCCAAGGAAACCGCTAACTGGATTGAAAAGGCTGGGCGCAAGGCGGTGCTCGTTCGGGGCGATATACAGAATGCTGATCATTGCCGGGAGATCGTCGACACGGCGGTGCGCGAACTCGGCGGCGTCGATATCCTCGTCAATAATGCTGCGCATCAGGCATCGTTCGAAGACATCACCGAAATCCCGGATGAAGAGTGGGAACTCACCTTCCGCGTCAACATCCACGCCATGTTCTATCTGACCAAGGCAGCCGTTCCGCATATGAAGAATGGCGGTTCGATCATCAACACGGCCTCGATCAATTCGGACAGTCCCAACCCCTCTCTGCTCGCCTATGCGACCACCAAGGGCGCTATCCAGAACTTCACGGCGGGTCTCGCACAGATGCTGGCCGAGAAGAAGATCCGGGCCAATGCCGTGGCACCTGGCCCGATCTGGACGCCGCTCATTCCGTCGACCATGCCAGAAGAGTCGGTCAAGAACTTCGGCAAGCAGGTGCCCATGGGACGTCCGGGTCAGCCTGCGGAACTCCAGACGGCCTATGTGATGCTGGCCGATCCGCTCTCCAGCTACGTGTCCGGTGCCACCATCGCCGTCACCGGTGGTAAGCCGATCATCTGATCCGGCCTTGCCTTTGGCGCGCGGCGTGGCAAGTTGCGCGCCATGAACAAAGTAATCCTGATCGTTCTCGACGGGCTGCGTTACGACGTGGCCCGCTCCTGTCTCGGCTATATGGAAGGCCTCGTTGCGGCAGGTCGCGCCGATGTGCGCAAGCTCACCTGTGAGCTACCGGCGATGTCACGGCCGCTCTATGAAACCTTGTTAACCGGGCGAAAACCCGTGGACCACGGCGTGGTCAGCAATGGCGTGGTGCGGCGTTCGATGGGCGACAATCTCTTTGCGCGGGTCAGGGCTCAGAGCGGGGTAACGGCTGCGGCTGCCTATCACTGGGTTTCCGAGCTTTATGTGTCTTGCCCGTTCGATCGTTATCGCGACCGCATTCTCGTCGATGGAGCCGGCGACATCACCCATGGCGTCTTCTATTGGGACGATGCCTATCCCGACAGCCATCTGTTTGCCGATGCCGAATGGATTATCCGCTGCAAGGCACCAGATTTTCTCCTGCTGCATCCGATGAATGTCGATGATGCAGGCCATAAGCATGGGGGCGATAGTGTCGGTTATCGCAACGCGGCCCGGATACAGGGAGATCTGCTCGCCCGCCACGTGCCGGGCTGGATCGAGGCCGGGTACACCGTCATCGTCACGGCGGATCATGGCATGGGGGATGACGGCAATCATGCCGGACCGGCGCCTCAGGAGACCGAGGTGCCGTTCTACACGATCGGCTTCCGGCTGGAGCGGGATCAGTCTCTTAGCCAGACAGAAATCGCCGGTCTCGTCTGCCGGCTGATGGAGATCGACGCCGGTGCGATGCCGGCCTTCGACGGAGCCGTCGAGCGCCTCTGAGACAATCTGCGCCTGATCCGGTCTTGCTGTCCGCCGTATTGGATGACACAGACCTGCAGGAGTTTCAGATGTCCGACTTTTCCGGAATGACGTCCCTCAACCCTGGCTACCGTGCCCTCGTGCTGGGAGCCAGCGGAGGTATCGGAGGTGCCTTTGCCGCAGCGATCAAGGCTGATCCTGCCTGCGGCAGCGTGACGGAGTTGTCGCGAAGCCGTGACGGGTTCGACATCACGGATGATGCCGCTGTCGGTTCTGCGGCCGCACGGCTGTCCGATGCGGGGCTGAAATTCGATCTCATTCTTTGCGCCACCGGCGCACTCGTCATCGACGGCAATGGCCCGGAAAAGACGATCAAGGCGATCCAGGGCGACGTGATGGCGGCGCAGTTTACGTTGAACGCCATCGGTCCGGCTCTGGCGCTAAAGCACTTTGCACCGCTTCTCTCCAACGAAGGCAAGAGCGTGTTTGCGACGCTCTCGGCACGCGTCGGTTCGATCGGTGACAACAAGCTTGGTGGCTGGATTTCCTATCGCTCCGCCAAGGCAGCGCTCAACCAGATCACCCGGACGTCGGCGATCGAGATCGCTCGCCTCCGGCCAAAAAGCGTGGTTGTCGCGATGCATCCTGGTACCGTCGACACCGGTTTTTCAGGTGGATTTTCCAAAGGGCATGACCGGATCCAGCCGGCGGAAAGCGTTGCCATGATGCTCTCGGTGCTGGACCGTCTGGAGCCGGCGCTGACCGGTGGTTTCTTCGCCTATGACGGCCAGCCAATCGAATGGTGAAGCGCATCCATCTCGTTCTCGGCGATCAGCTCAGCCACTCACTGTCTGCACTAGCCGACGCCGATCCGCAGGACTCGCTCGTGCTGATGGCGGAAGTCATGAGCGAAGCGACCTATGTGAAGCACCACAAGAAGAAGATCGCCTTTCTGTTTTCCGCCATGCGGCACTTTGCCGAAGAGTTGCGGGAGAAGGGGCTTACCGTCCGTTATGTCACCCTGGACGATCCTGAAAACATCCAGAGTCTGAAAGGCGAACTTGCCCGTGCGATTGCCGAGAGCGGAGCCTCCGCCGTTGTCGCTACCGAATGCGGTGAATGGCGTCTGGCGGAGGAGATGCGGGGGTGGGAGAACCATCTCGGTGTGCCCGTCGAAATCCGCGAAGATGATCGGTTTTTCTGTTCGATCGAGGAGTTTCGGGAATGGCGCAAAGGCCGCAAGCAGTTGCGGATGGAGTATTTCTACCGCGACATGCGCAGACGGCATCGGGTTCTGCTCGAGGGTGAGGAGCCTGTCGGGGCTAAGTGGAATTTCGACGCCGAGAACCGCAAGCCACCTGCCGAGTGGCTCAGAGGGCCGAAGCGGATAAGTCATGCGAAGGATGCGATCACGAAATCCGTGCTGGCTCTCGTCGAGGAACGCTTCGCCGACAATATGGGCTCACTCGACAGCTTCCACTTCGCCGTGACCGCAGAACAGGCGGAGATGGAGCTGCAGCAGTTTATCGATGAGATCCTGCCCAATTTCGGCGACTACCAGGACGCGATGGTGAAGGGGGAGCCGTATCTCTATCACTCGCTGATCTCCTCATACGTGAATGCCGGGTTGCTTTTGCCGATCGACGTCATCCGTCGCGCGGAAGCCGCATGGTTCGAGGGGCTCGCGCCGCTTAATGCGGTCGAAGGTTTCATCCGCCAGATCCTCGGTTGGCGCGAATATGTGCGCGGCATCTACTGGACCGAGATGCCTGATTATGCGCAACGCAATCATCTTTCGGCTGCGCGCCCGCTGCCGCAGATGTACTGGACGGCGAAGACAGACATGGTCTGCATGAAGGGCGCCATCAGTGACACGATCGAGCATGCCTATTCGCACCATATCCAGCGGCTGATGGTGACGGGCAATTTCGCCATGCTGGCCGGGATCGATCCGGCCGAGGTTTGTGAGTGGTATCTGGCCGTTTATTCCGACGCCTATGAATGGGTGGAACTGCCGAACACGCTCGGCATGGCGCTTTATGGCGACGGTGGCATCATGGCGAGCAAGCCCTATGCCGCGAGCGGAAAATACATCGACCGGATGAGCAATTTCTGCGGCGGCTGTCGCTATGATCCCAAGCTCACGACCGGGCCAAAGGCCTGTCCGTTCAACGCGCTCTATTGGGATTTTCTCGATCGCAACACGGAGAAGCTGGCGCGGAATCCACGCCTTTCGAACATGTATGCGACCTGGCGCCGGATGGATCCCTTCAAGCAGGATGCCATCCGCAAGCATGCGACCCAGGTGTTGGAGACGCTGGATACGCTCTGAGCGCTCCTGCTGAAGTCAGATCGCCGGACTCGGCTCTTCCTTCAACAGACCACTGGTGCGCAGCAGCGAGCTGAAGCGCCCGCCGAGCGCGCTGAGCTCGTCGTAATTGCCCTTCTCGATGATCCGGCCATGATCGAGGAAGACGACGAGATCGGCTTCGCGAATGGTCGAGAGACGGTGGGCAATGATGAAGGTCGTGCGGTTCTTCCGCAGTCGGTCGATCGCCTGCTTCACCCGGGCTTCGGTCTCCACGTCGAGCGCGCTGGTCGCCTCGTCAAGGACGAGGATCGGGGCATTCTTCAGGATTGCACGGGCAATCGCGATACGTTGCCGCTCTCCGCCCGAAAGGCGGTTGCCGCGTTCGCCGACATGGGTGTCGTAGCCGATCATGCGGCTTTCGATGAAGTCGGTTGCCGCCGCAGCTTCAGCCGCCTGGATGATCTCCTCTTCGGTTGCGTCCTCGCGGCCGAGGCGGATGTTTTCCTTGATCGATCGGTTCAGGAGACCTGCATCCTGGAAGACGGTCGCAATCGCGTGGCGCAGCGATTTGCGGGTCACCTTTGCAATGTCCTGACCGTCAATCAGGATCTGGCCTGATTGCGGGTCGTAAACGCGCTGCAGGAGATTGATGAGGGTGGTCTTGCCTGCACCGGTCGGGCCGACGATTGCCACGGTTTGCCCGGCACGAACGTGGAAGGAGACATCGCGCACGCCCTGGGTCGTCGAGGCAAAGTCGAAGCAGACGTCGCGGAATTCGACGTCACCCTTGACCGGCTTCAGATCGGCGGCGCCTGCACGCTCTTCCCGCTCCTGGACGGCGTCTTCCAGCTTGTAGAAGTCCTCAAGCTTCGAGCGCGCCTCGAATATCTGGTTGACGAAGGTGATCATCTGGTCGAGGCGGGCAATCAGCAGCCCGGCAAAGCCGGTAAAGGCAATAATGTCTCCGACCTTCAGCTCGCCGCGCTGCACAAGCAGGGTGCCAATCACGAGGATCACAAGCATCGACAGCGTCGAGGCAATGCGGTTCAGGGCGCCCGCCAGTGCCCACCAGTCCAGCACCGGATACTGCGCCGAGAGCAGTTTGGTCGTGTATTCCTTCAGAGCGCGGGTTTCGAGCTCGATGCGGTTGTAGCTGTGCAGGACCGAGACGTTGCTGATTGAATCGCTCACATGGGAAAAGACCGTGTGATAATGCCCCTCGACCGAAGCCTGGCCTTCCTTGGTCTTTATCATCACCGTCCGTCCGATGATGACATAGAGAATGGCCAGCACAACGAGAACCGAGGTCAGACGCACGTCCATCGAGAAGGCCGTTGGCAGCAACAGCGTCAGGGCAACAGCTGTTGCCAGATGGGTTCGCATGAATTCCAGCCAAAGGCCGAAAAGAGTCTCGCCTGCGCGCAGCAGTGTATGGAGCGCGTTCGACGTGCCTCGCTGGTGGTGCCAGCTAAGCGGCATGGAGATGATCTTGCCGAAAGATTCCGTCAGGAGGTCGGCCCGGCGGCCATGGGCCAGACGGTCCGCCTGGCGGGCAACCAGCACGTAGGCGACAGTGTTGAAAACGCCGAAGCAGCCCCAGGCGATCAGGATGCCCGTCGCATCGCGTCTTTCGGAGATGGCATCAACAATCCGTCCGAAGAGGATCGGCTCCAGGATTGTGATGACCGCGAGGACAATATTGGCAGCGACGACGAGGGAGACCCGCAACTTATAGCTTGCAAGGTATTTCAGGGCTTTGAAATATACTTGTAGCAGGGACAACTGGTTTCACCTTCGCTAGGGTCGTGGCTTGCACATTGTTCGGCTCGCATCCTGCGCCAGCCCGCTAGGATGCCTAATGGCAGATGCAGCCCTCCGCAAGATCCAACAACATATGCGTTTGCTTCGGTTTCCATAGCGCGCTGTTGATCTGTCGCTCCAGGTTTCCAAAGACGTCAATTGGCGCTAAAAGTTCAAATTGCGTCGAGCGGATCAAAGAAACGCTGCTCGTGGCTTTTTAATGGTATTTCAGCTGCCCATTGCGGAGAGAATTTGTGAATATCAACCAATTATTGCATTTTCTGGTGGTCGTTGACGAGTTCCGATCGGAGGCCGAAGTCATCTCCGAACTGGAAAAACTGGTCCGCGGCTATGGCTTCCAATATTATGGCGTGGTCCGACAGCCGAAGCCGGACGAGAATCCGATGAATCTCGTGCTGGCGGGAGAATGGCCCGAGGGCTGGCCGCAGCTCTATATCGCCAAGAAATATGTCCTGATCGATCCGACAATTCGCTATCTGGGACAGGCGCAGGCCGGATTCCGCTGGCGCGACGCACTCCATGCCTTTCGGGCTGATCCGCACCGCAAGCGGATGGAGCGCATGTTGGCCGACAGCATGCGCTTCGGTCTCCAGGATGGTTACATCTTTCCCGTTCACGGCCGAACCGGCCTGCTCGGCAACATGACTGTCGGTGGCCGCCCCATTGACCTGTCTCCTGCTGAAATTACCTTGTTCGATGCGGTGGCGAAGAAAGCATACTGGCGGCTTCTGGAGTTCAAGTTTGGCGGGATGGAGACCGCAAAGCCCATCGACACGCGCATGACACGGCGCGAGATGGAAGTGCTGAATTATCTGGCAGATGGTCTGACCTCCAACGAGATCAGCAGGATCCTGAAAATATCCAACCATACGGTCGACTGGTACATGAATGGTATTCAGGACAAACTAAATGCGAAAAACAGGCAGCACGTGGTGGCGCTGTCTTTCCGCCTCGGCCTGGTGACTTGAGGGAAGATTGAATCTTCTCAATGCTCGCCAAGGCAAATTGAACTTCCTAAAACAACACGCTATGACTTTTCTTCGCAGGTGCACAATGCCCTGGCATATCGTTTTGGGGAGATCGAATTGCCAATATCCAAGATCCTTGTCGCCAACCGTTCGGAAATCGCGATCCGCGTCTTTCGCGCCGCCAACGAACTCGGTCTGAAAACGGTCGCCATCTGGGCCGAAGAGGACAAGCTCGCGCTGCACCGCTTCAAAGCGGACGAAAGTTACCAGGTTGGTCGTGGTCCGCACCTGACAAGGGATCTGGGGCCGATCGAGAGCTACCTGTCGATCGATGAGATTATCCGCGTCGCCAAGCTTTCCGGCGCGGATGCCATTCATCCGGGCTATGGTCTTCTGTCGGAAAGTCCTGAATTCGTGGACGCCTGCAACGATGCAGGTCTGATCTTCATCGGTCCGAAGAGCGACACGATGCGGCAGCTCGGAAACAAGGTCGCCGCCCGCAACCTTGCCATCAGCGTCGGCGTGCCGGTCGTGCCGGCGACCGATCCGCTGCCGGATGACGAAGCGGAAATTCATCGCTTGGCTGCCGAAATCGGGTACCCTGTCATGCTCAAGGCTTCCTGGGGCGGCGGTGGTCGCGGCATGCGCGCGATCCGCGATCCGAAGGATCTGATCCGCGAAGTGACCGAAGCCAAGCGCGAGGCAAAGGCTGCTTTCGGCAAGGACGAGGTCTATCTTGAAAAGCTCGTCGAGCGCGCGCGCCACGTGGAGAGCCAGATCCTCGGCGACACGCATGGCAATGTCGTGCATCTCTTCGAGCGTGACTGCTCGATCCAGCGCCGTAACCAGAAGGTCGTCGAGCGCGCACCGGCGCCGTATCTCAATGAAGCGCAGCGGCAGGAACTCGCCGATTACTCGCTGAAGATCGCCAAGGCGACCAACTATATCGGCGCCGGTACGGTCGAGTATCTGATGGATGCCGATACCGGCAGATTCTACTTCATCGAGGTCAACCCGCGCATCCAGGTCGAGCACACGGTCACGGAAGTCGTCACCGGCATCGATATCGTCAAGGCGCAGATCCACATCCTCGACGGCCACGCCATCGGTACGCCGGAGTCGGGTGTCCCGAAGCAGGCGGATATCCGCCTCAACGGTCACGCCCTGCAGTGCCGCATCACCACGGAAGATCCGGAGCAGAACTTCATTCCGGATTACGGCCGCATCACTGCCTATCGTTCGGCAGCTGGCTTCGGCATCCGCCTCGACGGCGGTACTGCCTATTCGGGTGCGATCATCACCCGTTACTATGACCCGCTGCTGGTCAAGGTCACGGCATCCGGCAGCACCCCGCAGGAAGCGATCAGCCGCATGGACCGCGCGCTGCGCGAATTCCGTATCCGCGGCGTGGCGACGAACCTCACCTTCCTCGAAGCGATTATCGGTCATCCGAGCTTCCGCGACAATTCCTACACGACCCGCTTCATCGACACGACGCCGGAGCTCTTCCAGCAGGTAAAGCGCCAGGACCGTGCGACCAAACTCCTGACCTATCTCGCCGATGTGACCGTCAACGGGCATCCGGAAGTGAAGGGCCGCCCGAAGCCGCCGGCGGATGCCGCAGAGCCGGTCGTTCCCTTCATCGATGCCGATATCAAGTCGGGTACCAAGCAGCTGCTCGACGAGCTCGGCCCGAAGAAATTCGGCGACTGGATGCGCAATGAAAAGCGCATCCTGATGACCGATACGACGATGCGTGACGGCCACCAGTCGCTGCTGGCCACGCGTGTGCGCACGCATGATATCGCCAGGATCGCTGACACTTATGCGCGCGCGCTGCCGAACCTGTTCTCGCTCGAGTGCTGGGGTGGTGCCACCTTCGACGTTTCCATGCGCTTCCTGACGGAAGATCCGTGGGAGCGTCTGGCTCTGGTCCGCGAAGGTGCGCCGAACCTGCTCCTGCAGATGCTGCTGCGGGGCGCCAATGGGGTCGGCTACAAGAACTATCCCGATAACGTCGTGAAGTATTTCGTCCGCCAGGCGGCCAAGGGCGGGATCGACCTGTTCCGCGTCTTCGACTGCCTGAACTGGGTCGACAACATGCGCGTGTCGATGGATGCCGTCATCGAGGAGAACAAGCTCTGCGAGGCTGTCATCTGCTACACGGGCGACCTGCTCAATTCGGCGCGTCCCAAATACGACCTGAAGTACTACACCGCGCTTGCCGCCGAACTGGAAAAGTCCGGGGCGCATATCATTGCGGTCAAGGACATGGCGGGTCTGCTGAAGCCGGTGGCTGCCAGGGTGCTGTTCAAGGCGCTTCGCGAGGCGACGAGCCTGCCGATCCACTTCCACACGCATGATACGTCCGGCATTGCGGCTGCGACGGTGCTCGCGGCTGTCGAAGCCGGTGTCGATGCCGTGGATGCGGCGATGGATGCCTTCTCGGGCAATACGTCCCAACCCTGCCTTGGCTCGATCGTCGAGGCCCTGCGTGGCTCGGAGCGTGACCCGGGTCTCGACCCGCACTGGATCCGTCGCATCTCCTTCTATTGGGAGGCCGTGCGCAATCAGTATGCGGCCTTCGAAAGCGACCTCAAGGGGCCGGCCTCGGAGGTCTATCTGCACGAAATGCCGGGCGGGCAGTTTACCAACCTCAAGGAACAGGCCCGTTCCCTGGGCCTTGAGACCCGCTGGCACGAAGTGGCGCAGGCCTATGCCGATGCCAACCAGATGTTCGGCGACATCGTCAAGGTGACCCCGTCGTCGAAGGTCGTCGGTGACATGGCGCTAATGATGGTGAGCCAGGATCTCTCCGTGGCAGACGTCGAAAATCCGGCCAAGGACATCGCCTTCCCGGATTCCGTCGTCTCGATGCTGAAGGGTGATCTCGGTCAGCCTCCGGGCGGTTGGCCGGAAGCGCTACAGAAGAAGGTGCTGAAGGGCGATCAGCCTTATACCGCAGTGCCTGGTTCGCTGCTGCCGCCGACCGATCTGGATGCCGAGCGCAAGGTGATCGAGGAGAAGCTGGGTCGCGAGGTCACGGATTTCGAATTCGCGTCCTATCTGATGTATCCGAAGGTCTTTACTGACTACGCGCTGGCCGCCGATACCTATGGCCCGGTCTCGGTCATTCCGACGCCGCAGTATTTCTACGGTCTGCCGGCTGGCGAGGAGCTGTTCCTCGATCTGGAGAAGGGCAAGACGCTTGTTATCGTCAATCAGGCACTGGGCCATACCGACGACAAGGGCATGGTCACCGTGTTCTTCGAGTTGAACGGTCAGCCGCGCCGCATCAAGGTGCCGGATCGGGCCCATGGTGCCTCGGGCAGCGCTGTTCGGCGCAAGGCCGAAACCGGCAATGCCGCACAGCTTGGCGCGCCGATGCCGGGCGTCGTTTCGCAGGTTGCCGTCTCCGCCGGCCAGACGGTCAAGGCCGGCGACGTGCTGCTCTCGATTGAGGCGATGAAGATGGAAACAGCGCTGCATGCGGACCGCGACGGGACGATCGCCGAGGTCCTGGTTCGCGTGGGTGACCAGATCGACGCCAAGGATCTGCTGATCGTCTACTCGGCCTGACACAAGGCCAAATCCCGAAACAGAAAGGGCCCCGCCATTGCTGGCGGGGCCCTTTTCGTTGCGCCTATTCGGCGGCCTTGACCCTCGGCTTCCGCGCCGGCTTCTTGGCCGGCGGGGGAGCAGGAGGCTCGGGCAGCTGAAGGTTGATCTCCTGAGGCTGGCCGTCGAGCATTACGTCATAGCCTGCAGCTGTGCGCGTAACAGCGACGTCGACCTTGCGTCCATCGATCTCGACCTTTGCCTTGTAGCCCTGCCAGTGCTCCGGCAGGGCCGGGCTGACGACGATGTTGCTGCCCTTGCGGCGAATGCCGAGGAAGCCTTCCACCGCGAAGCGATAGAGCCAGCCGGCAGAGCCGGTGTACCAGGTCCAGCCTCCACGCCCCGCATAACCGTCGCCGCCATAGATGTCGGCCGCCACCACATAGGGCTCGACGCGGTAACGTTCCGCTTCTTCGGCGGTGCGGGCATGGTGGATGGGGTTCAGCAGTTCGAAGACGCGCCAGGCGTCCGCGAGGCGACCTGCCTTAAGCAGCGCCAGACCGAGCCAAATCGCGGCATGGGTATATTGTCCGCCATTTTCGCGTACGCCCGGCGGATAGGCGCCGATATAGCCCGGATCGACTTCAGCTTTCTCGAAGGGCGGGGTGAAGAGACGGACGATGCCCGTCTCCGTGTCCACCAGTCTTGAGACAGCCGACTCCAGCGCCTTCTCTATGTGTGCCGGATCTCCGACGCCGGAGAGCACGCTCCAGGACTGGGCGATCGAGTCGATCTGGCATTGCAGGGACTCGTTTGATCCCAGCGCTGAACCGTCGTCGAAAAAGCCGCGACGATAGTGGTCGCCGTCCCAGCCTGCCGTCTCCAGAGCCGTCTTCAGCTTTGCGACATGGTCGCTCCAGCGGCTGCTGCGGTCACGGTCACCGCGCTTCTCGGCATGCGCCTTGAAGCGCTCAAGGGTGGCTGCGAGCAGCCAGCCGAGCCAGACGCTTTCACCGCGGCCTTCGATACCGACGCGGTTCATGCCGTCGTTCCAGTCACCGCCGAGGATCAGTGGCAGGCCGTGTGCACCCGTCCTGTCGATGGCGAGGTCGAGCGCGCGTGCGGCATGCTCGTAGAGGTCGGCCGTCTCTGCTGCCGTGCCGGGCAGGAAGAAACTGTCGTGTTGTCCGTGCTGCAGTTGCGCCCCTCCAAGGAACGGAACCTGTTCGCTCAGGATCGCGTCGTCACCCGTCGCCGAGATATACTGGTCAATCGCATGGGCGAGCCAGACGATGTCATCCGAGATCATGGTGCGCACGCCGGCGCCTGTCTGTGGCAACCACCAGTGCTGGACGTCGCCTTCGACGAACTGGCGAGCGGCTGCCGTCAGGATCTGACGACGAGCCAGTTGCGGCTCAACAGTCAGGAAGGCCAGCGTATCCTGTAGCTGGTCGCGGAAACCATAGGCACCGCTTGCCTGGTAGAAGCCGGCACGCGCAAAGATGCGGCAGGCCAGTGCCTGGTAAGGCAGCCAGTGATTGACGAGGTTGTCGAAAGTCTTCTCGCCCGTCTCCACCGAAAGCTTGCCGGTGAAACCGGTCCAGAAGTCACGGCTTGCCTTAAGAGTTGTTTCGAAACCGATCGCGCGGACCGACTTGACCAGATCCACGGCCGCTTCGGCCGTATCTGTCTCACCCAGCAGGAAAGTCATGTCGCGGCTTTGACCCGGTGCAAGCTCAATGTCGAAGGCGATTGCCGCACAGGGATCGCTTTCGCTCTCGATCGAGCCGCTCAGGGCTGACGCACGCGCCACGGCCTGGGGCAGTTTGATCGAGCCATTTCGGCCAATGAATTCGCGGCGACTGGTGGTGTAGCCGTCCGGTTGTTCGGGACCAGCCAGGAAGGCGAAGCGGCCGGGATAGTTGATCTCATAGGGGTTGGAGGCGAGAAGTACGCCCGTTTCTTCATCGAAGCTCGAGAGGATGAAGGGTGCGGTACGAGCCGGGTTGTTGCCGAGCACCCATTCCGCATAGCCATAGATTCGGAACCGCCGAGCGTCGCCACTGACGTTCTTCAGCCGGATCTTCGTGAGCTTGACCGGACGATTGCGGTCAATCGTCTGGGTTAGCTCAATTTCCAGATCACCATGGCGGCTCGTGAAGGCCGTATAGCCAAGGCCGTGACGGGTCTCGAAGGTGGAAGTCGGGTCCAAGTTCAGGGTGGGCACTGTCGCATAGGCTTGGCCAGTTGCCAGATCCGTCACATAAAAGGCCTCGCCAGGGCGGTTGATGACCGGGTCGTTGGTCCAGGGCGTGATCTGGTAGTCACGCGAATTCTGGCTCCAGGTGAAGCCAGCGCCCTCTGCGGAGACGTGAAAGCCGAAGTTTTCGTTGGCAATCACGTTGATCCAAGGCTGCGGTGTCGATGTCGTACCGTCCAGCCGGACCACATATTCCATCCCATCCTTCGAGAAGCCGCCAAAGCCGTTCCAGAAGTCGAGATCCGCACCATCAATTGGCTGTCCTGGCTTGGCCGGCGCCGGAAGGGCGGGCGGCAGGCCTGCCCAGTCGGCCTCGCCGTCAATGGTGCGTGGGGTGGCAAAAAGCGAGACCGCACGATTGACCTGATCAACGATCTTGCCATTGCGGGTATGCAGGACAACACGTGCCGCTGCGAGTACGGCAAGTGTTGCTCCCTCATCCTGGAGATCGTCGCGCACGGTAAACACATGCTGGCGATTGCCCGGCAGACGATGGCGGAGGTTGTCAGCCATCTGGTCGAGCGCATGCTGCATGTCCTGGGCATAGGATGTCGCGCGTTCGTTGATGATTGCGAGATCGGCCACGACGCCGCGGCGGCGGAGATATTCCAGCGCACTCATGGCTTCATGCGCTATGTCCATATCCATGTCGTCGTTGATGCGGAGCGCAAAAATCGGGAAGTCGCCGGAAATGGCCATGGGCCAGAGAGCGGATTGCGACTTCAGCCCCTTGCGCACCGTTTCGGGGTCGGCGCGCAGGTGATTGTCCGGATAGACGAGATAGCGGCCGAGGTGCTGGAAGGCTGCGGCTTGCTGCGAGGTGATGCCGATGTGGCGAAGCTCGACCTGCGCGCGGGTCCAGGCATGAATCAGTTCGTGGCTGAAGGAATCGGGGTGGCGATAGCGCTCGATTGCCTTGTCGATCTCCTCGCGGTTGGGCGCGGCCATTGTCCAGAAGATGACCTGTACCTTCTTGCCGGCGGGCACACGCACGACACGGCGCAGGCTGAGGATCGGATCGAGCGTGAAGCCTTCCGTTCCGGACAGGTTTGCACCTGGATCGAAGGCCGCAGCCTCACCGAGACTACGCCCGCGGCCGAGGAACTTGCGACGATCGGTTTCGAACTCCGTCGGGCGGCCCTGACCTGCGCTGTCGACCACGAGGTGGGCGACACACATGTCTGGATCCGAGGGGCTGCGCTTGTTGCGTTCGGCGCGAATGACGTCGCGACGGCGTCCGAATTCCGTCTTGATGAACATGCGTGAAAAGAGCGGATGCGCGTTGTCGCTGTCCTCATAAGCCAGCACCGGCTCTGTATAGGAGGTCACCTCAATGTAGCGGTCTTCCGTGCCTGTATTGAGGATGGTCAGCCTGCGGCCTTCTGCATCGTGTTCGGTTCCAACGATGCATTCGACCGATGTGGAGATGTCGCCGACCGTCTTGAAGAATTCCGCCTTGTCGTCGCCGAAAATGACCTTGGTCTTTTCGTCAACTGCCCGGCGCGGTGTGGCCGTGGCCGACCACCATTCATTGGTGGCCGTGTCGCGCAGAAAGAGGAAGGTGCCCCACCGGTCTTCCGTGGTGTCCGGTTTCCAGCGGGTGACCGACTGGCCGTTCCAGCGCGAGAAGCCCGAGCCGGTTGCGGTCAGCATGGCCGAGTAATGGCCGTTCGACAGGAAGACGACTTCGCGGTCCTTGGTGGCCGGATCTTCGATGGTCCTGATTTCCGCGCGCAGAAGATCGGCCTGGCCCTTGCCGGGTGTCTGCGGTTCGTATTTGGCGCTCATTACCGGGATTTCGCGCGGGGTCTTTTCCTGCAGCAGGAGTTCGGCGGCTTCGATCACCGGATCGGCGTGGAAGAGCGCGCGCAGGCGACCGTTGAAGGCGACGTTGGCGATCGCCGCGATCGACATGCCATGGTGGTGAGCGTAGTAGTTGTAGACAACCGCACACTTTTTGCCGTCGGGCAGGCGGGTCGGCGTGAAGTCCACGGCGTCGTGGAAGCCGTAGGCGCCCAGGGCACCCAGCTTGCGCAGGCGCTTGAGGTTCTCAAGTGCTGCTTCCGGATAATACTGACTGGCGAGAATCGAGGCATAGGGCGCAACGACGGCGTTCTGGCCGAGACCGCGCTTCAGGCCAAGCGTCGGCACACCGAAGTTGGTGTACTGGTAGTTCATTTCGTGGTCGCGGGCGTTGAAGGCCGCTTCCGAAATGCCCCAGGGAATGTTGAGGCGGCGCCCGTGGTTCATCTGCTCGATGACGATGAGATTGTTGGTCTGGTTCAGTATGCCGCCCTGACGCTCCTGCATGACGAGCGGCGGCATCAGATATTCGAACATCGAACCCGACCAGGAGATCAGGGCGGCCCGCGCACCGATAGGGACGACCTGGCGAC
The DNA here is from genome assembly GCA_046294755.1 of Allorhizobium sp. Lineage (GTDB taxonomy): Bacteria > Pseudomonadota > Alphaproteobacteria > Rhizobiales > Rhizobiaceae > Allorhizobium. Next base: position 3,894 of record JBKBON010000021.1, on the reverse strand, counting down.
CGAGGCGGTACCAGTGTTCCGTCGGGAGGTCGCCCTTGGCGATCGCAAACAGGCTGGTCAGGCGGCATTCCGAAGCGAGCAGATCGTAGCAGGCCTCATCCAGTTCGCGGGCATCGACGCGGTAGCCGATCGACAGCAGGCGGCGCTCCGGACGGAAGAGGAAGGTGAAGTCCATCGAGAAGGCGAGGTTGCGGGCGCGCTCGGACAATTGGCTGAGGCGTTGGCGCAGCGGTTCAATATTCGACAGGTCGAAGGCGGTATCAGAAATATGGGCCTCGCAAACCGATACAAGCGATTCCGTCCAACGAACCACTTCGGCACTCGCCTCCGAGCGGATCTCATGGTGCAGGTTTGCCGCGAGCTTCTGAGCGTCCCGGGCGAGGACCGCGAGGTTGATGATACGGATCGAGGCAAATTCGTGCTCGCGCTTGACTGCGGCAAGCGCAGTGTTGAAGCCGATGATACGTTCCTCGAGACGACGCCGCAGCGGACGTACCGTCTTGCGGTCGTCCGGAAGCTGCTCGAGGATTTCCAACAGGATGCCGCCGACATCGCCGATCCCGTCGAGGTTGCCCTGGAGATGTGCCGATGGAGCCTCCGCCCATTCACGGCAGGCTGAGGAAATGGCGATCAAATGGCCGGCAAGGTTGCCGCTGTCGACAGCGGAAATGTATTTCGGGCCCAATGTGGCAAGAGTATCTGTGTAATACCAGTTGTAGAGGTGGCCGCGATACTTCTCCATCCGCTCGACTGTGGAGATCGTCTGTTCCATGCGCTCGATGGTTTGATCGAAGCTTATCCAGCCGAAATGGCGAGCGGAGACGACCGAGAGCAGGTAGACGCCGATATTGGTCGGCGATGTCCGGTGGGCAATGACCGGCTCGGGCGTTTCCTGGAAGTTGTCCGGTGGCAGGTAGTTGTCGCCGGCCGTGGTGAAGGTCTCGTAATAGCGCCAGGTACGGCGGGCGATCTTGCGCAATTCATACGAGACGTTCTGTGGGACTTCCAGGCTGTCCTCGGTTTCGGCCGACTGACTGACATACCAGGCGAGCAGTGGTGACAGGACCCAGAGGAAGGCAAAAGGGAGCCCGATCAGGTAGCCGTAACCTCCCGGGAGGGCGGCAACGCCCACCGACAGGATGGCAAGGACCGGCGCGTGGCGCATGTTGCCATAGTAGGACGCGATCGTTCCCTGAGCGGCGGACTGCACGCTCGCTGCGGTACGCCATTCGAGGAGAAGCTTACGGCTCACCAGCATGCGATAGAGTGATCGGACGATGGCGTCGGCCATCATGCAGGCATTGTCAGCAATGAAGACGATGCGCAGCGCGACCTGAGCGTTGATCGAACGGATCTCGGACCAGAGCGTCTGGAAATGTGCGGCTGGCACGATGTCGGTCTGGCGTGGAATGATGCCGGAGATCAGCGAAAGGGTCGGGGCAACGAAGAGGCTGAAAATAAGCAGCAGTTGCCAGATCGTCGCTCCGACCGGTTCCATCGTCGCCCACCCGAGCACCGAGGCCATGAACCATGCGATTGGAGTGAGGGAACGACGCAGGTTGTCGACCATCTTCCAACGGCCGAGGCTGGTGATGCCGCGGCTGGTGTCCCCAATATAGGGAATGAGCTGCCAGTCGCCGCGCGCCCAGCGATGCTGGCGTGAGATCTCGACCTCATAGCGGGTCGGAAAGTCTTCGACCAGTTCGACATCGGTTACCAGTGCACACCTTGCAAAGGAACCTTCGAGCAGGTCGTGGCTGAGCACGCTGTTCTCGTCAATGCGACCCTTTATGGCGGTCTCGAAGGCATCGATGTCGTACAAGCCCTTGCCGGTGAATGTGCCTTCGCCGGTGATGTCCTGATAGACGTCGGAAACGGTGAACACGTAAGGGTCGAGACCGCGGTTCATCGAGAAGATGCGCTGGAAGACCGAGGCATCCTTGCCAGTCGTGAGGGACGGCGTGACGCGCGGCTGCAGCACACCGTAACCGCTGATCACGCGACCGGTCTTCTCGTCATGCACGGGGCGGTTGATGGGGTGGTGCATCTTGCCGACGAGCTTGGTGACGGCGTCGCGCATCAGGCGCGTGTCGGCGTCGAGCGTCATCACGTACCGTACATTCTCCGGCGCCATGTTGGCGCCGGGGAGATAGGAGGTATCGCGATCGCCGCGCAGCAGCAGATTCAGTTCATGCAGCTTGCCGCGCTTACGCTCCCAGCCCATCCAGCAGCCTTCCGCCTCGTTATACAGGCGACGGCGATGCAGGAGATAGAAACGCGTCTTGCCGCCGAAATCATAGCGGCTGTTGAGTTGCTCTACTTCGCGCTTGGCATAGTTCAGGACTTCGAGGTCTGCTGCCGATTCTTCGGTTTGGCTATCTTTCCAGTCGCTGAGCAGCGCAAAATAGATCTCGCCGTGCGGGTTTGTCAGATAGTGAACTTCGAGATTACGGACGAGTTCGTCGACGTCGTCGCGCTTGGTGAGCATGCAAGGCACGACGACGAGCGTGCGTGCGTCTTCCGGAATGCCTTCCTTGAATTCATATCCGGTCAGGCGGAAGGGTTTGACGAAGAAGGTTACGAGCGTGTTGAAAAGCCCTGTCGCGCCTTCCGAAACGGGAAGGGACACCATGATCAGCAGGATCAGGATGAGGGACGTGGGCAGACCGGTCTGATTGAGGAAATGGCCGATGACGGCAAGCGCGGCGATCGTCAAGGTGATGACCGGAACGGCGATCGAATACCAGTTCAACTGCTTGATAAAGTCACTGACGATGCGCGAGAGTGGTTGGCTATAGCCTATGGCTTCTTCGAGTTCTCGGCGACGGTTGCCGACCAGATAGCTCCCCACGTCGAGTTGCCCATCCGGACCGGCCGCCTGAGTGGCGAGGTCGATGGCTGCTTGGGCGATCTCGATTTCCGCGTGATCGCTACGCCGTGCCAGTTTTTCGATTGTATTGCGATAGGTGTTGCGCGAGCCGAAATCGAGCTGGCGATAGTCGGTATGCTGTCCCAGAACGCGGTCGACATGGCTGACGTCCTCGACCCAAACCGACCATTCCTTGTCGTCGATCTCGCGCAGGCTGCGAACGATATTGCCCATCGTCACATTGCCGGATGACAGGCGATTGTGCTCGGCATCCATCGCCTCTTCGGCGGTCCGACCAGCAGCCTTCAGGCGACCTTCCAGCCACTCAACGGCGAAGGTCGTGTTCTGTGAGCCATTGCGCAGGCGGTAGAGAAACTGGGTCGCGAAGGTGTTGTCGTCGGCGAGCTGTTCGATCTGGCTCAGATAGGTCGCAGCTGCAACAGGATCATTGAGGCGAACGATTTCGTCGGCCACCTCATTGGCGCGGCGGCGCATTCGGCGGGAGCGATCCACACGGGTCGCAATACGACGTAGATTTTCGACCAGAACAAAACGGACAATCGACGGCAGCGCCCAGAGCTCACCGATCTCCAGCGTCTGATGTTCCTGGTATCCCTCGACCAGTGCCGTCATGCTTTCCTGGCTGACGGTGGAATGGGTATGGGCGACATAGAGCCAGGCGAGCGCCATGGTGCGGGGGATTTCGCATTGGCCGATCTTCATCGTCGGCAGCTGGCGATAGAACTTCTTCGGGAAGTCACGACGGACTTCCTGGATCGCTTCTTCGATGACGTAGTGATTGTCGAGCAGCCATTCGGCAGCCGGCGTGATCGCCGCTCCCGCCTCGACATCCGCCGCCGTCGCGCGATAAACACGCAGGATCTCGCGTTCGTTCTCCCTGTGACGGGCGAAGAAATCAAAATCCATGAGGCCCGGAAGGTCGTCGGCGCCGTTCAGCGCGAGCGACGCTGCGCTTTCCCGCAATTCCTCGATCGTGAAATAGGCTGATCGAATGGAATCGTTGT
>JBKBON010000020.1:0-62264 GCA_046294755.1 Allorhizobium sp. | reverse complement strand
CCGCCCACGTTTCTCTTTCTTCTATCTTCAATTGTCAAAAAACAGACGGACCAAATACCCGTCAAAAATCCCTAAACCCAACCCGTAAGCCAGGTAACAAATCAGCAATCCAGCCAATTTCCAAGGATTTCTCTAGAGCGAAGGACTTCGTCGCCAGCAGCGCCGCCGCCCTCGTCAGTGAGCGGATGTATAGATTCGCTTCTCCGAGCAGTCAACAGCCTTCATCGAGAATTTTGCAGAAAATCGACATCTCTCTGAAAAATATGGATTTTTCTAATCCACGACGAAAGGACCCGCCTCAAAGCCTTGTGGCGAAGCCGGTCCGCCGTGCAAACCGGGGCCCGTCCCCTCTCCTTTCCGCCTTGGCTTCCGCGACTTCCCCCATGCGTGCGCAGGCAAGCGCATGCCTGCCGCGCTAATTCCATATTTGCCTGCTCTGAAGGGGAACAGCCCGGCGATTTGACGGCTCGGGCCAAAACATGAGACATCTCAGCCGTGATCCAGTCGACCAACAGGCAGGAGCCGTGTGCTCCCGCCGCAAACAGCAGAATGGCATGACGATAGACCGCGACCTGATCCGTTCGCTGGGTGGCGAGCCTCCGATCCTCGCGGACGGTCTGCGTGCGCCTGATCGCCGCGAGATTTCTCTACGCTGGCTGTCCGGCACCTTCCTGACCGGCATCACCTCCTGCATCCTGATGGGTGTCGCCTTGTTTGCAGCGCTCGACGGGCGCCAGCAATTGGCCATTCCGGCCGAAGCCTTTGCAGTCACGCCGCCGGACGCCAGCGACCTGTCGGCGGAAGATGCGGTTCGCGGCGCACGTATCTTCGGTCCCAAGATTGCAGCGCGTCCGGTAGACAAGGCCATCCTCGACGTGCCCACGGTCTTGAAGGACGGTGAGCGGGAGGTCGTGCGCAAGCTTCCCTTCGCCCATGTGAAGATGGTGCTGGCCGCCGACTATGCCAGCCAGGAGCGCTATCCGCGTTTCGATCCCCTGGCCATATTCGCGACCGAAGAAACCACACCACCCGTGGCCAACCGCACAGGCTCTCTCTACGGCTCGGACGTGGAATCCGAAGTCATTCTAAAATCGAGCCCCTTCCCCAGCATTCCCGACAAGCCGCTCGCCGGTGAGATGACCTTTGACGAGGTGGAGGAGAATGTCCGCTCCAACGGATCGGTGCTGACCGACGGCAATAGCCAGGTCGCGGCCCTCTATTACATCGACCCGCGCCGCTTCGACACCGAGGACACGGGCCTGGATCTTGCCACCGGCATGACGGCCCGCATTGTCGAGGAAAATATGAGCGTGGCGGAACCGGAGATCATCACGCCGATGACGCCGGAATATGCCGATGACATCTTGCCGGCCCGCAGGCCGCAGTCGGTGGCCTCTCTGATGACGGCAGCAGGTTATCCTGCGTCGAAGGCGGAAGATGTCGGCAACGCGCTTGCTCCCTTCATGAAGAATGATGGCCTTGTCGAAGGCGACATTATCCGCGTCGGTCTTTTGCAGCGCGGTGAAGAGGTCCGGCTTGTACGTTTCTCGCTCTATCACCGCACCGATCATATCGCGACGCTGGCCGTCAACGATGCCGGTCGCCTGGTGGAAGGAGCGGAGCCTCCGGCACTGGATGCACTTGCGGGCGCGTTTGACAGCTCCCAACCGGCCATGGTCTCGGGCCGCGATCTCCCGCGCGTCTATGACGGAATCTACCGAGCCGCCTTGTCCTATGGCATGAATCAGGAACTGACGGCGCAGGTCATTCGCCTGCTCGCTGCCAATGTCGACTTCCAGGCGCAACTCAAGCCGTCGGACATGCTCGAAGCCGTCTTTTCCGTTACCGACGACGAAGGACGTGCCACCGACGATTCCGAACTGCTTTATGTGCGCGCACGCTTCGGCGATACGATCACCCAGTTCTATCGTTTCCAGGATCCCGCAGACGGCTCGATCGACTATTTCGACGAAAACGGGAAGTCGATCCGCCAGTTCCTGCTGCGCAACCCCGTGCCGAACGGTCGCTTCACCTCGGGCTTCGGCATGCGTCGCCACCCGATCCTCGGCTATTCCCGCATGCACACCGGTGTCGACTGGGCCGCACCCCGCGGCACGCCGATTATCGCTTCGGGCAATGGTGTGGTCGAAAAAGCTGGCTGGGCCTCCGGCTATGGCAATCAGACTCTGATCCGCCACGCCAATGGCTACGTGACCTCCTACAATCACCAGAGCGGCATCGCCAAGGGTATTGTCCCCGGTGCCAAGGTCAAGCAGGGCCAGGTCATCGGCTTTGTCGGGTCGACCGGTTCCTCGACCGGGTCGCACCTTCACTACGAGCTGATCGTCAACGGCACCAAGGTCGATGCCATGAAGGTGCGCCTGCCCGGCGGCAAGGCGCTCGAAGGTCCGGCGCTTGCAGCGTTCCAACAGGAACGGCAGCGCATCGACACCCTTCTGGAGAGCGGCGGCCGACCGGCGCAGGTGGCAAGCCGCTAAGGACAGAACCGCAAGCGCTTGAACAACGAGAAACGGCGGCCCGCAGGGGCCGCCGTCTTGGCATGAGAACATGCTCGCTTGGATCAGGCTGCTGCGCTGACCCCGGCCTTGGGCGAAATCAGCAGCCGGTCGCTGCCCGCTTCGATCGTCACGTCGGAACCATCCAGCACCTGACCCGACAGGATCTGCTCGGCCAGCGGATCCTGCAGATATTTCTGGATCACCCGCTTCAGCGGCCGCGCGCCATAGACCGGATCGTAGCCCTTGTCGGCGAGCCAGGCCCGGGCATCCGGCGCCAGATCAATGCGGATCTTCCTTTCCGCCAGGAGCGCCAGCAGACGCTTCATCTGGATATCGACAATCGCACCCATCTCGCTCCGCCGCAGCCGGTGGAACAGGATGATTTCATCGACGCGGTTCAGGAATTCCGGCCTGAAAGAGGCCTTCACCACATCCATCACCTGATCGCGAACTTGGTCGACATCCTGATCCTCGCCGAGCGAGGTGAGATAGTCGGCCCCGAGGTTCGAGGTCATGATGATGATCGTGTTCTTGAAGTCGACCGTGCGGCCCTGCCCATCCGTCAGACGCCCGTCGTCGAGCACCTGCAGGAGCACGTTGAAGACGTCGGGATGCGCCTTTTCGATCTCGTCGAACAGCACGACTTGGTAGGGCTTGCGCCGCACCGCTTCCGTCAGCGCCCCACCTTCCTCGTAGCCGACATAACCCGGAGGCGCTCCGATCAGCCGGGCGACCGAGTGCTTCTCCATGTATTCCGACATGTCGAGGCGCACCATCGCCGTCTCGTCGTCGAACAGGAAGCGAGCCAGCGACTTGGTCAGCTCGGTCTTGCCCACACCGGTCGGCCCGAGGAAGATGAACGAGCCGATCGGCCGGTTCGGATCCTGCAGTCCGGCACGCGCCCGGCGAACCGCGCGCGAGACGGCCTGCACGGCATCACCCTGGCCGACGACCGACTTGGCCAGCTCGTCTTCCATGCGAAGCAGCTTGTCGCGTTCGCCTTCGAGCATCTTGTCGACGGGAATGCCCGTCCAGCGCGACACGACATGGGCAATCCCGTCGGGTGTGACGACCTCCTGAACCATGTTGCCGGCGGCGGAACCATCCTGCGCTTCGGCTTCGACCAGCTCCTTCTCGAGCTTCGGGATGACGCCATAGGCAAGCTCTCCAGCGCGCTGGAATTCGCCCTGGCGCTGGGCGATCGCAAGCTCGTTGCGGGCTTCGTCCAGCTGGCGCTTGAGATCGGCGGCAAGCCCAAGCTTCTGCTTTTCTGCTTGCCAGCGGGCAGTCAGGGCATCGGCTTCCTCCTCGAGCGAGGTGAGCTCGCTTTCCAGACGGCTTAGCCGGTCGGCAGAAGCCGCATCGGTCTCCTTCTTCAGCGCTTCACGCTCGATCTTCAGCTGGATGATCCGACGATCGAGTTCATCGAGTTCTTCCGGCTTGGAATCGACCTGCATCCGAAGCCGCGAAGCCGCCTCGTCCATCAGATCGATCGCCTTGTCGGGCAGGAAACGATCCGTGATGTAACGGTTCGACAGGGTCGCGGCCGCGACGAGGGCGGAGTCCGAGATCCGCACCTTGTGATGCTGCTCGTACTTCTCCTTCAGACCGCGCAGGATCGAGATCGTGTCCTCGACCGTGGGTTCGTCGACCATCACCGGCTGGAAGCGACGGGCAAGGGCCGGATCCTTCTCGACATGCTTGCGATACTCATCGAGCGTGGTTGCCCCGACGCAATGCAGCTCGCCGCGGGCCAAAGCCGGCTTCAGCAGATTGGAGGCATCCATGGCGCCATCGGCCTTGCCAGCGCCAACCAGCGTGTGCATCTCGTCGATGAACAGGATGATCTCGCCGTTTTCGGCCTGCACCTCGTTGAGCACGGCCTTCAGCCGCTCCTCGAACTCGCCGCGATATTTGGCACCGGCAATCAGCGCGCCCATGTCGAGCGCCATCAGCTTCTTGTCCTTCAGGCTTTCCGGCACGTCGCCATTGATGATGCGCAGCGCAAGCCCTTCGGCGATCGCGGTCTTGCCAACCCCGGGTTCACCGATCAGCACCGGATTGTTCTTGGTCCGGCGTGACAGCACCTGGATCGTCCGGCGGATCTCGTCGTCACGACCGATGACCGGATCGAGCCTGCCCTCGCGGGCCTCGGCCGTCAGGTCACGCGCATATTTCTTCAAGGCATCGAAACCGGCCTCGGCATTTGCGCCATCGGCAGTGCGGCCCTTGCGGACCTCATTGATGACCTGGTTAAGCGCATTCGCGGTAACCCCACCCTTCTTCAGCGAAGCCGCCGTCGAAGCGGAGGATTCGATTGCCAATGCCAGTAGAAGGCGCTCGACCGTAACGAAACTATCGCCTGCTTTTTTGGCGGCGTCTTCGGCAGTAGAGAAGACCTTCGCAAGCGGCTGCGCCAGATAGACCTGACCATTGCCGCCGGAGACTTTGGGCAGCTTGGCAAGCGCTGCGTCATTGGCGATGCGCACGTCCTTGGGATCGCCACCGGCACGGCTGATCAGCGAGGAAGCCATACCCTGCTCGTCGTCGAGCAGAACCTTCAGCACATGTTCGGGCGTGAATTGCTGGTGCCCTTCCGACAGGGCATAAGTCTGCGCCGATTGCAGAAAACCGCGCACGCGTTCGGAATATTTTTCGATATTCATAGTCTCTCTCCGTTTCCCCGCCCTGCCCGCATTCGGCACAGGTCGGATGCTGTGGATGAGGTCCCCGGAAGCGGCGGACCCCGGAGCGGAAACCGCTCCCTTGACCGAGATATGGGAGCGGGATTTTGCCCTTTAAAGAGGCAGAGAAACGAAAAACTCCGGGTTTTCACCCGGAGTTTTGCAATCGTCAAATCGAACTGGAAAAGCTCATTCGGAGGCGGCCTCGGCAAGCGCCGGCGCGCCGCCGCCTTCGCCGTTTCCACCCGCTTCGCCATTGCCTTCACCACCTTCGTCGCCACCGGCGCTGTGGCGCGGCTGGCGGCGTGGACGGTTGCCGGCATTGCGACGACGCGGCTGCCGTTCGCCACTGGCTTCGGCTGCACTTTCGGCAGCGGCCGCGGCGGCTTCCGCCGGCATGTCTTCAATGACAGGCTGCGGGCCCGTGCCGGCGATTTCCGGCTGCGGCTGCGGCTCGCGCTGTTCGCGAGGCTCACGCTGACGGCGCTCGTGCTGCTGCGAGCGGTTCTGCTGCTGCGGTTGAGCAGCCTGATGATTGCCACGATCGCCGCCCTGGCCGCCCTGGCCGCCATTGTCCTCCGAGCCGTCGAAATCTTCGCCGTCACGCTCGTTGTAGTCCTGGCGATCATTCTGGTCGTCACGATCGTCGCGCTGGAAACGCTCCTGCATCTGCGACTGAGCCGCGGCAATGATGCGGTTGTAGTGCTCGGCATGCTGCAGATAGTTTTCCGCCATAACCCGGTCGCCGGCGCTTTGCGCGTCCCGGGCAAGGGTGGCGTACTTCTCTGCAATGTGCTGGGCGGTGCCGCGGATTTTCACGTCGGGGCCGGAGCTGTCATAGGTCCGGGTGAGCGGGTTCTGGCCCTTGCGGTTGAAATTGTTATTTCCACCGCCGCCGCCGCCATTGTTGTTACGCCCCCGACCACGCTTGTTCTGCTGTCCTGGCCTCATAGATGCTTCACCTGAATGTCTTTGTTGTGCTGATAAAGGGCAATGTCATTGGCTCTGGTTGAACCGGACCAAGTCTATACGCGCCGCCCACAGACCGCGCTCTCGCCTTGCTCGCCGCTGGTGAAAGTCGAGTTTACTGAGTTACGCATCGGTCCAGTCGTGCTTCGCGGAGTTCGACAGCGAACTTTTTCGAAGCCGGCCCAGTCGCGAACGAATCTTCGTTCTTTCCCCGCCGCCCGTTGCGTGCCCGCAAACTATTACGCTTCATCGGGAAAACCAAGCCTTTTTCTGGCTTTCCCCGAATTATCCTTAGCAGACGCAGCAAACCGCCTAATTAAGCTTCGGCGCAAACACCAGAACCCGGTCGTTGCCTCCGTAGTCGCGGCGCTCTTCCGCTAGCGAAAACTCATTTTGTTCAAACACTTGTATCACGTCACGCCGCTGATCAAAGCCAATCTCGACGCCAATCACGCCGTGGCTCTTGAGATGTTGTCCCGCCTCGGCCGCGATGGCTCGATAAGCCTCAAGCCCATCCGCGCCGCCATCCAGTGCCGCTACCGGATCGAAATTCGTCACTTCCGGCTCAAGGCCCGTCACCACATCGCTCCGGATATACGGCGGATTGGAAACGATGACATCGAATGTTTCCGGCGTATGGTCGAACCAGGGTCCGGGCCTAGTCTCGAACCGTGTTCCAAGCCCGTTGCGCTCCGCATTGTTCTTTGCGGTCTTCAAGGCATCTTCTGAGATATCGATGCCGATGGCTCTAGCCTGCGGGCATTCGTGGAGTAACGCCAATGCGATGGCTCCGGTTCCCGTGCCAAGGTCTGCAATCAGCGGCTCCAGACCAGACGCCACCATAAGCCTGAGATGTGGCAGGATCACGTCAACCAGGATTTCGGTGTCAGGTCGGGGCTCAAGGGTCCCCGGCGACAGGGCGAGATCGAGACCATAGAACTCGCGCCGCCCAAGAATGCGATACACGGGCTCCCGCGCCAGTCGGCGATGGATCGCCTCTTCGACGCGCAGCGCCGCCTCGGACGCGATCACCGCGTCCCCCTGAAGCATCAGCGCTGTCGGGCTGAGATCAAGGAGACCGCAGATCAACACACGGGCATCCGTAGCCGCATCGGCAAGGCCAGCCGCCTCGAAGCGCCGCTTCGCCTCGGCCATTAGCGACCGTGCCGAGGGCACATCCTTGCTCACGGGTTTTCCCCGAGTTGCGCAAGCTGGCCCGCCTGGTAATCCGCGATCAGTGCATCAAGCATCTCATCGAGATCACCTTCGATCATCCGGTCCAGCTTGTAGAGCGTGAGATTGATCCGGTGGTCGGTCACCCGTCCCTGCGGGAAATTATAGGTGCGGATGCGCTCTGATCGGTCGCCCGAGCCAACCTGGCTCTTGCGGCTGGCCGACCGTTCGCTGTCCAGCTTCTGCCTTTCAATGTCATAGAGCCTGGATCGCAGCACCTGCATGGCCTTGGCGCGGTTCTGGTGCTGCGACTTCTCCGAGGAAGTAACAATCAGCCCGGTCGGCAGATGCGTGATGCGCACCGCTGAGTCCGTGGTGTTGACGTGCTGGCCGCCCGCACCCGAAGCGCGCATGGTATCGATCCGGATATCCTCGGGCTTGATCTCGATGTCGATGTCTTCGGCTTCCGGCAGGACGGCGACGGTTGCCGCGGATGTGTGGATACGCCCGCTCGCCTCTGTTTCCGGTACACGCTGCACGCGGTGCACGCCCGATTCAAACTTCAGCTTGGAAAACACGCCGCGCCCGCTGATGGTCGCGATGATTTCCTTGAAGCCGCCAGCTTCACCCTCGCTGGCCGAGAGGACTTCGACTTTCCAGCCCTTGGTCGAGGCGAAACGCTCGTACATGCGGAAGAGATCACCCGCAAAAAGAGCGGCCTCCGACCCGCCGGTTCCCGCGCGGATTTCGAGGATTGCGCTTTTCTCGTCGGCTGCGTCCTTCGGCAGGAGCAGGATCTGCATCTCGTCTTCGAGCGCCTCGATCCGGGTCTCGAGTTCCGGCAGCTCCATCTCCGCCAGGTCGCGCATCTCGCGATCCGTGGCCTTGTCGGCCAGCATCGCGCGCAGATCGGCAGCCTCGTCGACCGCAGACTGGTATTCGCGGATCTTCTTCACCACCGGCTCAAGCTCGGAATACTCCGATGCGAGCTTCACATAGACATCGGCTGCCGGTCCCGCAGACATTCGCGCCTCGATCTCGCCGAAACGGCGTTCGAGTTCGCGCATTTTCTCGACAGGAAGCTTCGCCACCCTCTACTCCAGCTCGGTCTTCAATTTCAGACGGGGATGTTATGCTCTTCCGCATGGCGGATGAGCAGGTCGCGCACTGACACGCCCGGACTGTCGTCGTCAAGCGCCGCCGTCAGATCTGTAGACAGCCTGCCGATATCAAGCCCCAGCAACATCGCCTTTACCGGACCAATCGCCGTGGGCGACATCGAGATCGATCGGAAGCCGATCCCGAGCAGCGCCATCGCAGAAAGCGGCTTCGAGGCCATCTCCCCACACAGCGTCACCGGCGTCTTGTTCCGCTCGCCGGCACGCACGATGTCCCGGAGGATCCGGAGGAACGGCCGCCCGAGCACGTCGAAACGATCGGACACGCGCGCATTACCACGGTCGACAGCCATCGCGAACTGGAACAGGTCATTCGACCCGACCGAGACGAAATCCACCTCATCCATCAGCTCGTCGAGCTGCCAGAGCAGCGCCGGCACCTCCAGCATGGCGCCAAACTGCAGCTTCTTCGGCAACTGGTGGCCGAATTTCGACAGATGCTGGATCTCCTTCTGCATCAGCTCGCGCACGGCCCGGATTTCCGAGACCTCCGTCACCATCGGCAGCATCATCTTGAGTTCTGCGCCCGAGGCAGCCTTGAGCAGCGCGCGCAGTTGCGTCCGCAGCAGACCAGGGCGATCGAGTGACAGGCGGATCGCCCGCCAGCCCAAGGCCGGGTTCTCCTCTTCCTGCGCTCGGAAATAGGGAACGACTTTATCACCGCCGATATCGAGCGTCCGGAAGGTCACCGGTCGCCCTCCCGCTTGTTTCAGGACGCTGCGATAAAAGCTTTCCTGCTCCTCACCCTTGGGCATAGTCGAGGAAATCATGAACTGCAACTCTGTGCGGAAAAGTCCAATGCCATCGGCACCTGAATCCGCAAGCTGAGGCAGGTCGACCAAAAGGCCAGCGTTCATCTGCAGCTTAATCCGGTGCCCGTCACGGGTGACCGGCTCGACATCGCGCAGCGCGCGGAACTGCTCCTGGCGCTTGGCCCGCAGCTTGACCTTTTCCTCATAGGCCTTTTGCATCTCGGCAACCGGGCGCACATGCACCTTGCCGTCGTCCCCGTCGATGATCACGGGGTCGCCGTTTTCAGCCAGCGCCACCGCCCCCGCCGCCTGACCGACAACCGCAATGCCCATGGCTCGCGCCACGATCACCACATGGCTGGTGACGGCCCCTTCTTCGAGCACAAGACCCCGCAGATTGGCGCGCGGATAATCAAGCAGTTCGGCAGCCCCCATGGCGCGCGCAAAGACGATCGCATCGTTCGGGAAGCCTTCGGCCGCACTTTGAGGAGAAAAGCCGGTGAGCTGGCGCAGCAGCCTGTTCGCCAGATCGTCGAAATCGTGCATCCGCTCGCGCAGATAGGGATCCGTCAGGCGCATCATGCGCGCCTTGGTGTCGCTCTGCACCTTCTCGACGGCGGCTTCCGCCGTCAACCCGTTATGGATCGCCTCTTCCATGCGCCGCACCCAGCCCTGGTCATGGGCGAACATGCGGTAGGTTTCGAGCACGTCGCGATGCTCGCCCTCCATGGAGATCTCGCGCCGCGACAGCATGTCATCGATGGATATCCGCAGCGAGCCGAGCGCGTCGGCCAGCCGCCGGATTTCCTTGTCGCTGTCTTCGTTCAGGAGATTGGTGACGACGATGCGGGGCTCATGCAGCACGACATAGCCGAGGCCGATGCCCTCGGAATAGCTGTCGCCCTCGATCGAGACGGGACGCGTCAGGTCGAGTTCGAGGCCGGGTCGTGTGATCTTCTTGAGTTCGCCGGTGGCGATCATCTCGGCCAACACCATCGCGGTCGTCTCGAGCGCTTCGAGCTCGTCCTCGCGATAATTCCGCTGCGCCTTGTTCTGCACGACGAGAACGCCGAGGCTTCGCCCGGCGCGCAGGATCGGCACGCCGAGGAAGGAGTGGTAGATCTCTTCGCCGGTTTCCGGCAGGTAGCGGAAGGCGGGATGCGCCTGGGCATCGGAAAGATTGAGGGACTGGGCAGAGGCAGCGATCGTGCCGACGAGACCCTGGCCCATTTTCAGCTGGGCCAGGTGAACCGCGTCCTTGTTCAGACCTTCGGTTGCGTAGAGTTCAAGAACGCCGTCGGAGCGCAGCACGTAAACGGAGCACACCTCTGCGACCATGTTGTTCGCGATCTGGCGAACGATCCGATCCAGTCGCTCCTGCGGCTCGAGCGGCTCCGCCATCAATTCGCGCAGCCGCTTGAGGAGGACGCGGGGACCCGCAGAAAGGTCTCTCATCCCGATTTTGCTCCACTTCCCATTGGTCAGCGGATTGTTACCCTTACCTTTTCAGGGGTCGGGTCACCTGGGTCCGCTCTCAGGAATCAATTCTTATCCAGACCGTAGCAGGAATGCAAAGTCCGAACCGCGAGCTCTGCATAAGGACCGTCGATCAGGATCGAGATCTTGATCTCGGACGTCGTGATCGCCTTGATGTTGATGCCCTTCTCGGCCAGCGCCTTGAAGGCGGTCGCGGCAACACCGGCATGGCTGCGCATGCCGATGCCGATGACGGAAACCTTCACCAGGCCCTTTTCGCTCTGCACGACGTCGAAACCGATCTTCTCCTTGTTGGAGCCGAGAACGGCGAGCGCCTTGTCCACGTCGCCCGAGGGCACCGTGAAGGTCATGTCGGTCTTCGAACCGTCTTCCGAGATGTTCTGGACGATCATGTCGACATTGATATGGGATTCGGCGAGCGGACCGAAGATCGCAGCCGAAACACCTGGCCGGTCGGCCAGACGGCGCAGCGAAATCTGGGCTTCATCCTTGGCATAGGCAATACCGGTGACGACTTCCTGTTCCACGATCTCTTCCTCATCGCAAATCAACGTACCGGGCGGGTTCATCAGATCGCCCATGCCCGGTGCATCGGGATCTTCAAAGCTGGAGCGTACGAAGGTGCGAACCTTGTGCACCATGGCAAGCTCGACCGAACGGACCTGCAGCACCTTGGCGCCGAGCGAGGCCATTTCGAGCATTTCTTCAAACGCGATCTTCTTCAGGCGACGCGCCTTCGGCTCGATGCGTGGGTCGGTCGTGTAGACGCCATCGACATCGGTATAGATATCGCAGCGGTCCGCCTTCACGCCTGCGGCAATCGCCACGGCAGAGGTATCCGAGCCGCCACGGCCAAGTGTCGCGATGCGATTGTCCGGACCAATGCCCTGGAAGCCGGCGACCACGGCCACCTGACCTTCGCCCATGCGACGGATGATGTCGGTGCCATCGATCTCCTGGATGCGGGCCGCACCATGGGCGTTGTCGGTCTTGATCGGGATCTGCCAGCCCTGCCACGAGCGGGCATTGATGCCCATCGACTGCAGCGCGATCGCCAGCAGGCCCGATGTCACCTGTTCGCCCGAGGCGACGACGGCATCATATTCGCGCGCATCGTAGAAGGGCGAGTCGGCACCGGCGACCTTGGGCATGTTCTGCACCCAATCGACCAGTTCGTTGGTCTTGCCGGACATAGCCGAGACGACAACGGCCACTTCGTGACCAGCATCCACTTCACGTTTCACATGGCGCGCGACGTTATAGATGCGATCCAGATTGGCGACGGATGTGCCGCCGAACTTCATGACGATGCGAGCCATAGACTTGAACCATATGCCCTTGAGAAACGCCGGCGCGCCGGCACAGAAACACCAGCCCGGGCCAAAAGCCTCAGGTTGGCGGGCTTTTAGTCTATATATTCCTGGGGCGCAACGGCCACTTCCCCGGCAAACGGTACGGCAAAGCAGGCATTTGTGATGGTTGTGCCAAGGCCGCGCATCATGCGGCCGGCAAGTCCATGCGTGCATGTAGAAAGGGGGGCCCTAAGCCCCCCTTTGAAAATCAAGCACCAGGCTCACATCAGCGGCAGGCGCTCGGATCTCGCTCGCAAAGCTCGCGGGTCATCCGACGCAGCGGGTGCCGATCGCGATCGTCCTGCGGCTGTGCTTCGCGCTGAACACGCCGGTTGCGATCCCGATCGCGGTCTCGGTCCCTGCGATCGTCGCGCCAGTTGCTGCCATCCCGCCACCGATCGCGATCGCGGTAAAACGGGCGGCTACGATAGTGGTCATCCCAATAGCGGCCGATACTGAAGGTCACCGTCGGAATACCGAGCGGGCGATAGTACTGCGGCCCGACCTGAACACGACGCTGCGAATAGGTCGTCTGCAGGTAGGATCCAGAAACCCAACCGCGGTAACCGGCATAGGCGACATCACACCAGTTGGCGCTCGACATGCATCCTCGGATATCGACGCGGCTACCGGCCGGAACCACGATGACGGCGGGGTAGCGGGTGCTCGGCCCCGAGCGCATGTTGACGTTGGCGGTAGAGAAGGCCGTGGCAGCCTCAGCCACGGCCGGTAAAGCGCCCGCGGAGGCGGCGAGCGCCGCGATGAACCATACATTCTTCATGATCTTTAGCTCCTGTTCACCGAACACCCGTAAGGGCTGCGGTTCGACTTTCAACGCTTGGCCCTCTGATCCTGTTCCCGGTCTGAATGCCCTGCGACCTCCCTGCCCTTGACTTTGCGGGCCATCGGGACGACTTCATGGCCAATCGCCGCAGGAGGTTCCGTCATGAGTGCAGAGGCACGCACCACCATCGATCAGACCGAAGTCGACCGCTTTTCCGCCATGGCGGCGGAATGGTGGGACCCGACCGGCAAGTTCAAGCCGCTGCACAAGATCAACCCGGTTCGGCTCGCCTATATCAGGGACAAGGTGGTCGAGCATTACGGTCGTGATCCGAAAAGCGCCCGACCGCTCGAAGGTCTTCGCGTCCTCGATATCGGCTGCGGCGGCGGCCTGTTGTCTGAACCTGTCGCCCGCATGGGAGCAAGCGTGCTCGGTGCGGATGCGTCAGAGAAGAACATCAAGATCGCCATGACCCACTCCGCCCAGAGCGGCGTTGAGGTCGATTACCGGGCAGTGACGGCGGAAGCGCTCGCAGCCCAAGGGGAGACCTTCGACATCGTGCTCAACATGGAGGTCGTTGAACATGTTGCCGACGTTGATTTCTTTCTGTCGACCTGCGCTTCGATGGTCCGCCCGGGCGGCCTGATGCTGGTTTCAACGATCAACCGCACCCTGAAGGCAGCGGCGCTCGCGATCGTCGGCGCCGAATACGTCCTGCGCTGGCTGCCACGCGGCACCCACCAGTATGAGAAGCTCGTGCGCCCCGAGGAAATTGAACGGCCGCTGGCTGCCAACGGCATGCAGATCCTTGAGACGAAGGGCGTCTTCTTCAATCCACTGCAGAACCAGTGGAACCTCTCCGCCGACATCGATGTGAACTACATGATGCTGGCGAGCCGCCCGGGAGCGGCGACATGACAACACCCCAGACGATCATCGATTTCTGGCTGCGTCATGGTCCGGAAGCCTGGTTCTCGCGGAACGAAGCCCTCGACGCCGAAATCGCGGCGGACTATGCCGAGCTGCATTTCAAGGCCTCGCGTGGCGAACTGTCGGCTTGGGAGGACACGGCAGAAGGCGCGCTCGCCCTGCTCCTGCTGCTCGACCAGTTCCCGCGCAATCTGTTTCGCGGTAGCGCCCATTCCTACGCGACCGACCCGCTCGCCCGCACCATAGCTCATCGCGCACTCGCCAAAGGTTTCGACACCAAAGTCGAGGCGATCCTGCGTCCCTTCTTCTACCTGCCCTTCGAGCACTCGGAGGACATGGAAGACCAGCGCTACAGCGTTTCACTCTTTGAGAAGCACCGCGACGAAACAGGCGATGCCGAAGCACTGAAATGGGCGGTTCTGCATCTGGATCTGATCGAGCGCTTTGGTCGCTTCCCCCATCGCAACAGCGCACTTGGGCGTCAGACGACGCCAGAAGAGCAGGCTTACCTCGACCAAGACGGTTTCAAGGGCTGAGCCCTCGTTCAGACGGGCAAGGCTTTGACGGCGGAGATCAGATCGTCCTGCCGCTCGACATTCTGTGCGGCCAGCGCCTTCACCCGTGTTCGATCGATGCGATATGGCGCCCCTTCCGCATCAAAGGCGGACTTGAAAGTGAATGCCTCTGCCGTCGGCCCCTGATCGCCGAGCAGTTCGAATCGACGCACAGCCTCGTGCCAGCTTGGACGCCCGCCGGCCTGGATCCAGAACAGCACGAGCGGCGGCCAGGCCTGTCGCTCGTTCCAATGGCGGGCATGTTTCAAGGCATCTGCGTGCACACCCGCATAGGCAAACGCCATCAGGCTTTCGATGTCATCCCAAAGCGAGAGCGAGGACACGCCGCTGTCGCGCCCGATCGCAGCCAGATAACGCGGGAAGACCAGTTCACCCCAACTGACCGGCCCGGGGTCGCCCGGATAGCCGGAGCGCCCCACGAACCCGACAGCACGCGTCGCCGCCTCGAAATTGAGCGGCTCCCGCAACGCAAAGCCCTGGACCGGTGCAATCGCATAGGCTTCGGTGTGAACACCAAAATTATAGATCGCAAGATGATGCAGGCCGGTGCTCAATTCGCATCGTCCGGTAGAACCGGCAACGGGGCAATCTCGATGCCCTCTTCGATCAGCGACTTAACCTCGACTGGTGACGCCTGTCCGATGATCCCGCGAGCTTCCGCCTCGCCATAATGGATTTTGCGCGCCTCTTCGGGAAATCGTTCGCCGACGTCCTCGCTGCTTGCGCGGATTTCCTGGATCGCTTCCTTCAGCTTGATCATCGCCTGCTTCTGCACGGCAGAAACCGCAAGCGCCTGCGTCCCCTCTTTCTGCCGGGCGGTTGCCACGGCAGGCGCCATCAGCACCTTCGAGACCTCCCCCGATCCACAGACAGGACAGGTCAGGAAGCCGGATGCCTTCTGCCGGTCGAACTCCGCGCTTTGGGAAAACCAGCCCTCGAATTCATGGGCCTTTTCACAGCTGAGCGAATAACGGATCAAACCGTAACGCCTCCCTTGGCCAGTTCAGGCGCAATATCGAGCTGGAAGTCTCGTCCGTTCTTGAGATTCGGGATCTTCGCCCGGCAGGCCTTGACCGCCTCAAGATCGATCTCTGCCACCACCACATCTTCTCCGGAGCCGCCCGCAGAGGCGAGCACCTTGCCCCAGGGACCGACGATCATGGAGTGCCCGAAGGTCTCGCGACCGTCCTCATGCACGCCGGCCTGCGCCGCCGAAATAACATAGGCGCCATTCTCGATGGCGCGAGCTCTGAGCAGGATTTCCCAGTGCGCTTCGCCAGTTTGCTTTGTGAAGGCGGCGGGCGTGGTCAGGATTTCAGCACCGGCCATGGCCTCCGCCCGGAACAGATGCGGGAAGCGCACGTCGTAACAGACGCCGAAGCCAAGCTTGCCGAAGGGAAGGTCGGCAACAACGGCCCGCTCACCCGGGCGATAGACCGCGCTTTCGCGCCAGCTCTCGCCATTGTCGAGATCGACGTCGAACATGTGGATCTTGTCATAGGACGTGATCTTCTTGCCATCGGGGCCGAACAGGAAGGCGCGGTTGGCGATCTTGCCGTCGGCGAGCTTGATGGCAGTTGAACCCACGTGCAGATGAATGCCCAGCTCCTTGGCAAGCTCCGAAGCCTTCTTGACGATGAGGTCCGTCTCCTCGTCCCGCAACACCGCCGCAAGACCAGCCCGGTCCTTCTGCACGGCACCGGTCATCTCCGGCGTCTGCACATAGATTGCGCCCCGCCGGGCAGCTTCGCGCACGAGCCGCGCCATGGCATCGGCATTCTTCTCCGGATCGACCCCGGAGCACATCTGGACGGCAGCAGCCTTGAACACCATGATTGGTCTATTCCTTACTGAGCAAGAAGCGGATCGAGCTTCCCGGCCCGGTCCAGTGCATGCAGGTCGTCACAGCCACCGACATGCTGGCTGCCGATGAAGATCTGCGGGAAGGTGTTGCGCCCCGACTTCGCGATCATTTCCTCGCGCAGGTCGGGCTTGCCTGTCGCATCATGCTCGACATAGGTCACACCCTTCTTGTCGAGCAGTGCCTTGGCGCTGGCGCAATAACCGCAGAATTGCCGTGTATAGATCGTGACGTCAGCCATGGGATTCTCCGCCGGAAAGCGTCGGGGATTAGGGATGGACCCTTCATATAGGCCCGGCGAGTGCCCTTGCAAAGGTCAAAACAGTGACATCCGCTGCCCCTGCCTTTTTCAGGGCAGTGGTCGCGGCACTCACTGTTGCCCCCGTCGTATAGACATCGTCGACCAGCACCAGCCGCTTGCCGAAGACAAGCTCCTCTCGCCCCCCAGGCACGAAGAAGGCGCCGCGCACATTGAGCGAGCGCTGGGTCGCCGTCAGGCCAACCTGCTGCTGGGTGCGCTTTCGCCGCACCAGCGCCTCTGCAAGAAATGGCTTGCCGGATTGCCGCGACAGGTGCCGGGCAAGCTCTGCAGACTGATTGAACATCCGCCGGAACATCCGCATCCGGTGCAGTGGAACCGCCAGGATACCGTCAGCCGCAGCAACCTCCGCAGATGCAGCGCGAAGCATCCAGCTGGCCATCATCGGCGCGAGGTCGACTCGATCCCGATATTTGAGGTCATGCACCAGATGCCGCGCCACGCCTTCATGCAGAGCTACGGAGCGCAGGCGATCGAAGACAGGTGGATGGGCGATTGCCTGCGGAGAAAGCATCCCCTCACCCGGATCATGAGCGAAGGGCAACCCAAGTATTTCGCAGTACGGCCTTTCGATAAGCCGCACCTCACCCCAGCAAACGGTACAAAGGGCGCCGTGACTGGCGACACGCCCATGGCAGTGCGCGCAGGCTGGCGGATAGACCGCCTGAAAAAGCCCGCGCAGAAGGGTTCCGGCATGATGCCGGCTGACGGATGCGCTTTTGTGCACTAAATGAGCCCACATGCATCGACTTTACGCCCGCTGGGGCGTTCGGCCAATGCCCCTCACCAGGCCGAACTTCAGGAATCCTGCCATGAACGAGCTTTTCAACGAAGCCCTGATCGCCCGCAACCGCGAGCGCGCCCTGGCGCAGAACGCCGCCGGCAGCGATTTCCTGCTGGAATTGACCGCCCGCGAACTGGCAGAGCGGCTGGCCATCGTCCAGCGCCGCTTCGACGACGCCGTCGAGCTCTTTGGCGGAACAGGCCTCACCGCAAAGGCGGCGATCGCCACCGGCAAGATCGAACGATTGCGACGGATCGAGACCAGCGAAGACTTCGGCGAAGATGGCAGCCCGGTTTCCACCGCGAATTTTGAAAGCGTGCCGCTCGAACCCCAGTCGGTGAACCTCATCCTCTCGCCGCTATCGCTGCATCTGACCAATGACACGCCCGGCATGCTGATCCAGATGCGCCGCGCGCTCAAGCCAGATGGATTGCTGCTCGCAGCCATTCCAGGCGCCGGCACTCTGGCTGAACTGCGTGAGGTGCTGCTCGCGGCCGAAACGGAGATCTATGGCGGGGCGAGCCCCCGCGTCGTGCCCTTCGCCGATATCCGTGACATCGGCTCGCTCTTGCAGCGGGCCGGCTTTGCGCTGCCCGTGATCGACGAGGAGAGCTTCACGGTTCGCTATGATCACATCTTTGCGCTGATGCGGGATCTGAAGGCCATGGGCATGGCCAATCCGCTGATCGGACGCAGCAAACGTCCGGTATCCCGGCGCTTCTTCATGCGCGCAGCCGAACTCTACGCCGAACGCTTTTCGGATGCTGATGCAAGAATCCGCGCCACCTTCACGATCGTCTTCGTCTCCGGCTGGGCTCCACACGAGAGCCAACAGAAGCCGCTGAAACCGGGCTCGGCAAAAATGCGTCTCGCGGACGCTCTCGACCCGACGAAGCGCTTTGAGCAGCCGTGACGAGTCCAGTTACTTGTTGGAATTGGTCATGTGGCTTTCCACGGTGTTCAGTGTGCCGAGCAACGAGCCGGTCACGGCACCATAGCCACTGATCAGTGCCACGCTCACCAGCGCCGCGATCAAGCCGTATTCGATCGCGGTCGCACCGCTGAGATCGCGCATCAATTGACGGAAAAGACGCATACTCGCTCCTGATGGTCTGGATCCGAGATGGTTGCCCCCCGCCCCGGCCATAAGTGGATTAGCAGGCCTGGCCGGAACCGTAGCCGTCGATGATGCAGACGGAACCCGGCGTTTTCTCAAGGACGCTGCGACGGATCGTATACCGCTTGCCGCTCTCGCCCTTCGAGATCGAGCCGGTGGTGATCATGTCGAATTCATCCGGCTGGAAAGCCAGGGTCTTACGATCGGTCTTGGAGGCAAGCATCGGCGTCAGGACCAGCGACAACGCGATCGCAGCCGTGCCGAACAGCAGTGCGATGTTGAGGACACCCGTCCTGCCAGTCTTGATCGAAGACCGCTCTCGGGACCGTGCGGCCTTCCAGAAATCCTCGTTTACCATATTACGCTCCACACACGAATCCGACGTATGAACAGAGGGTATATTGGGGTCAGGGGTATAAACTTTTGATTAACGACGCGCCGACAAACCGAGACTTTTTACAGGAGATCCTGAAGAACGGGGATCAGCGGTTCGTCGGCGGGCGGCATCGGATAGTCGCGCAATGCCTTGGCCTTGACCCACTTGATCGCCTGCCCCTCTTTGCCCTGCGGAATGCCCTCGTAGCGGCGGCAGATGTAGAGCGGCATCAGCAGATGGAAGGTCTCGTAGGTGTGGCTCGCAAAGCTAAGCGGCGCCAGGCACGCGACCTTGGTCTTGATGCCGAGCTCTTCCTCCAGCTCACGCACCAGTGTCTCCTCGGGGGTCTCGCCCGCCTCGACCTTGCCGCCGGGAAACTCCCAGAGTCCGGCAAGCGACTTGCCCTCGGGACGCTGTGCGAGCAGGATCCGGTTGTCGGTGTCGACAAGCGCGCATGCGGCCACGAGCAGGATCGGCTTCTTGGCCTCGGACATCAGGAAACCTTTCGCCAATAGGCATAGCGATAGGCTTCCTCGAAACCCATCCTGCGGTAGAGCGCCAGCGCCTCCGCGTTCTCTGCAACCACCTGCAGCCAGGCAGTCCGCGCGCCGCGCATCCGTGCCCAACGAAGCGCTGAACTGAGAATCTCAATTCCAAGCCCCTGCCGGCGCCGGTCGGCCCTGACGGCAAGCGACAGGATGCCCGCGAGGTCATTGTCCTGCACGCAAAGTGCAACGGCCAAAGGCCCCTCCACAGCATCCTCTCTGACGAACATCCCCGACGGCGGCTTGATGCCGGTGATGATCTCGGCAAGCGCGGGCTTCAGAGCCGCATCGCTCCCGTGCACGGCGATATCGGCATCCACATAACGCCCGACATCCTGCGTCGGCAGATGGTCCAGCGTGTCGGGAAAGGTCATGGCGCTCAAGTCTGCGGTCATCGTCACCACCTCCTCGAAACGCTCCCAGCCACTGGCGGCGAGGAAATCGATGAGCGGCTTGGGCGAAAGCGGCGTCTGACGGACCAGCAAGGGCCGCCCATGGGCCTCGAAACGTTTGCCAGCCTTTTCGATCCGCAGCGCGATATCGCGGCTATCGGAGGGATCGAGCGGCACGACACAATTCAACCGTTTGCCGGGATGTCCTCCAGTCAGACGCACCTGCCAGCTGCCGTCATAGACGACGCTGCTCGCGGGCCAGGCGCGGAAGCCCACGGCTTCGAGACGCCGCACCAGCGGCAGATTGGGATCGCTTACCATTGCATGCATTCGGGCATCAGCTCCGATAATCGCCATTGATGGCGACATATTCCTTGGTCAGGTCGCAGGTCCAGACCGTCGCCGTGCCCGAGCCCAGGCCGATATCGACGGTGACGGGAATGTCCTCCCGCTCCATGACGGCCGTCGTCGCCTCTTCAGAATAGGCCGGATCGCGTTCGCCGTTGACGGCAACCCGCACGTCGCCGAACCAGATCGCCAACCGGTCGCGATCCGCCATCTCGCCAGATTTCCCGACCGCCATGACGATGCGACCCCAATTGGCGTCTTCGCCGGCCACAGCCGTCTTCACCAGCGGCGAATTGGCGATCGACATCGCGATCTTCTTCGCCGCGAGATCGTTTTCGGCTCCCTTCACGGTGATTTCCACCATCTTGCGGGCACCTTCGCCATCGCGCACGACCTGCAGTGCAAGATCCTTGAGCAGGTCGTTGAGGGCTGCACGGAACTCGGCAAGACGGACATCATCCGCCTGCTCGACCTTTGCCTGCCCATCGGCACTCGCGGCACCGGTCGCAAACAGCATCAGCGTGTCCGAAGTCGAGGTGTCGCTGTCGACGGTGATGGAATTGAAGCTCGGTTCGACGCCCTCAGACAGAAGGCCCTGAAGGGCGGCAGGCGCGATGTCGGCATCCGTCACCACGAAGGACAGCATCGTCGCCATGTCGGGCGCGATCATGCCGGCACCCTTGGCGATCCCGTTGATGGTGACCGTCACGCCGTCGATCTTGGCACTGCGCGTCGCAACCTTCGGATAGGTATCCGTGGTCATGATCGCCTTGGCCGCCTCGAACCAGAAATCGCCGGTCGCATCCTTGGCCATCTGGTCGAGAACACCGGCAAACTTCGTTGCATCCAGCGGTTCGCCGATGACGCCGGTCGAAGCGAGGTAGATCTCGTTCTCGCCACAACCCAGCGCCGCCGCAGCCGATTTCGCGGTGAGTTCCGTCGCAGCCTTGCCCTTGATGCCCGTGAAGGCGTTGGCATTGCCCGAATTGACGACAACACCCCGCGCCACGCCATGCGAAAGGTTCTGCCGGCAGAAATCGACCGGTGCCGAAGGGCATTTCGACCTGGTGAACACGCCCGCGACAGAAGCCGGCTGGTCGAAGACCATCAGCAAAACATCGGTACGGTTCTTGTACTTGATGCCCGCTGCTGCGGTCGCCATTCGCACACCGCGAATGACAGGCATGTCGGCATAGGTTTTCGGAGCAAGAGGAGAGATGCTGGAAGACATGGCAATGGCCCGTAATGGAAGGCCCGCAATCTGCGGGCCTGAATGTGTGGATATGGATGCGAAAGAGCTTACTGCTGCTCTTCCTGCTCTGCCTTGTTGGCCTCTTCGTAACCCTTGCGAAGCGTCTCATCGACGATCTCGATCGTCTGCTCGCTCTTCGCCTTTTCGATCAAAGCAAGATACTTGTCGCGCATGACGAGCTGGCGGACCTGCTGCTCGACGGCCTCGAAGGCCGGCGGCGGGGCATCACGCTTGTCTTCGAGACGAATGACGTGGAAGCCGAACTGGGTCTGCACCGGCGTCTTCGTGTAGGTGCCCTTTTCGAGCGCGAACGCAGCCTCTTCGAATTCCGGTACCATGCGGCCCTTGGTGAAGTAGCCGAGATCGCCGCCTTCGGTCTTGTTCGGATCGGTCGACTTTTCCTTGGCGATTTCGATGAAGTCCTTGCCGGCATCGAGATCGGTGATGATCTGCTTGGCTTCGTCCTCGGTCTTCACCAGGATGTGGCGGGCGCGCACTTCTTCCTGCTTGGGAAGGGCTGCGACTTCCTTTTCGTAGCGAGCCTTCACTTCGTCTTCGGTAACGGCATCGACGACGTTCTTCTTGAAGAAGGCGTTGTGCAATTCGCGCTCGGCAATGAAAGCCATGCGACGCTTGTATTCCGCATCATCCTGCAGGCCGGCTGCGGTGGCGTTTGCGGCGAGAAGCTTGACGTCGATAGCCCCGGAAAGGGCAGCGACCTTCTTCTGCTCGTCAGGGAGCTGTGAAAGCTGCGGATCGAGATTGGCAACGGCCAGATCGAGTTCGGACTGGGTGATCTCGAGATTACCCACCTTGGCGACGACGGTCGCGTCCTGGGCCAGGGCTGCACCGCTGAGGGCCGAGAGGGAAACGCAGGCGGCAAGCACGATTTTATTGAGGCGAAGCATGAAAGACCTTTCGGATGGTGAACCGTTTCAAGACCGTTCGAATCGGGCAAAAGATTGTCAGATGCCCGGCGACCGAGGGGATTTGGCACCATCCTGCGCCGTTGACATCATTCGACCCCCCTCTTATCTGTCACGCAACCTCGCGTCCAGAGTAGTTTCGGGACGCATTGTGCCTATTCGACCGCGCTAATGGTGGTCCGAAAGGTACGTCAACGATATGACGAAGGTCAGAAAGGACCATCGATATGGTCAGTCTTGGTGGACTTGCGCGCAAAATCTTCGGCTCGTCGAACGAGCGCCGGGTGCGCTCCTATGGACCGCGTGTTGCGGCGATCGGCGCCCTCGAAGAAAAAATGAAGGCGCTGTCGGATGCCGAACTTGCCGCCAAGACCGAAGAATTCAAGGCCCAGCTCGCCGCTGGCAAGACGCTCGACGACATTCTGGTTCCAGCCTTCGCCGTCGCCCGCGAAGGCGCCCGCCGCGCACTCGGCATGCGTCCATTTGACGTACAGCTGATCGGCGGCATGATCCTCAATGACAACTCCATCGCCGAGATGAAGACCGGTGAAGGCAAGACCCTGGTCGCCACCCTCGCCGTTTATCTGAACGCGCTAGCCGGCAAGGGCGTCCATGTCGTGACCGTCAACGACTACCTCGCCCGCCGCGACGCCGCCACCATGTCGAAGCTCTACGGCTTCCTCGGCCTGACCACCGGCGTCATTGTCCATGGCCTGTCCGACGACGAGCGCCGCGCAGCCTATGCCTGCGACATCACCTACGCCACGAACAACGAACTCGGCTTCGATTATCTGCGCGACAACATGAAGTATGAACGCGGCCAGATGGTGCAGCGTGGCCACAATTTCGCGATCGTCGACGAAGTTGACTCGATCCTCGTTGACGAAGCGCGCACGCCGCTGATCATCTCCGGCCCGCTCGACGACCGCTCTGACCTCTACAACACGATCGACGCTTTCATCCCGCTGCTCTCGGAAGAAGACTACGAGATCGACGAGAAGCAGCGTGCCGCCAACTTCTCCGAAGTCGGCACCGAAAAGCTTGAGAACTTGCTGCGTCAGGCCGGCCTCCTCAAGGGCGAGAGCCTTTACGACGTCGAGAATGTCGCGATCGTCCACCACATCAACAACGCGCTGAAGGCTCACAAGCTCTTCCAGCGCGACAAGGATTACATCGTCCGCAACAACGAAATCATCATCATTGATGAATTCACCGGCCGCATGATGCCCGGTCGCCGCTATTCGGAAGGCCAGCACCAGGCGCTTGAAGCCAAGGAAAAGGTCCAGATCCAGCCCGAGAACCAGACGCTCGCCTCGATCACCTTCCAGAACTATTTCCGCATGTACAAGAAGCTGGCCGGCATGACCGGTACGGCCGCGACTGAAGCGGAAGAATTTGCCAATATCTACGGCCTCGAAGTGGTCGAAGTCCCGACCAACCTGCCGATCAAGCGTATCGACGAGGACGATGAGGTCTACCGGACCTTCGAGGAGAAGTTCAAGGCGATCATCGAGGAAATCAAGGCCGCCAACGAGCGCAACCAGCCTGTTCTCGTCGGCACGACTTCGATCGAAAAGTCCGAGCTGCTCGCCAACATGCTGAGCCAGTCCGGCTTCAAGGACTTCAAGGTGCTGAACGCCCGCTACCACGAACAGGAAGCCTATATCGTGTCTCAGGCCGGCGTCCCCGGCGCCGTGACGATCGCGACAAACATGGCCGGCCGTGGTACCGACATCCAGCTCGGCGGCAACCTCGAAATGCGTCTTGAGCACGAACTGGCCGAAATGGAGCCGGGCCCGGAGCGCGACGCCAAGGCCGAAGCCATCAAGGCGGAAATCGCAGCCCTCAAGCAGAAGGCGCTCGAAGCCGGCGGCCTCTACGTCATCGCCACCGAACGCCACGAAAGTCGCCGCATCGACAACCAGTTGCGCGGCCGCTCCGGCCGCCAGGGTGACCCCGGCCGCTCGAAGTTCTACCTGTCGCTCCAGGACGACCTGATGCGCATCTTCGGCTCGGACCGCATGGACGGCATGCTGCAGAAGCTGGGCCTCAAGGAAGGCGAAGCCATCGTCCATCCCTGGATCAACAAGGCGCTTGAGCGCGCCCAGAAGAAGGTTGAAGCCCGTAACTTCGACATCCGCAAGAACCTGCTGAAGTATGACGACGTCATCAACGACCAGCGCAAGGTCATCTTCGAGCAGCGCATCGAGCTGATGGATGCGACCGACGTGTCGACCACCGTGACCGACATGCGCCACGAGGTCATCGAGACCATGGTCGCCATCCACGTGCCCCCGAACGCCTATGCCGAACAGTGGGATGTCGCCGGCCTCAAGCAGAAGGTTGCCACCACCCTCAACCTCGACCTGCCGATCGAGGCTTGGGCAGCCGAGGAAGGCATCGCCGAGGACGATATCTACAACCGCATCATGGAAGCCGCCGACAAGGCCTATGCCGACAAGGCGGAGCGCTTCGGCGCCGAGCTGATGACCTATGTCGAACGCTCCGTCGTCTTGCAGACGATCGACAACCTGTGGCGTGAGCACATCGTCAACCTCGACCACCTGCGCTCGGTCGTTGGTTTCCGCGGCTATGCCCAGCGCGACCCGCTGCAGGAATACAAGGCCGAAGCCTTTGAGCTTTTCCAGGCCCTGCTCGCCAACCTGCGCGATGCCGTGACCATGCAGATGTCGCGCGTCGAACTGGTTCGTGAAGCACCGCCAGCTCCGACGCCGCCGCCGATGGAAGGTCATCACGTCGATGCCACCACGGGCGAGGACGATTTCGCCGAAGGCGCCCAGGTATCGCCGCAGAATCGCAATCCACAGGATCCGAAGTCCTGGGGGCCTGTCGGTCGCAACGAGCCTTGCCCCTGCGGCTCCGGCAAGAAGTACAAGCACTGCCACGGCGCGCTGGAAGCCTGATCTCCCGGCTGCACGCTTGAGGGTTTTTCAACCTTTCGCTGGCAGCCTCCGACGCATGAGGGGAACCGAGCCACCCGGCCCGGTTCCCCTTTGTTTTGGAGGGCAGGATGTCGGCTGTGCCAGCACGGGAACATCATTGGGATTGGCTGCGGGCGTTCCTGATGCTTCTCGGCATCCCCTATCACGCCGCCATGGTCTACAACATGCGTGTCCTCTGGGACATTCAGTCGCCCGACAAGAGCGAGTTCCTGACCTTCCTGAGCGGTGTGCTCGTCACTTTCCGCATGCCGGCCTTCTTCATGGTCGCCGGATACTTCGCTGCAATGATGCTGGAACGCCGGACAGCCGGCTCCTGGCTTCGCGGGCGTTTCCTGAGGCTTGGCATACCGCTCCTGACAGGGCTTGCCTTGCTCGCCCCCCTGCAGATCGCGCTGATCGACCTCAGCGACGCGCTGACGCGCACATCGTCGATGCGATCCGCCCTCGACCGTGTCGCCAGCGACATCACCCATCCGGGGTTCAGCTGGATCATGCATCTCTGGTTCCTGCCGGCGCTCCTTGCCTACAGCGTCATCCTTGTTGTCTGCTTGCAGTGGCTGCGCCAGACGTCATTGGCTGGGCGCCTGCAGCAGTTGCGCAGGCACCTCGTCGCGCATCCTCGTGCAGGGCTCGCCTTGCTCACACTCACCATGATCGCCTGGGAGGTGGCTATCTACCTGTCCCGCCAGGCGATGCTCGCGCTTGACGGCTCCCTGCCCTATCTCTTCGCACACGGCATCGATCCCTATCTGCGTTATCTTCCCTTCTTCCTCCTAGGCGTCGCCTTGAGAAGCGCCCCCGACATCCGACTGTCCTTCGTCTGGCAAAAAGGGTGGGAACTGCCGGTCCTGGCCGCCACGACCGCCGTTCTCGCCGCCCTCCTGCGCGGGCGCAGTTCGGCGCAAGTCGAGATCCTCTACAACGCCGTGGACGGCGCCGCCGCCATTCTTGCCAGCCTCGTCATGATTGGCATCGCACAGCGCTTCTGGAACCGTCCTGATCCGCGCATCGACCGGATCGTCGACGCATCCTTCAGCATCTATCTCCTGCATCACCCGATCATCTTTGCCCTCGCCACGGCTTTCCTGGCGATTGCCTGGCCGCCGGTCATCGAGTTCGCCCTGATCTGCCTCTTGACCTTCCTGCTCTCCTATGCGGCGCACCGCCTCATCCGGCGTTCGTCCTTGGCACTCTTCCTGTTTAACGGCGTGCCTATGCCCCGCCGGCCCAGGGGCGATGGCAGGCCGGAAAGGCGCATCACCACACTTCGTTAACCCTGATCTGTCATCACTGGAGGCCTTACCGACCCAGCGAGAAGTATTGCGTCCGTACCGATGACTGTTCTGGAAACAGCGGAAAAATGGTTGCCTGCGGGCCCACGTCTGATCCGGGCGCTTGTCTCCGACGACGAGACGGCGCGAGCCCAGCGCATGGCTGCCATAGCCTTTGCCGTTCGCATCGTCAGTGCCGCCATCGCCTTTCTCTCGCAAATCATTCAAGCGCGCCTGATGGGCGAGTTCGAATACGGCATTTTCGTCTTCGTCTGGGTGCTCGTGGTGCTCGCCGGAAGTTTTTCCAGCCTCGGCTTCCCGACGGCCGTCATCCGCTTCCTGCCGCAATATGACCTCGACCGCGCAAGTGCCGAAATTCGCGGCCTGACGTCGACCGCCCGTCTCTTCGCCATGACCAGCGCAAGCATTCTTGCCCTTTCGGGCATCTCGGCTCTGCATCTTTTTGGCGACCGCATCGAGCACTATTATCTCGTGCCGCTCTTCCTCGCGGTCTTCGCCCTGCCGATGATCGCGCTCGGCGACGTGCTCGATGGAACCGCCCGCGCCAATCGCTGGGCAATCCTCGGTCTGAGCCCGACCTATATCATCCGCCCGAGCCTGATCCTCGCCTTCATGCTGGCCGCGGTCGCCTTGGGCGCACCCGCCACCGCCGTCACCGCCATGCAGGCTGCCCTTGTCGCCACCTATGTGACCACGCTTGGCCAGTTCCTTCTCGTTGATCGCCGTCTCCTCAGCCGCTACGAGCACGGCGCCCGTAAGATTGATTTCGCCACCTGGATCAAGGTCGCCCTGCCGGTCTTCCTGATCGAAGGCTTCGGCTTCCTGCTCACCAATTCGGATGTCATCGTCGTCGGTCTCTATCTGCCGCCGGATCAGGTTGGCGTCTATTTCGCCGCAGCCAAGACCATGGCCCTGGTGCAATTCGTCTTCTTCGCCGTCAAGGCGGGCGCAACGCCGCGCTTCTCCAGCCTTATGGCCGAAGGCGATCGCCTCGGGCTCGCGAGCTTTGCCGGCACCGCCGCCCGCTGGACCTTCTGGCCCTCGCTTGCCGTCGGCGCCGTCGTGCTGATGCTCGGTCATCTGCTGCTCAGCCTCTTCGGCTCCGCCTTCACGGCGGGCTATATGCTCATGGTGATCCTCTTTGCCGGCAACATGGCAAAGGCCCTGGTCGGCCCGGCGGAGATGCTGCTCACCATGGCCGGACGCCAGCAGCTCTGTGTCGCGGTCTATGCGGCAGCACTCGCCGGCAATATCAGTCTCAACATCATCCTCATCCCCACCTGGGGATTGGCGGGCGCCGCCACGGCTACGGCCGTCGCCATGACAATTGAGGCCCTTCTCCTGCATGTCGTGGTTCGCCGCGCGCTTGGCATCGTCGTTTTCGCCTTCGCCGACCCACATGCCCTGACGCCCCGCACGGAGGCCGTCCGCCCATGACCGAACGCATCTACAATGAAAGCATGAACAGCGACGCCAACCGATTGGTCGGCAGTCTCGCGGGTGGCGCACCGACCCCCATCGCTGACACGGAAGTTGCAGCCGGCCGCCCGGGACGCAGGCTCAGCATTTATCCAGGCCAGATCGGCTATGAACTGCAGGATGAGCTTGAATATCTGACCTACCGGGTGATGGAGGCGAACATTTTCTTCGCCCCCCGCTTCCTCGCGCCCGCCATGCCGCGACTGGAAGAACGACAGGTTCGCTTTGCTGTCATCCGCGACGAGGACGAACGACGGTCGCGCCTGCGGCTCCTCTTCCCATTCTCGGTCGAGAAGCCCGGCTTCTCGGTCGGTCCGTCGATCATCCGCGTCTGGGCCAACCCTTTCGGCCCTCTCGGAACACCGCTGGTCGATGCCGAAGGCGCAGCCGAGACCATCGACAACCTGCTCGAGGCCCTTGCCCGCCCCGAGGCTCGCCTGCCCGGTCTGCTGGTCATCCCGGATCTGCGTCTGGAGGGCCGCTTCGCCCAGCTTGCCCGTGCCGTGGCGCTCGCCCGTGATCTGCCACTCACCGTGACAAACGAATACCAGCGACCGATGCTGCAAAGCTTCGAGGACGGCCCAAACTATCTGCGATCGGCGCTCAACAAGAACCATCTGCGCGAGATGCGCCGCCAGTTCCGGCTGCTGTCAGAGCACGGTGAAGTCACCTACAACGTCGCCCGCCAGCCGGAAGAAATCCGTTTCAGGATGGAAGAGTTCCTGGCGCTGGAAGCAAGCGGCTGGAAAGGGCGCAAACGCTCCGCCATGGTCAACGATCGCCTGCGCGCCGCCTTTGCCCGCGAAGCGATCACCAATCTGGCCGAGGCCGACGCGGCCCGCATCCATACGCTCGACCTCAACGGTCGCGCCATCGCCTCCATGGTCGTCTTCATCATGGCCGGCGAGGCCTATACCTGGAAAACCGCCTATGACGAGACCTATGCCCGCTACTCGCCGGGCAAACTCCTCATGGCCGACCTCACCGAATGGCATCTCGACGACGCCAATATCGAGCGCACCGACAGCTGTGCTGCACCGGATCATCCGATTATGAGCCGTTTCTGGAAAGAACGTGAGGCCATGGGCACGCTGGTTGTGGGCCTGAGGCCCAATGCCGACCGCGACGTCCGGCAGGTCGGTGCGCAATTGCACATGTATCGCAACACCCGCAACATCGCGCGCATCCTGCGTGACAAGGTCCTCAACCGCCGCTTCGGCAATTGAGCCATCTAATAGCATCTGCCACGCAGACTCACCGCGGCAATCAGCTCGCCTTGGCAATCTCCTGATCCCGCAGCAAGCGACGGATCACCTTGCCGCTGGTCGTCAGCGGCAGTTCCGCCACAAACTCGATCTCGCGTGGATATTCGTGCATCGAGAGCCTGTTCTTCACCCAGTCGCGGATCTCGGCAGCGAGCGCTGAGTTTCCGACAAAACCATCCTGCAACACGACGAAGGCCTTGACGATCTCCGTCCGCAGCGGATCCGGCTTGCCGATGACCGCGGCCAACCGCACCGCCGGATGCCCGATCAGGCAATCCTCGATTTCCGCCGGGCCGATCCGGTAGCCGGAGGATGTAATCACATCGTCGTCGCGGCCGAAGAACTGCACATAGCCCTCCTCGTCCTGCCGCCCCAGATCGCCCGTCTTCATCCAGTCGCCGACGAACTTGTCCGCCGTTGCCTTCTCGTTGTTCCAGTAGCCGAGAAACATCACCGGATCCGGCCGACGGATCGCCACCTGCCCCGTCTCGCCGACCGGCACTTCCCGTCCTTCGCCGTCGATGATCGCAACCTCGTGGCCGGGCACAGCCTTGCCGATGAAGCCGCCCTTGGTCACACCGAGATGCGCCGCCGACGACAGCACGAAATTGCATTCCGTCTGGCCATAGAACTCGTTCGGCACGATGCCGAGCGCCGATTTAACCCATTCATAGGTTTCACGGCCAAGCGATTCCCCCGCCGAACCGATGCTGCGCAATACGAGATCGTAAGTCTCCCGCGGCCGCTCGACTGCCTTCAAAAGCCTCAGGGCCGTCGGCGGAATGAAGGCATTTCGCACCTTCATCTCCGCCATGATCCGGAACGCCATATGCGGATCAAATTTCTGCGCCGGCGAGGAAACGACGGGCACGCCGAGCATCAGGGCCGGCAGCAGCGCGTTGAGCAGCCCACCCGCCCAGGCCCAGTCGGACGGAGTCCAGACCTTGTCACCGGGCTGTGGCAGATAGTCATGCGCCAGTTGGAAACCGGGTATATGCCCCGCTAGAACCCTATGACCATGCAGCGCGCCCTTCGGCGGCCCCGTCGTGCCCGAGGTGTAAATCATCAGCGCTGGCGTGTCTGGGCCACTCGCCGCGATGTCGAAAACCGTCGGCCTGCCGTCGATCAATGCTCTGAATCCGATGACGTCGGGTCCTGCGCCATCGATCGAGACCACCTTCTGCAGCGCCGGCAGCCGGGCTTTGATCGCCTTCAGCCGCTGCAAGCCGAAAGCATTGGTCACGATCACCTTGGCGCCGGCATCCCGCAACCGGTATTCGAGCGCCTCCTCGCCGAACAGCAGCGCCAGCGGCAGCGCAATTGCGCCCATCTTGTAGATCGCGACATGCGCAAGAACGGTCTCGAAGCATTGCGGCAGCAGCAGCGCCACCCGATCGCCGGCCCGGACGCCGAGATCCGTCAATCCATGAGCGAGAGCCGAAGATTGCGCCGCAAGCGCGCCGTAGGTCATCGACAGATGGCGACCATCCGGCGAGAAGTGTTCAAGACAGATGCGATCGGGCGCCTTCTCGGCCCAATCATCAGCCACCACGCGCCCGATGTTGAAATCGGCGGGGATATTCCAACGGAAATCGCGGCGAAGCGCCTCAAAGGTGTCGCGCGGCTCAAGCAGCATGGCGCATGTCCCGGATCGTCATGCTGTCTCTGCTAACATTCATCTCGCAGATGCACAACAACCGGCTCACTTTAGCGTGAATCCTCAACGAATGCGCTGCCGCGCACAGTACGGCATTCCATCAAGGTCTGGTGAAATGGACACAGGATCTGTCTGACGCCAGCGGCGAAGACATCTAAGGCCAGACTAGGCTTTCTTCTGCGCCGCTTCAGCGCGCATCAAGGCAACAAGCGCCTTCAACTCGCCAGCCCGCACCATCTGGGCCGGCGTGCGACCACCAAAGGCTTCGAGATGCTGGCTGCGATACCACTTCTCAGCCGTTTCCTTGGCGCCGAGCCGCTTCATCGCAAGTGCCACCACCAGCGCCTTGGCATCTGTCGCAGACACTGTGCCCGCATCGATCGCCGCATCCACACGGGCAACCGCAGACTGAACGGACTGTTGCTTGAGCTTCTGCCGCATGGCCGCAACCTGTGGCGCGACCGGCGCCACAATATTCACCTTCGCCTTGCCATCCGCAACCGCAACCGGCGCGGCAGCAACAGGGGCAGACTGTGGCTTCCGCTTGCCCTTTGCAGCAGCCTGGACCGGTGCCTTGGGCAACAGGGCAGCATCCATGACAACCTGCTTCACGGGCTGGGGAATGCGGATCTTGCCGGAATTGCTCATTACGTCTGCCTTCTGCGGAATGGGTGGGTTGCCTCATGCCGGCATTGAACCACTCAATCGACACGGCATGACCTGTCAGACACCATCTGACGCCTGCGCTGCCGAGGAAGTTCCTTCCCGCCAACGTTGTCCGGTGTCGTCTTGTCCCATCCTATCGCACGACGACAATGAGATGGAAAGAGGGGACTGGTTGATGCTCGTTTTCTTGGGAAGCGGTTGGAATTTCCGGTGCCGCCCACCTTGTGGCCCGGTGATATACCTCTCTGCACGACTTTTCTGCGCTACTCAGCCCCGACCACTCCGCTGTCCGATGCCAGGGTTTCCATGGGCTGCCCATATTGCAGGGCAAACCGCATCCCACCCGCCTCCACGACAGGAACGGTAAATCCGTAGATAGCTTCCAGTACTTCAGAGCGCATGATGGCATCAGGCGTGCCATCGGCTACAATTCGGCCGTTCTTCAACGCGATGATCCGGTCGGCGCTGGCCGAGGCGTGGTTGATGTCGTGCAGCACGATAACGATGGTGCGGCCGGTCTCGTCGGCGAGCCGGCGCAGTTCGAGCATCAGCTGGCGGGCGTGATACATGTCGAGATTGTTCAGGGGTTCGTCGAGCAGGATGTAGTCCGTGTCCTGCGCATAGGTCATCGCCACCATCACTCGCTGCCGCTGACCGCCGGACAGGCGGTCGAGCGAGCGGTTGGCGAGGCCTTCGAGTTCGAAACGGGCAAGCGCTTCCTCGACCATGGCCCGATCCTCTGCCGTCATTCGCCCGCCGCTGTGTGGAAAGCGGCCGAAACCAACCATCTCACGCACGCTGACGCGCGGTGGGGGACCAGAGTCCTGCCTCAGGATCGCAAGCTTTTTGGCCAGCACCTTGCCGGGTGTCGTGCCGACCGGCAGTCCGTCGATGGTGACGGATCCCTGCTGCAGCGGCAACAGCCGGGCGGCAAGCGAGAGCAGAGTGGATTTGCCAGCCCCGTTCGGGCCGACCAGGGCGGTGAGGCCGCCCTTGGGCAGAACAAGGTCGATGCCCTCGAGCACGCGCTGGCCCTCGCGAGTGAGGCTGACGGATGTGATTTCGATCATCGTGTGCGCCTCGCAAACAGAAGCAGGATGAAGACAAGGCCGCCGAGGAAATCGACGACGACAGAGAGCGTGCCGGCCTGGCCAAGCCCGTGCTGCAACAGCGTCTGCCCGCCGACCAGCACGATAATGCCGAGAAGCATGGCCACCACGAAGACGGAAGCATGCCGGCGCGAGGATGTCAGCCGTTCGGCAAGCGCTGCGATCAACAGGCCGAAAAAGGTGACGGGGCCGACGAGTGCTGTGGAGACGGCGACCAGAGCCGAGACGGTGATGAGCTGCACCAGCACCACCCGGTTCCAGTCGAGACCGAGGCCGGTGGCCGTATCGCGTCCGAGCGCGGCGATATCGAGCTGATGGCGGCGCGAGAAGAGGAAGCTGCCGGCAAGCATCGTGACGAGCGCCGCGATGGCGAGGAGATCGGTATTTGGCGCAGAGAAATTGGCATACATCGCGCGTTGCGCCACGGCGAATTCCTGCGGATCGATCAGCCGTGCCAGAAGATTGGTCAGGCTGCGGAAGAGCCCGCCGATCACGACGCCGGCGAGCAGCATCAGCGTCAGGTCCATCCGGCTTTTGAGCGCCGGCCAGAGGATCAGCATGGCAAGCAGCATCAGGGCGGATGCCTCCATGCCGAATTTCAGATGCGGCGAGAGCGAGACATAGCCCAGCCCGCCAAGCGCAAAGACGAGGGCCGCCTGGCCGAACTGGTAGAGCGCATCGAGACCCATGATCGACGGGGTGAGGATGCGGTTGCCGGTGATCGTCTGGAAGGTGACGGTCGAGAGTGCGATTGCAATGGCGACGGTCACCAGAGCCGCAAGCCGGATGCCGCGCAGCTCCAGCGCAAAAGCGATATTGCCGCGCAGGTTGACCGTCATGAAGGCGGTGATGGCCAAGAGCGCAAGACAGAGGAGAAGGCCCATGACGATCCGGTCACGCATCGCGGCGCTCCCGAAGGATGAACCAGAGGAAGACCGCCGGTCCGATCACCCCCATCACGGTGCCGACGGGGATCTCGTAAGGAAAGCGCATGATGCGACCGGCGATGTCGGAGGCGAGAACAAGGATCGCCCCGCCGAGCGCCACGAGCGGCAGCGTGCCGCGCAGATTGTCGCCCGAGAGGCGCGAGACGAGATTGGGCACGACGAGGCCGACAAAGGGGATCAGCCCGACGACGACGACCGAGAGCGCCGACATGACGGAGACCAGCACCAGCCCGATCTGGGTCATCCGGCGATAGTCGATGCCGAGGCTGGTCGCCTGGCCCTCGCCAAGCGCCATGATCGTCAGCCGGTCGGCGATCACGATGGCAGCGCCGACGATGACGACGGCAACGAAGAGCAGCTCGTAGCGGCCCTTCAGCACGCCCGAGAATTCGCCATTGGTCCAGATGTCGAGATATTGCAGGAGATCGGTCTGCCAGGCGACATAGGTGACAGCAGCCCCCACCACGCCGCCATAGACAAGGCCGAAAAGCGGCACGAGATGCGGCTGTTCCGGCGGCAGGCGGTGCGCGGTGGCGAGGAACAGCGCCGTGCCCGCGAGCGCACAGCCGCTGGCGACCAGGGCCTTCACGCCGAGGCCCGCGGCCGGCAGGAACAGCGTCACGATCAGGATGCCGAGCGCTGCACTCTGGGCGGTACCCGCCGTCGAGGGCTCGACGAAACGGTTGCGCGTCAGCGTCTGCATGATCTGGCCGGCAACGGCGAGACCCGCACCGCAAAGCACGGCGGCGAGCGTGCGCGGCAGACGGCTGATGGCCATGAGATCGGCAAAGGGCATCGCCCCGTCAGTGCCGGAGAGCGACAGCTCCTGCACCCCGATGGCCAGGCTCACGACGACGAGAAGCGCCAGGCAGAGCCCGGCGCCAATCATCACGCGGCGATGGGGTCTATCAGCGATGGCAGACATCACTGGCTGGCGGAGAAACCGGCCTCGATCGTCGCCAGCACCCGTTCGGTGGCCTTGAGGCCGCCTGCGGCGATGTAGAAGTCCGCCGATGGCAGATAAATCACCTGACCGCTCTTCCAGGCCTTGGTCTCTGCGACCAGCGCATTGTCGAGCGTTGCCTTGGCATTC
The DNA here is from genome assembly GCA_046294755.1 of Allorhizobium sp. GTDB lineage: Bacteria > Pseudomonadota > Alphaproteobacteria > Rhizobiales > Rhizobiaceae > Allorhizobium. Next base: position 27,460 of record JBKBON010000020.1, on the reverse strand, counting down.
TGGTCATTGGCGCCGATGGCGGCGGCCCGGTCGAGCACCAGCAGCCAGTCGGGATTGGCCTTGGCGATGAATTCGAAGGAGACCGGCTCGCCATGAGTGGCGGCTTCGACATCTTCAACTGCCGGCGGCAGGTCGAGCGCCTTGTGCACCCAGCCGAAGCGGGAATCGATCCCGTAAGCGGTGATCTTCGGCCCGTTGGTCATCAGGATCAGGCCCTTGCCTTTACCCTGAACGACGGCCTTGGCACGGGCCAGCGCCGCGTCGAATTCGGCAACCGCCTTCTCGGCTTCTGCCTGCTTTCCGAGGATCGCGCCATAGGTGAGGGCCCGCTCACGTGCCTGATCGACCACGTCGACGCCGTCCATGGTCATGTCGAGCGAGGGCGCGACCTTGCCCGTTTCCTTTTCCTTGCCGGAGGAGCGCCCGCCGACGATGATCAGGTCAGGGGCAAGCGCGCTCAAGGCTTCGAGATCCGGCTCGAAGATGTCGCCAACGACCTCGGCCTTGCCCTTCAGGTCCGAGAGTTCGGAGAGATAGAGGTTTTCCGGAATGCCCGCCGGCATCACGCCTATGGCGAGCAGCGTATCAAGGGCGGCAATGTCGAAGACGGCAACCTTCGACGGCGTGCCCTCGACGGTAACCTTGCCGGAATAGGTCTCGACATCGAGTGCCAGCGCCGGCAGGGCGGCAAGGGTGAGGCCGGCGGCGATCAGTGCGCGGCGGGTAAAGGGGCGGATGGTCATGGTCGTTTCTCCCAAACGTCAGATGGTGATGGATCAGCCCAGCGCCTTCAGGCGCGGAGCAGCTGCGTCTTGAAAACCGGCACTCCAGGCGTCGAAGGCAGCGCCCAGCCGGGTCTTGATGGAGGTCTCGAAGCGGTCGGCGCGGTCGAGCCGGCGCGTCACGTCCTCGATCAGTCGCCGGTCGCCGGTCTGGGCGAGCTTCATGGCGGCGAAATGGATGTTCTTCAGCTCCTGATGCAGCGCCTCGATCTCGGTGCACCAGTGCTCGAACTCGCTGTTGGCAAGCTTTGCCGCTCGCCAGATGAAGGCAAAGCCATGCTCATAGGCATATTTGCGGATGGCGAGGACCGGCAGTTCGCGAAGCCCTGATGTCAGATCCGAAAGCGTCAGCCGGTCGCGCCCTTCGACATGGGCAGCGAGGATCGAGCGCAGCGCGTCGATCAGCGGATTGCGGTCGCGGATCAGGCATTCATTCAGATAGGCCGCGACATCGGCATCGGCAGCCGGCTGGAAGGCGGCGCGATCGAAATGATAGCCGCCGGCGACCGACGGCTGGGCAACCGCGTTCAGCACCTTCGCGCGTTCGATCGGCCCTTCCCAGCGATAGTCAGGGTCGCGGATGAACCAGACATCGGGGTCTTCGGTCATCTCCGGCATCAGGTAATGCGGGAAGGGGTTCTGGTTGAACTTGTTCTCCCGCTCCGGCAGGTGGAAGAGGTCGAGCATCACCATCACGCCCTCGGTCTCCCTCCGCTTTTCGAGCAGATCGAGGAGGGTCGCGATGTTCTCGTTCTTGGAGCGGGAATGGTCGTACCAGGGCGTCACGGGCGCGCGGTAGAGGCGTTCGAACCAGAGACGGAAGGGCTCATGGCTGACGGTCGCGTCGTGATAGAGCAGCTCGTGGCGCTGGCTGATCCCGAAGGGCGCATCCCAGATGCCGAAATAGAAGGGCCGGTGATCGATGCCGCGCCGCTTCAAGCCATCGCAAAGGCAGCTGACGAAGCAGTGCACCTTGATGTCGTAATATTCCTCGCCATGCACCCCGCCTTCGAATTCTGCCATCGGCTCTGCGGCAGGCTCCGGTTCGGCTTGTGCCGCGTCGTCTTCAGGCAGGAAGAGATCGGCGAGATCGGCGACCGTCACCACGTCCTTGCGGCTGATCACGGCATCATCGACCATCAACCCGTGTTCGAGCTCGAGATTGAGGAAGATCTGCAGGATCAGGACGGAATCGAGATAGAGGTCCTGGTTGAGCCGCGCCGTCGGCGAAAACGCCTCCATATGCCGGTGTTGCATGGGCCCGGCCAGCACCTTTGCGATGGCCTCGATGATGTCGCTTCGGGTCACGAGGCGCGCTCCTTCTGATCGTTGAATTCTCCGTTCAAAAAGCGCCTCGCGATCTCGCGGCGGCTGATCTTGCCATTCGCCTGGCGCGGCACCTCGGCCACCTGCACGAGATGCATCGGCACCTGATGCGGCTGTAAGACGGCAATCAGCCGCTCGCGCAGCTCTGACGACGGGATCATCCGGTTCGCCGAATAGACGAGCGCCACCCGCTCGCCGGCAAAGCTGTCGGGCACGCGGAAGGCCACCGCATCGGCGACATCGTCGACGGCAATCGCCTGGTCTTCGACATCGCGGGGATAAACGTTGAGGCCCGAGACATTCACCGTGTCATCGAGCCGCGAGATGAAGACCAGCATGCCGTCGGCTCTGACATAGCCGAGATCCTTGGTCTCGATCCTGGTGATCCCATTCAGCACGATCTCGATCGGCGCATCCGCGCTGCCTTCTTCGGCAAGCGTGAAGCGCGGCAGGATGCGGCCCATGTCGGCGGGATGGGTCAGGTCGCTATTGATCGCCACGCAGCCGGCTTCCGAGCAGCCATATTGCTGATAGAGGCGCTCGGCCTTGGCGCGGATGGTGGAAAACCAGCTCTCCGGCAACAGCGTGCCCGAGGTCATGATCGCATGCACTTTTTCGCCTGAAGGCAGGAGCCGCGCCAGCGTGTGTAGCATGGCGGGAGACGAATAGAGGATCGGCCGCTCGGTTTCGTGCAAGACCTTGATCAGATGCTTGGGATTGGCGGTGTTCACCACATGCGGCACGCGCCCGCGCTTCAAGCCGACCAGAAGCCCGCAGATCAGCCCGTAGGAATGGGTGGTCGGGCAGGCGACGACGGGCGTCATGTCCTGAGGCTCGCGGAAGAAGCCGACATAGTCTTCCAGCTCCCGCTCGATATCGTCCCATCCGCGCGCCACGCATTTCGCCGCGCCCGTGGTGCCCGAGCTCATCTGCAACAGCCGCCCGCGCGGGCTCTCGTCGTCTGGCTCGCCCAGCCATTCGGCGGTCGTTCCGCCATGATAAAGCCGGTGGCAGCCCGCCTCCTTGGCAAGCTTGCGGGCGGTCGCAAGCGGCGTGCCGGGTAGAAGCGGCAGGATGCTTGCCCCGAGCCGCTTGATGGCGAAGAAGGCTGAAAGCCAGTCGACCGTCTCGCTCAAGCAGACCGCGACGCTGAGGCGCGGGTCCGCAATCCCGGTTGCTGCAAGGAAGGCTTCGCCCTTGGCGTCGATCTCGGCCTGGCTATGGAAGGTCCCGTCGATCAGGATCATGGCTGGTCGCTCCTTTCTTTGAGCCCAAGCGGATTGGGCACCCGGTGGCGATAGAGGCTGCGGTCGCGGAAAAGCTTGCGCGACAGCAGCGATTCCGTCGAAATTTCCGTGCTGTCATGGGCAAAGAGCGCAAGCCGCGCCTTGTCGGGATATTGCTCGCCATACCTGTCAAGCAGGTCGCTCACCAGATCCCAAAAGGCCTGTTCGGAAAGGCCATAGGCCGTCTCGATCAACAGCGAGACCTCCGTCAGGCAGTAGATGAACAGGCAGTCCATCACCAGCTCGCGCAGCTCGTTGGCATGGTCGGTCCAGTAATAGGCATCCGACGGCGCCCCGTCATAAACGGGATCGATCGCGGCGAAATCCGGCAGGTCTTTCGGGTGGCGCAGAAGTGCCGGGCAGAATTCAACGCTCTCGTGGAAATCGCGCAGGATCAACCGCTCCGGCCAGCCATTGCGCAAAACGAGGATCATGTTCTGCCCATGCGCTTCGAGTGCCACGCCGTGATGCACCATCAGATGCCAGACGGGCAGAGCCGCGACCTCCAGCATCCGGTGCAGCCAGGGCAGGAGCCCATGCCGCGCAATCCACGGCGCAATGAACGGCTTGCCATCGGCCTCCAGCATCATCAGCGCGTTGAAGGGCACCGCCTGTTCGCCGGGCAGGAGTTTCGGGCTCTCGCGCAGCATCAGCCCGAGTTTGCCATCGAGCGCGCCATGCGCATCGACGCGGATACCGGCATATTCCTGCAGGATGTCGAGCGGATAGCGGCTACGGAAATTGTCGTCATCAGCAACTAGCCCGGCAAGCCAGCGGCTGAGATGCGGTGCGGTGACGATCGAATGCGGCTCCAGCACGCGCATGGAGGAGGTGTTGACGATGTCGAGCGGCAGCTTCACATGCGCGCGGGCCGGATCGGCATGGTTGATCAGCGTGCGGATCGATTGCGTCGCCCGATAGGGATCGCCGTTTTCGCCAAGCGAGGCGACACGCCCGTCGGCGATCCAGTCGGCCAGCAGCCCGTCCTTCAGATGCCGCCACTGCCAGGGATGCAGAGGCACGATGGCGTGGCTGTCGAACGTAACGCCCTTGCGCTTCATCCGCGAGAAAAGCCGTGCAGCATGCGTCTCGCCCAGTTCCCTCAACCAAAAGGCTTCGGGATCAGCCGGCAGCGCCTCGCGCACATATTTGCGGGTCACAGCCAGCCAGTGCAGCCGGAAGGGCCGCGAAGCTTCTGGCCCGAACAGCGCGTTGTCTTCCAGGCTGAAGCCGGTGCGCGACTTGAAGCAGGGATGATAGGGATGCGCCTCGGAAAGCGCGCAATCCAGCCGATCGAAGGAGAGCGTCCGTCGGTCAATCGGCGGCAGCAGGCTGCTGTCCTGCTCCAGAAAGACGATCGTGCTCTGCAATTCCTTCAGCAGCGTCAGCCGCGCGGTCTCCGATGCCGGGACGAGATCAACCAGCCGGTCGAGCGCACCGGCCGTCCAGGCGCGCGTCTGCGGGCAGCGCAGCTGAAGCGAGCCGGGCGCCATACGCGGACGGCCAAAGGGTCCCTGAGAGAGCCGAGCGCGCGCCTCGCCGGTGCCGATTTGAAGCCGCGTCGTGCCGTCGTTGGAGCCGGGATCATCCAGCCGGGCCACACCCTCGAACAGCAGCGCCGAGACGAACTGACGCAGCACGCGCTCCTCCGATTGGCCGGGCAGGTCAAGAGGCAAGGGCATCGTCGAGCCTCACGGTCTTGAGGTTGGCGGGATGCAGCGGGTTCGGCATCTCACGATAGAACGAGGCTCCCGCCCCACCTTCGAGCTCATCGATACCGGCAAGACGGACCCCGAGATTGGCCTTGGTGGTGATCGTGCTGTCGTCGAGAAGATGGCGCACGAACTCCAGCCCACTGCCGCGCAATGACCTCGAAAGCGCCATCAGATGGCTGCGCAACCGTGTCAGTAGGCAGCGCTCATCGGCCAGGCCCTCGGCAGCCATTCGGTGGATGACTGCAAACACCTGGTTCACCACCAGGTAATAACCGAAACGGCGGTGGATCTCCGCGTCGGGATAGAAGAGATCGGCGACCTCACCGAGTTCCGGCAGGGCAGCGGTAAGCGTCGCGCGATGCCGCTCCGAGAGATAGAATCCCTGACTGTCGCGATAGATGACCTTCGACGGCCAGCGCTGAGACACATCGACCAGCATGTTCTGCTGATGCGCTTCGAGCGCGATGCCGGTCTCGTCATAGAGCCGGACAAGCGCGGTCATGGCGCAGTCAAGATAGCGATCGAACCACTGATGCGCGGCCTCTGCTTTCTCGATTCCCGCCTCACCGGCCAGCCGCTCGATCAGCGCCGCAAGCCGCTGGCGTCGCCCGGGAAGGGCCGGTGCCGTCAGCGCCGCAAGGCTCACCACGCCTTCGCCCTTCTCCCCGCGATAGGGGTTCTCCCGCAGGATCACCTCGAAGCCGCTTTCGCTCGACCCCGGCAGATCGAGCGTGAGATAGGCGGGATCCCGGAGGAAGCCGAGTTTCGGCAGCCGCGTCTCAAGGTCCAGCAGTTCGACCAGCCGCGCCATGACGACGCCCGCCTCCAGCTCATGGACCCGGTTCAGCCTGAGCGAATTGGTGATCTTCACCGGCAGCGAGAATTTCAGCATCCAGTCGCAATCGTCGGAGGCGATGGTGCGCACCGAAGAGGTTGCGGTGAAGCGCACACCGCCGCTGCCGAGCAGGCGCAGCCCGCCCGCCGCCATCAGCGCCTGGATCTGCGGCTGCAGCAGCAGCGCCTCGGCCTGCAACGGATGCATCGGCAGAAGCATCTCCCCCTCGCCAAGCGGCATCGTATCGAGGAGATCGCCGGCCATCGCCCTGAGGATGGCATCGAGATCGCCCGCCACCGAGCAGCTGCGCACCCTCTGCCGTGGGGCGGCGAAATAGGTGAGCAAGAAGGCCCCGCCACCCTCCGGCGCATAGACGGCCGATTGCCAGTCGCTCATCCCTGTCAGGCTCTTCGGCGTCGGATGCATCCAGTGGCCGAAGGTGAGCGATTGCTCGCTTTCGAGAAAGCCTTGCGGCTGGTTGTCGAGAGGCCGTGCCGCCGTCTGCTGGACGAGGTCGGCGATCCGCGCGCAACTCTGCAGCGTCCGGAGCATCAGTTCGAGCCCCGCACCGGGACGGCTGTCAGCCCTCGTCTTCTCTGCGAGATCCTGAACCAGGCATTGCACCGCCCAGAGCGGATCGACCGGCTGCCAGACGCTTTCCCCCGGATACCGGCTGAAAAGTGGTCCAAACGCCTTCGGGCCGACCTGGCTGTCATTGGAAAGAACCGCCCGGAGGTGGACCCTTGGCGCAGCCAAATACCAGTCCAGGCAGCATTTTTCGCGACCATCGAGCGCCATGCAACCCGCGCAGCCGGCATCGATCTCGCGGATATAGCAATTGGCGAAGCTCTGAAATGTGGCGGCAGCCGCGATCGCATGCGGATCTGGCCGCGCTCGGGTCTGGGCCTGAGCACGCGTCATCATGACCACCCTCCCGTCGACCTAAGACCCGGTCCGCGAAGCCCGTGGCGGAAATCCCGCTTTGGTTCCGACTCGCTCATCGAGGTTGTCCTCGTCACTCGATACAGATAAGCCCTCCGCCGGTCTCCGGGCGAAGGGCTGTCTTGTCTGATCAGAAGGTGGCCTTGACCGAGAGCAGGAAGGTGCGACCCTGCTCGTAGAGCGGGGTGACGTTGCCGAATTCCTGGCCGTAAGTGGCGCGGCTCGCGTAGGTCTCGTTGAAGAGGTTCTGCACCTCCGCACGGAAGGTCACGTGCGACAGCTGTTCCGGCTTCCACTCGGTGTAGAGGTTCACAACCTTGTAGGATTCATAGGTGTTTGGACCGTCTACATATTCAGGTGCGAATTCCATATCGCCACCGACGGTCAGGCCCCAATCGCTGAAGGTGTGAGCGGCCGACACCGTGATGATGTCGCCAACCGGCGTTGTCAGGTAGTTGCCGGTGTCGGAATCAGACGGCTTGCCGTCGATCTCAGCATCGATATGGGCGTATTTCACCTTGATGAAGCCGTCGCTCCAGTCATAGCCGGCACCGAGTTCGAAACCCTGAGTTTCGACGTCGTAGTTGAGGTTGGCTCGAGCAGCGGCCCATTTTGCGACGCGCGCATCCTGGATCAGGCTGCGGAAGAGGCTTCCCTCGACCGTGAAGCCCTGGTGGTGGAATTCCAGCCCGGCCCTGACATTATTGGCAGTCGTCACCTCCGGTCCATCTGCACCGTAGATCCAGTCCGGATTCATGATGAAGGCCTCCGCAAGCGGAATACCGGCCCAGACATGTGAGGCACCGGCCTTGGCCGTCAGGAAGCTCGTCAGGTCATATTCGACCGAAGCGTTGCCGCTGAGACCGGCATGGTCCCATTTCTCGCCGGTCGTGCCTTCGAACCACTGCTTGTCGGCGCGCCCGCCAAAGGAGAGCCGCATGGCATCAACAGGCTCGATCCGCGCCTGTGCGTAGATGCCGATATTCTTGGCTCGCTCGGAGGCATCCTCCGAATATCCGAGCGGCTCGCTGGCGGTCTCAAGTTCGATCTTGTCGCTGTAGAAATCCAGACCGGCGACGATGTTGCCGTTTTCGAGCGCGAACTTGTTCTCAAACTTGCCGTTCAGGCTGCCGCTCTCGCCCTGTCCGTCATAGGAGGCGCCGACACCACCCCCTGCGTTGTAAAAGATTGGCGTTTGTACAGAGCTGTGGCTGTAGGCGAGCCGAATGGTCGGATCCCACCAGCCTTCCGGTGTCGTATCCGTATAGGTGAACACCGTGTTGTCACGGTCGAGCTTGTAATTGCGATAAGAGGGCTCCCAGGGCCGTCCTGTATCAACCACGCTGGCATTCGCCCGGTAAGGCCGCTCTGCATCATCGCGCACGCGCTCATGGCTCAGCTCAAAACGGTCACCCGATTCTGCCTCATAAGCGACTTTGCCCAAGCCGCTCAGTAGGTTGGTCTCGGTGCCCAAGACCTCTTCGCCATTGCCGGCCTCGTAATTGTCACCCTTGCCATAGTTCAGGAAGCCGAGAAATTCGAAGCCGTCCTGCATTGCCCAGCCGCCGAGGCCAGTGGTGAAGGTCTTGCTGTTCGAATTGTAGGTTTCAGACACCATGCCGCCGAAGCCGTCTTCGGGAAGCAGGTCCTTCACGTCCTTCGTCTCATAGGCAATCGAGCCAGCCAAGGCGCCTGGCCCGACATCGGCGGGCGCAATGCCGGCATCGACATCAACGGCCTTCAGCAACGAGGGGTCGATCAGGTTGGTGGCGTTGTGGTGGAAGACGCGGTTGTTCTGCCGGCTGCCGTCGATGGTCACGGCAAGCGTCGTCTCTTCCAAACCGTTGACATAGACCTTCTGCGAGGTCGGGATCGAGCTGCCGACGCTGACCCCCGCCTGATCGCGGAAGACATCGGCGATGCTGGCAGGATTGCGGGCTTCCAGCTGTTCGGCGCCGATATTGACGGCGCTGACGCCGGTTTCCGCCCGCGTTCCGGTCACGTTGATCTCACCGATCACGGTCGAGCCATCTGTTGCCGGCGCATCATCGACGGCGGAAGACTGCTCGCCAACCACGACGACGCCGTTCGAGATCCGGTAGGAAAGCCCCGTTCCGGACAGCAGCTGCGACAGCGCCCTGTCCGCACTCAGCGTACCGGAAACGGCAGCCGAATTTGCACCGCGCGCGGCTGCCGCCGGCAGCGATACTTGCAGGCCGGACTGACGACCGAAGGCTCTGAGCGCACTCGCGAGCGGCTGTGCCGGAATGTCGTAAGTCCGCGTCGCGGTCATTTCGGCCGAGGTCTGCGCCACTACAGGCAGACTGCAAGGTCCTGCCAGAAGCGCCAGCGCGCAGGCCGTCGTGGTCATCAGGCGGCGCGATCCTGCCCTGATCAAGGCGCCGCGATCCGCAGAAAAATGCGTCAATGTCATACTCGTCCCCATACTCAAACCGGCTCATCGCCGGGTTCGAGGGTAAATACGAGTGAAAGAGACAAGTTTTTCAGACAACAATCATCTTTTTGCGAGCGACTCGCGAGAAATTAATCAACCCTTTGAATCAAATGGATTCTTTTAGCGACTGGTGACAATCCGGAGATAGGGTGAGGCCGCCCGCACATGAAGACCGAAGGGCGCGACGAGCGCCATCAGAGCTTTGTCGGGGTCGGCAAGATCATAAAGGCCGGTGACCCTGAGCGCCGCGAGGTCGCTTTCTGGCAGCATGATCCAGGCCGGATGCTGGCGCTGGATGAGTGCCATGACATCGCCGAGTGGCTGATCGGTGACGGACAAACGCCCCTCGCGCCAGAGCGCGATGTCGGAAGGCTCGACATGGCTCAGTTCCGGCTTGCCACCCTTGCGGTCGACCGACACGGCATCGCCCGGCGCAAGTGTCAGCTCCACGACTCCTTCCGGCCTATGCGGCTGCAACGCAACGACCCCGTGCGCCAGCTCCACCCTTGTGCCATCGCCGGTGTCGCGCACGCTGAAGGCTGTACCCAGCACGCGCACCGACGCATCCCTGGCGTCCACCACAAAAGGTCGGGAGGGATCCCGCTCAACCTCGAAATAGGCCTCTCCGGCCAGCAACCGGACATGCCGCACCGTCCCGTCGAAGTCGTCGGCCAGAGCCGTCTGCGGCGCGAGCGTCACCCGCGATCCGTCAGCGAGTGTCACGATCTGCGTTTCCCCGGCGCCGGTCCGGAAATCCGCCTCAAGGCGGAGCTGCAGCGCCGGACCAAGAAGAACGGCGACGAGCCCGGCAGACATGAGGCTGGCTGCAGCGAAGCCGAGGCTGACGCGCGGAAGCCGCGACCTCTTTGGTGTAACCCTTGGTTCGGGCGGGGAGCGGGTGACATCGGGCGACACAGCCGGCATCTCGCCGAGCGCCGCCCAGGTGCGACAGATCCGTGACCATGCCGCGGCATGGTCGTCAGACGACTGCCGCCACTCTTCCCAGGCGGCAACCAGAACCGTGTCGGCTGGCGCATCACGCAGCAACATGAACCAGTCCATTGCTTCTTCAAGAAGCATGCCGTCCTGTTGTTCTCGCTGATCTGTGACACTCACCGGCTGGCCATTCCCTGTTTGCTTTGTTTCGCCGAAACCGCCTCCCGCCAGAGAGGTTTTTCACCGGCCATATGCGCCTCAGTGGCGAACTCGCCTGTGCCTGCTGCATATACGATCGGCTCGTTGTGTTTTTTCATGCCCGCTCCGACATTTTTCAGTGGCTCGCTCGATCGAGCGACAGGGCAATCTTCACCATGCCGCTTCGGATCATCCGGTGAACCGTCGCAACCGAAATCTGCAACTCGGTTGCAATGGCCTCCAGCGTCCAGCCATCCAGTCGGTAGAGTTCGATGGCCCGACGTGTCTCAGGCGGCAGGGCCTTGAGCGTCAGCGAGGCGACCCGTGCCTGATCCGCGAAAAGAACCAGTTCCTCCGGCGTGCTGGCCTCCTGCGCCAAAATCCAGAATGGCGGATCGACGTCGCGGCCGCGCGCCTCGACGGCGCGGCGCTTCAGGTGATCGAGGGCGAGATTGCGCACAATGCTGTAGAGATAGGAGAGAACCTGGCGTGGTGCATAATCGTCTGACTCCGTCGGCCTCAGCCGAAGAAAGGCATCCTGCACGACATCCTCCGCCTGATCACGGGATCCCAGCAACCGGGCGGCATAGTCCACCAGCGCCGGCCTGTGCTCCAGGAAGAATGTGATCTGGCGCGGGGTATTGGCGCTCATACTGCAACGGTACTGAAAAGTTGAACAGAAAAGTAGGCTTTTCTATCGTGCAACCGCAGGCAAGGCAATTGCAACTTGCGTCTCCGCAACCATGCCCATGGCTGTGTGTCAGGCAGCTTTGCCCTGATCGATTGCATCCCACGATACGCCGGGCACCTCACGCGGCGTCGGATGGTGCGGCTCACAGTCAAATGATCTTTTGAAGATTTGGTGCCCCATGCCGGCGTCAAGCCATAGGCATGGGCTCATATTTTTCAACGGCTTACGAATTCCATCGATGCCGCCGATGTAGCAGTTTACAGTAGCATTTTCAATGCCGGCAACTGTGCCGGTGATCATGGGCCATGATAATAGGAGATCAACGGCGGGTGCTGTGGATCGTCCTCTGTCATAAGTATGTCTTTGAATTGCAGATCGCTGTCTTCCTGTGGGGAAACAAGCAGTTGATCGATGATGACGATCTGATGGCCGGCGAGTTCCTTCTCGGCGATTTCGTATAAGTACTCATAGAAAGAGTACACAATTTCAGGATTTATATCGGGCGTGATGTTTTTAGTGGGCGTGTCAATGATAAGGATCGTCGGAACCGGCAGGTGTCGTGCCGCAGCAGTGCGATGCAGTGCGAGAGCAAAGCAAATGGTAAGCAACGTTTTCTTCCCACCGCTGCCGGCGTTGAAGAAGCTGTAGGACGCAGATTCGTCTCCGCCCGGCCAGATATGAGGAATCAAAGTCCGACGATTGATGACAATTTTGTCTTTTGGCGTGATGCCGGGAACATGAATCGCCACCAGCGCTGCAAGGAAGTTTTCCTCTAACGCCGAAAAATTGGCATCCGTGTAACTTAGTCTTGTTTGCTCATCCTGTATCTTTCTTGCCGTCGCTGCTATTTGAATGGACAGCGCATCAGCTTCCTCAAGCATCGCCGTCACGGCATCAGGCATTGCTTTAACTCTCTCAAGGAAGCGGGCTTTTTCTTCCAGTTGCGCAATTTCACGCTCAGAGCTGCGCGTGCGGGCAACACGATCCAAGTCATGAGAGAAAAGCAAATCGCTGACTTCCCGGTCGAGCTTCATTCGCTCAGCCGTAAGGCCGTCTATCCGATTGCGCTGTTGTTTGGCCGCAGTACTATGACGCCGAAGCGCGGCCTCAATATCGGCCAGCCTCGCATCTAAGTCGGAATAGATTGTTGCAGTGCTTATCTCGGTGTCACTTGGCGAGATGACCTGCAGGCAGACATAGCAGCTATCGGGGCTGGCGCGGTGCCTATCTATGGACTGTCCACATTGCGGGCAGTGCTCAAATACAACCCCACCCAAAACGGACCGCGCATGATTTGCCCTTGCAGCTCGGAACTTTAGAGACATCAACTCTGCCCGAAGCTCCGTCTGCTCTTCGATAACTCTCTCCAGGTCTTGGAGATTCGCGCGCTCATTATCTATGCCGTCTGACATTTCTCGTAAGGTAGCACGCTTGTCGTCTACGAAATGCGTCTGCCCTAGGTAGCCTTCCACAACCGTCTTCAGTTCTTCTCGAAGTTCGCGGGCGCGATTTTCGATGTCTTCTAGCTCGTCTTCAATCTGCTTTCGCGAAGTGAAATCAAACTTGGCAAGAAATTCACGAATTTGCTCTGCGGCGGTTATCTTTGCCCGCATATCAGATCTTTGCTGCTCAATCTCTGCTTGAAGGGCAGAAAGTGTCTCGCTGAAATATCCCATAAAGAAATTCAGCGAGTCCTTACTTTTTTCTGCGAGTACAGGAGAGCCTAGGCGAAAGAAAGACGAATCTAGATGCTCTTGTTCAAGATATGAGAATTTCCAAATATCACGAAATCCAAGACGTATAAGTGGAGATTCGTCATCATCCGTACGCTTTTTCACTTTCAAGATTGGATAACCCATCAGTACAAAAATCAAGTCACTGATGTTCTGCACGTCTGTACCGTAAACTACTGGTCCGTCACCTTTGGCCTTAACTTGAAGCGAGATTGCTCCGTCTTCATCAACCCACGAAACGCGTAGGTGTCCCTCCCCTTTGTTGCGTTCTATGAGAACTTCATGCTTGCCAACTGAAATTGTGAGCTGCACTCCAAGCAATTCCCGCTGGATTGCGGTCGTCATCTCCAAATCCGCACCGAAACAGAAGTCTATAAGGCGAGCTACAGTTGACTTTCCAAGACTTAGCGTTCCGTGAATGAACGTGATGTCGTCGCCGAAGCTAACAACTTCTTCGCTAAGGCGGCAAAGTAATTTGAGGTAGTGTACCTTAATTTTCATGGGGCTATTGTCTCTCCTAAGCGGAGTGAAGATATTTCAGGAAACGTCTTGTAAATGAATTCCATCAGCGTCGTCCCCGAAAGATCAAGATGACGCTTTAATAGAGAAGCTCGTTGTTCAAGCTCTTCGTACTCGGGCTGGGCGGTCAAGAGACCTGCGGCCAGTCGTCCTTGAGGCGTAACACCGACGACAACTGTACGGCCTTTGTTTCCCACAGCGACAAGACCTTTCCCCGCAAGAGTATTGAGGAAGCGCCTATAACGAAAATCCCATGGACCATACCGAAAACGAACCATCTTCGCCTCGATTGAGTTGCGCTCGAAGTCGTGCACGCTTGTCATGGTAGCTCTAATATTGCGCGCCAAAAGAGCGCGCTCAAGATAAGCCGGATAGCGAAGCAAAAAATCGAGCTTGGCCAGCTTCGTCAGACCATTAATCTGGTGGGTTCCTTTCTGCCCGCCAAACTTGTCAATCAAGATGAGGAGTCGGCCCAAGTGCAGAGCATCGTCAGCTTCAATGTGATTCACGATTTGAGGAAGCGTGCTCATTCGGTGCCAAGTCCAAAGAGACTGCGGTTTTCGGCCCACCATATTTTGCATTCTTCGGACAGCAGCCCAGCGGTGCCGACAAGGTGTTCAGGACGGCAGCCAAACGCGTCCTTTCCTTCAGATACAAGCGTCTGCTCAAGCCGCTGCCGCAAGTCCGACAGCATCCTCGCCCCATAGGGCCGCCCTAGCGCGGCGGCCTCTGCCTCCGCTTGTCTTGCTTGCCGCATTGTCAATGCTTGAAAGTGGGCTAGACGAGAGTTGGCTTCTTTCAGCCCGTACTTTTCTTTCCATTTGAGAAAGGTGGCCTCCAGCGTGGCCACATTGTCCTTCATTTCCTCTACGTCAGCGTAGGTGATCTCCCCGTCCCCCATCTTCAGCTCCATCCTGCCTAGACCGGGAGGGATCGCTTCTCGCGTTTGGTATCCGGAGATGCGGAGTAGTTCGTTCTGTTGCTCGTCGAGTTGGAGTAGCTGATCCATCTCACGACGATCGAGGCGCTTTCGGGCTGCGCGCAGTCCATCGAGATGCAGCTGGAGGTCGTTAGTCACTTTATGAGAGTCGAGTACCATGCTGCGAAGTGAAGGAGATGAGATGTCCCAGATGTGAGCCTGTAGTGTCTTCGAAAGATGAAGAAGCTGCAGATACTGGCACTGCCGAAAGTTTTCGAAACTGCCGAGAGCTGGCATCAGTTCGACATCGGGCTGATCGATGCCGGTGCGCCTTTCCTCAAGGCATACTTTAGCCATTGTGGAGATCACTTGCTCTCTTGTGCATGAGATCTCTTTTGCTATGCGGTCGATGTATTTCTCGACTCTTTCTTTTTTAACTTTTTCAGGCAATGAGCCATCACGACAAAATCCTAAAATCACCGAGAGGCTCTCCGCCCCTGTCGATGAGTGAAATACAAAGTTTGTAGCAAATATGAAGGACTTAAACTTGTTTGGGAATGTGCGGTCCCGAATACAGAACCGTTTTAAAGTGCCGATTACGGCTTCGTCCGATGCCTTCAGCTGGCTTTGATCAAGCTCACGGCTTTTCACCTGAATGCCGGTCAGCAGGCCATCCGTATGCTCGATCAGAAGGTCTTCCACATGCTCGCAGTATATTGCCACAAAGTCGGCATTATCCCGCAGCAGCTGCAGAGCCTTCAGCGCTGTGTAATTTATTTGGTACTTGAAGCGGCGCTGAGTCTCATCTCCTCGGTCCGCCATCGCCATCGATTCGACGCTATTCATCCACAACCTCAACCCGTCCCTACCGATAAGAACAACTAAAGCGGTCTGTGGCAAGGCCGCAAGCAGAGGTCGGGTACTAAATGGCTGCGTGTCACTAAGGGCCACTTCTCGTACGCTGCAGGCCAGACGTCGAAAAGACATTATCGCCCCAACACAAGTCCTCGGTTGCTTATTCAGCCCGCAGCGCCCTAAACACGCTCGACCGGCTAATGCCTAATTCAGTCACTATTTGCTCCACGGTCCTGCCATCCTTCTTCAACAGCCTAACCTGATCAGATTTCCGTTGGGCAGTTGGCGCTCTCCCCCTGTACTTACCTTCCAGCTTCGCTTTGGCTATGCCTTCCTTTTGGCGCTCAAGCATAATGTCGCGTTCGAACTCAGCGATGGACCCCAGAAGGTTCATCATCAGCTTGCCGGTTGGCGTCGAGGTATCGATCCCGAGAGCCAGGACCTTCAATGTCACGCCCTTGGACTCCAGCGCATCCCGCACCTTGACTAGATCGGCCATCGACCGGGCCAGACGATCCAGCTTCGTGACGACGAACACGTCTCCCTCGCGAACATAGTCGAGCGCCCGCACCAGCTCAGGCCTGATCTTATCGACTGAAGACACCTGCTCTTGAAAAATCTTCTCACAGCCAGCAGCGGTCAGGTCTCTCAGCTGGGCGTCGAGGCCGTAGGTCTGATCAAGGGTAGAGGTGCGGGCATAGCCTATAATGGTGGACGGCACGTTGGTCTCCTAAGGATCAAAAGGCTCTTAGACTTTGTGAAACAATCAGTGCCAAAATGCAATACCCACTTGTGTGACACCATCAAGCGACGTTTTCAGGGGGGTCACTAGAGCAACCCCTATTGGCACTGGAGACATTCGCAGAACGATATGCTGTGGGCCGGCTGGGCTGAAGGAGCCGGGATGCGCGATTTCGGTACCGCGCTCATTTCTCGCTGCGTTCGATTGCAAAATCGTCGATCGATCGAACTGTATGCGGCTCTCGCGAACTCATGGTGGGGAGGGCGGGCGGGGGGAACGCGCTGTGCCGTACATTCGATTGGGGCCTCGGAATTTTGCGCCGAAACATCGCTGGATCAGCCCGCCCCTTGCTTCGTGGGGCGAGCCGAGCGCTCCGACCGGCTCACTAGCCCGCCCAAATTGGGCAACGTAAGCAATGGGCAGGGCGGGGACTAGAACGGTATCGGTGGCAAAGGTCTGACCTGCCGCTCATAGCTTTCAACGTCATCGACCTCGTTGCCATCCTCATCGCGAAGGACAGCACTAAGGCCTTCTTCCTCTAGCATGAGTAGAGCGACTTCTCGGGCCTTTCTGCCAAGGAGATGGCTGAAGGCCTTGGCTGCGATCTCTGGCTTAGTTGCAAGCGTCTTACCGAACTCCTTGCCCAGCCGATCGACGATCATCATAGCCTGTGCCTCCTGCCAGCTGTCGTCAAAGTCTTGATCGTCATCCTGCAATCCACTCTTCCATTCCTTCATTGCTTCCTGCCAGCGTGAAAGGCTTCCCGCCCTGCTGCCCAAAGCTGCTAGAGCAGCGCGCATGTTGTCGATTGTACCCTTGGCGATGTTGGTCCGCTTCACCAGTTGCGCTCTAGAGAGTTTGCCCAACTGTTCGGCATGGACCACCAGTTTCCATGCGTAGTTCGATCGCTCTTCGTAGGTCAGGCCCAGTTTCAGTTTTCCGTTGGCGGTTTCAGCGTGCAGAATGGCCTCATCCACGGTGCCGTTAAACCAAACAACCGGCAGCTCAGCGGACTTTTTCCAGCGCCTGTAAGCGGCGAGCCGGTGGTGCCCGTCGATCAGGAAGAACTGATCTCCACAACGCCAGACAGTGACCGGATCAAGAGCGCCGTGGATGTTCAAGGCCTTCAGCAGATCGCTGACGTGTCGTTCATCGACCTCGCCATTCCTGATCTGAAACACCCTCGGAATCTCGATGACGCAAGAGAGCGGTAGGCGTGTTGGTGGTTCGTGGTCAGGTGAACGCGTGGCTGCCTGGGCCTTCCTGAGAGCCTCCAATGCTGCGCTGAAGGTTAGTCTGGACACGTCAGCGGAACGGCTTGGATTGGCCTCGGCTGAATGTGGTGAGGCCTTGGTGTCATGGGGTTCGTCCATCTTCGTTCTCATGGGGTTTTGTTGTTGTGATCGTTCTCGCCACGCAGAAGACCCCCGGCAGCCAATGAAGGCGACCGAGGGCAAGGCATGGAGAACGTGAGCGGACAGAACCAACTCCCGGAAATCGGGCCGCAAAATTGCGTGTGTCTATCCTAAAGTGAGGGGTAATCATAATCTGAGGGGTAATCAGCCGGTCGCCCGCCCCAACCGTCAGACAGACTCACGAAGATCGAAAGCCTTTCGCATCGCGCGAGCTAGCACCACACGTCTTGTCGCTTCCGAGCCGTAGTGCTTCTCGCTTGTCCCCGCGTTGAGGTGTCCCAGGATTGCGGCCTTGTCTGTCGGATGAACGCCCGCAAGATCGCAGCGATCAGTCAGATTATGCCGGAGAGAGTGAACTGCGTGTAGGGGGTTGGCCGACACCTTCCTCAGCCACTTCATGAGCGATTGAGAGGCCGTATTCGGACCAGTAGGTCCAGAATATCGGGCAAACACGTAAGTGCCTTTGCCTGCCGCCTTGACGGCCTCCGTGGCCGCAGTAAGAGCGTCTCCAACCAAAGGAACGTCGCGTCTCGAACTCTTGTTCTTCAGCCGCCGCCCTTCATGTGGGACGATTCTGACGTATGGGTTCTCGCGGTCTAGGACTATGTCCTCCAGCCTAAGGCCGGCCACTTCGGCGAGGCGACAGCCGGTCCCTTCGAGAAGCCGCCAGATAAGCTTCAGATCGGGATTGGCGTTTGCGAGGATCAATTGTCGCGTCTGCACGAGAACGTCCGGTGGCAGCGGCTCCCGTGCCTCCTTGTCAGTGACGGTACTCTCTGGAAGGTCTATCCCCGCGAAAGGGTTCTCCATGCTTTTAAGTCTCTTGGCCTTGTAGAGCGAGAATACGCCCTTCAGGTCATTCAACTCCCGACGAACAGACGAGGGCTTCAGGGTGCCTTTCGCCAAGAGGTGGTCGCGGACTTTGTAGGCGTCGTCTACGGTCCAATCAGGCAACGCGGGCACCTCGCCGAGAGCTGCCTTCACAGTCCGCATCAGGGCTTCAAGGCGGTTCTTGCGCTTCTTCTGTGCGAACTCGCTCCCGGCTACTTTCTCCGTGATGTAGAACTTCTTGGCGTCCTCCAACGTGGCTTTGGGTGTGGGCGGCGCAATCATCACAGGCGGTTTGGGGGCCTCAACGACGTCGCCCGCATTCCGCTGCCGTTTGGCTTGATCAGCCTTTATTCGGGCCGCATAGATTGCGCGGACCAATTTGGGCCAGCTCGGAGAAGTCTCAGCAAGCCGGAGGTCTATCCCGTCCCACGACAGCACGTCCTCAGCTTCTTCAAGCATGAACGGGGAAACTTGACCGCGTGCAAACTCGGAGCGATTCTCGGAGTCCAGCGCTTCCAGCCAATCAGCCACCTCGTCAAAGTCCTCGCCTTCAAATCCATTCAGCCTGACCTCCTCGTCCTCCTCCAGCAGGTGGGCAAAGTAAGCATCCCCGATGATCTTGATCTGGGCTTCAGACAGTTCTTCGAGTGGTGGTTCCGCTAATCGGGCTTGTCGTCGGCGCTCCTCTTCAAACACAGCCATGACGGCAGCGCTCTCCGTTCGGAGCTTATCCACCGCCTTGCGCTTGTCCTGCGTTCGAAGAGATTTCCAGATTTCCGCTTTGCCCAGCGAAGGTCGAAGGTCTGCCGGTACCGGTGCCCGGAGGTAATAGGTCCGGTTTCGCAATGCCAACCAAGGGTAAATAGCCACGTCTTCCATGTCCTCGCTGTAGCAGTTCGCCGTAGCAGATGGAAGATTAAGCCGTTGAAAACGCATCAGGTATTTGATTTGCCTGAAGGTTTTTGGTGCCCCATGCCGGAATCGAACCAGCACTCCTTTCGGAACTCGATTTTGAGTCGAGCGCGTCTACCAGTTCCGCCAATGGGGCACATGAGCGTCGGTTGGACTGTGCCGGACTATACGAGGCAGGGTGTAGCGGTCAACGCCTTTTTTGAAAGCCCACGGACACAAACATCGCAAGTCGGCATAGCCGCTGTGGCGGCACCATTTACATGGGCCCGCGTGCCCAATAGAACGCGCATTGATCTCAGACGGAATGTTTCATGCTACGCCGCACTTATGATTGGACGATGTCTCTCGCCGGAACCCGGCACGCTGACCGCGCACTGGCGGGCGTGTCATTCATCGAGAGCTCATTCTTCCCGATACCCCCGGACGTCCTCTTGATCCCGATGGTGCTCGCCCGACGGGCGGACTGGTTCAAGCTGGCGCTTCTGTGCACAATTGCCTCGGTGCTCGGAGCATTTCTCGGCTATGCCATCGGCATGTTCCTGTTCGAGACGGTCGGTCGGCCGATCCTCGCCTTTTATGGCAAGGAGGACGCATTCGAGCAGGTCGCCGCCTGGTACAACACCTGGGGTGGCTGGGGCGTCCTTTTTGCCGCCATCACGCCCTTTCCCTACAAGGTGCTGACGATCTTTTCAGGCGCAACGGGTCTCAACTTCTTCGTCTTCACCCTCGTCAGCATCATTGGCCGCGCCTTTCGCTTCTTCCTGGTCGCCTTCCTGTTGAAGCTTTACGGCGAGCCGATTCGTCTTTTCATCGAGAAATATCTCGGCCTTCTTTTCACCCTCTTCATGGTGCTGCTGATCGGCGGCTTCTATCTCGTCAAGTTTGCTTTCTGAGAGTGTCGCAGATGAATTCCATTCTTGCTCCCCTCAAGTCCGACAGCGTGCTCGCTGCCGTTCTCACGATCGGCATGGCAATCGTCGTCGGCTCGGCCCTCGGTTTTGAGCATATCGGCGGTTACATCCCCTGCGCGCTCTGCCTGCTGCAGCGCAATCCCTATTACATCGGCATCGGCGTCGGCTTGCTGGCCGTGCTGTCTGCCGTCTTCCGCCTGCCCCCTGTGGTCACGAGGCTGCTGTTGATCGCGATCGCCATCCTGATGCTCGTCGGCATGGGGATGGGGATTTATCACTCCGGCGTCGAATGGCGGTTCTGGGAGGGTCCCGCGACCTGCACGATCGGAGCCACCGGTGGCGATACGCCGGTCAATGTGCTGGAAGCGCTGAACGCCACCAAGGCGCCGTCCTGCACCGATGCCACGCTGCGCGTGCTGGGTCTGTCCTTTGCCGGATGGAATGTTCTGACCAGCGCAGCCCTTGCGGCGCTCGCCCTTTGGGGCGCGCTGCGTAAGCCCGCCGTCTGAAAAGCGGCACCGGCGCTCATCCGCGCCGCCCGACAGGGATCCTCAAGTCTTAAGGCTGAAGTTCGGTATCCCAGTAGAGATAGTCCATCCAGCTCTCATGCAGATAGTTCGGCGGGAAGAGCCGACCATTGTTGTGCAGGTCCTGCACGGTCGGCCGATAGGGTGTCTGGTGCGGATGCATGCCGGCCTGTTTGGGAAGCTTCGATCCCTTGCGCAAGTTGCAGGGCGAACAGGCCGCAACGACATTCTCCCAGGTGGTCTCGCCGCCATGGGCACGCGGGATGACGTGGTCAAAGGTCAGGTCTTCCGGCGAGCCGCAATACTGGCATTCGAACTTGTCCCGCAGAAAAACATTGAAGCGGGTGAAGGCCGGGTTCCGCGTCGGCTGAACATAGGTCTTGAGGCTGACCACGCTTGGTAGCCGCATCGAGAAGCTCGGTGAGCAGACGGAATGTTCATACTCGGCGATGATGTTCACACGGTCGAGGAAGACCGCCTTGATCGCGTCCTGCCAGGACCAGAGCGACAAGGGATAATAACTCAGTGGCCGGTAGTCGGCATTCAGAACGAGCGCCGGCAGGGCCTGGGGAGAAACTGCAATCGTCAAGGCGTACTCCTGATCGATTCGGCATCTGCCCTTCTATATTAGGTCCGTTGTTACAGCATTGTGAAGCCTGAATTTTCGGGCGCGCCCGCGACCTCTCGGCGCGCCCTTCAGCGGGGCAGCGCGACACGACCGGTGATTCGGGCGTAATGCGCCCAGAACAGCCGTGCGGCCACCGAACGTACCGGCGCCCAGATCTCGGCGACCTCCGCCACCTGATCCGGCAAAGGGCGCTCGCCGCCAAAGAACACGTCACCCACCGAGATCCTGAGCGCCACATCGCCGACCGGGAAGATGTCCGGGTGGCCACCGCAGAACATCAGGTAGACCTCGGCCGTCCAGGGCCCGACGCCCTTCAGGCCCGTCAGCGCCGCAATTGCCGCCTCCGCCGGCATCTCCGCCAATTCGTCAAGCCGGAAGGGGCCGCCGAGATCGGCCTTTGCCGCTTCTTCGAGCGCCAGCGCCTTGCCACGCGACAGGCCGAAGGTGCCGATCAGTTCCGGGCCAAGTGCCAGATAATCCTCCGCCAACGGTCGGTTGCCGAGCACCGCGGTCATCCGTCGCCAGATCGCATCGGCACTCGCCCGAGACACCATCTGCGAGACGATGATCGAGGCAAGCCCGGCAAAACCGGGTGCCGAAAGCCTGAGCGGCAGCGGTTGGCAGACCTCGGCGATCGGACAGAGCCTGGGATCTCGTGTCAGCAAAAGGGAAAGCCCCGCGGCGAGGTCTGCCTCGCACCGGATTGTCGTCAAATCCGTCCCCTTTTCCTCATTCCACTCTCATGCGAAGAAAAAGCATGACCGAACGCGCCCGTCAAACTGCAGGCCACGATGCCCCCGTCTTTCGTTTCGCACCCAGCCCGAACGGGCGGCTGCATCTGGGGCACGCCCTATCGGCCCTGCTGAACGCCCAGATGGCCGACCAGCACGGCGGGCGCCTTCTGCTGCGCATCGAGGATATCGATCTGACCCGCTGCACGCCCGAACTCGAGGAAGCCCTGATCAACGACCTCACCTGGCTCGGCATCCGCTTCGAGCAGCCATTCCGCCGTCAGTCCGAACATTTCCCGCTTTACCGGGAGGCGCTGGAGCGGCTGAAGGGGATGGGCCTCGTCTACCCGGCTTTTCTCACCCGCGGCGAGGTGAAGTCCCGTGTCTCAGCCTTCGAGCGCGAGGGCGGCACCTGGCCGCGGGATCCTGATGGCGCGCCGCTCTACCCGACGGAAGAGCGGCACCAGAGTGAAGCCGAACGGGCGGAGAAGCTTGTCAGCATCGACCGTCATGCCTGGCGGCTCGACATGGACAAAGCGCGCGGGCTCATCGGCGAACGGCTTACCTGGCAGGACACCGGCGACGGTCCTCAAGGAACGATCGAGGCCGACCCCGCCGCCTGGGGCGATGTGGTGCTCTGGCGCTCCGATGCCCCGGCGAGTTATCATCTGGCAGTCACGGTGGACGATGCGGCGCAAGGTGTGAGCCATGTTGTTCGAGGCATCGACCTTTTCCAGGCAACCTCCGTGCACCGCCTCTTGCAAAGCCTGCTCGACCTGCCGCAGCCGGTCTACCACCATCACCGCCTGGTCCTTGGACCCGACGGTCGCAAGCTTTCGAAAAGTGCGGGCGACACGGCCCTGGCGAGCCTGCGCGCAGAAGGCCGGACGCCGTCAGATATCCGCACCATGATCGGGATTTGAGATCCCGCCCGGTGGACCGCCCTTCACCGGCACCACCCGGAACTTCATCAACGCGGCATTGAATTCGGCCCCGATGATGAAGATGGCACTCACCATGTAGAGAAACACCAGCACGATCATGATCGAGGCAAGGCCGGCATAGGTCGCGGCATAATTGGCGAAGGTGCCGATGTAATAGGCGAAGACCAGAGCGCCGACGAGCCATAATGCAAGCGTCAGCAGCACTCCAGGCAGAACATCGATCACCCGTCGTCGGCCGTCCGGCAGGCCGAGGTGGAAAACCATCAGGCCGACCACGAGGAACAGCACCGTTCCATACACACGCCAGTTGGCGACGATCGCCAGGAAGTTCTCCAAGAGCGGGAAATAGCGTTCCGCAAAGGCAAGCGCGATCGGGACCGCCACAAGCAGGGCGCTGATGGCGGCGAGCACGACGGTTGCCCCCAGCACATAGCCGAAGCTCACGAGACGGGTCACATACCACGGGCGCGTTTCCGAAACCCTGTAGGCTCGGTTCAGCGATATGCGCAGAGCTTCAACACCGTTCGAGGCAAAATACGCGGCGGCGAGGACCGAGACCGTCAAGAGACCGCCACGCGGAATGGTCAAGACCTGCACCACCTGATCGGACAGGGGTTTGGCGATGATCTCCGGCCAGGTGTCGAAGATCAGATGCACCGCCGTTTCCGCGAACTGGTCGGCACCCAGAAAACTCGCCAGCGCGGTCCCGAAGATCAGGAAGGGAAAGACCGCCAGCAGCGCCGAAAGCGCCACATGGCTTGCCATCGCCCAGCCGTCATCCTCGGAAAAATGCCACAAGGCATCAAACACCACCTTGTAGAGCATGCGCAGGAAAGTCGGCATCCGGTCTCCTTCGGACCTCGGAGTGTGATTGTAAGCTGCGGGCGAATATGGGAAACGGATCGGAGTTTGCAAAGCAATAACGAGGTTTTCCCGTGAAGAGCATCATCGTCACCGGCTGTTCCTCCGGTATCGGCGCCTATTGTGCGCAGGCCCTGAAGCAGGACGGGTGGCGAGTCTTTGCAACAGTGCGCAGGCCGGACGATCTTGCAGCCCTTGAAGCCAAGGGCATCGAGACCCTGATCATGGACTACACCGACACTGGCAGCATCGAAGCCCTCGTCTCGACTGTGTTCGAACGCACCGGCGGAAGGCTCCATGCGCTCTTCAACAACGGCGCCTATGGCCAGGCGGGGGCCGTCGAGGATCTGCCGACGGAGGCATTGCGCACCCAGTTCGAGACCAATCTCTTCGGCTGGCACGACCTCACCCGCCGGGTCATCCCGGCAATGCGGGCACAAGGAGAGGGCCGGATCGTGCAATGCTCCTCGATCCTTGGCATCCTGCCCTATCGCTGGCGCGGCGCCTACACCGCGTCAAAATTTGCCCTTGAAGGCCTGTCGCTGACGCTGCGCATGGAGCTCGAAGGCTCGGGCGTCCAGGTGAGCCTGATCGAGCCCGGTCCGATCGAAAGCCGCTTCACCGCCAATGCGCTCACCCATATTCGCCAGGCGATCGACCTGGAAAACTCGGTGCATGCAGAGGATTACCGCCGGCAGCTGGCGCGGCTGGAAGGCACGGGTCCCGTCAACCGTCACAAACTTGGCCCTGATGCCGTCTACAAAGTCCTCGTGCATGCCTTGACCGCCCGCCGCGCCCGCCCACATTATCTGGTGACCAAGCCGGCGAAACAGGGGGCCCTGCTCAGGCGCTGGCTGCCGGCCGACCTCTTCTATCGATTGATGCGCTCGCTGGACTGACCGGCGACGAACAAAGGCTCATCCCACGTTATGTCCACATTCACCTATGTCCTCGCCATCATCGTCATGGGGCTCGTCGCCCTCGTCCTCATCCGGGGTCTCTTCAACATGATGAAGGGTGGTGACGGCAACACCTCGAACAAGCTGATGCAGGCACGCATCGTGCTGCAGGCGATCGCGATCGCCCTGATCATGCTGACGCTCTGGCTGACCGGCGGGGGCCGCTGACGCCATGGTGAAGCTCAACAAGATCTACACCCGCACCGGCGATGATGGCACGACGGCTCTGGTCACGGGCCCGCGGCGCCTCAAGCATGACCTGCGTGTCGATGCCTATGGCACGATCGACGAAACCAATTCGGCAATCGGCATTGCCCGGCTCCACACCGCCGAGATGCCCGAGCTCGACGCCATGCTGATGCGCATCCAGAACGATCTCTTCGATCTCGGCGCCGATCTCGCCGCCCCCGAAACCGGCGAGGTTCTCTCCTACGAACCGCTGCGCGTCATCGAGGCACAGGTCGACCGGATCGAAAGGGAGATCGACCAGCTGAACGCCGATCTCGACCCGCTGAAATCCTTCATCCTCCCCGGCGGCACACCGGCGGCCGCCTATCTGCACCTCGCCCGCACCACCGCACGCCGTGCCGAACGCATCATGGTCGAACTTTCCCGCTTCGACGGCGAGGAGGTGGGCGAACCGGCGCTGAAATATGTGAACCGCCTGTCGGATTTTCTGTTCGTGGCAGCGCGGCATGCGAATGATGGCGGTCGGGCGGATATTCTGTGGGTGCCGGGGAAGAATAGGTAGGAATTCCGAAAGCAAGGGAAAGATCTCCCCCCTTGCGGGGGAGAAAGCGAAATCGAGGAATTGGCCCGATCAGGGCCAAACCTCAGATTTCGCAAGAGGGGGGCTAGGTAAGGTTTTCGCCTTAGTCTCTAAGCAGAGAATGTACGCATCCATAAACACTATGAAAGACCGATATCATCGACTTTGGATATGGAGCGCCTTCGACAAAGGCTGGCTCAGGTAGCCCGTGCTTGACCGCTTGCGGATAAATTAGCAGGTCGAGGCATGTGTAGGCCAGCAAAAGGACCATACTGCAGATCTTGCGCTCGTCGTCGGACAGCAGATCCAAATCCTTGATTGAACTTCCCGCCAACGCGAAGCCAGACGTCGATCTGTAAAAGCTATAAAGGTCGCTTTCCAATGGCTCGAACCACAGTTTGACATCTTGGTCTGAATACGACGCTTTGTACGCGTCATGGGCGAACTTGTTTCTGATACTCTTGAAGCATCGAAGTCTTTTCATACCTGATTCGGTTAGCCAGCCAAGCTGGTAGCAGAGCGTGACCTGACTTCCGAAGGTAGAGAGGGGGCCGTTGCCCCCAAACACTTCGTCTCTCTTCTTTTTTGAACTTACGTCTCGAAGCTGGACCCCCATAAGGTGTTCAAAACGCTCCTCCAGGTAGGAGGACATAATCAGCACTTGCCCCGTCTGGCTCTCTGCACGCAGGCGTGACGCCAGCGCCGGCAGTTCATTCAATTCGAACCCGTGCCGGTCGATGGCATCATAAAAACGACCAGTGAGAAACTTCACATAAGCCCTATGGCGTTCTGCTGTTCTATCTATCTCAGCCAAACCACCCTCCTTAAGCCGGCAAAAGAAATACACGCATATTTTGCAAAGATAGCACCATTCCATCTTTCCAGCAGTCGGCGCGAGGTAACTCATTGAAGATACGGAGCGCAGCCATCTGATCGCCCAACGGGAAAACCAACTGTCAAAAAACTAAAGCTTCGCCACCGGTCGGGATCGCTCCCTCCGGTTGGGTCATGCTTGTCTCGGACGAGGCGCCAGAAGCAACCTGTCTAAGTATGTATGTGGCTCCTTCCGGCGCCTCGTTCGGCGTCTATTCCCGCTGCATGCGTCTCTCTGGCAAGGCGGCGACGGGCGTCGTGACCGAAGTCCGACGTTCGACCGGGCGCGGGTCCGGCTAAGCAGAGTCTTCCTTGCGGAATGTCTGCCAAAGCCTGGCCGGTGGCCCGGGAGGTTCCCGCCGGATGGTGCACCATTCCGACCGGGACCCTCGCCCGGGGGATGAGGCCCTGGTCATTTGCGACCTCGGCCTCATCCCCGCCGTTTTTGTCGCCCCGCCGTCTGGTGATGTTCGCGACGGCGTGGGCGCCTTGTCTGTGTGCCCCTGAGGCACGTCCTTCCGATCGGGGTATCCGGTGACGAGAGCATCCGACCCCGTCACCTTCGTTACCAGCCCCTCGTCCGGAGGGAGACCGTTGCAGCGGGCCGGGGATTTGGATCTGCGACAACCCTCCATCCCGGCGCCGGCCCCGCCTCGCCTGACATCGCATCGTCAGGTGTATCCGAGGGCGGGACGGAGACTAGGGTAAGGGGGTGGAAATGGGCGGGGATGAAAAAACTTTGTTTTGTTGATTTTGTTGGGGGATTTTTGAAAGTCGTCCCCCTTTTTTCGGGAAATGGGGCGCGGCTAGCAGGTTTCCGAACCGCAGGACGTCGCGTTTGAGGCTTTTGCCCCTCACCCTACCCTCTCCCCGCAGGCGGGGAGAGGGGGGCGCAAGCGGTGGCCGTCATGCCTTCTCCCCGCCTGCGGGGAGAAGGTGCCCGCCCTTCGACCGGCTCAGGGGGCGGATGAGGGGCAAAGGCTGCAAGCGCGACGGTCATCTGTTGGCGGACTAGGGTCTGGATCCTCGGGTCAAGCCCGAGGATGACGGAGGATGAAGCAGCTGCGGGTATCCTCCTCTACCGTTGTCCTCACGAGCGTCCTGAGGAGAATACCATTTCCCTCCCCCCAACGATCGTCATCCTCGGGCTTGACCCGAGGATCCA
>JBKBON010000019.1:0-63264 GCA_046294755.1 Allorhizobium sp. | reverse complement strand
ACGACCGGGTATGCGATCAGCCAGCCGAGCAGGCCGCCGCCGGCGTAGATCCCGACAAGCAGCAGATCATGACTACTGGTGGCGCGGCCGAAGACATGTGTCGACAAAAGGAAACTCGAGGACATGGCAAGTCCCCAGGCCAGGGAACCCAACAGCCAGAACGAGGCCGGTGGTCGCCATCGCCGCGTCGTCAAGGTTTCACCGGGACGGCCAGCCAGCGGAGATTATTGCCCTCAAAGCCCAGGGTGGCGACCTGGATCATGACCATGTGGGGAGCGGATGAGCCGTAGGCGGGCGTCACCACGCCGCCGATGGCATAGGCGCTTGGGCAATTGCGGCTCTTGGGAACGCTTGTGTCGCGGTAGACTTCACGCCTCTCTTCGGGACTGGCGTCGTCAGCCATTGTGAGAGCGAAGCCGCGGACTTCGACGCTCATGCTTCGGCACAGCTCTTGGCCTTCAGCGGCGAACTCCTCAAGAAAGAGACGATGAACACCTTCCGAGACGTAGAAGCTCGGGAAGGCCTGATAGCGCAACTCGTGAGGTTTTTCCGTCAATTCGCCGATGGGCGACAGGGCGACAAGGTAACCGGGATCATCACCGATCCCTCGCGCCTCCAGGATCTCCCTAGCCTTGGAAAGGCTCTCGCGTCGCGCTTCGCCCACCGATGCCTCTTCTCTGCGAACCAGAATCGAGATTGGTGTCCCCGGGACATATGTGTCCGTCTGCGTGTCGATGACCTGGATTTCCGCGTAGGCAAAGCCGGAGCCATCCTGCTCGCCGAACTGCTCGAACGCGAAGTACCTGCCGTCGGGAGAAAAACCCAGCGGTCGCATTTCCGCGACGTCACCGGCGTTTGCGGCACAGGTCGTCAGGAGCGCAAGCGCGATCGCGGATAAATGCAATTTCAACCGCGACCTCCCTCGGCTGCCTTGCGCAGAGTGTCGACGGTCTTGCGGTAGTCGTCAACGCCCTTGCCCTTGAAGATCGCGGAGCCGGCGACCAGGGCGTTTGCCCCGGCCCTGGCGATTTCGGCCGCATTGTCCGCCGTCACGCCGCCGTCAACTTCGAGGTCGATCGGGCGGTTGCCGATCAGAGCATGAGCCTTGGCAATCTTGTCGGTCATGGCCGGAATGTATTTCTGGCCGCCGAAGCCCGGGTTGACGCTCATGATCAGGATGAGATCGAGGTCATCCATCACGTGCTCGAGTACCGAAAGCGGGGTCGCCGGATTGAGCGACACGCCGGCTTTCTTGCCGAGCGCCCGGATGGTCTGCAGCGAGCGATGCAGATGCGGTCCGGCCTCGGCATGCACGGTGATGATGTCACAGCCGGCATCGGCAAAGGCCGCGAGATAGGGATCAGCTGGCGCGATCATCAGGTGGCAGTCAAAGATCGCCTTGGTGTGCGGGCGCAGGGCCTTGATAACGGCGGGGCCGAAGGAAATGTTCGGCACGAAGTGGCCATCCATCACATCGAGGTGCACCCATTCGGCGCCAGCATCGACGACATCGCGGACTTCTTCGCCAAGACGGGAGAAGTCGGCAGCCAGAATGGAAGGCGAGATCATGAGAGGGCGGGTCATCTTGGTATCCTCGACAGACAGGACGTTGGCGCGCCGTTTGCGCCTCTAGGCTGCGCCAAACGGGCGATTGCTGGGCGTCCGCATAGCACCGGCGGGCAGGAGCGGCAACCATGCCTTGGGATGAGAGGACCGCATGCCCTTGACGATCGCCGTCCGGCGCTTCATCCCTCGGGAAAAGCAAAACACACTGGGAGGACGACATGGCCAAATTTGCTGTTATCACCGGCGGCAGCTCCGGCATCGGCAGGCACCTCGTTTCGGCCTTCGCGCGTGAGGGCTATGACGTGGCCTTCACCCATCTTGGCCAGCAGGATGCGGCAGCCGAGGTGGAGGCCGAGGTCGCTGCCATTGGTGGACGGGCGCTGGGTCGCGAATGCGAGGTGGCCAACAGTGCTGCCATCGAGGCCTTTCTCGATGAGGTGATCGCCTGGGCAGGCCAAGTGCCCGATGTGCTGGTCAACAATGCCGGCATCCAGACCTGGGCGTCCATGCTCGAGCTTTCCGAGGAGCGCTGGGACGCCGTCATCAGTACCAATCTCAAGGGCACGTTCTTGAACACCCAGCGCGTGGCGCGCCGCATGGTCGAGGCGGCTAAGGGCGGATCGATCATCAATCTCGGTTCCGGCTGCAACAAGCACGCCTTTCCCAAGCTCGTGGACTACACCGCCTCCAAGGGAGGGATCGAACAACTGACGAAGGTTTCCGCCGTCGAACTCGGTCCGCACCAGATCCGGGTCAACTGCGTGGCGCCGGGCGCGATCGAAACCGCCCGGACACAGGCGGAAGCGCCTGACTATGCCAAGACCTGGGGAGATGTGACACCGCTGCGTCGCGTCGGCACGCCAGAGGACATTGCAGGCCCGATCCTCTTCCTCGCCGGACCACAGTCAGCTTTCGTTACCGGTCAGACGATCTGGGTCGATGGCGGCGTGTTCAGCCAGGCATTCTGGCCCTATCGCGACTGAGCAGGCTTTACTGCGTCCTGTCCGGGACCGGCACGAACCGGTCTCCTTGCCAGACGAGCAGGCGGTAGGGATTGTCCGTCAGTTCATGATCGTCGCCGAATGTGAGCGGGCCGAGCGCCGACTCAAACGTCGTGCCGATCAACCCATCCGCCATCGACGTGCCCATGGCTGTCGAGATGCCCCAGGCATCGGCAAGAATGGTAACGGCGGCATGGGCTGGTACGACATAGCCTTCAGGTTCAATCTTCGCAGCGGCTAGTTCCTGCGAAACGGCCTGGGCCGCGGGGCCCTCTGGCCGCTCGTCCAGGCCAACCGCCAGCACGCCATCCGGAAGAGGAACCGGCTCATCGGCAGCTCGCATGGCTTCCCCCCCCATCAGGGTCAGCGAGAGTCCTTCTGCCATGGCGTCGCGGGCCATGATCGAGACGTCGCCACGGTCTCCACCGACAAAGGCATGGGTGACGCCGACCGTCTTGAGCCGCCGGATCAACGTCAACTGTTGTTCCTGGCCAGGTCGGAAGGTGTCGATGAAGACGGGTTTCAGGCCGCGCTCTTCAAGGCTGATGCGGATTGCCTCGGTCAGTTCGCGGCCACGGATAGTGCCGTCCTCGAGGAGGGCAACGGGTTCGCCGGCCCAGTCGCGGAGGATGACTTCGGAAAGTCTGGCGGCTTCCTGGTCGGCATTGGGAGCCAGACGGTATAGCGGCCAGCCGGCCTTGATCGCGTCTTCCATCAACCCCTTCCAGCGTACGGACAGTGTGAAGGCCGGGACATCGATGTTGGCAAGGCCGGGCAGGGCCTCTTTCAGGCTCTCGCTGCAGAGAAAACCGATCGCTGCCTTGGCGCCCGCTGCCGCGATCGCGTCGGCGATCGCCTTGCCGCTGCCCTCGCTGCAGGGTTCGTCAACCTCGACGAGGGGAATTGACAGCTTTCCGGCCGCCAGTGCTGCGCCTTGGCGAACCTGATCACCGAGCAAGGCGAAGGGACCATTCTTCGGTGCGACGACCGCGAGTGTCAGTTCGGCGGCCATGGTGGGGCCGCCCGCCAGCAAGATCAGGAGAGGGATCGAGAGCCACGTTTTCATGGAGTGCCTTCTGGTCATTGCGCGATCCTAGCGCAAAGCGCAGACGATTGGAAATGCTGGCTTTCCGCTCTCCCGAAGGCGGCTCAAACGAAATCGTTAGGCTGTTGTGGAAAAGGTAAGGCCTGCGGCCCATATTGCGATCTCGACGGGGATAAGCCGCCAAGGGGAGACGTGAATTTGAGCATGCAAGGTCTGGATCCGGTCGTCTATCGCGAGGCCATGAGCCGGTATGCGGGGCATGTGCAGATCGTGACGACGGAGCATCAGGGTATCCGGCGCGGGGTCACGATCACCGCCGCCTGCTCGGTGTCCGACAGCCCGCCCATGGTGCTGGCCTGCCTCAACAACAGCAATCCGAGCAATACAGTTCTGTTCGAGAGCGGACATTTCGCCTTGAACACGCTCGGTGCTCACCATCAGGATCTCGCCAATGCCTTTGCCGGTTTCGGCAAACTCTCTGCAGAGGACCGGTTTGCATTGGCCGAGTGGCAGGTCATGGAAACGGGATCGCCGGTCCTTGTAAGCGCAGTCGTTGCGTTCGATTGCGTCGTGACGGACCGGAAGATGACGAACACTCACACAGTGCTGTTCGGCGAAGTCCGGGCCGTGCATTTCGGTCAGCGTGAGCCGTCGCTCATCTATCTGGACCGGGGCTATCACACGCTATAAGCTTCCCTTCGACACAGGGAGGAGACATGGCAGAGACCTCGGGAAAGGTGCTGCCGGAGACGATCGATGGCATCATCGATCTGCTCTCGGCTGAGGATTATCTGGCGGGCCGACCGCTCGCGACCGTGCTGTTCCTGGCGCTCAGGATGAAGCGGCCGCTTTTCCTGGAAGGTGAGGCGGGGGTCGGCAAGACCGAGGTGGCCAAGGTGCTCGCCAAGGCCCTCGACCGGCCGCTCATCCGCCTGCAGTGTTACGAAGGTCTCGATGTCGCCTCCGCGGTCTATGAGTGGAACTATCCGGCGCAGATGCTGGAGATCCGCATGGCCGAAGCCTCTGGTGTTTCGGACCGCTCGCGGCTCGAACATGACATCTTTTCCGAACGCTATCTGATCCGGCGTCCCGTGCTCCAGGCCCTGCAGGGAGAGCCCGGACGGCCGCCGGTCTTCCTGATTGACGAACTCGACCGGACCGATGAAGCTTTTGAGGCTTTCCTCTTGGAGGTGCTCTCCGATTTCCAGGTGACGATCCCCGAATTGGGAACGGTGAAGGCCGCCGAGCCGCCCATTGTCATCGTCACGTCCAACCGCACCCGTGAGGTGCATGACGCCTTGAAGCGCCGGTGCCTGTATCATTGGGTCGATTATCCAGCTGCGGCCGACGAACTCGCTATCATTCGCCGCAAGGTGAAGGGTTGCAACGAACAGCTCTCCCGGCAGATCGTTGCCTATGTCCAGAAGCTCAGGACCGTCGACCTCTTCAAGAATCCCGGCATAGCCGAGACCATTGACTGGGCGACCGCGCTCACTGAACTTGACCGGCTGGCGCTCGATCCGGAAACGATTGCCGATACGCTGGGCACGCTGCTGAAGTATCAGGAAGACATCGCCCGTATCCAGGGCAGCGAAGGGCAGAAGCTTCTCTCCGAGGTCAAGGCCGAGTTGCTGGCGAAGGCCGGTTGAGATGGAGAGCTTCGGGCCTCAATCTGCCGGTGGACGTGACGGTATCGTGGTGCCGCCACCGGTTCAGGGCGACGGGCGGCTTGCCGACAACATCGTGCATTTTGCCCGGGTGCTGCGTAAGGCGGGCCTGAAGCCGGGACCCGGTGCTGTGATCGACGCCATCGAGGCGATCGATGCCATCGGCATCGGCTCGCGCGTCGAATTTCATGCGGCGCTGTCGGCGATCTTCGTCAAGCGGCACGAGGATCAACCGGTCTTCGATGAAGCCTTCTCGATCTTCTGGCGGTCGCGTGATCTTGTCGGCAAGATGATCCAGCTCATGTCGCCGGTTGCCGCGATCGGGGAGCGGCAAAAGCCGAAGGCGGGGGGGGCGCGTGTCAGTGATGCACTGTTTGCCGACAGGAAGCGCGAGGCGAAGCCGCGAGAGGAGCCGGATGTCGAAGTCGATGCGCGGCTGACGGTGTCAGGCCAGGAGGTGTTTCGCCGGCTCGATTTCGGCCAGATGACGGCCAGCGAATTGAAGGAGGCACGCCGCGCCATCGAGCGCCTCGCCATGCCGCTCGATCTTGTTCAGACGCGCCGCCACCGCGCCTCCCCCAGGGGGCGTCTCATTGATCCGCGCGCCAGCATGCGCCAGTCGCTGCGCACCGGCGGCGATCTGATGCTGCCGAGGTTTCGCGAGCGCCGGCAACAGCCGCCGCCGCTTGTGATCCTTGCCGATATCTCCGGCTCGATGAGCCAGTACACCCGCATCTTCCTGCATTTCCTGCATGTGCTGACTGAACGTCGCCGCAGGGTGCATACCTTCCTGTTCGGCACGCGGCTGACCAATGTCACGCGCCAGCTGCGCCATCGCGATCCCGACGAGGCGATCGCCCAGTGCACCGATGCCGTTGCCGACTGGTCCGGCGGCACGCGGATTGGCGAGACGCTCAAGCTCTTCAACCGTCACTGGGGCCGACGGGTTCTGGGGCAGGGCGCCGTGGTGCTGCTGATCACCGACGGGCTGGAGCGCGACGAGGTCGAACTGCTTGGCCGCGAGACCGATCGCCTGCACCGCTCCTGCCGCCGCCTCGTCTGGCTCAATCCGCTCCTGCGCTTTGCCGGCTTCGAGGCACGAGCCCGTGGGGTCAGGGCCATGCTGCCGCATGTTGACGAACTCAGGTCCGTGCACAATCTGGAAGCGCTGTCGGATCTGGTGCAGTCTTTGTCCGGCGCGCCGGATCGCGATTGCGATCCCAGGCGTTACCTCGGTTCTGGAAGGAGCCAGTCATGACTACAGACACCGTTTTGCGCGACCCGCTCGCCATAGCAGAGAGCTGGCACGCAGAAGGCCGTTCGGTGGCCATTGCCACCGTCATCGAAACCTGGGGCTCCGCGCCCCGGCCGGTCGGCAGCCATCTGGTGATCGACGGCGACGGCAATTTCGAGGGCTCGGTCTCCGGCGGATGTATCGAGGGGGCTGTGATTGCCGAAGCGCTCGACGTCATCGAAAGCGGAAAGGCGAAGATGCTCGAATTCGGCGTCGCCGATGAAACCGCCTGGCGCGTTGGCTTGTCCTGTGGCGGGCGCATACGCGTCCATGTCGAGAGGCTCGGCTGATGGATGTCGCAACACTTGCGGCGCTGAATGCCGCGAAACGCGATCGTCGGGGTGCTGTACTGGTGAGTGATCATGCCGCCGGCACGACGCAGCTTGTCAGTGAAGACCACGTGCCGCTTGATGTGCTGGGGGAGGAGATTCGGGCACGACTACTCTCCGGCAAGTCGGGCATGGCCGAGATCGAAGGCCGCGGCCTCTTCCTGAACGTGCATCTGCCGCCGCCGCGGATGGTGGTGATCGGTGCCGTTCACATCAGCCAGGCGCTCGCCCCAATGGCAACGCTGGCCGGTTTCGCAGTAACGATCATCGATCCGCGCACGGCCTTCGCCACACCGGAGCGGTTCGCCGGCATCGATCTGCGCGCTGACTGGCCCGACGAGGTGCTCGCAAGCATGCCGCTCGACCGCTACAGCGCGCTCGTCGCGGTCACCCATGATCCCAAGATCGATGATCCGGCCCTGATTGCCGCGCTCAAGTCCGGTTGCTTCTATGTGGGCGCGCTCGGGTCGCGCAAGACCCATGCGAAGCGGGTCGAGCGTCTGGCGTCGCATGGCTTCGACCAGTCCGTGATCGACACCATCCGGGCCCCGATCGGCCTCGATATCGGGGCGGCCACACCCGCGGAAATCGCCGTGGCAATCCTTGCCGAAATCATTCAGTCGCTTCGCCGGCGGAACCTGCCCGGCGCTTCCGCTGCGGTCGAGGCACCCGCGTGAAGTTCGGGCCGATCCCGACCGGGGAAGCGGAGGGAGCGATCCTCGCGCATTCCCAGCCGCTTGCCTCCGGCAAGCTTCCGAAGGGGCACCGCTTGGAGGCGGCTGACATCGCGCGCCTGCTGAACGAAGCGATTGCATCCGTGATCGTCTGCCGGCTGGAGCCGGGTGATCTCACCGAGGACGAGGCGGCGGAAACGCTGTCTTGCGCGATTACCCTCAAGGGCCTGAGTCGCAGCCCCGCCTCGACGGGGCGGGTGAACTTCTATGCCACGGAGAACGGGCTGTTCCTCGCAAACAAGGCGCTGGTCGACCGTTTCAACAGCGTCGATCCTGCCATCACGCTCGCCTGTCTCGCGGATCGGCGCGACGTGCGCGCGGGCGATCTGGTGGCGACCATCAAGATCATCCCGTTGGCGGTTGCCGGAGCCAGCGTCGAGGTCGCTGCCGCAATCTTGAGAGATGGCAAGGCCCTGGAGGTCGCCGCCTATCATGGGCATCGTGTCCATCTCGTTGCGACGCAATTACCGTCGCTCAAGGCCTCCGTCATGGATAAGACCGCCCGGACGCTTCAGGCGCGTCTGGCGTCTTCGGGAAGTGAGCTCGTCTCGGAGCAGCGCGTTGCTCATCAGGCCGAGGCCGTATCCGATGCAATCCGAGCAGCACTGGCTGACCCATCCGCGAAAGATGATCATCCCTCGCTCGTGATCGTCTTCGGTGCGTCGGCCGTCGCTGATGCCGAAGACGTCATCCCCGCCGCTATCCGGCTTGCAGGCGGCGTCGTGGATCAGGTCGGGCTGCCGGTCGATCCGGGGAACCTGCTGGTCCTTGGCCATGTCGGCAGGATCCCCATTATTGGTGCGCCCGGTTGTGCCCGCTCGCCCAAGGAAAATGGCTTCGACTGGGTGCTGAACCGGATTCTGGCGGGGCATCCGCCGGATCGAGCGGAAATGACGAGTTGGGGCGTGGGTGGTCTCCTGATGGAGATTCCGAGCCGTCCGCTGCCGCGTTTGGCCGCGACCGCTGAGGCCGATCCCGCGGCCTTCGGCCTTGTCGTGCTTGCCGCCGGTCGGGCGAGCCGTATGGGTGAGGGCGGTCCCCACAAGCTTCTCGCGGAATTCGAGGGCGAGCCGCTTGTCCGACGTTCGGTGCGTCAGGCCATCGAGGCCCATTTGGGGCCGGTGACTGTCATCACAGGTCATCGCAGCCCGGAGGTTTCGGATGCCCTTGCCGGACTCGCGGCAGACGTAGTGGAGAATTCCGACTTCGCCTCCGGCATGGCAAGTTCGCTGAAGGCGGGACTGGCCCGCGTCGAGGTGCTCGGGCTCCCTGGCATGATGGTGCTGCTCGCCGACATGCCCAATGTCTCTGCCGCTGATATCACAGCCCTTGCCCGAGCCTATCGCAAGGCGGGGGGCAAGGCGATCGTGCGCGCCGTTGCCGATGGCCAGCGCGGCAATCCGGTGATCCTGCCGGCTGCCACATTCGAGGCTTTGAAGACGCTCGAAGGCGACATCGGAGCGCGTCCCGTGATTGAAAGTTCAGGTCTTGCCGTCATCGATGTCGAAATCGGTGCCGCCGCGCGTCTTGATGTCGATACGCCCGAGGCTATTCTCGCGGCTGGTGGCATCTTGAGGGACTGACGATGGACAATGCTGCGATCGAGGAAATGTTCGAGGCGGTCGGTCCGGTGACCATCCGGAGGATGTTCGGTGGCAAGGGCATCTATGCGCGGGGTGTGATCTTTGCCCTCGAGCTGCGCGGCGAATTGATGCTGAAGGGTGACGAGGAAAGTGCCGCGCTTCTGGAGGAGGCCGGTGCGACACGTTGGCGCTACGAGGGCAAGAGCGGCAAACCAGTTGCCATGCCCTATTGGACCGTTCCCGACGAGGCACTTGACGACCCTGACGTGATGGCGAAATGGGCGCGCATTGCGCTAGATGCGGCGATCAGGGTGACCGAACGGGAAGCCCGTCAGCGGAGATAGGGCAGGACCGCCTGGGTGAAAACCGAGAGCGGCTGCGGCAGATCGTCGAGATCAAACCAGCCGATCGCCGAGAGCTTGTCGGGTTCGGTCAGCTGCGGCTCGCCGGTCGTGTCGTCGGTGACGTAAAGCAGCGACACCCAGTGCTGGCGGTCCGCCTCGATCAGTTGTTCGCTCGTTCCGAGATAACGGATTGAGCCGATCGAGAGCCCAGTCTCTTCTTCCGCCTCGCGGCGTGCGGCAATCTCCGCTGGCTCCATATGGTCGACCTTGCCACCGACGATGTTCCAGTGTCCGGCTTCCGGTGCCTTCATGCGTTTGCACAAAAGCAGCTTGCCATCCCGAAGGATGGCAAGACCGACCCCAAGACCGGGGAAATCAAGACCGGGCTGACCCACCGGGATCAGGCCTTGGCGGCAGCGACGATCAGCATGAAGGCCGGGATGTCGTCGCCAAAGCCAACCGGCGTCGGGCCATCATCATGATCGTGGTGACGGTTGCGACGACGATCGCGATTGTCGTCATTGGCCGGATAGGGATTGTTGCGGTTGTTGCGCGGATTCTGGTCGCG
Source organism: Allorhizobium sp. (assembly GCA_046294755.1). GTDB lineage: Bacteria > Pseudomonadota > Alphaproteobacteria > Rhizobiales > Rhizobiaceae > Allorhizobium. Next base: position 53,133 of record JBKBON010000019.1, on the reverse strand, counting down.
ACGCTTGTCCGCCCTGCGTTCCGTTGCCACCGGTTCCACCTTGACCGCTTCCATCACCTGTTGTTCCTCTGCCGGTTTGACTGGTTCGCTGTGTGCCTCGGTCGGCTTCACATACTCGCTGCGCGTATCGGATTTATGACCGCCGCGCCGCTCGCGACCCTTGTCGCGACCGCGTTTTCCACGGCTTTCGTCATGGCTCTCTGCAGGCGCGGGCAGCGCCGACAGGTCGCCATCGAGCCATTCGATCTTCTGGTCGATCAGCTTTTCGATGGCATCGAGGAACTTGGTGTCGCTGCGCGTCACCAGCGTGAAGGCGGCACCGGAGCGTCCGGCGCGGCCGGTACGGCCAATGCGGTGGACATAGTCTTCGGCGTGGATCGGAACGTCGAAATTGAAGACGTGGCTGACATCCGGGATGTCGAGGCCGCGTGCGGCAACGTCGGACGCGACGAGCAACGTGATCGCGTTGGCCTTGAAATTGGCCAGCATGGTCGTGCGCGAGCGCTGGTCCATGTCGCCATGCAGCGCACCGACCGAGAAGCCGTGGCGGTCGAGCGACCGGAAGAGGTCGGCGACATCCTTCTTGCGATTGCAGAAGATGATCGCGTTCTTCAGGTCGTCCTGGGCGCGGATCAGGTCCCGCAGCTTCGAACGCTTTTCGTAATCCTTGTTGTGGCAGGCAACCAGACGCTGGGTCACCGTCTTCGCCGTCGACGACGGCGGGGCGACCTCGATGCGCTCGGGGTTCTGCAGGAACTGGTCGGCCAGCTTCTGGATCTCCGGCGGCATGGTTGCCGAGAAGAACAGCGTCTGGCGCGTGAAGGGGATCATCTTGGCGATGCGTTCGATATCCGGGATGAAGCCCATGTCGAGCATGCGGTCAGCTTCGTCGATGACGAAGACTTCGACGCCGGTCATCAGGAGCTTGCCGCGCTCGCAGTGGTCGAGCAGGCGGCCGGGCGTGCAGATCAGGACGTCCGCGCCACGCTCGAGCTTGCGGTCCTGTTCATCGAAGGACACGCCGCCGATCAGGAGCGCCACGTTGAGCTTGTGATTCTTGCCGTATTTCTCGAAATTCTCGGCAACCTGGGCCGCCAATTCGCGCGTCGGCTCGAGGATCAGCGTGCGCGGCATGCGGGCCCGGGCGCGGCCCTTCTCGAGCAGCGTCAACATCGGAAGAACGAAGGAGGCCGTCTTGCCTGTCCCTGTCTGAGCAATGCCGAGTATGTCCCGCCGCTGCAGTGCTGGCGGGATTGCGCCAGCCTGAATGGGGGTGGGTATCGTGTAGCCGGCATCGGTGACGGCAGAAAGGACTTTTTGGCTCAGGCCAAGGTCAGCAAAAGTGGTCAAAGGGAAGTAGTTTCCGTTCCTGTTCTTACGAACATCGATCATTAGCCCATCAGGAAGGGCGCCAATGGTTGCGGCGAATAGTGGGAAACTGCCGGAAAGTCAAGGAAACCGCCGGATTTACCCCTACAAAGGCTTAATAATCACGATTAACTGGAGCGGGTTCCAGAAATTGCCGAAAAAGGTGATCTCTGGTGGGCGGCAAAGGGACTTCAATTGCCTGTTGGCGCGATCGTCGTCAATTGATCAGCGGGGTGAGCTTCATGCCGGCGTTCAGGAAGCGCATGGGATCAACTGGGTCGCCGTTGCGGCGAACCTCGTAATGGAGATGCGGCCCCGTGGAGCGTCCTGTCGATCCGGAGAGGCCGAGTATCTGTCCAGTCTCGACGGTGTCGCCTTCGCTCACCAGGATGCGGGACATGTGGCCGTAGCGGGTTGAAAGGCCTAGGCCGTGGTCGATCTCCACCATATTGCCGTAACCGCCGGAAAAGCTTGCGGTCACGACCTTGCCGGCACCGGTTGAGCGTATCTCCGTGCCAGTCGGGGCGCGAAAATCGATGCCGGCATGCATGGCAAGGCCGCCGAAGAACGGATCCGGGCGATTGCCAAAGCGGCTGGTGATCTCCTGGCCTGGAGCGGGGTTGGCAAACGGCAGGCGCTTTGCCGTGCCGCGGACCGTTTCCAGGCGATTGAGGGCGGCATCGAGAGCATTGAGCGAGGCGTTGAAGTCCCGTTCTGACTGCGGGGCAAGATATGGCCCACCGATGGCATCGGTGCTTGGAACGAATGCCACTTCGTCGACAGGTACGCCTTGGCGCTTGAGGATCGCCGCAATTTCGTCTGCCGTCTGCGAGGCGCCGCTTGCGAGTTGGTCAATACGCTGGAGCTGCTCGGCTTCGATTTCCTTCAGCGACAACGTCATGTGCGAGAAGAGGCGATCTGCGCGGTCGGCCACGTTCTCTCCGGTCATCGGAACGTAGCCGAGAGCGAGTGCCGGCTTTTGCGCGGGCATGCTGGCAGCCGGTGAGTCGGGTTTGTCCGACGTTGTTCCAAGGAGTGCAGCGAAGGCCTTTTGCCCATTGGAGAGTGCCGCCTGGTCGTTCCCACCAATAGCCGGCTTTTCGGCGGGCACCGGCCCGTCGTTCGGCAGCGCCCCGGAGGCTTCGCCGCCTTCAAGCAGGGCGCCGATGCGACCATGGCGGGATGTCAGCGCCATCTGCTGTTCGAGCAGTTTCTCAACTTTCTCTTCAACCACCTGCTGGTCTAGGAGCTGGCGCGAGGTGACGCGATCGACCTGAGCGCGAAGTGCCGCGATCCGGTCTTCATACTCATGCTGCATGCGGGCCTGGCGCGCCATGGTGGCGCCGATGAGGTTGTCGCGCAGAACAAGATAGGTGGTTGCGCCGAGATAGCCGATGGCCATCGTGCAGACGAGGCAGACGCTGAGGGCGATCATCCAGGGGCGAATGGTCATGTGACGGATGCGATCGCCGCTCGCCAGGATGACCACGTGCTGCACCTTGCGCTTCCCGAAAACCTGATTGTTCGAACCCGCCGCCACGCTGACCCCCAATGTCTGCCGGGCCTGTCACTGACACGCGACGTCCCGGTCGCGGTGAGTCGAATGTTCGCTCCCGCCTTTAGGAGTTACGCATAATTAGGGTTAATGAACGGTTATCCCCTTGGGTTTGCGGGTCAAAACGACGAGTTGTTCTTCGAAGAGAGCGAGCGGTAGAAGGACGGGGTCAGCCCTGCCTCGGCACGGGCGATGTCGTTGAAGGGCGCCTTGAGTTGCCCTCGAAAATTGGCCCGCACGAGATCCTGGAAGGCCCTTGCCGGATCGCGTTTCTCACGGGCACAAAGGAAGCGGAACCACTTGGCGCCGACTGCGACATGCCCTTTCTCGTCCTCGTAGATGATCCTCAACACATCGGCACTTTCGATGTCGCCTGTTTCCCGCATTTTTTCCTGCAGCGCCGGCGTTACGTCGAGGCCACGCGCTTCCAGAATGAGCGGCACGACCGCCAGCCGAGCGGTCAGGTCGTTTCTTGTGGAATGCGCGGCTTGCCAGAGCCCGTCATGCGCCGGCATGTCGCCATAGTCGGCACCCAGTGCCCGTAGCCTGTCACGAACCAGGCGGAAATGCTTGGCTTCTTCAAAAGCCACCTTCATCCAGCCGTCGAAGAAGGAATGGGGGACGGATTCGGATGCGAATCGCGCCACGATGTCGAGGGCGAGGTCGACCGCGTTCAACTCGATATGGGCCAGCGCATGCAACAGCGCTATTCGACCGGGCAAGGTGTGCAGCGACCGCTTCTCGACGGCCTTTGGCGGCACAAGTTCTGGTTTCTCCGGCCTGCCGGGGCGGTCGGGCAAGGCAGGGTCGAGCGGCGAGCGCAGGGAGAGCCGCCGCTCCTGCCAGCGGATCGCCGCGGCTTGAGCGAGCGCCGTCTTCTCGTCGAGGTCGGCGCTCATGATCGCCAGGGTCGCAGCACCGCGAAGGGAATGATAGGGCACTACGGGCTGCTTCACCTCGGTCATGTCAAAGAGCCTGCGCGGCCTTCAAGACGGTCTCGGCATGGCCTGGTACCTTCACCTTGCGCCAGACTTCGGCAATGGTGCCGTTTTTGTCGATGAGGAAGGTCGAGCGTTCGACACCCATATAGGTCTTGCCGTACATGCTCTTTTCCTTCCAGACACCATAGGCCTCGAGCGCTTTGTGTTCCTCGTCGGCGGCCAGCACGACGGAGAGGTTGTGCTTGGCTGCGAACTTGTCATGGCTTTTCACCGAATCGGGCGAGACGCCAATCACGGTGGCCCCAAGCTTTTCAAACTCTGCGCCAAACCCGGAGAAGTCGATCGCTTCGGTGGTGCAGCCGCTGGTGTCGTCCTTGGGGTAGAAGTAGAGAATCACAGGCTTGCCAGCAAAATCGGAGAGCGAAACCGTGCCGCCGCCGTTGCGGGGCAGGGAGAAATCGGGGGCTTTTTCCCCGGCAGTCAAATCCGTCATGGGATAACCTTTCTTTTGCCCGTTTTATGAGTGAATCTGGGCGTCATCGATATATAGTCCGCTCCGAAGTCGTCCAGAGCGACTTGTTAGCGGCATCGGTCGACGGAGACAATCACCAGCACATGTCGGAGATCCGGGGCGAAAAGCTACGGTTTCGCAAGCGGGACATCGTGCCGCTGCATGTCCTTCCGTCTGCCCAGGCCGAAGATCCCATTATCGTGCATTGCCCACCCCCCAAGCGGTCCATGTTTCGACGGTTCTTGAGGGTTCTCGTCGGCTTTACCGGTCTCTGCCTCGTGGCGCTGTTCAGTATCTACGCAGTCGTGGAGAGCGGCACGCTTGACGCTGCGCTGGCACAACGTGCCCAGGCGGTGCTGAGCGACGCCCTGGGGGCACAGTTCGATGCGGAAATCGGCGTTACGGAGGTTCGCTTCACCAACGGCATGGAGCTCACGGTGGAAGCGCGTGATGTTACCCTGCATGAGCAAGCCGGTGGCCAGCAGGTGGCCCTGACCCAGTCCGTCCGTTTCATGGTCGAACCAATCGCTCTGCTGACCGGCCGCTTCGTCATCCGCGAAGTGGTGAGCGAAGGCATCAATCTGGATGCAACGGTGTTGCCGAAGGGCGAGCCGATCGATCTCACGGGCTTGCGCGTCGACGAGATACCGGCTCGCCTTCAGGATGCTTTTGCCGAACTCGACAGGCTGCAAGGTTTTATCGCCCGCGGCGGGCTCGACCGTGTCCGTCTCGCAGGTCTGGAAATTGAGTCAACGAGTGCAAGCGGACGTCCGCTGAAAATCGCAATCGACGACATCGCAATGGAGCGGGGAGATGATGACTCCCTGTCCATTTTCGGTGCTGTTTCCGTTAACGGCCAGCAGACGGAGCTCACCGCGCTGACGACGAATGTCGGTGGCCGTGCTGAATCGCTGACAATGCGTATTGCAGATATGAGGGTGACGCCGTTTTTGCTCAGGCGCTCCAACAGCGGTGAGGCACGACAGGGAATCGAAGGGTCCGCCGAACTGCTCCTCAATGCGCGGCGCGCCGGTGACGGCCAGGCCCCGTCGGTGTCGCTTGGCATTAACATGGACAAGGCCAGCTTCTACTCTGATGGCCAGCGGCAGGAGCTGACCGAGGCGCGGTTGAAGCTCACCTATGATTTCGCAAAGAATACCATTGAACTTGCCGACTCTGTCGCGCGCTTTGGCGCGACGGTGTTTCCGCTCTCGGGCGGCATCATCGATCTCGACCGTCTCCCGGAGGGGCCGGAGTTCGGAAAAGGCTTTGGCATCGATTTGGTGGTCAATGACGGGCAGGCGAATGTCCCGGCGGCGGGGGAGGCGCCGTTTCCCTTCTATCTGAAGGGTTATGGCCGCTATCTGGTCGACGACAACATGCTGCAGCTCGATACGCTCGATGTTTCCACGCCGAGCGGCAACATGAGCGGCAAGCTGCAGGTGCGCTTCGGCGGAACGGGTCCGGAGATCCGCTTCAACGCGGAGGTGAAGAACATGCGGACTACAGTCGTCAAACAGCTGTGGCCCTACTGGATAGCGTCCAAGCCGCGGCAATGGGTTCTCGAAAACCTTTATGGCGGCCTCATTCCGCGCGGCACCATCGATGTCTTCATTCCGCAGAACCGCTTGTCGATCGAGCCGAACCCGGTCCGTCTTGACGGTGACGAGCTGAAGATCGGTTTCGATCTGGAGGATGCCCGGCTCAACCTCACCGGCGATCTGCCGCCTCTGCGGGACGTCTATGGACGGTTCGACATGGTGGGCGAGCGGGTCGATGCCGAAATCCGTTCGGCCGGATCCTTCTTCCCCTCAGGGCGGATGGTGAAGCTGGAACGCGGGCGTTTCGTGCTGCAGGATGCTTATGAGAAGCCGCTGATGGCGGATATCGAGCTTGATGTCAGCGGTGCAGCCGATGCCGTTGCCGAACTTGTTTCATTCAAGCCGATCGAGGCGCTCAAGGTCGTCGACTTCAAGCCGGACGATTTCTCCGGCAAGGTGAAGGGGAAGGCCAAAATTCGGGTCGGACTCGTACCGGATCAGGATCCCCCCGTTCCTGACTGGACGGCCGAGATCGATCTTGAAGATGTCGACGTATCCAAACCCTTTGACGGTCGCCGGATCAGCGATGTGACCGGCAGGCTGTCCGTCGATGAGAACAAAGCGAAGCTGGATGCCGCTGCCCGTATTGACGACGTGCCGATGGAGGTCGAACTCACTGAGCCTGTCCGACGGGGCGAAGGCGAGGTTGTGCGTGAGCGAGTCGTTTCGGCCACGATCGACAATGAAATGCGTAACAAGTTGGTGCCCGGGCTTGGCGAGATCGTCAACGGCCCGCTCAAAGTCGAGTTACGCCGGCTCGACGACACGCGGCAGTCGGTTTCCGTCGACCTGCGTGCAGCAACGCTGACGATCCCCTGGGTCGGCTGGTCAAAAGGCCAGGGCATTGGCGCTACAGCGAAATTTGAGTTGTCGAGAAACGGAGAGCAGTCTCTCATCGAGAAATTCGAGCTTGACGGGGATGGCTTCGGCGCGGCGGGCAACCTGTCCGCCGACAACAAGGGGCTGCTGGCAGCCAACCTCTCGCGGGTGCGCCTTTCTCAGGATGACGATGTCGCGCTTACGGTTCGACTATCCAAAGGTGTCTACTCGGTGGTCGCAAATGGTCGCGCGTTCGATGCACGGTCTCTCCTTTCGACGTTACAGGCCCCAGCCGCTGAAGGTGAAACGGCAAGATCCGACACCTCGTTGAGGATCGAAGGGCGGTTCGAGCGTGTTGTCGGTTTCAACGGGGAGCAGCTGTCGGGCGTGTCGTTCATCTATGGTGCTGGCAAGGGGCGGGTGAGCGCGGTCGACTTTTCCGGTGTGACGAGCAGCGGCCAGGCTCTGGTAGCGAAACTGCGTCAACCGGAGGGCCTGAGGGAGCTGTCGGTGACGACGAGTGATGCCGGTGCGGTGCTTCGTTTCCTTGATACTTACAAGCGCCTCGGTGGCGGGCTGGCCAATCTCCGGATGACAGAAACACGTGAAGGCGCGTGGAGCGGCAGTCTCGACCTGCGAAACTTCCAGGTGGAGAACGAAGAGCGACTGCAAAGCATCGTGTCGACACCGACAGGTGCCGACGGACGCAGCCTGAACAGCGCCGTGCGCAGCAATATCGATGTCAGCTCTGCCCGATTCCAGCGCGCCTTTGCTCGACTTGCCCTCGTTGACCGCACGCTGAGCGTCGAAAACGGTATCGTTCGCGGGGAGCAGATCGGGGCGACGTTCCAGGGCATCGTCCGGGACCGGGCGGGGCGGATCGATCTGACCGGCACCTTCATGCCAGCCTACGGACTCAACCGGCTTTTCGGCGAGCTGCCGATTATTGGTGCCATCCTTGGCAATGGCCGCGACCGTGGTCTGCTGGGGATCACCTTCAAGTTGACCGGCGCCACGTCCAAACCCAATCTGGTGATCAACCCGCTGTCGATCATCGCGCCGGGCGTCTTCCGCCAGATCTTCGAATTCCGCTGAAAACGGCGACCGTCAGTCTCGCTCGATCATGATCACCGGCAGGGCGAGACGCCGTGCCGCAATGATCTTGGCGTAACCTGCCGGGCCACCGGAATTCCGGCAGACCAGATGGGTGATGCCGTGTGCGCTCAGGAGATCCGCCTCCCGATCAGGGTCATTGGCCGGTCTTCCCAGAACGAGTGTGTGGTCGAAGAAGGCGAGGGGCGTTGCGGGCGGATCGACCATGCGGACAACGAATCGGCAGTCGGCCCGTTCGACGAAGGCATCGAGATACTGGCGTCCCAAGGCAAGAAAGGCCGTGGCGCCGGGCGGCAAAGCCTCTGACGCCGCTTTGACCGACGCCACTGGCTTCCATCGGTCGCCAGGCTGTTTCTGCCAGCGGGGTCTCAGCCTTTGTTCGAGCGGCACGCCCGACAAGACGGCGGCCTTGATGGCATTCTCGCTGATACGCCGTGCGAAGGGATGGGTGGCGTCGATCATTCTGTCGAAACCGCCCTCTAGTAGATAGGCTGCAAGCCCTTCCGCGCCACCAAATCCCCCGATCCGCACGTCGCCCGAGGGCAGCAGAGGATCGATCGTGCGGCCGGCAAGCGATGTGGTGACCTTGTGGCCTTCGGCGACCAGTCTCTCGGCCAGTTCGCGCGCCTCGGCGGTCCCACCGAGGATCAGGATCTTTTGGGCCGGTGGGTGCGCCTTATTGGGCATGGGCGATGATCTTGCCCTTCCGGTCGGTGACGATGATGTCCACGACGACGCCGCTGTCGCGCAGGACCCCCTCGGCCGTTCGCTTCGCCCCTTCCGCCACGGATCGCGCGATGTCTATTCCGGCTGCGGACATAATTTCAAGCACCTCGAGCGCCGTATTCGCGTTGGCGATAGCCATGCGTTGTGTCTCATCAAGTGACGGGCTGCTCGGCATCGAAAGAAAGAAGTGGTTGTCGACCTGACTGCGCGAGGAGTGCAGGTCCAGCGCGCCCTGGGCAAGCTTCGACATCTTGGCAAAGCCACCGGCGATCGTCAGCCGGGGCACCGGGTGCGCGCGCAGATACTTCAGCAGGCCGCCAGCAAAATCGCCCATGTCAATCAGGGCTCCGTCCGGTAGGCCATGAAAGGTCTGCGCGGCTTTTTCGGAGGTCGAACCTGTTGCACCGAGCAGATGCGTCAGGCCCTCTGCCCTTGCCACGTCTATGCCGCGATGGATGGAGTGGATCCATGCGGCGCAGGAGAAGGGATGAACAATCCCGGTTGTGCCCAGGATGGAGATGCCGCCAAGGATACCAAGTCGCGGATTCCACGTCTTTTCCGCGATGAGCGCGCCGCCCGGCACGGAAATCCGGACCTCAACATCCGGCGGGATCTGATGCTCTTCCGCAAGTGCTTCGATCTCGGCCGTGATCATTGCCCGGGGGACGGGGTTGATCGCCGGCTCGCCAACCGCGATCGGCAGGCCGGCCTTGGTCACCGTTCCGACGCCGTCGCCAGCCGCAAAGCGGATGCCGCTTCCGGGGGGCAGGCGCGTCACGGTCGAGATTACGGTGGCACCATGGGTCACATCCGGATCATCGCCCGCATCCTTGACGATGCCCGCAAAGGCGCTCTCGCCCTCGAAGCCTTCGGTCGCGAGCGCGAAAGCGGGTGTTTCGCCTTTCGGCAGCTTGATCGTGACCGGGTCGGGGAAGGTGCCGGTCAGGAGCGCGGTGAAGGCTGCCTTGGTCGCCGCCGTTGCACAGGCGCCCGTCGTCCAGCCGTTGCGCAGCGGACTGCCCTCCGGCTTATCCAGCCGGTGGGTCTCCACAGCATCCTTCGCGTCCGGTTTTTGGGGCTCGCTCATGGCTCGCTTATAGGCGAGGCTGCCGCTGGGCGAAAGGCTGGTGGCGTGTGCGTGCACGCGGAAAGCGGCATCTCGGAATTGCAATTTCGCCGCACGCGGCCTAGACCATGAGCATGAGTGATATGACGCGTCTTGTCCTGCCCAGCAGCCTGCCGGCCCTAGAGCCCGGCCATGTCTGGCTCGCCGGTGCCGGGCCGGGCGATCCGGGCCTGCTGACGCTGCTTGCCGCCAGAGGATTGTCTGAAGCCGATGTGATCGTCCATGACGCGCTTGTTAACGAGGACTGCCTGAAACTGGCACGCACGGGCGCCGTGTTCGAATATGCCGGCAAACGCGGCGGCAAGCCCTCTGCAAAACAGCGCGACATTTCTCTTCGCCTCGTCGAACTTGCCAAGGCCGGGCACCGGGTCCTGCGTCTCAAGGGCGGTGATCCCTTCGTCTTCGGGCGAGGAGGTGAGGAGGCGCTCACCCTCATCGAACATGGCGTGCCATTTCGAATCGTGCCCGGGATCACGGCCGGGATCGGCGGGCTTGCCTATGCCGGCATTCCGGTCACCCATCGGGAGGTGAACCATGCGGTCACCTTCCTGACGGGCCATGATTCCTCCGGTCTCGTGCCCGATAGGATCGACTGGGAAGCCATCGGTCGCGGGTCTCCGGTCATCGTTATGTATATGGCGATGAAGCATATGGGGCAGATCGCCAGCAATCTCATCGCTGCCGGTCGCCGCGTTGACGAGCCTGTGGCCTTTGTCTGCAATGCTGCGACTGCGCAGCAGACGGTTCTGGAAACCAGCCTCGAACGTGCCGAAGCGGATATGCTTGCCGCCGGCATCGAGCCTCCCGCCATCGTGGTGATTGGAGAGGTCGTCCGACTGCGTCCGTCGCTCGACTGGCTGGGTGCTCTATCGGGCCGCACCTTGCTGCCCGATCCCTTTGCCGTGGTCCGGAAAGACACGGCATGAGCGGACTGCTGATTGCCGCGCCGGCTTCCGGTTCGGGAAAGACGGTGGTGACGCTGGGGCTTATGCGCGCACTGCGTCGGAGGGGACTCACAGTCGCGCCCGGCAAGGCCGGCCCCGACTACATCGACCCCGCCTTTCACACGGCCGCGAGTGGCCATGCCTGTTTCAATTTCGATCCCTGGGCGATGCGCCCGTCGTTTCTGAGGTCGCAAGCCTCTCGCTCCATGGAAACGGGCATCTTCATCGTTGAGGCGATGATGGGCCTGTTCGACGGGGCCGCCGACGGGCGAGGAAGTGCCGGGGACCTCGCAGCCCTGCTTTCGCTTCCTGTGGTTCTGGTTGTCGATTGTGCCCGGACATCCCAATCTGTTGCCGCTCTGGTCAATGGGTTTTCGCGCTATCGTCCTAACGTGCAAGTCGCTGGCGTCATCCTCAATCGTGTCGGCAGCGATCGACACGAGCACATGCTGCGCGCCGCGATGGCGGAGACGGATGTGCCGGTTCTGGGATGTCTCAGGGCTGATCCTCAGCTTGCGCTGCCGGAGCGCCATCTTGGCCTGGTGCAGGCCGGCGAGCATGGGGCGCTGGAGATATTCATCGAAAAAGCGGCCGATGCCATCGAAGCTGGTGTCGACCTTGATGCGGTCTTGACCCTCGCACGGCAAGGAGAGGCTGCCGCAGCTCCGACCGGAGCGGTTTTCGGCATCCCGCCGCTCGGCCAACGTATTGCCGTCGCGCGCGATATTGCCTTTGCATTCTCCTATCCGCATCTTCTCGAAGGCTGGCTGGCCCAGGGGGCGGAACTTTCCTTCTTTTCGCCACTCGCCGATGAAACGCCTGCCGCAGATGCCGATGCGATCTATCTGCCCGGCGGTTATCCCGAACTGCATGCCGGCCCGCTCGCCTCCGCCCGGCGCTTCCACTCTGCGATGACGTCCGCTGCCGAACGCACTGTGAGGATTTATGGAGAGTGCGGAGGCTATATGGTGCTGGGGGAGGGGCTGATCGACGGGAGTGGCGACCGCCATTCCATGCTTGGCCTGCTGCCGCTCGTCACCAGTTATGCGGCACGCAAGCGGCATTTGGGATACCGGCGCCTGGTATCGCTTGCGCCGCATCTCTTTGCCGGTTCCTTTACCGCGCACGAATTCCATTATTCGACTGTTGTGTCCGAAGGCGCCGCCGATCGTCTTTTCGGCGCCGCAGATGCGCTGGGCGAGCCGATTGGGGCAGTCGGACTATCGCGTGGCTCAGTGGCCGGATCTTATATGCATCTGATCGATGTCGCAGGAGAGGCGTCATGACGGCACAGATCCAGCACGGCGGTGGCCTTGCTGCTGCTGCTTCGCTTTATGGTGGCCGCATCGAGGATTGGCTCGATCTTTCCACCGGCATCAATCCGTGCCCGCCGGAATTGCCCGAAATCCCGATGCGCGCCTGGCATCGCCTTCCCGACCAGGAGCGCGAGATGGCGGCACGCGAGGCGGCCCGGCGTCATTATCGTTCTGCCGCCCGGTTGCCGCTGCCCGTGCCCGGGACGCAATCCGTAATCCAGCTTCTGCCCCGGCTCGTTCCGTCCGGTGGCCGAGTCGCCGTGCTCTCGCCGACTTATGGTGAGTACGGGCGTGCCTTTGCGCTGGCCGGACTGCCGGTCGACATGATCTCCGATCTCGACTCGATTACGTCCGATCATCGTCTCGTGGTGGTGGTGAACCCGAACAATCCGGATGGGCGATTGTTTAAGCGCGCCACACTGCAGAGGCTGTCTGCTGATCTGGCAAGACGGGATGGCTTGCTCGTGGTTGATGAAGCCTTTGGCGACATGGAGCCGGTCCAAAGCCTAGCCGGCGATCCGAGCCCGAACCTCATCGTCTTTCGCTCTTTCGGCAAATTTTTCGGGCTGGCTGGTATCCGCCTGGGTTTTGTCATCGCCGCTGACGAGGTGACCGCGCAATTGGCCGACTGGCTGGGGCCCTGGGCAGTATCAGGCCCTGCGCTGGTGCTGGCCGAACGGTTGATGGTCTCCGATGTCGACCGCATTTCTGAGGTGATCCGCGAGCGTCACCAGGCACTCTCCATAGTGCTGTCCAAGGCTCGCCTCAAGGTCTGCGGTGGAACGACGCTCTTTCAACTCGTCGAGGACGCAGAGGCCGGAGAACTGCACCAGCATCTTTGCCGGCATCACATCCTGACGCGTCGCTTCGACTATCGGTCGGACTGGCTGAGATTTGGTCTGGCACCGGATGCAACGGCAGATGCCCGTCTGCTCGAGGCGCTCGTGTCTTTCCGGAGAGTTGACGGATGAGCCATCTCCTCGTGCTCCTTGCCGCCATCGGACTCGATCGCGTGGTTGGAGATCCGCCCTGGCTCTGGCGGCGTCTGCCGCATCCGGTGGTGCTGTTCGGAAAGGCGATCGATCTTTTTGAAAGCCGTCTCAACCGCAGGACATTCACGCCTGAAGGGCGGCGGCTGAACGGTGTTCTGACGATTGCCGCGCTGCTGTTATGCTCCATCGCCGCCGGCCAGATCCTGTCTTCCGCTTTTGGCCTCATGGGACGTGTCGGCCTGATTCTCGAAATGGTGGTCGTCGCGATATTCCTTGCGCAGAAAAGCCTCGGCGATCATGTGCACGCAGTCGCTGATGGACTTCTCGGTGAAGGTCTTGAGGGCGGGCGGCGGGCGGTCGCCATGATCGTTGGTCGCGATCCGAAAACGCTCGACGAGGCCGGAGTGTCGCGGGCGGCCATCGAAAGCCTGTCTGAAAATTTTGCCGACGGCGTTGTCGCGCCGGCCTTCTGGTATGCGATCGGCGGGCTTCCCGGCATTCTGGCCTACAAGATGCTGAATACCGCCGATTCAATGATCGGACACAAGAACGAGCGCTTTCTTCAATTCGGCTGGGCATCGGCGAGGCTGGATGACCTCGCCAACTGGCCTGCAGCGCGATTGTCGGCCGCTTTCATCGCTCTTGCGGCGGCGCTACGACGGGGTTCAGGGGCTGGACGTCGTTCCCTCTCGGCGGCACTCCGCGACAGCGGCCTGCATCGCTCGCCGAATTCCGGCTGGCCGGAGGCCGCGATGGCCGGAGCCCTCGATCTTCAGCTTGCGGGTCCCCGCGTCTATGGTGGTGTCAGGGTGAGCGAGCCGATGATGCACGCCGGAGGTCGTGCTGATGCAGGACCTGCCGATATTCAGAGCGGCATTCAGGTCTTTTATACGGCTTGCTCAATGATGGGTGTTGTGGTCGCGCTGATCTGGTTTCTATCGCGCTTGTTCTAGGCCAGGATCAATCGGAATCCTTGAGAGCGGGATGTAGGCATCTGCCGCTAGCGTGCTCAATCGACGCCGGCTGCGTCGCGCAGGCGATCGAGTTTCGGCACGATGACATGCCGATTGTTCTCGATGACGATGATGCCGTCCTTGCGCAGTTTGGTCATCTGTCGGCTGACCGTCTCGATCGTCAGGCCGAGAAAGTCTGCGATGTCGGCACGTGACAGTGGCAGGTCGAAGGTCTGGGTGCCTTCGCTTTCCGGGTCGATATGCGTCGCGATCAGGTAAAGGAAGCTCGCGACCTTTTCCTGGGCCGTCTTGCGCCCCAGTGTCAGCATCCAGTCGCGCGCTTCATCCAATTCCTTCAGGGACTGGGCATGCAGCTTGCGTTCCATGTCCGGTACTTCGCCCACCATGCGGTCGACGACATTGCGCGGGAAGGTGCAGATTTCGGTGTCGGTTGCCGCTTCGGCCGTGATCGTGCTCTCACCGAGGAATGGGCGACCAAGAAAATCTGGCGCGAACTGCAGCCCAACGATCTGTTGCCGCCCGTCAGCCATCATCTTCGAAAGCTTGATGACGCCCTTCAAGATGTTGCTGTAGCTGCCGACCTGCTCGCCCTGACCAATGACCTCATTGCCGGAGTCGATGCGACGACGCATGGAGTGACGATTGAGTTCAACCAGCTGCGCTGAAGTGAGGACAGAGCACAGACCGCCATGGCGCGCTTCGCAGGAACGGCAGACCGCTGGTGCCTCGCATTCCGGGAAGTGTTTTCTGTAGGTATCCATGGTCAAGCCATCCCGTCAGACCGATCAGCACAACGAGGGCCAGCTCCGGTCAAAGGCCCTCCTCGGGCCGCTGAGTTTCAGTAAACTCTACGCGAGAAATGTATCAGCAAATTGATCGAAGTCAAAGGTCGCGATGACTGCGCTCGCTATCTTTGGTCGCAGTTCGACACGTTTCAAGGCAGCGCAAAGTCATGCAAAATTCCCTAATGACCAAGTATTCCAGCGCTGTTCCACGCTACACGAGTTATCCGACGGCGCCGCATTTTCATGAAGGCGTCGACTGCGGCATATATGCGCAGTGGTTGAAGGCGATCACTGGAAAAGAGCGTATCTCGCTCTATTTGCACATCCCCTATTGTGACCGGCTCTGCTGGTTCTGTGCCTGCCATACAAAGCATACGCTGAAATATGAACCTATCGCGATCTATCTGGAATCATTGAAGAAGGAGATTGCAGCGGTCGGCGCGCTCGTGAGCCGCGACGCTGCTGTGACGGCCGTGCATTTTGGTGGGGGCTCCCCGACCATGCTGCGTCCTGATGACATGATCGCGTTGATGTCGACCCTTCGTGCAGCCTTCCGCTTCGCCGATGAAGTCGAGATCAGCGTCGAAATGGATCCCAACGATCTCGATGAACCGCGCTACGATGCCCTTGCTGCGATCGGTATGACGCGCGCCAGTCTCGGGGTTCAGGACTTCCACCCTGAGGTGCAGAAGGCGATCAATCGCATCCAGACGTTCGAACACACCAAATCGGTCGTCGACGCCGTGCGGGCGCGCGGCGTTCACTCGGTGAATTGCGACATCCTCTACGGCCTGCCACACCAGACGGAGACGACGGTGGCCGAGACGGTGAAAGACATCTTGTCGCTCGCACCGGACCGTATCGCTCTCTTTGGCTATGCGCATGTGCCGTGGATGAAGAAGCACCAGACGATGATCAAGGAAGAGGTGCTGCCGGGGCTTGAAGAGCGTTTCGCACAGATGAATCTGGCGGCTTCCATGCTGATTGCTGCCGGTTACGAACCTGTCGGCATCGATCACTTCGCCCTGCCCACCGACAGGATGGCAATTGCGGCCAGGGAAGGGCGCCTGCGGCGCAATTTCCAGGGCTATACGGATGATGCGGCCGAAGCCCTGATCGGGCTCGGCGCCTCCTCGATAGGTCAGTTGCCGCAGGGCTACGTGCAGAACATGCCCGCAACCGGAGAGTATCAGCGGATGGCGGATGCCAGCGGTCTGGCTGCCGTCCGGGGCGTCGAGGTCAGTGATGATGACCGGCTGCGCCGTCGCGTGATCGAGGAGATCATGTGCCGTTTCACTCTCTCGTTTTCGGATTTGCGGTCAGAGTTCGGCGCTGCGGTGGACGCGATCGTCGCGGAAGCCACGGCCTTTGCGCAGTCCAACCGTGACGGTATTTGTCTCATCGAAGACGATCGTTTCGTCATCACCAGTATCGGTCGCCCCTTTGCTCGGACCATTGCCGCCGTCTTCGACAGCTATCTCGCGAACGGCAAGGGGCGGCACTCGATTGCTGTTTAGGCAACACTTGGGCCGCAAATTTCGCTGCCGCACAAAACCACCATTGGCATTTCACGCTGTTTTCCTTATGTGGAACCCAGAATTTGAGACATATGAGGTACGAGCGTGACCGCTACATTCGACAAAGTTGCCGACATCATTGCTGAGACCAGCGAAATCGACCGCGAGACGATTACGCCGGAAAGCCATACGATTGATGACCTCGGCATCGACAGCCTCGACTTCCTCGACATCGTCTTTGCGATCGACAAGGAATTCGGGATCAAGATCCCGCTCGAGCAGTGGACGCAGGAGGTCAACGAAGGCAAGGTCTCGACCGAAGAATACTTCGTTCTGAAGAACCTCTGCGCCAAGATCGACGAACTTCGCGCCGCCAAGGGCTGAGCCGCCCCAAGAGGAGCGGACATCGTCATGCTGCTTGAATATTTCCAGATGATTGACAAGGTCGAGAGCGTTGATCTCGGCCTTGGTCGTTTGAAGGCCACTTCTGTTGTGCCGATGGAAAGCCCAGTCTTTGAAGGGCATTTCCCCGGCATGCCGCTCGTTCCTGGCGTTCTCCTGATCGAGACCATGGCGCAGGCCTCCGGCATGTTGCTCTTGGCTGTCAAGGATTTCGAAGCCATGCCCTTCCTGATGTCCGTCGATGGCGCCAAGATGCGCACCTTCGTTGAGCCGGGGGCAATCCTCGACATCGATGCGGAACTGGAGCATGACGGTTCGGGCTTTGCCGTGACCAAGGCGAAGATCACGAGCGGCGGCAAGAAGGTCTGCGACGCCCAACTGAAGCTGCGTACCATGCCTTTCTCCGAAGTGCCGCTCGCGCCGATCGTGCGCAAACGCGCCGAAGAGGTCGGCCTGATCGCTGCCATGGCGGCCCAGGCTTAAGGCGCATTCGGCCGCAAGGGCGCAATTGCTATTGACCTTGGGGCCTTATTCGGGAAAACCCGCATTTTACGCCGGTGAGCCTGCCGGCGAGAGGATTGCATATGGTCAAACAACCGAATGATGTGGTGATCACCGGCGTCGGGATCGTCACCTGCCACGGCACGGGCAAGGACGCGCATCTCGCGCTGCTGTCTGCCAAGACCGCTCCAGAACCGGTCCTTGAGACCGAGAAATTCGCCCCGTATGTGGTGCACAAGCTGCCGGAGATCGACTGGTCGCAGCAGATCGCCAAGCGTGGCGACCAGCGCCAGATGGAGAACTGGCAGCGCCTCGGCGTGTTCGCCGCTGGTCTCGCGCTCGACGATGCCGGCATGAAGGACGATGCGGACGCCTGCGGCACCATGGATCTCATCGTGGCGGCCGGTGGTGGCGAGCGTGACATCGCCGTCGACAGCCTGATCGTCGACGAGGCCCTGCAGCGCAATGACCGCGAAAAGTTCCTGATCGAGAAGCTCAAGACCGAGCTTCGTCCCACCCTCTTCCTGGCGCAGCTTTCCAACCTGCTCGCCGGCAATATCTCGATCGTGCACAAGGTGACCGGTTCGTCGCGCACCTTCATGGGCGAAGAGGCAGCCGGCATCTCGGCGATCGCAACCGCCTTTGCCCGCATCAAGGCCGGCCAGTCGACGCATACGCTGGTCGGGGGTGCCTTCGTCTCGGAGCGTCCAGATATCCTGCTGCTCGTCGAGGGCATCCGCGCCCATCAGACCGGTCCCTGGCAGCCGCTCTGGTCGCGTGACGGCTCGTCGGGTGGTGGCATGATCCTCGGCACGGTCGGCGCCTTCCTGGTGCTCGAATCGCGCGAACATGCCGAAGCCCGTGGCGCTCATATCTATGCCGTGCTGGACGCTGTCGAAGGCGACCGCGGCAAGCGCGAGGATGGGAAGCTCGAAGCCCGCCTCGGTAGCATGGTGCCGGAAGCGGCGTCCCTTTCTGCGGCCGATACCGTTGTGTTCTCGGGCGCGTCCGGACTGGCCGAACTCACGCAACGTGAGAAGGCTCTCCTTGCGGAACGTTTCCCCGGCATGCCGGTGCGCGGCTATGCCGGGTCGATCGGTCATTCCGTCGAGGCGCAGTTCCCGGCGGGTCTGGCACTTGCCGCGCTCGCAATCGATTCCGGTGCCACAGTGCCGGCCTTCGATGCCGCGAGCGAAGCCGCCCAGACTGGCCCGGCCAAACATGCCATCATCTCCACCGTCGGCTATGTGCGGGGCGAAGGCCTTGCCGTGCTCTCGGCGAATGCGTGAGGAGGATAGATCCATGACCGATAGCCGCTTCAAGGATCATCTCGGCCGCCCGATCATCGTCGTCACCGGCATGGGCGTCATCACGTCGCTCGGCCAGGGTCTTGCCGACAACTGGTCGAAGCTGACGTCTGGTCAGTCGGGCATCCACTACATCAAGCGCTTCGACACCGAGGGCATGTCGACCCGTATCGGTGGCACGGTCGATTTCATTGCCGTGCCCGCCAACAATGCCGTCGAGCGCTCCTATGCGCTGGCGCGCGAGACGACCATAGAGGCGCTAGCCCAGGCCGGCATTAATGGCGACTTCAACGGTCCGCTCTTCCTGGCAGCCCCACCGGTCGAGCCGGAATGGCATGACCGCTTTGCGCTGGCCGAACGCGCACCGGCCTCGACCCAGCCGGGCGACGCCTATGATCGCTTCCTCGCCGCCATGCGCGAAAAGCCGGATCCCGTCTTCCTCGAAGCCGTGCAGTTTGGTTCGATCTCCGAGCGTCTCTCCGACAAGTTCGGCACGCGTGGCCTGCCGGTTACGCTGTCGACGGCCTGCGCTTCCGGCGCCACCGCGATCCAGCTCGGCGTCGAGGCGATCCGCCAGGGCCGTACGGAGCGGGCGCTGACGGTTGCAACCGATGGCTCGATCAGCCCGGAAGCGGTCATTCGCTTCTCGCTGCTTTCGGCGCTATCCACCCAGAACGATCCGCCGGAAAAGGCATCCAAGCCCTTCAGCAAGGAGCGCGACGGCTTCGTGATCGCCGAGGGTGCAGCGACGCTCGTACTGGAATCGCTGGAATCGGCCATTGCTCGTGGCGCCAAGGTGCTTGGCATCATCAAGGGCTGCGGCGAAAAGGCCGACCATTTCCACCGTACGCGCTCGTCGCCCGATGGCGGTCCCGCAATCGCGACGATCAAGGCAGCGCTTGCCGATGCCGGCCTGTCGGAAGATGCGATTGGCTACATCAACGCCCATGGCACCTCGACGCCCGAAAACGACAAGATGGAATATGGTGCCATGCTGTCGGTCTTCGGCGATCGCCTGAAGGACGCCATTCCGTGCTCGTCGAACAAGTCGATGATCGGCCACACGCTGACGGCGGCCGGCGCGGTCGAGGCGGTGTTCTCGATCCAGACCATGCTGACAGGCACTCTGCCGCCGACGATCAACTACACCAATCCCGATCCGTCGATCGTGCTGGACGTGGTGCCGAACGCGAAGCGGGAGGCCTCCGTTTCGGCGGTTCTCTCGAACTCATTCGGCTTTGGCGGCCAGAACGCCAGCCTTGTCATGACGCGGGAACCGGCGTAATCGGCTCCGCAACATCGAACAGACCAGATTTGACGCCCATCGGGCGGGGATAAGAACTCATGCGCGCATTGCAACTCGTCGAAGACCGCAAGCTTGAAATCGTCGACCTGCCGGAGCCGGATGCACCAGGCCCGGGCGAAGTGACGTTGCGCGTCAAGGCCGTTGCATTGAACCACATCGATGTCTGGGGCTGGCGCGGCATGGCGTTCGCCAAGCGCAAGATGCCGCTTGTCATCGGTGCGGAAGCCTCCGGCGTGGTCGAGGCGATCGGCCCCGGCGTCGGCAATATCCTGCCGGGTCAGCTGGCTGCCGTCTATGGCGCGCGCACCTGCGGCCTCTGCAAGCCCTGCCGCGAAGGCCGTGACAATCTTTGCGAAAACGTCTCCGGCGTGCATGGCTTCCACCTCGATGGCTTCGCGCAGGAAAAGATCAACCTGCCGGCCCGCCTGCTCGTTCCGGCGCCTCCGGGCGTCGATGCGGTTGCTGCGGCACTTGCCCCTGTCACCTTCGGCACCGTCGAGCACATGCTTTTCGACAATGCCAAGCTCCAGCCGGGTGAAACCATCCTCATCCATGCTGGCGGTTCCGGCATCGGCACAGCTGCTATTCAGCTTGCCAAGAAGATCGGCTGTACGGTCATCACCACCGTCGGCTCAGACGACAAGATCGAGCCGGCCCAGGCACTCGGCGCCGATCACGTCATCAACTACCGCACCGATCGCTTCGAAGGCATGGTTCGCAAGATCACCAAGAAGAAGGGCGTCGATGTCGTCTTCGAACATGTCGGCAAGGATACGTTCGCAGCCTCGATGTTCTGCCTGAAGCGTGGCGGCCGCCTCGTTACCTGCGGCTCGACATCGGGCGTCTCGACCGAAGTGAACCTGATGATGCTGTTCCAGCAGCAGCTCAAGCTCTTCGGCTCGTTTGGTTGCCGCATGGAAAACATGGCGGATGCCATGCAGAAGATGGCGCGCGGCCTCGTGCATCCTGTCATTGATACTCAGGTGTCCTTCGACGATATCGACAAGGCTCTTGCCCGCATGGAAGGCCGCCAGGTCTTCGGCAAGATCATCCTGAAGATGGACTGACCGCGTGCGGATGCTCGTCACCCGCATCGTTCTGGCGCTGCGCAAGTTCTATCAGTGGTCGGTCGCCCAGGCGGCCTTCGGCTTCCTGACGGCGTTGAAGATCCTGCCGGCGGACGCAGCGATCAACTTCGCCGACCGGCTGATGCGCTGGGTCGGGCCGAAGACGAAGCGGCACCGGCTGATGCAGGTGAATCTGCGCAACGCTTTCCCTGAGAAGTCGGAGGCCGAGCGCGAGGAGATCGCGCTGGCGAGCTGGGGCCATATGGGCCGACTTGCGGCCGAATATGTCTTCCTCGACCGCCTCTTCGATTTCGATCCGGAGAAACCGGGCGAGGGCAGGGTGGAGGTGTCGGGCGTCGAGCAGTTTCTGGATCTTCGCGACAATCCGCGGCCATTCATCGTCTTTACGGGCCATACGGGCAATTTTGAGCTGTTGCCGGTTGCGGGGGCCGCTTTCGGCCTCTACGTGACGGTGCTCTTCCGACCGCCAAACAATCCCTATATCGCCGAGAAAGTATTCGAGTTCCGCCGCAAGCGCATGGGCAAGCTCGTGCCCTCGCATGCAGGGTCGTCCTTTGCACTCGCTCGCCAGCTGGAACAGGGCGGTGGGGTTGGCGTTCTGGTCGATCAGAAATTTAAGAAGGGCATGGAAACACAGTTCTTCGGCAATCCGGTTCGGACCAATCCTTTGCTTGCCAAGCTCGCACGGCAGTTCGACTGTGAGGTCTACCCGGCGCGCTGCATCCGCCTTCCGGCCAATCGGTTCCGGCTGGAGATCGAGCCGCGTGTCACGCTTCCGCGTAATGACAAGGGCCAGATCGACGTCACGGCAACGGCGCAGCTGCTGAACGACAAGGTGGAAGCCTGGGTTCGGGAGTATCCTGAGCAGTGGCTCTGGTATCACGACCGCTGGAACATCAAGCGATCGCTCTGAAGGGAATACTGTTCCGGCAGCATGCCGCTGCTATTGATTCGGGACAGCAGCAGAAGGCACTTGATTGTCCACTCTTCCCTGAATTTTCATCCATATTCTATTGAGATGTAGAAAATATTTTTTGGGCTGCGTTGTAACCGGCTGCCTCTGCCGGTTGAAGGTGACGCGACCTCATGTTACGCACCCATCCAAATGTGTGACGGATTTCATTCGTTTGTCACATCTCGGCGATGAGGTTGCGAATGTCTTTTGGCGAATTCCGTGATTCGAATCTGCGCGCTCTGTTCGAAGCGGTATCGCTGAAGAATCTGCAGTTGCAGCAAGCCGTTCGCAGCGGCAATGACCAGCTCGTGCGCGTGCTCGACCGGGAGATCGATCCCTTGATCTCGGCCCTGATCAGCTACCGGGCCACTGATATTGACGATATCTACCTGCAGATGCGGCTTTTGACGAAGCTGTTGCGTGAGGACGCCGACGATCGATCCTGCGTCTTGCGTCACGCTTCGATGCTGACGCTGCTGGTGGAACGTTACTTCGGCCCGAAGCGCGGTGAGGAGACGCCTTTCCCAACCATCTCAACCGTGCGTGCCCTTCAGGACGGCGATGATGTGCAGCTGAACGAGCAGATTCTCAACAATCTGCCGGAGCGTGTGGCGGTGGTAACCTGTGATTACCGCTACCTGTTTGCCAACACGGCGATGGCCCGCATGTTGGGCCTGCGTCAGATGGACATCATCGGGCGGAGCGTGTTTGATCTCGGGCTTGCAGCTGGCAACAGTGACTGGCTTCAGGAGGCGCTCGATTCAGCCTTTATGGGCCGTTCAGGCAGTTTCCTCGCCAGGTTGCCGGCGGTCACCGCGGATGGGGAGATGCGTGGTCGCTTCGGTCCTCTTCGCGCTGCCGACGGAAGCGTCAGCGGTGCGATCCTGACGCTTGGAGAAGCTGAGTCCGTCTTCGGTGACGTTGCAGCCTGAAGGTTTCTGCCGCGCCGGAAGCACAGGGCAGGGGCTTCACCCCTGGATAACCTGCGCGTCTTCCGACAATACTCCCTGCAACAGATGCTCCCGCTCGAAGGCGATGTGGCGGCGGATGCCTTCAAAGAATCCGCGCAGCATGTAGCCTACGGCTTCCATGTTGACCCTGTCGCCCGATCCCAGCTTCAAAAGCGCATCCGTCAGTTCCTCGGCAAAGCACTCATCCTCGCAATGTTCGAACTTCAGCCTTTCGAGCGTCGGCCCGAGAGCATCGGTCGCATCCGGGTTTGATTGCAGCTGCGGGAAGAGGACGGTCTCCTCGTAGTGATGAATGCCCTTGATCAGCGGGCCCAGTGCCTTGGCCGCGTAGATGCATTTCTGCCGATTGATGTTTGCCGGCAGTGAGTCGGCGATTTCTTCCAGTTCCCGGCAGAGCGCAAGTTGTTCGGTATGGGCGCGATACAGCCAGGCCAGATCGCGCTCTCCTCCGTCGAGCAAGCGGTTGCCCGTCCTCGTATCGACCGCGTTGAGCTTGCCGTTTTCAGTGTTCGTCAGCATGTCCGTTCTCTCCAACGGGGCCTTCCGCCGCACGGTACCCCAGTGCTCCAAGACACGCGCAGCGGGCGTTACCCTTGCGATCTCAGGCCTTGGTGCCAAGCGATCGCCAACCCGATTGCTGGGCCAAACCTCGCGAATTTTAGAGAGATGCGCATTGACTTGGATCAAGGTGGGTTGGCGCCCCCAATGCGATTGGTGCATTCGACGCGGGAGGAATCGTCCCTTGGGCGAGCCCCCCGCGATGAGATCAGCAAGCGTTGGGGGATTCCAACAATGAACTATACGTTAGAGACATTGGTGATGGCGGTGCTCGCCTTCGCCGCGCTGCTCGGGGTGGCCTTCACCCAGGACAGCCTCTTCGCAGCCCATATGTGGGTTGCCTTCTTCGTGCTCACTGCGGGCACGATCATCATGCTGCGCCGGATGCAGTTTGCTCCGTCCACAGCATCCTCCTCCGCTTCCAAGCCGAAAGTGCAGCAGTCGGAATACTTCGACGAAGTTGTGCGCTACGGCGTGATCGCTACCGTCTTCTGGGGCGTTGTCGGTTTTCTGGTCGGCGTCGTCGTGGCCCTGCAGCTCGCCTATCCCGATCTCAACATCGAGCCCTGGCTGAACTTCGGGCGTCTTCGTCCGCTGCACACATCGGCCGTCATCTTCGCTTTCGGCGGTAACGCCCTGATCGCGACGTCGTTCTATGTCGTCCAGCGTACCTCGCGTCAGCGTCTCTTTGGCGGCAATCTGGGCTGGTTCGTATTCTGGGGGTACCAGTTCTTCATCGTCATGGCGGCCACCGGCTATCTCCTGGGCATCACCCAGGGCCGTGAATATGCCGAGCCGGAATGGTATGTGGACCTCTGGCTGACCGTCGTTTGGGTCGCCTATCTGATCACCTTCATGGGCACGATCATGACGCGGAAGGAGAGCCACATCTATGTAGCCAACTGGTTCTACCTGTCCTTCATCATCACGATCGCGATGCTGCACATCGTCAACAATCTGGCGATCCCGGTCTCCTTCCTCGGTACGAAGAGCTATTCGGCCTTTTCTGGTGTCCAGGACGCGCTGACCCAGTGGTGGTATGGCCATAACGCCGTCGGCTTCTTCCTCACCGCCGGCTTCCTCGGCATGATGTACTACTTCGTACCCAAGCAGGCCGGTCGCCCGGTCTATTCCTACCGCCTGTCGATCATCCACTTCTGGGCCCTGATCTTCATGTATATCTGGGCTGGCCCACACCACTTGCACTACACGGCTCTGCCCGACTGGGCGCAGACGCTCGGCATGGTGTTCTCGGTCATGCTCTGGATGCCGTCCTGGGGTGGCATGATCAACGGTCTGATGACGCTGTCTGGCGCCTGGGACAAGATCCGTACCGACCCGATCATCCGCATGATGGTCATCGCGATCGCCTTCTACGGCATGTCGACCTTCGAAGGTCCGATGATGTCCATCAAGGCCGTCAACTCGCTCAGCCACTACACGGAATGGACCATTGGTCACGTTCACTCGGGTGCACTCGGCTGGGTCGGCATGATCTCCTTCGGCGCGATCTATTACCTGACCCCGAAGCTGTGGAACCGCAACCGTCTCTACTCGCTGCGCCTGGTCAACTGGCACTTCTGGCTCGCAACGCTCGGCATCGTCGTCTACGCGGCCGTATTGTGGGTTGCCGGCATCCAGCAGGGCCTGATGTGGCGCGAATACGATGCTCAGGGCTTCCTGGTCTACTCGTTCGCCGAGTCGGTCGCGGCCATGCATCCCTACTTCGTGCTGCGCACGATCGGCGGTGCCATGTATCTCATCGGCGGTATCATCATGGCCTACAACGTCCTGATGACCATCCTCGGCTACGAACGCCAGGAAGCGCCGATCGCCGGAAGCGCATTGCCAGCTGCTGCGCAGCCGGCTGAATAAAAGGAAGGCTCACATGTCTATTCTTGATAAACACGCAATCCTTGAGAAGAACTCGAGCCTTCTCTTCCTCGGTTCGCTTCTGGTCGTGACCATCGGCGGCATCGTGGAAATCGCTCCGCTCTTCTATCTCGAAAATACCATCGAGAAGGTGGAGGGCATGCGGCCCTACTCGCCGCTGGAACTCGCTGGCCGCAACATCTACATCCGTGAAGGCTGCTATGTCTGTCACAGTCAGATGATCCGGCCGTTCAAGGACGAGGTCGAACGCTACGGTCACTACTCTCTGGCAGCGGAGTCGATGTACGACCATCCGTTCCAGTGGGGATCGAAGCGCACGGGTCCGGATCTTGCCCGCGTCGGGGACCGCTATTCGAATGAATGGCACGTCCAGCACCTGATCGAACCGCGCGATGTCGTGCCGGAATCGATCATGCCGAGCTACTCCTACCTGAAGACGACGCCGCTCAAGGTGGCGAACGTGACGATGGACCTGAAGGCCAATAGCCTGGTCGGTGTTCCCTATACCGAGGAGATGCTGACGCAGGCGCAGGCCGATCTGGTCGCCCAGGCGGATCCGAACGCCGATACTTCGGGCCTGCTTGAGCGCTATCCGAAGGCCAAGGTCGGTGATTTCGATGGTGATCCGACCAAGCTGACCGAGATGGACGCACTCGTCGCCTATCTCCAGATGCTCGGCACGCTCGTCGACTTCTCCACCTATGATGACGCTAGCGGCTACCGCTGAGGAGGACACCATGGAAACCTATACCGCCATGCGCCACTTCGCCGACAGCTGGGCCCTGCTCGCCATGACCCTGTTCTTCGTCGGAGTCGTTCTCTTCACATTCCGCCCGGGCGGCAAGAAGCCTGCCGACGACGCGGCCAGCATCCCTCTCAAGGAGGATTGAACAATGGCAGACAAGAAACACATCGACGAGATCAGCGGCGTCGAGACCACCGGCCATGAGTGGGACGGCATTCGCGAACTCAACAATCCGATGCCACGCTGGTGGGTCTGGACCTTTTATGCAACCATCGTCTGGGCGATCGGATACACCATCATGTATCCGGCCTGGCCGCTCCTGACCGACAACACCAAGGGCCTGCTCGGTTACTCGAGCCGTGCGGAAGTGGCGCAGGAACTGGTCGCGGCAAAGTCCTCCCAGGCGGTCTATCTCGACAAGATTGCGACCTTGCCACTTGAAGAGATCGTTGCCGACAAGGAACTCACCCAGTTTGCTGTTGCTGGTGGCGCTGCCGCTTTCAAGGTGAACTGCTCGCCCTGCCATGGTTCGGGTGCTGCCGGCGGTGCTGGATATCCGAACCTGAATGACGACGATTGGCTATGGGGTGGGGATCTTGAATCGATCCATGCCACGATCGCGCATGGCATCCGTTACGATCAGGATCCCGACACCCGGGTTTCGGAAATGCCGGCCTTTGCCGACATCCTCGACGCCGAGCAGATCAAGCAGGTCGCCGCCTATGTGGTCAGCCTGACCGGCACGCCGCTTGATGCCGCGATGGTTGAGCCGGGCAAACAGGTCTATGCCGACAACTGCGCCTCCTGCCACGGCGAAGATGCCAAGGGCAACCGGGATTTCGGTGCGCCGAATCTCGCCGACGCCATCTGGCTGAAGGTTGACGGTGAGGCGCAGATCGCAGCCCAGATCCGTCAGCCGCGCCACGGTGCGATGCCGGGTTGGGCCGCACGTCTCGGTGACACCACTGTCAAGCAGTTGACCGTCTACGTACACCAGCTGGGCGGCGGCGAGTAAGCTTCGCCTTGCTGCAGGGTCCAGGGCCGCATCTCACGATGCGGCCCTTTTCTTTTCACATATGAAAAGACGCATGTATTGCGACGCTTCGCCGCTGCTTGACTTAAGTCAAGGCGAGCTGGCCTTTGAGATGGGACAAGGCGAGCATCAGAAGAAGGTTCTCGTCCCATGAATATACATGCCGATCAAACCCGAGCACCGGACGCGCCTGAGGTCGAGAGACTCGACGCCGAGGCGGTGATGTCGGCCAAAAGCCGGCGCCCGCTTTATGAAGCTCGCAAGAAGATTTTCCCAAAGCGTGCCGAGGGTAGCTTCCGCCGCTTCAAGTGGATCGTCATGGCGATCACGCTCGGCATCTACTATCTCACGCCCTGGCTGCGCTGGGACCGCGGTGAGTTTGCGCCTGATCAGGCTGTCCTGATCGATCTGGCGCACCGCCGCTTCTATTTCTTCTTCATCGAGATCTGGCCGCAGGAGTTCTTCTTCGTCGCCGGTCTGCTGGTCATGGCCGGCTTCGGTCTCTTTCTCGTCACCTCGGCCGTCGGTCGTGCCTGGTGTGGCTACACCTGTCCGCAGACGGTGTGGGTTGATCTTTTCCTCGTCGTCGAGCGCTTCATCGAGGGGGATCGCAATGCGCGAATCAAGCTCGAAGCCGCGCCCTGGACTTTCGACAAGATCTGGAAGCGCGTCAGCAAACACGCGATCTGGATCCTGATCGGCGTGCTGACCGGTGGTGCCTGGATCTTCTATTTCGCCGATGCCCCGTCGCTTGCCATGGATTTCCTCACCGGCAATGCGGCGCCGGTCGCGTATATAACCGTCGCCATTCTGACCGCCACGACTTACTTATTCGGTGGCCTGATGCGCGAGCAGGTCTGCATCTACATGTGCCCCTGGCCACGTATCCAGGCTGCGATGCTCGATGAGAACTCGCTCGTCGTCACCTATAATGACTGGCGCGGAGAACCGCGGACTCGCCACGCGAAAAAGGCCATAGCAGCGGGTGAATCGGTCGGCGACTGTGTTGACTGCAATGCCTGTGTCGCCGTCTGTCCCATGGGCATCGATATCAGGGACGGGCAGCAGCTTGAATGCATCACCTGCGCGCTCTGCATCGATGCCTGCGACGGCGTCATGGACAAGGTCGGAAAACCGCGTGGCCTGATCGCGTATGCCACACTCGACGAATACCAGTCCAACATGGCGTTGGCCACCAATGGCGGGACCACCAGCATCGATCCGAAGCAGGTACGCAACCCGGACGGCAGCTTCTCCGACAAGATTCGCCACTTCAACTGGCGTGTGATCTTCCGTGCGCGGACGCTGCTCTACATGGGGGTGTGGACAGCTGTCGGCATTGCCATGCTTGTAGCGCTCCTCACCCGTGACCGGTTGGAGGTCAATGTCCTGCATGATCGCAATCCGCAGTTCGTGCTCGAATCGGACGGGTCGATCCGCAACGGCTATACGGTCCGCATCCTCAACATGGTCGCCGCGCCCCGCGAGATTGAAGTGTCGCTCGAAGGGCTTCCGGATGCCAATATGAAGATCAATGGCATCAATCAGCCAGCCGCGCGCTCCTTCACGGTGTCGGTCGAGCCGGATGAAGCCACCACGCTCAAGGTCTTCGTGACGCTTTCCGGTGACAAGGTCACCGACGCCAACCAGAGCTTCCAGTTCGTTGCCCAGGATACCAGCAGTCACGAGCGGGACGTCTATGATGCAGTCTTCATTGGTCCGGGAGCCAAGAAATGACCACCGATACGAAAAAACCCTTTACCTTCACCGGCTGGCACATGCTGGCGATCATGCTGGCCTTCTTCGGCACGATCATCACGGTCAATTTCACCATGGCCTATCTTGCGACCACAAGCTGGAGCGGCTTGGTGGTGAAGAACACGTATGTTGCGAGCCAGCAGTTCAACGGCAAGACGGCTGCCATCCGCGAGATGCTGGCAACCGGCATTGCCGGTGATCTCTCGGTGGACGCCAAGGGTATGCGTTACCGTCTCACTCTGCCGGGCGATACGCCCGTTGTTGCCGATGCAGTCACGGCGCATTTCAAACGGCCCGTCGGCGTCGCACAGGATTTTGAACTGCAACTGACACCTGCGGGCGACGGTCTCTATCTCGCCGAGACCACTGTCCTTCCCGGCAGCTGGATCGTCGAGATGCAGGCAACCAAGGACGGCAAGATGATCATGCACGAGGCGAAGCGGATCAGCGTTTCGGGAGAATGACGATGAGTTGCTGTGCAGCCGGCACCGAAGGCGCCTTGGACCTGGAGCGGGCAGGGGTCTCCCTGCCGTCGGCGGAAGAGCTGAAGCTCTCCAGCCGTGCGGTTGGCCCCGGTCTCTGGCAGGTTGATATGAGCGTGCCAGGCGTCCATTGCGGGACCTGCATCACGACGGTTGAGAGTGCGCTCAGGGCCCTTCCGGAAGTCGAGCGGGCTCGTGTCAATCTTTCGACCAAGCGGGTTTCCGTCGTGTGGAAGGAGGCGGTGGACGGCACCGAAACGGACCCCGTCAACCTCGCTCGTGCCATTGCCGCAACCGGCTATTCAGCCCACCTGTTCACCGCAGCGGAGGAAGCTTCGGACGCCTTGCGCAACCAGCTCATTCGGGCGGTTGCCGTTTCAGGCTTTGCCGCGACCAACATCATGCTGCTGTCGGTCTCGGTATGGTCGGGCGCTGATGCCTCGACGCGGGATCTGTTCCACTGGATCTCGGCAATGATCGCCGCCCCGGCGCTCATTTATGCCGGCCGCTTCTTTTATGAATCAGCCTGGAACGCGCTGAAGCATGGGCGTACCAACATGGACGTGCCGATCGCCATTGGCATCACGCTCTCCTATTTCGCCTCGCTCTGGGAAACCATCCATCACGGCCCGCACGCCTATTTCGATGCGACGGCGTCGTTGCTCTTCTTCCTCTTGATCGGCCGCACGCTCGACCACATCATGCGCGACCGTGCCCGTTCGGCCATCAGCGGCCTTGCCCGGCTCAATCCGCGAGGTGCCATGGTGCTCGTGGACGGCGGGGCACGTGAGTATCGGGCAGTCGATGAGATCCGCGTCGGCGATCAGGTTGCCATCTCCGCCGGCGACCGCATTCCCGTCGACGGGATCGTTGTTGCAGGAGAGAGCGATCTCGATATCTCGATCGTCAATGGCGAGAGTGCACCGGTTTCCGTCCGTCCGGGGTCCGATGTGCAGGCGGGGACGCTCAGCCTCACCGGCTCTCTCACGGTCCGCGCAACCGCGACAGCCCAGAACTCCTTCCTTTCGGAGATCATCCATCTGATGGAGGCAGCAGAAGGGGGCAGGGCGCGCTACCGCCGCATTGCCGATCGTGCAGCTCAATATTATTCGCCGGCGGTTCATCTGCTGGCCATCAGTTCCTTCATTGCCTGGGGGCTCTACGACGGTGACTGGAAGCATGCGATGATGGTGGCAATCGCCGTCCTGATCATCACCTGCCCCTGCGCACTTGGGCTTGCCGTGCCCGTTGTCCAGGTCGTCGCTGCCGGACGCCTGTTCAAGGCAGGTGTCATGGTCAAGGATGGTTCGGCCATGGAAAGGCTCGCCGAAATCGAGGCCGTCGCCTTTGACAAGACAGGCACACTGACGCTCGGCCGTCCGCGCCTCGTCGATACCGCCAGGATCGAACCGGCAGGCTTTTCGGTTGCAGCCGGTCTTGCCGCCCATTCCCGGCATCCGCTTTCTCGGGCGCTCTGGGCAGCCTATGGCGGTCAGCCTCGTGGTTTCGAAACCGTTCGCGAGGTGCCCGGATCCGGTGTCGAGGCCGAAACAGAGGAAGGCGTCTGGCGTCTCGGCAACCGTAGATTTGCCTGTGGCGATGCGGCAGAGGTTGCGAGCGAGAAGCCCTATTCCGAAGTGGTTCTCTCGCTTGATGGCACCGAACGCGCAACCTTCCTGTTCGAGGACATGCTGAGGCCGCGTGCCCGTTCGTCGATCGATGCCTTGAAGAATGCGGGCCTCCACCTCGGGATCCTTTCGGGAGATCGTGCACCCGTCGTCGCAAAGCTCGCTGCGGACCTGGGTGTCGACAGCTGGCGCGCTGGGCTGACGCCGCGCGAGAAGGCAGAGGCCTGTGCCGAGGCATCAGCGCAGGGGCACCGCGTCCTGATGGTCGGCGATGGCATCAATGACGCGCCGGCCCTTTCTGCGGCACATGTTTCGATGGCTCCTGCCACGGCCGCCGATGTCGGCCGGCAAGCTGCCGACTTCGTCTTCATGCGCGATGGGCTGGAAGCCGTGCCCTTTGCCATTGAGGCCTCGCGCCGTGCAGGTCGCCTGATCCGCGAGAACTTCGCGCTGGCCATAGGCTATAATGTCATCGCCGTGCCGATCGCGCTTCTGGGATATGCCACTCCTTTGATCGCGGCCGTCGCCATGTCGACTTCGTCCATCATCGTTGTCGCCAATGCCTTGCGCCTCAATCGGCTGGCGCTGGACGAGAAGTCACTGGTGCCGGATATCGCCTTGGCTGCATCGACATCGGCATCGGAAGGTGCGAGGTTCGCCGCATGAACATGCTGATCTTCCTTATTCCGATCGCCCTGTTTCTCGGGGGGCTCGGGCTTTTTGCCTTCCTCTGGTCGCTGAAAAGCGGCCAGTACGAAGACCTCGATGGTGCTGCCTGGCGTGTCATTTCGGAGAATGACGACAAGCCGGACGCTTGATGCAGCGTTTACCGAACGGTCAAAATAGAGTCTTGCCGCATGCCCTCGTGAATGCGAGAAAGCCGCATCCATGAATTTGCATGCGGAGGCTTCATCGTGCAGCAAGCGGAAATCGGACTGATCGGTCTCGGAGTTATGGGCTCCAACCTGGCGCTCAACATTGCCGAAAAAGGCAACCGGATCGCGGTCTTCAATCGCACGCCCGCGAGAACGGACGAATTTCTCGGTGAGGCGGGTGAACTCGCGGATCGCATCATTGGCTGCCATACGATCGAAGAATTCGTTGCTGCCATCCGTCCACCGCGTCCGATCATCATCATGATCAAAGCCGGCGATGCCGTCGATCAGCAGATGGCGGCACTGATGCCGTTTCTCTCCAAGAACGACATCATGATCGATGCCGGCAATGCCAACTTCCGCGACACCGTCGCCCGGTTCGAGAAACTCGCCGGCACAGATTTCACCTTCATCGGCATGGGTGTCTCCGGCGGGGAAGAGGGCGCCCGCCACGGTCCCTCGATCATGGTCGGTGGCACCGAGGAGAGCTGGAAGCGCGTCGAGCCGGTCCTGACCTCGATCGCGGCAAAGTTCAACGACGAGCCCTGCGTCGCGTGGCTCGGTACGGATGGCGCAGGCCATTTCGTCAAGACGATCCACAACGGCATCGAATATGCCGACATGCAGATGATAGCCGAGATCTATGGCATTTTGCGCGACGGCCTGAAAATGTCGGCTGCCGAGATCGGCGAGATCTTCGGTCAGTGGAACAAGGGTCGCTTGAATTCCTACCTGATCGAGATCACCGAAAAGGTGCTGAAGGCCATCGATCCCGAAACCGGCAAGCCGATGGTCGATGTGATTGTCGATGCGGCCGGCCAGAAGGGCACAGGCAAGTGGTCGGCCATCGAGGCACAGAATCTCGCCGTCGCTGCAAGCGGCATTGAGGCCGCCGTGTCCGGTCGCGTGCTGTCGTCGCTGCGCGCGGAACGTCTGGCCGCTGAAAAGCTGTTCGGCCTGCCGGCGCTTGCCGAAACGCCAGCGGACAAGGCCGCCTTCATTGCCGACCTCGAAAACGCGTTGCTGGCCGCCAAAATCGCAGCCTATGCACAGGGCTTTGCCGTCATGTCTGCGGCATCCACCGAGTTCAACTGGTCGCTGCCCATGCCGACCATCGCCCGCATCTGGCGCGCCGGCTGCATCATCCGCTCTCAGTTCCTCGACGAGATCACCTCGGCCTTCACCAAGGATCCGAACGTGCCGAACCTCGTCGTCACCCCGGCCTTCGCTGCCATGGTCAAGGAAACCGATGGTGCGCTGCGCCGTGTTGTCGCCCATGCCGCACTGTCGGGGCTTCCGGTCCCGGCGATTGCGTCCGCGCTGTCTTACTTTGACACCTATCGTCGTGGGCGGGGTACGGCCAACCTGATCCAGGCGCAGCGCGATTTCTTCGGCGCGCATGGGTTCGACCGTCTCGACGGCAAGGACGTTCATCACGGTCCGTGGGCCGGCCAGTTCTGATCACCGGCAGACTGAAGTTTCCAATGAGGCCCGATATCTCAGGATGTCGGGCCTCTTTGCATTGGAAGTCCGCCAAGACAGACAGTCTTGTGAATGAATGCTGTTGCAGGCCGTATTCGTTAAAATCCAGTCGTTTCCTTTACCTTTGGATTAAGGTCCGTCGCCTAGCTTGCCTGAGCGGTTAACAACTTTGCTCGTATTTCAGGCGTTCGTTATGGTCTCCATTAACTTTTCAACACTTGCGATCGCTGCTTTCGCGATCCTTGTGGTTTTCGCGGCCCTCTATGGCCTCCATTGGCGTCGGGAGCCGAAGCGGAACGAGTTCGCGCTTTTCTCTGCGGCATCAGGGGTCGCGTCCCTGGGCGCGCTGCTCTCGGCATTCTCGGATGGCAGTTTCGGCCTTGTCACGGTTGCACTGGCCCAGGCCCTGATCCTCGCGGGGGCGGCGCTGGCCTGGCAGGGTATGCGGGCCTTCGACCACCGCAGCCTTGATCTCAGACTCGCAGGCGCGGGGCCGCTGGTTTTCTTCCTGCTAGCCGCTTCACCGCCGCTTCTGCAGGATGACGCCACCGCCCGTTTCCTTGTCGCTGCCGTTTTCGGCGCCGTCTATACCGGACTTGCGGCCTGGGAACTGAAGGCGTCCGAAACCGAAGAGAAGCTTTCCAACAGGCCCTTCGGCTATCTGTGGTTTGCAGGTCTTTCCGCCGTTCTCCTGCTTGCAAGCATCGTAGCTTTTGTCTGGCCCCTTCATTCTGCGGAACTCCGCGCGTCTGCGCCGCTATGGCTGGTCATCGTGGTGCTCGCGGTTTTCCTGCATGCCGTGATCGCGCCCCTCTCGATCTTCCTCCTGGTGCGTGACCGGCTCCTGGTCGAGCATCAGTGGGCCGCCGCGACGGATGCGCTGACGGGTCTTGCGAACCGCTTTACCTTCCTGGACATGCTGCAAACGCTGTCGCTGAAGGTCCGCGGGGAGGGCGCATTCCTCTATGTCGACGTCGATCAGGTGAAGCGCATCAATGACCGTTACGGACATTCCGGGGGAGATGAGGTCTTGAAGCGATGCGCCGATCTCATCCTGCGCGAATTGCCCGAACACGCGCTGCTCGGGCGTCTGGCAGGGGCGGAGTTCGCGGCCTATGTACCGTTTTGCACAGTGGAAGATGCAGAAAAGCTCGGACATGTCATCCATGACAGCGTCGAGCAGCAGATGTTTTTCCTCGGTGGCGATCTGGTGCCGGTCACCGTCAGCGTCGGCGTTGCCCATGGTGCTATGCAGGTCACGGCGGACGAATTGCTGAAGCGCGCGGACGCGGCCTTGCATACGGCGAAGGTGCGCGGGCGCAATTCGGTCGTTGTCTGGGGTGAAAGTGACAGCCCTTCATTTGCCTAGGGTAGGGCAAGTCCCGCAGCGGAAGCGGCGTGGCTATTCCCAGCGGGGCTCGCTGATGCTTTGCAGCAAGCCTGGATCGACGCCGTCTATCCGGGCGATGACGGCCTTGGCGAGTTCCCGGCCCGATTGGCGTACATCCTCATAGACAGCGATGATATCGGGGCGGATCCAATTCAGGATCGGCGTTCCCTGCTTCGCCACGAGGTCGATCTCCAAGCCCACCCGCTTGCCTGCCGCCTCGATCCCTGCATTGGCGGCGATTGCGCTGCTGCCTGAGGACGAGATCAGCCCGTCGGGGGCATCGGTGCCACGCATCAGATCCTCGACCGCAGAGCGGATGTGCGCCAGGGAAGCATCGATGTTGATGTGCAGTGGCACTTCCTCGGCACCGAAGGCCTTCAACCCGCGCATGAAACCGTCAAAGGTGTGCTGGTAGTAGGTGAGCTTGCTCGGTGGTGGCAGAAGGGCGATGCGCCTGCGACCACGCTTCACCAGACGCTCGACCGCACTGTAGGCAAAGGCCTCGTTGTCGAAGTCATGATAGGGATGCTCGATGCCCATGTCGGTGCGGCCATGGGTGACGAAGGGCATGTTCTGCTCGGTGAGCAGCCGTACGCGGGCGTCATCCGGTTCGGTGCGGGAGATGATCACGCCATCCGCAGAGCCGGTCTCGAGAATATAGCGGACAGGCAGCATCGGATCCTTGGTATGGGCATGCGGCGTGACCACGATATGGTAAGGCGTGCCGGACAGGACTTCCGAAATGCCGACCACCATCTGATTGGAAAAGCCCAGTATTTCCTCATCGATGCCAAGCACCAGCGCAATGACGTTGGTTTTTCCTGTTCTCAGGCGGACGCCGGCTCGGTTCGGCTGATAGCCGAGCTGACGCGCAACCATTCTGACGCGTTCCTTGGTCTCAGCGCCAATATCCGGCGCGTCTTTCAAGGCCCGCGACACCGTCGTGATGCCGAGACCCGTCATGAAGGCGATCGTCTTGAGCGTCGGCCGCTCTTTCGTCGCCACTGGGCGGTCCATCAGGCCGCTCCCCTGCTGATCTGTCATGTCGTCCCCGCCACTCGCACAAGCCACGCTTATAGTTGGCTTTTCCTCACCTGCAAACCTGGAGACCGGCACCTCCTCCCGGTGCGGTAATTCGAAAATCTGAAACGATACAGGTCGTTTGTCGAGCGGTTTCTTGTGCTGCAGTGCGAAGGCGTGCAACTTTTGCGATTGTGCATTGCAGTATTCATGGATTTCTCACAAGGTTTGAGGTTTGAAGTTCTGTGTGAACCTCTGAAGGAACTAAATATCTGAAAGATCTATCTTTATAAAGCCACAGGCCGTTAGTTGGTATCGGTGTCCTGACGAATCAAAGCGGTTTGAAAGGGTATGTGCACCTGCACTCAGGCGGTGAATGCCCGCGGCGGAGCATTTTTTCGAAATCGACTGGTTGCGTCTCTTAATCGTTTCGCATAAGTTTTTCCGGCAACGTTTCAGTGAGGGAGGAGACTCATGAATTTTCGTAGCTTCGCGGCAGCTTTAGCCGCAACCGTCGCCATGCCGTTCGCAGCGGCTCACGCAACCGATCTCGAAGTAACTCATTGGTGGACATCCGGCGGTGAAGCCGCGGCCGTCGCCGAGCTTGCTAAGGCATTCGATGCCACCGGCAACAAGTGGGTTGACGGCGCGATCGCTGGTGGCGGTGGTACTGCCCGTCCGATCATGATCAGCCGTATTACCGGCGGTGATCCGATGGGTGCCACCCAGTTCAACCATGGCCAGCAGGCGATGGAACTCGTCGAGGCGGGCCTGATGCTCGACCTGACGGATGTCGCCGAGGCCGAAGGCTGGAAGGACAAGGTCTTCCCGCCGTCTCTGCTCGATGCCTGCACCCTTGATGGCCGGATCTACTGCGCTCCTGTGAACATCCACTCGCCGGAATGGCTGTGGCTGTCGAACAAGGCCTTCGAGGACGCCGGCGTACCGGTTCCGAAGAACTGGGACGAGTTCGTCGCAGCGGCGCCGGCTCTGGAAAAGGCTGGCAAGATCCCGTTGGCGCTCGGCAACCAGCCCTGGCAGTCGAACCTCGCCTTCGGCGCGATGCAGATCGCCGTCGCGGGTCTCGACAACTGGAAGGCCGTCAACGTCGACAAGAACATGGAAGTCGCGGCCGGCCCTGAATATCTCAAGGTCTTCCAGGCTGCAGCTGACGCCCGCAAGCTTGCTGCCAAGTCCACCGTACAGGACTGGAACCAGGCAACCAACCTCGTCATTACCGATCAGGCCGGCGGCCAGATCATGGGTGACTGGGCACAGGGCGAATTTGCTGTTGCCGGTGAAGTGGCCGGGCAGGACTACACCTGCCTTCCGGGTCTCGGCCTGAACGAGTACATCTCGACGGGTGGCGACGCCTTCTACTTCCCGAAGCTCAAGGATCCGGAAAAGGAAAAGGCACAGA
The DNA here is from genome assembly GCA_046294755.1 of Allorhizobium sp. Classification (GTDB taxonomy): domain Bacteria; phylum Pseudomonadota; class Alphaproteobacteria; order Rhizobiales; family Rhizobiaceae; genus Allorhizobium. The sequence continues at coordinate 16,031 of JBKBON010000019.1, read as the reverse complement.
AGGAGCTTGCTGCTCTGATGGTGTCCAAGGAAGTCCAGGTTGCCTTTAACCTCAAGAAGGGCTCCCTGCCGATCCGCGGTGACGTTGATCTTGCGGCCGCGAATGACTGCATGAAGAAGGGTCTAGAGATCCTTGCCGGCGGAAACATCATTCCGTCCGGTGACATGGTCTGGTCTCCCGACGTGCAGAAGCAGAACGAAGACCTGATGGTCGAGTTCTGGAAGTCCGACATGTCGCCTGAGACCGCCCATGCGAAGTGGGTCGAAAATCTGAAGAGTGGTGGCTGAGGCCTCTCGTCTCATCCAGGCTGCCCGGTCTTGCCGGGCAGCCATTCCCATTTGGAGGTTTTGCCATGTCGCGCGTTGCACGGCCGTCCCGGCTGTTTCGCAATCTCAACGGCAAGATCGCGGCTTTGCCCATGATCTTTACAGCGCTCGTCGTCTTTGTCGGCGGCACGCTCTGGACCGTTGTCTATTCGTTCACCAATTCGAAGCTGCTGCCACGGGCGAATTTCGTCGGCCTTGACCAGTATACCCGGCTTTGGAGTACCAGCCGTTGGTGGGTCTCGATCGAGAACATCTTCATCTACGGTGTCTTATCGCTCATCTTCACGATCGTGATCGGCTTCCTGCTGGCCGTGCTGCTTGATCAGAAGATCCGATATGAAGACGCTTTCCGAACCGTTCTGCTCTATCCTTTTGCGCTGTCGTTCATCGTGACCGGACTTGTGTGGCAATGGATCCTGAATCCGGAATTCGGGGTTCAGTCGATCGTGCGCGGTCTCGGTTGGGAGAGCTTTCAGTTCGATCCGCTCTACAATCCGAACATCGTGATCTATGGAATCCTCATTGCCGGGCTCTGGCAGGGAACTGGCTTCGTGATGTGCATCATGCTGGCGGGTCTGCGCGGCATTGATGAAGACATCTGGAAGGCGTCCCGCGTCGACGGCATTCCGAAATGGCGGACTTACCTGTTCATCGTCATCCCGATGATGCGCCCGGTGTTCATCACCTCGCTCGTTCTCATCGCGTCAGGCATCGTCAAGCTTTATGATCTCGTCGTCGCTCAGACATCGGGTGGACCGGGCAATGCCTCGGAAGTCCCGGCGAAGTATGTCTACGACTATATGTTCCAGGCGCAAAATCTCGGCCAGGGTCTGGCCGCCTCGACAATGATGCTGTTGACGGTGCTGATCGTCCTCATCCCCTGGGCCTATCTCGAATTCGGCGGGAGACGCAAGAATGGTTGACCACGTGATCAGCGGTCCGCGTGGTGCGCGACCGAAGCGGATGCTCTCCAGCCGCAACATCATCCTCTACGGGATCCTTCTTCTCGTCAGCATCTACTACCTGCTGCCACTCTGGGTCATGGTCGTGACCTCGCTCAAGGGCATGCCGGAAATCCGTCTCGGCAACATTTTCGCGCCGCCGGTGGAGATCACCTTCGAGCCCTGGGTCAAGGCCTGGTCTACGGCCTGCACCGGCCTGAACTGCGATGGTCTGTCGCGTGGTTTCTGGAATTCCGTGTGGATTCTCGTGCCCTCAGTGACGATTTCGATCTTGATCGCGTCGCTCAATGGCTATGCGCTGGTGAACTGGAAGTTCAAGGGTTCTGAACTCTTCTTCACGATCCTGATCTTCGGGGCCTTCATCCCCTATCAGGTCATGTTGTACCCGCTTGTGATCCTGCTTCGGGAGATGGGTCTTTATGGCAGCCTGAGCGGTCTTGTGATCGTGCATACGATCTTCGGCATGCCGATCCTGACACTGCTGTTCCGAAACTACTTCGTGTCGTTGCCGGAGGAGTTGTTCAAGGCGGCGCGTATCGATGGTGCCGGCTTCTGGCAGATCTATCTGCGGATCATGTTGCCGATGTCGCTGCCGATCTTCGTCGTTGCGATCATCCTTCAGGTCACGGGCATCTGGAACGACTTCCTTTTCGGCGTCGTCTACACCCGCCCCGATACCTACCCAATGACGGTCCAGCTGAACAATATCGTCAATTCGGTCCAGGGCGTGAAGGAATACAACGTCAACATGGCCGCAACGTTGCTCACCGGCGCCGTGCCGCTCATCGTCTACTTCATTTCCGGGCGCCTCTTCGTCCGGGGCATCGCCGCCGGCGCAGTCAAGGGTTAAGCTCATGTCGCACAGTGTATCCATCAAGGACCTCTCTTTGAGCTTCGGCGCCGTTAAGGTGCTCGAGAACCTCAACCTCGACATCATCGACGGGGAGTTCATCGTGCTCCTGGGTTCGTCAGGTTGCGGAAAATCGACGCTTCTGAACTGCGTTGCCGGACTGCTTGAGCCGACGGACGGACAGATCTTCATCAAGGGCAGGAATGTCACTTGGGAAGAGCCAAAGGACCGCGGCATCGGAATGGTTTTCCAGTCCTATGCACTTTATCCGCAGATGACGGTGGAGAAAAACCTCTCCTTCGGCCTGCAGGTTGCCAAGGTGCCGAAGGATGATATCGCCAAACGTGTGCAGCGTGCGGCCGACATCCTGCAGATCGGCCCGCTGCTGAAGCGCAAGCCGTCCGAACTCTCCGGCGGTCAGCGTCAGCGCGTTGCGATCGGTCGTGCGCTGGTGCGCGACGTCGATGTGTTCCTGTTTGACGAACCTCTGTCAAACCTTGATGCCAAGCTGCGGTCGGAGCTGCGCGTCGAAATCAAGCGCCTGCACCACAGTCTGAAAAACACGATGATCTATGTCACGCACGACCAGATCGAAGCCCTGACACTCGCTGATCGCATCGCGATCATGAAGAGCGGCGTGATCCAGCAGCTTGCCGATCCCGGCACGATCTACAATCGCCCGAAGAACCTCTTCGTCGCGGGCTTCATAGGCTCGCCGTCGATGAATTTCCTGCATGGCGACCTGGTCAACGAAGGCGGCAAGGTGTTCTTCCGGACTCATGACGTGCTCTTTTCCCTCGACGGCTATCAGTCTGAGGAGCCGTTGGTGGGCGGACGCAAGGTTGTGCTCGGGGTCCGTCCCGAACACATCAAGGTCGACGAGGAGAACGGTATCAGCGAACTGCACGAAGCGGTCGTCGATATCGAAGAGCCGATGGGCGCCGACAACCTCCTGTGGTTGAAGCATGCCGGTCACACCATGTCGGTTCGTATCGGCGGCACGCGTCGCTATGCGCCGGGTTCGAAAGTGCGTCTGGGCTTCGACATGGGTGTTGCGTCCCTGTTCGACGCAGAAACCGAAGAGCGCATCTGACTTTTCCCCCCTAGCGTCCCGGACTGTGACCGGGGCGCCTTTTTCTTCTGCAGGACGAGTGACATGAACCAGGGCACGCAGGGCGGCGTCATCGATCTTCACGGCGAGTGGCGTCTGTCATCGGTTGATGGCGACCATGGGGCGACAATCACGCTCCCCGGTGATGTGCACTCCGCCCTTCATGCCGCCAACCTCATTCCCGATCCCTATTTCGGTCGGAACGAGGAAGTGGTGCAGTGGGTCGCGGAACGCGACTGGATGGTGGAGCGGCAGGTCATGGTGCCTGATGTCTCCGGCAGCTGGTATCTGGACATCGACTATCTCGACACTGTCGCTGTTGTCTTCGTCAACGAAGTGCCTGTGTTATCTGCCGACAATTGCTTCCGTCGTTATCGTCCCGAGGTGAGCCATGCGCTCCAGCCGGGCGAAAACACTGTTCGCATCGTCTTTCATTCAAGCCTGACTGCCGGCGCAGAGCGTCAGGCGCGTCAGCCCTTCTACGTGCCTTACCACAAGGGCAATTCGCCGCTTCCGCACGGCAACATGCTGCGCAAGCCGCAATGCCATTTTGGCTGGGACTGGAATATCGCGATCGCGCCACTCGGGCTCTATGGCACGCTGTCGCTGAAGAAGCTCGACCCGGCCCGCATCGAACATGTCGAGACGGAGCAGGTCCATCAGGCCGATGGTCGCGTGGAGCTCAAGGTTACCGCTACCATCCATTCCGCCGAGCCGGCCGTCGTGCCCGTGCATTTCGATCTGGATGGCGAGCGCGTGCGGCTCGATGTCGGTATTTCCGCCGGCGAGACGAAGGTCGTGCATGTTTTTGAGATCGAAAGCCCGCGCCTCTGGTGGCCGGCTGGGTCAGGCGAACAGGCGCTCTACACTCTGACCGTTGACCTCCCGACCGAAGCCGTCACCCGTCAGATCGGTTTGCGCACCGTCGAACTACTAACCGATCCGGACGAGGCCGGCAGCCGCTTTGCGCTGAAAGTCAATGGCCGCGAGATCTTCTGCCGCGGTGCCAACTGGATCCCGGCGGACGCACTGTTTTCTCGCTCCTCGAAGGAGAAAACCACCGATCTCCTTAACTCCGCCATCGCGGCCCACATGAATATGATCCGCGTCTGGGGCGGCGGCTTCTACGAGCCGGACTGGTTCTACGACCTCTGTGACCGGCTCGGCCTGATGATCTGGCAGGACTTCATGTTCGCCTGCAACCTCTATCCATGCACCGAGGACTTCCTTGGCAACGTCGCCCATGAGGTGGAGTATCAGGTCCGGCGCCTGTCGAGCCATGCCTCCATCGTTATCTGGTGCGGCGACAACGAACTCGTCGGCGCGCTGACCTGGTTCCCGGAATCAGTCGCAAATCGAGACCGCTATCTCGTCGCCTATGACCGGCTGAACCGCACGATCGAGCAGGGCGTGAGACAAGCCTTCCCGCAGGGTATCTGGTGGCCGTCGAGCCCGGCCTCCGGCTATCTTGATTACGGCGACGCCTGGCATGCCGACGGTGCGGGTGACATGCATTACTGGTCGGTCTGGCATGAGAATAAGAGCTTCGATAATTACCGAACTGTCAAACCGCGTTTCTGCTCGGAATTCGGCTTCCAGTCCTATACCTCGCTGCCGGTCATCGAAAGCTTCGCCGACAAAAGCGACATGAACATCGCGTCGCCCGTCATCGAACTTCACCAGAAGAATGCCGGCGGCAATGAGCGCATTGCGGGCACTATGTTCCGCTATTTCCGTTTCCCGAAGGATTTTGCCAATTTCGTCTATCTGAGCCAGATCCAGCAGGGGCTGGCCATCAAGACTGCGGTCGAATACTGGCGGTCGCTGAAGCCGCATTGCATGGGCACAATCTACTGGCAGCTCAACGACACCTGGCCGGTCGCCTCCTGGTCCAGCCTCGATTACGGCGGCAACTGGAAGGCCATGCATTACATGGTGCGCCGCTTCTTCCAGCCAGTCGCCGTCGCCGCCATCCCGTCAGAAGACGGCACTGTCATCACGCTCTCCATGGTCAACGACACGCTCGATACCGTCACCATCGACGCCAATCTCTTCGTGCTCACGCTGTCGGGGGATCGCATTCCGCTCAAAAGCGTGCAGGGCGATTGCGGTCCGGATGCTGCAGACAGGCTTGTCACGCTCGATGCGACAGAAATTCCTGCCGATGGTCTGCTGGCCTGGAGCTTCATCGCGTCGAACGGCATGAGCGGGGAGGGGCATTTCCTGAACGGCACTTACAAGGCGCTCGATCTCGAGCCGTCACGGCTTGAGACTACGGTCACCCCGACGGTCGACGGCGCCTTCGAGGTCACGGTCACGGCCCACGGTCTTGCGCTTTTCGTGATGCTCGAAAGCCGCACCCCCGGCTGCTACTCGGACAATGCCTTCGATCTCTCGGCAGGCGAGAGCCGCCGCATCATCTTCACGCCGGAGACGGCTCTGCCCGCGGGCGAGCTGCCGGAATTCCGCATCTACGATCTCTATAGCTGCCAGTCGGCGGACTGACAGGCTTTTAAGACAGGATATCAAGTCCCTGGGCGCCCGATCCAGGGAAACACGAGGAGGAGACTACCCCATGACCAAACTCGGCTTCCAGCTTTACAGCGCCCGCAATTTCCAGCCCTTCAGCGGCATCTATCCGAAGCTCCAGGCCGCCGGCTATAGTGAAGTCGAGGGTTACGGCGCCCTCTACGCCTCGCTTGCCGATGGCGAGCTCGATGCCTTCCGCAAGGAGCTCGACCAGAACGGCCTCACCATGCCGACCGCCCATTTCGGTCTCGACATGATCGAGGGCGATCCGGCCCGCGTGATCAAGATCGCCAAGACGCTTGGCATCGAAGCTGTGTATTGCCCCTATCTGATGCCCGACCAGCGGCCGACGGACGCCGGCGGCTGGTTCGCCTTCGGTCAGCGCCTGCAGGCCGCCGGCAAGCCGCTGCGCGATGCCGGCCTCGTCTTCGGCTGGCACAATCACGACTTCGAATTCGCGGCATTGCCGGATGGTTCGACCCCGCAGGAGCAGATCTTTGCCGGTGGCCCTGAGCTCGAGTGGGAAGCCGATATCGCCTGGGTGATCCGTGGCGGAGCCGATCCGTTTGCGTGGATCGAAAGCTACGGCAAGCGCATCAGCGCCGTGCACGTGAAGGATATCGCGCCTGCGGGCGAGAACACGGATGAAGACGGCTGGGCCGATGTCGGACATGGCACGGTCGACTGGAAGGGCCTGGTTGCGGCGCTGAAGAGCACACGTGTCAAGCATTTCGTCGTCGAGCACGACAATCCGAAGGATATCGACCGGCTGATCACCCGCTCGATCGCCTCCTTCAAAACCTACTGAACCACTCGCAGCAAGCAGGACACTCCCATGGCACGCGAACTCGGCGTCGGCATCATCGGATGCGGCAATATCTCCACCACCTACTTCTCGCTGGCGCCGCTGTTTCGCGGCCTGAAGGTCGTCGCCTGCGCGGATATCAATCCGGCAGCAGCCGAAGCCCGGGCCGCCGAATACAGCGTCAAGGCGCAGTCGATCGACGAACTGCTCGCTAATGACGAGGTCGACATCGTCGTCAACCTGACGATCCCGGATGCGCATTACCCGGTCTCTAAGCGCATCCTCGAAGCTGGCAAACACGTCTATTCCGAAAAGCCGCTGGTTCTGTCGCTTGAACAGGGCGAAGACCTGCGCGCAATCGCCAGGGCAAAGGGCCTGTCGGTCGGCTGTGCACCGGACACCTTCCTCGGCGGCGCGCACCAACTGGCGCGTGCCTATATCGATAAGGGCGGCATCGGGCGCGTCACCTCCGGCACCTGCCATGTCATGAGCCCCGGCATGGAAATGTGGCATCCGAATCCGGATTTCTTCTTCCTGCCCGGCGGCGGCCCGGTCCTCGACCTCGGCCCCTATTACATCGCCAACCTGATCAACCTGATTGGTCCGGTGAAGCGCGTTGCAGCCTTGACCTCGATGGCCAACGAGACCCGCACCATCACCAGCCAACCGCGCAACGGCGAGGTGATCCCGGTCAAGACGCCAACCAATATCCATGCGCTTCTGGAGTTCCAGAACGGCGCAACGATCACGCTATCCGCCAGCTGGGATGTGTGGAGCCATCGCCACGCCAATATGGAACTCTACGGCACCGAAGGCTCGCTCTATGTGCCGGACCCGAACTTCTTCGGCGGCCTCGTCGAAGCCTCGGGCCGCAACAAGGACATCCAGCCGCTGGAAGCCTGGGATCATCCCTTCGGCCGCAACAACCAGGAAAGCCCGCAGGGTGCCCGCGCCAACTACCGCACCGCCGGCCTCGCGGACATGGCGGTGGCCATCCTCGAAGGTCGCGACGCCCGCTGCTCGCTCGAGCGCGCACTGCACGGCGTCGACGTGATGGTGTCGATCCTGAAGTCGGGCGAGACCGGTGAATTCGTAACCCTGTCGACCACCTGCACCCAACCGGCTGCCCTGGGTATCGACGAAGCGCAGGCTCTGCTTAGATAAGGGGAGTGGTGTTGTTTGCCCCTCATCCCCCTGCCGGGACCTTCTCCCCGCAGGCGGGGAGAAGGGGAACGCGGCCGCCGCATCGGCCTTCTCCCCGTTCACGGGGAGAAGGTGGCGGCAGCCGGATGAGGGGCAGCATCGCTCAACAGACCTTTCGGGAGAGAACCATCCATGACCTATACACCCGCCGAAAACCGCTATGAGCGGATGACCTATAATCGCTGCGGCAAGAGCGGGCTGAAGCTGCCGGCGATCTCGCTGGGGCTCTGGCACAATTTCGGCCATGACACGCCGCATGCGACGAAGCGGGCGATCTGCCAGAAGGCCTTCGACCTCGGCATCACGCATTTCGACCTCGCCAACAATTACGGCCCGCCTCCGGGCTCGGCAGAAGAAGCCTTCGGCGAGATCCTCAGAACCGATTTCCGCGGCTATCGCGACGAACTGATCATCTCCTCGAAAGCAGGCTACGGCATGTGGCCCGGTCCTTACGGCGAATGGGGCAGCCGCAAATATATCATCGCCTCCTGCGACCAGAGCCTGAAGCGCATGGGCCTCGACTATGTCGACATCTTCTATTCGCACCGTTTCGACCCGGATACGCCGCTTGAGGAAACCTGCGGCGCACTCGATCACATCGTCCGGTCGGGCAGGGCGCAGTATGTCGGTATCTCCTCCTACAACTCCAAGCGCACCCGCGAAGCCTATGAGATCCTGAAAAGCCTCGGCACGCCGCTCCTGATCCACCAGCCCAGCTATTCGATGATCAATCGCTGGATCGAGGAAGACGGGCTGATCGACACGCTCAAAGAACTCGGCGTCGGCTCCATCGTCTTCTCGCCGCTTGCGCAGGGTATGTTGACTTCGAAATATCTGAACGGCATTCCCGAAGGCACCCGCGCCACCCAGGACAAGTCGCTCGACCCGGGCTTCCTCAACGAGCGCAATCTCGAAAACATCCGTGGCTTGAACCGTATCGCCGAGAAGCGCGGCCAGACGCTGGCGCAGATGGCGCTTGCCTGGGTGCTGCGCGGCAACCGCATCACCACGGCGCTGATCGGGGCGTCCAAGCCCTCCCAGGTTGAGGACTGCGTCAAGGCAATCGAGACGCCCGATTTCACGGCGGAAGAACTCGCCGAAATCGACGTCTTCGCCAAGGATGCCGATATCAACCTCTGGGCCGCCTCTGCCGAGCGCAAAGGCCCGCCGCGGAAGAAGAAGTAAAGCTGAAGATGGCCCCTCATCCCCGGCGCAGCAAGCTGCGCCTGAGCCGCCGCCACCTTCACCCCGTAAACGGGGAGAAGGGCACTGCGGTGACCGTCTCCGCCTTCTCCCCGCCTGCGGGGAGAAGGTCCCGGCAGGGGGATGAGGGGCATCGTTCAGGTAAAATAAGCCATCAGGCAGGAGAAAACACGCCATGATCATCAACCCCATCCTGCCGGGCTTCAATCCAGACCCGTCGATCTGCCGCGTGGGCGACGACTACTACATCGCCACCTCCACCTTCGAATGGTATCCGGGCGTGCAGATCCACCATTCGCGCGATCTCGCCAATTGGGAGCTCGTTTGCCGCCCGCTCAACCGCGCCAGCCAGCTCGACATGCGCGGCAATCCGGACAGCTGTGGCGTCTGGGCGCCGTGCCTCTCCTATGCCGATGGCCTGTTCTGGCTGGTTTATACCGACGTGAAACGCTTCGAGGGCTCGTTCAAGGATGCGCATAACTACATCGTCACGGCCCCCTCCGTCGATGGGCCCTGGTCTGACCCGATCTACGTGAACTCCTCCGGCTTCGACCCCTCGCTCTTCCATGATGACGATGGCCGCAAGTGGTTCGTCAACATGCAGTGGAACCATCGCCCCGAAGCCCGCAACACCATTGGCCATACCGCCTTCGACGGCATCCTCCTGCAGGAGTGGGACCCGAAGACGCAAAAACTGGCCGGCCCGATCAAGAACATCTTCGAGGGCAGCAAACAGGGGCTCGTCGAAGGTCCGCATCTCTTCAAGCGCAATGGCTGGTATTACCTGACCACCGCCGAAGGCGGCACCGGCTACGACCATGTCGTCACCATGGCGCGCTCGCGCTCGATAGATGGCCCTTACGAGATGCATCCGAACACGCATCTCATCACCTCGAAGGACAACCCGGACGCGGTCCTGCAACGCGCCGGCCATGGCCAATATGTCGAAACACCTGATGGCGACGCCTACCACACCCATCTCTGCGGCCGCCCCATGCCGCCCAAGCGCCGCTGCACGCTCGGCCGCGAAACCGGCCTGCAGAAATGCGTCTGGAAGGAGGATGGCTGGCTCTATCTTGAACACGGCGGCGTCGTCCCCGCAGTCGAGGTGCCGGCGCCCAGTGGTGCGGTGAAGCGTGAAGAACCCGTCGAGATCGTCAGGAGCTTTGATAGTCCCGACTTACCCTCCGAATTTCAGTGGCTGCGCACACCACAGCCGGAGCGCCTGTTCAGCCTCACCGAGCGGCCAGGGCACCTGCGCCTCTTCGGTCGCGAAAGCATTGGCTCTTGGTTCGAGCAATCCCTCATTGCCCGCCGCCAGGAGCATCACCGCTTCCGTGTCGAAACACGGCTCGAATTCTCGCCCGAGACCTATCAGCAGGTCGCGGGTCTGACCCACTACTACAACCGCTACAAGTTCCACGCGCTCGGCATCTCCACAGACGAACAGCTCGGCCGCTCGCTGATCATCCTGTCCTGCCCGGGCGATTACCCCTCGGGTAGCCTCGAGTTCCCCCTCGGCATGGGCCAGTCGATACCCGAGGGCGCGATCGATCTCGCCATGGAAATCACCGACAACGACCTGCAATTCTTCTGGCGGGTTGCGGGCGAGGGCGCGTGGCAAGCCGTCGGCCCCGTCCTCGATGCCGGCGTCGTCTCGGATGAAGGCGGCTTCGGCGAACACGGCTCCTTCACCGGCGCCTTTGCCGGCATGTTCTGCTTCGACATCACGGGTCGGGGCAGGGCAGCGGACTTCGAACGCTTCGTTTACCGGCGGGGGTGAGCTCTCAGGCGTGAGCCTGGGCAGCCGCCTCTTTCGGTTGCCCACGCGCAACGATAATGACGCCGACCAGAGAAACGACCAGCCCGACCGCCATGGAGACCGACAGCGGCTCGCCGAAGGCGACCCAAGCCCAAATCATCGTCACGGGCGGGCTGAGATAGACCACAGACGTCACGCGGGCCGGCGAGGAGCGTCTCAGCGCCAGATAATAGAGCGACCACGATCCGAGCGTTGCCACCACGGCCAGCCAGAGGACCCCGCCAATGAAGCCGGCATTCATGACGGGCAGAACGCCCCCTTCATTCCAGGCGAAAAGCGAGAAAATCACGGCTGCCGAAAGGCATTGGATGCACAGGCTCTGGTGCACCGGCATGCCGATGCTCGGGCTGCGCTTCAGCAGCAGTGTCGCGAAAGCGAGAGAAAGCGTGCCGAGAACCGGCAGGGCATAGGCCCATGGTGCCACGTTGCCGAGTGAGAGGGAATGCGCCGAAGCAATGATCACCCCCGCGAAGCCGATCAGCGAGCCGATCCATTGCCCGCCCGTAAGCGCCCGACCGAGGATGGGCCAGGAAAGCACGGCGACGGCGAGTGGCAGCATGTCGGTAATCAGGGCGGTGAGCCCCGTCGGCACGCCGAGCGCGATAGCGAGCGCGAAGCCCGCCAGGTAACCGGACATGGCGAGGGCACCGAACAGGATTTGTGGACGCACATCGCGCCACCGCAGTGGCGGGCCGACGAAAAGTGCCACCGGCAGCAGAAGCAGGCCAGATACGAGACTTCGCCAGAGAAGGATCAGAAAGATTGGCGCGTGGTCGCTCGCGAAGCGCACGCCGATAAAGCCGGCGCTCCAGGTGACGATCAACCCGGTCTCGAGAAGGAGTAGAAGGGCGAGTGCGCTGTAACGGGAGGAGGAACCTGCGACGCGTGCTGCAATTTCACTCATGCCGACGCTGCCGCATGCTTCAGATCTCGCAGCAGTGACACGGCGATCCGCCTCGCAGCCTTCAGGCGCGCATCGTGGCCGTCCAGTCCTGCGCGCGCCATGGCGCCTTCGAGTACGAAGGAAAGGTGCTCGGCGGCTTCCTCCGCCCGTTCGGCATTGTCCGGCGCCAGCTCCAGGAGATACTGGTGAAACAGGCGCTCTACTTCCTGCTTCTGAAAAGCGACGATCTCCCGGGACGGATCTCCGACAGAAAGTTCTGCGGCGGCATTGAGCAGCCCACAACCTCGAAAGCCCCATTCATAGGCGAGCCCGGCATAGCCGACATAGGAATCGAATACAGCGAGAACTCGTTCTTCCGGCGTTGATGCGGACGTCAGCGCCTCCGTCAGCCGTGTCTGCCATTCGTCGAGGCGGTGCTGCAGATAGGCGTGAACGAGGTCCGCCTTCGAGGCGAAGTTGTTGTAAAGGCTCATCTTGGCCACGCCGGCGCGGGCCGTGATCGTGTCGATCCCCGTAGCCCCGACCCCATTGGCATAGAAGAGTTCAGCCGCCGCCTTCAGCAGGCGATCCCGTGCAGATGTCCGATACATGGTAAAGCTCCTCATTAGGTAGACTGGTCTACCTAATGAGCGCTGTCAACCGTTCAGCTTTCCAAAGAGTCCGCGGTCGTGGTCGACAGCGACTACGAATTTAGCCCAGCCGCGCTGCGTGCCACTTCAAGTGATCGTCCATGAAGGTCGAGATGAAATAGTAGGAATGGTCGTAGCGCTCGTGCATGCGTAGCGTCAGGCCGATATCGGTCCCCTTCACCGCCTCCTCGAACTTCCAGGGAGCAAGCCCCGTTTCGAGGAAGCTGTCGGCCTTGCCCTGGTCGATGAGGAATTCCGGAAAGCGGGCGCCATCCTCGACCAGCGCGCAGGCATCGTATGCGCGCCATTTGGCGCGGTCGGGACCGAGATATTTCTCGAATGCATCCTGCGTCCAGTCGGCGGTCAGCGGATTGACGATCGGAGCGAAGGCCGAGCAGCTCTTGAAGCGTTCGGGGTTCTTCAGGGCAATTGTCATCGCGCCGTGGCCTCCCATCGAGTGGCCGAAAATGCCCTGGCGGTCCATGTCGGCGCGGAACTGTTCGGCAATCAGCGCCGGCAGTTCTTCCGTGATGTAGGAATACATCTGGTAATGCTCGGCCCAGGGCTTTTCCGTGGCATTCAGATACATGCCCGCACCCTTGCCCATCTTCCAGTTGGTGAGTTCGTCCGGCACGTCATTGCCGCGCGGGCTTGTATCCGGGCAGACGATGATCAGGCCGAGCTCGGCGGCCATGCGGCGGTATTCCCCCTTTTCCATGACATTGGCATGCGTGCAGGTCAGCCCTGAGAGATACCAGAGCACAGGACGCTTTTCCGCGATCGCCTGGGGCGGCACGAAGACGGCAAAGGTCATGTCGGTGCCAGTAGCCTCGGACTGGTGCGAGAAGACGCCCTGCATTCCACCGAAGGCGGTGTTCTGGGAGAGGATGTTCATAGGTGATCTGTCCTTGTGCTTGGCCCTGGTTGGGCTTACTTCTTCGCGCGGCGACACAGCCGGTCGAGCGTTTCGAGAAAGGCCGACCGGTCGCGCGGCGAGAAGGCCGCATTGTAGCCCTTGCTCTCGCCGGTTTCACGCAGATGTGCCCCAAGGTCGCGCATCGCTGTCGCCATGCCGATATTGGCCTTGTCGAAGATGCGGCCCGTCGGACCGGTGACCAGGGCACCGGCTGCCACGCATCGACCGGCCAGCGGCACATCGGCGGTCACGACGATGTCACCCTCGCCACAGCGCTCGGCGATCCAGTCATCCGCCGCATCGAAGGCGCCGGAGACGATGACATTCTTCACCATCGGATCGCGCGAGGGGCGAAGGCCGGAATTGGCGACGAATGTCACCGGCAGATCATGCCGCTCGGCAACCTTCAGGATCTCCGGCTTCACCGGACAGGCATCGGCATCGACATAGATTTCGGGCATCGGATCAGTCGTCAAAGTATTTGCGATAGTCCCGTGCCGAATGCAGGAGACGGATCAGCTCGATTCCGTCTGCGGTATCGAGCGGCTGGTAGATAATCAGATAGCGGCGGAAGGGGAATAGCCGCATGCCCGGATATCTCGGAAATCGTTGCACGCCGAGTTGCGGCCTTTCTGACAACATCTGGTAGCGTTCTTCCAGCTCACGCACCAGGCGCTCGGCCGCCGCCTGGTTATCGGAAGCAATATAGGTCCAAATTGCATGGAGATCCTCGATGAAGAGCGGTCTTCGCAGGATCAAGGACATGGCTCAGCGCCGTCTGCGAAACGCGGAGATCAGCTCATCAGCCGTTTCCATGGCCACTGCGGGACCGCTCTCCAGTCCACGAGTTACTTCATCCTCTAGCTCGGATAAGAACAGCGCTGCCGCCGCCTCGCGTTGCTCAAGCAGATCGAGACTATAGCCGATCACATCGGTCGTTGAGCTGAAACGGCCCGATCGAACCAGGCGCTCGACCAGGGCTGCCTGTCTTTCGTCCAACAAAATGCGATCGTGCTTCATGCTGCGAGCTCCAGACGTCGGGTAGAGTATAGCAGTTCTGAATAGCGCCCGCCAACTGGCATGAGCGTATCAAGAGTCATCCCCGCCGCAGCATATCCACGTGCGGAATCCCATCTTCCAGATACTCGTCCGAGATCACCTCGAAGCCCAGCGATCCGTAGAATTTCTGCAGATGGCTCTGCGCCGAGATCTCGATCGGCTCACCGGGATGGCGCTTCTCGACCTCGGCAATCGCCTCGCGCATCAGCGCTTCACCCAGCCGCTTGCCGCGATGGTTCGGCGAAACCGCCACACGTCCGATGCGCGGATGATGCTCCGGTGTCGGACGCCAGAGCCGTGCACAGGCCAATAGATCATCGCCATCGACCAGCCGCAGATGCAGGCAATCCGTGTCGTTGCCGTCGAGTTCCGGATAAGGACAATGCTGCTCGACGACAAAGACGTCGATGCGCAGCTTCAGCATGGCGTAGAGATCGACGGCGGAGAACTCGTCGAGCCTCCGCACGTCAACGCTGTAAGGCGCAGACATCAATAGACCACGACGCCGCGGATCGACTCGCCCTTGTGCATCAGGTCAAAACCCTTGTTGATATCTTCGAGCGGCATGGTGTGGGTGATCATCGGGTCGATCTGGATCTTGCCCTGCATGTACCAGTCGACGATCTTCGGCACGTCGGTGCGGCCGCGTGCGCCACCGAAGGCCGTGCCCATCCAGTTGCGGCCGGTCACCAGCTGGAAGGGACGCGTGGAGATTTCCTGGCCGGCGCCGGCCACGCCGATGATGACGGACTTGCCCCAGCCGCGATGCGAGCTTTCCAGCGCCTGGCGCATCACCTTGGTGTTGCCGGTGCAGTCGAAGGTATAGTCCGCACCGCCGATCAGGTCATTGCCGCGCTTGGTCATGTTGACGAGATAGGGGACGATGTCGTCGCCGACGTCCTTCGGGTTGACGAAGTGGGTCATGCCGAACTTTTCGCCCCAGGCCTTGCGATCCGGGTTGATGTCGACGCCGATGATCATGTCCGCGCCGGCCAGACGCAGGCCCTGCAGCACGTTCAGGCCAATACCGCCGAGGCCGAAGACGATGGCCGTCGAGCCGATCTCGACCTTGGCGGTGTTGATGACGGCGCCGATACCGGTCGTGACACCGCAGCCGATGTAGCAGATCTTGTCGAAGGGCGCGTCGGGGTTGACCTTGGCAACCGCAATCTCCGGCAGAACGGTGAAGTTCGAGAAGGTCGAGCAGCCCATGTAGTGGTGGATCTTGTCCTTGCCGATCGAGAAGCGGCTCGTGCCATCCGGCATCACGCCCTGACCCTGGGTGGCGCGGATCGAGGTGCAGAGATTGGTCTTGCGCGAGGTGCAGGAATAGCATTCGCGGCATTCCGGCGTGTAGAGCGGAATGACATGGTCGCCCTTTTTCACCGAGGTCACGCCCGGGCCGACATCGACCACAATGCCGGCGCCCTCATGGCCGAGAATGGCCGGGAAGAGACCTTCCGGGTCGGCACCCGACAGCGTGAAATCGTCCGTGTGGCAAATGCCGGTGGCCTTCACCTCGATCAGCACTTCGCCGGCGCGCGGGCCTTCGAGTTGAACGGTCATGACCTCGAGCGGCTTTCCAGCCTGTGTGGCAACGGCAGCGCGAACATCCATGGTTTTTCTCCCTGACAAATCGTTGGTGGCGACTTTGGCACGCCTTCACCATCCGGCTCAAGGGCTGAGCCGGATTTTCTCAAAAGTCTGATTTT
>JBKBON010000018.1:0-75813 GCA_046294755.1 Allorhizobium sp. | reverse complement strand
TGATCGGCTTCCTGATCGCCGGCCTGTTCGGTCGACAGATCGGCGCCAAGGCTTCGGAATACGTCACCACCGGTCTGATGATCATCGTCGCGGTGCTCTCCTGGATCGTCTTCTTCAACGTGGCCATGAGCCATGAGGCCCACGAGGTCATCAAGGTTCCGGTTCTGCGCTGGATCCAGTCCGGCGGCATCGACGTCGAATGGGCCTTCCGCATCGACACGCTGACAGCCGTCATGTTTGTCGTCGTCAACTCGGTGTCGTGCCTCGTGCACCTCTACTCGATCGGCTACATGCATCACGATCCGCATCGGCCGCGCTTCTTTGCCTATCTGTCGCTCTTCACCTTCGCGATGCTCATGCTCATCACGTCGGACAACCTGCTGCAGATGTTCTTCGGCTGGGAAGGCGTGGGTCTCGCGTCCTACCTGCTGATCGGCTTCTGGTACAAGAAGCCGTCGGCTTCGGCTGCTGCCATGAAGGCCTTCATCGTCAACCGCGTCGGTGACTTCGGCTTCATCCTCGGCATCTCCGCGCTCTTCGTGATGTTCGGCTCGATCAACCTTGAGACGATCTTCGCTTCGGCCCAGTCCTATCTGCCGACCGATCCGGCGGCCGCTCCCGAAGTTGTTCTGAACCTCTTCGGCCTGCAGCTCGACCGCAGCCATGCGCTGACCGGCGCCTGCCTGCTGCTCTTCATGGGCGCGATGGGTAAGTCGGCGCAGTTCCTGCTGCACACCTGGCTGCCGGACGCCATGGAAGGCCCGACCCCGGTTTCGGCGCTCATTCACGCCGCGACCATGGTTACCGCCGGCGTCTTCCTTGTCGCCCGCATGTCGCCGATCTTCGAACTCTCGCCGGATGCTCTGACCTTCGTGACCATCATTGGTGCGATCACGGCCTTCTTTGCCGCGACAGTCGGCTTGGTGCAGAACGATATCAAGCGCGTCATCGCCTATTCGACCTGCTCGCAGCTCGGCTACATGTTCGTGGCTTTGGGTGTTGGCGCCTATGGCGCGGCCGTCTTCCACCTCTTCACGCACGCCTTCTTCAAGGCGCTGCTGTTCTTGGGTGCCGGTTCCGTCATCCACGCCGTCGATGGTGAGCAGGACATGCGTTACATGGGCGGTCTGCGCAAGCACATCCCCTACACGTTCTGGGCAATGACCATCGGCACGCTGGCGCTGACCGGCGTCGGTATCCCCGGGACGATCATCGGCTTTGCCGGCTTCTTCTCGAAGGATGCGATCATCGAGTCTGCCTTTGCCTCGCATTCGGCGGTCGGCGGCTTCGCCTTCACCTTGCTCGTCATCGCCGCGCTGTTCACCAGCTTCTATTCGTGGCGTCTGGCCTTCATGACCTTCTTCGGCAAGCCGCGCGCTTCCGCCGATGTCATGCACCATGTCCATGAATCGCCGATGGTCATGCTGCTTCCGTTGCTTCTGCTCGGCATTGGCGCAGTCTTTGCTGGCGTGGCGTTCCACGACTACTTCTTTGGCCACCACTATGTCGAATTCTGGAAAGGCGCGCTCTTCACACTGCCCGACAACCAGATCCTCGAAGAGTTCCACCACGTGCCGCTATGGGTGAAGTGGAGCCCGTTCATCGCCATGGCTCTCGGCTTCGTCACCGCTTGGTACATGTATATCAAGAACCCGTCGGCGCCGAAGAAGCTCGCAGAACAGCAGTGGATGCTCTACCAGTTCCTGCTCAACAAGTGGTACTTCGACGAGCTCTACGACTTCCTCTTCGTCCGTTCCGCTAAGGCGCTCGGCCGCTTCCTCTGGAAGAAGGGTGACGTTGCCACCATCGACGCCTATGGCCCGAACGGTGTTGCCTCGG
The DNA here is from genome assembly GCA_046294755.1 of Allorhizobium sp. Classification (GTDB taxonomy): domain Bacteria; phylum Pseudomonadota; class Alphaproteobacteria; order Rhizobiales; family Rhizobiaceae; genus Allorhizobium. The sequence goes on along the minus strand of JBKBON010000018.1, from coordinate 73,974 downwards.
CCGTTGGCGGCCTGACCCAGAAGGTCGTCCGCCTGCAGTCTGGCTACCTCTACCACTATGCCTTCGCGATGCTGATCGGCGTCGCGGCCCTCGTTACCTGGATGATGCTCGGGAGCTCCCTCTGATGACCGATTGGCCCATTCTCTCGACGGTCACCTTCCTTCCTCTGGTCGGCGTGGCTCTGCTTCTGCTGACCCGTGGTGACACCTCTCTCGGCCGCCGCAACATCCTGAACGTCTCGCTGCTGACGACGGTCTTCACCTTCGTCGTGTCGCTCTTCATCTGGATCAACTTCGACAATTCGAACACCGGCTTCCAGATGGTCGAGAAGCACTCCTGGCTCGGCACTGGGATCTCCTACCATCTCGGCGTCGATGGCATCTCGATGCTGTTCGTCATCCTGACGACACTGCTCATGCCCTTCTGCGTTCTCGCGAGCTGGACCTCGGTGGAGAAGCGCCTGAAGGAATATATGATTGCCTTCCTGGTGCTCGAGACCCTGATGATCGGCGTCTTCGTGTCGCTCGACATCGTGCTCTTCTACGTCTTCTTCGAAGCCGGCCTGATCCCGATGTTCATCATCATCGGCGTCTGGGGTGGCAAGGATCGCGTCTACGCGTCCTACAAGTTCTTCCTCTACACGCTGCTCGGCTCCGTGCTGATGCTGCTCGCCATCATGGCGATGTATTGGGAAGCCGGCACGACCGACATTGCAGCGCTTCTGCAGCACGACTTCCCGCCGCAGATGCAGACTTGGCTATGGCTTGCCTTCTTCGCGTCCTTTGCCGTGAAGATGCCGATGTGGCCGGTCCACACCTGGTTGCCGGATGCCCACGTTCAGGCGCCGACGGCGGGTTCGGTCATCCTGGCGGGCATCCTCCTGAAGCTTGGCGGCTACGGCTTCCTGCGCTTCTCGTTGCCGATGTTCCCGCTGGCGTCGGACATGTTTGCGCCCTTCGTCTTCACGCTGTCGGTCATCGCCATCATCTACACCTCGCTGGTCGCGATGATGCAGGAAGACATCAAGAAGTTGATCGCCTATTCCTCCGTCGCCCACATGGGTTACGTGACCATGGGTATCTTCGCCGCCAACCAGCAGGGTGTGCAGGGTGCGATCTTCCAGATGATCAGCCACGGCTTCGTCTCCGGCGCGCTCTTCCTCTGCGTCGGCGTCATATATGACCGATTGCATACCCGCGAGATTGCGGCCTATGGCGGCCTTGTGAACAACATGCCGAAATATGCAGTCGCCTTCATGGTCTTCACCATGGCCAATGTGGGCCTGCCGGGTACCTCGGGTTTCATTGGGGAGTTCCTGACCCTTGTTGGCGTTTTCCGCGTGAACACCTGGGTGGCACTTTTCGCCGCAACGGGCGTCATCCTCTCGGCAGCCTATGCGCTCTGGCTCTATCGCCGGGTCGTCTTCGGTGCGCTGGAGAAGGAGAGCCTGAAGAGCATGCTCGACCTTTCCGCTCGCGAGAAGCTGGTTCTTTACCCGCTGATCGCACTCACCATCTTCTTCGGCGTCTATCCGGCTCCCATCCTCGATGCGACCGCCGCCTCCGTCGACAATCTGGTGAACAACTACTCCGCAGCCTTGCAAGCAGCCCAGTCGCTGGCGCTGGTTGCGAACTGACGACAGGATCCTTTGGACATGACCGTTGAAACTCTCATTGCAAGCCTGCATCTGGTCACGCCGGAACTGATCCTGGCCGTGGGCGCCATGGTGCTGCTCATGATCGGTGTGTTTTCGGGCGATCGGTCGAACAGTGTCGTCACCGGGCTGGCGATCGCGCTCCTGATCTTCTCCGGCGCATGGCTCGTCTTCTCCGGCGCCGAAGGCGAAGCCTTCAACGGCGCCTATATCGCCGACGGCTACGCGAAATTCATGAAGATCCTCGCGCTGGTCGGTTCGGTCACCGCGATGATCATGGCAGTAGGGCACGCCCGCTACGACCATCTGGACAAGTTCGAGTTCCCGGTCCTGCTGGTGCTCGCGACCCTCGGCGTCATGCTGATGATCTCGGCCAACAACCTGATCACGCTCTATATGGCGCTCGAGCTTCAATCGCTTGCGCTCTATGTCGTTGCTGCCATCAACCGCGACAGTCTGCGTTCGACGGAAGCTGGTCTCAAGTACTTCGTGCTTGGCGCGCTGTCCTCGGGCATGCTGCTCTATGGCATGTCGTTGGTCTATGGCTTCACCGGTAACACCGGCTTCAACGAGATCGCGGCCGTTCTCTCGGCTGGCGAACCGTCGCTCGGCCTGATCTTCGGACTGGTCTTCGTGCTTGCCGGTCTGGCATTCAAGATCTCCGCCGTACCGTTCCACATGTGGACGCCTGATGTCTATGAAGGCGCGCCGACCCCGGTCACTGCCTTCCTGGCCGCCGCCCCGAAGGTCGGCGCCATGGCGATCCTCGTACGGATCGTCATCGACGCCTTCCTGCCGATCTTTGCCGAATGGCAGCAGATCGTCGTCTTCATCGCCATTGCATCGATGGTACTGGGGTCTGTTGCCGCAATCGGCCAGAAGAACATCAAGCGACTGATGGCCTATTCCTCCATCGGTCACATGGGCTATGCACTGGTCGGTCTCGCCGCCGGCAACGACACCGGCGTCGCCGGCGTCCTGCTCTACATGATGATCTACCTTGTCATGACCCTCGGCACCTTCGCCTGCATCATGGCGATGCGCCAGAAGGAAGGCGGCAATGTCGAGAACATCGACGATCTCGCCGGCCTCTCGACCACGCGTCCCTTCATGGCCTTCGTGCTGACAGCGCTGATGTTCTCGCTCGCCGGCATCCCGCCGCTTGCCGGCTTCTTCGCCAAGTACTTCGTCTTCGTGGCGGCTATCGAAGCCAAGCTCTACGCGCTTGCCATCATCGGCGTTCTGGCTTCGGTCATTGGTGCCTATTACTACCTGCGCATCATCAAGGTCATGTGGTTCGACGAGGCAAAGGGTGAATTCGCCCGTACGTCAGTCGAGTTGCGCCTGGTCTTTGGCCTCTCTGGCTTCTTCGTCCTCGGTTACGTCCTGTTCGGTGGCCCGCTCGGGACCGCGGCGGAAGCAGCTGCAAAGACGTTGTTTAATTGACCAGCCTCGGTAGACCGCGCCGGATCTCGCTCGACGATTTCCGGCACGAAGCCCTCGACGAAGTTTCGTCTACAAACACGGAAGCATTCGCCCGCGCTCGCGCGGGCGATTCCGGTTTTCTGTGGGTCACAGCCGAACGCCAGACCGGCGGCCGCGGTCGGCGTGGTCGGCCCTGGGTTTCCGAACGCGGCAATCTCTATTCGTCGCTTCTGCTGATTGATCCGGCACCGACCGAAGAGCTTGGCTCTTTGCCGCTCGCCGTCGCGCTAGCAGTCCACGCTGCGGTCCAATCCGTGATGCCGCCGGATAGCGAGCCCGTGGAGATCAAATGGCCGAACGACGTGCTGATCGGCCGCAAGAAAACGTCGGGGATCTTGCTCGAGGCCGAGCGTCTCGCCGACGGCTGCATGGCGCTTGCAATCGGCATCGGCATCAACATCGCCCATCGTCCTGATCTGACGCTCTACCCGGTGACTTCGCTCGCCGACCAGGGCGTGTCGATCTCACCGCCGGAGTTCTTTGCGCATCTCTTCGCAGAGATGGCCGAGGTACTTTCGGTCTGGGACGAGGGCAGGGGCATTGCCGAGATTGTCCGCCGTTGGCGTCGTGTCGCTTGCGGGATTGGCGAGAAAATCACGGTGAACCTGCCGGACCGCTCGATTTCCGGTATCTTTTCCGGAATCGATGATAAGGGAATTTTGTTGCTCGACCGGGGCCCCGACGGAATGATGTCGGTGGCCGCCGGAGATGTGTTTTTCGGGTAGACTGGATCGGAAAGAAGAATGGCCAAGAACGACGAACTGGTTTTCCTGCCGCTGGGCGGCGTGGGTGAAATCGGCATGAACCTCGCATTGTACGGCTATGGCCCGCCGTCCAATCGCCAGTGGATCATGGTCGACTGCGGCGTGACCTTCGCGGGGCCCGATCTGCCGGGCGTTGATCTTGTCCTGCCGGACATCGAATTCATCAAGAAGCAGAAGAAGAACCTCAAGGGCATCATCATCACGCATGCCCATGAAGACCATTATGGCGCTCTGAACGATCTATGGCCGGGCCTCAATGTGCCGGTCTATGCCTCGCGCTTCACCGCCGGCATGCTGGAAGCCAAGCGCGACTACGAAGGCTCACGCGCCGAGATCCCGATCACGCCGTTCAAGCAGGGCGATCGGATCAATGTCGGGCCCTTCGAGATCGAGGCAATCGGCGTCAACCACTCGATTCCCGAGCCGATGTCGCTGGTCATCCGCACGCCGCTCGGCAACGTCGTCCATACCGGTGACTGGAAGATCGACCACAATCCCTCGCTGGGGCCGCTGACCGACGAGGCCCGGTTCCGCGCCGTTGGCGATGAAGGAGTTCTGGCACTCCTCTGCGATTCCACCAATGCTGTGCGCGATGGCGTTTCGCCGTCCGAAGAAGAGGTATCTGCCGGCCTGCAGAAGATCATCGAGGCGGCCGAAGGCCGTGTTGCAATCACAACCTTCTCCTCGAATGTCGGACGTATCCGCTCGATTGCCCAGGCAGCAGAAGCCGCAGGCCGCGAAGTGCTGCTGCTCGGCAGCTCGCTGAAGCGGGTAACGGCGGTCGCTGACGATATCGGCATCATGCAGGGCATCAAGCCCTTTATCGCCGAAGACGAATACGGCTTCATCCCGCGCGACAAGGTGGTTGTCATCCTCACCGGCAGCCAGGGAGAGCCGCGGGCAGCTCTCGCCAAGCTTTCCCGTGACGAGATGCGCAATGTCGCCTTGACCAAAGGCGATACGGTTGTCTTTTCCTCGCGCGCCATCCCAGGCAATGAAAAAGCCATTCTGGAGATCAAAAACGGCCTTATCGAGCAGGGCGTGCACATCATCACCGATAATGAAGCCCTTGTGCATGTCTCTGGTCACCCGCGCCGCAATGAACTTCTGAAAATGTATGAGTGGGTGCGGCCGCAGATACTCGTGCCGGTGCATGGCGAGGCGGCCCATCTCGTCGCCCAGAAGGAACTGGCTCTTCAGGCTGGTATCCCCACGGTTCCGCATGTCCGCAATGGCGACATCCTGAGGATCGCGCCTGGCCCGGCCGAGGTGATTGATCAGGCCCCATTCGGTCGCGTTTATAAAGATGGCAAGCTGGTTGGCGACATTGAGGAGATGGGTATCGCCGACCGAAAGAAGCTTTCCTATGTCGGCCACGTCGCCGTCAGCGTACTTCTCGACAGCCGTCTCGATTTCCTTGGGGATCCCGAGGTCGTGCCTTTTGGACTGCCGGAAGTCGACCACGAAGGCGAACTGATGGAAGATACGCTTTACGACGCCGTCCTTGGCGCGGTCGAAAGCATACCGCGCAGCCGTCGCAAGGATCTCGATACCGTTCGGGAGTCTATCCGCCGCGCGGTGCGCTCCACGGCCAATGAAGTCTGGGGCAAGAAGCCTGTTGTCACGGTGTTCCTGACCAAAGTCTGAGGGACGGCGCGGGCAGGGATGACCTAATCTCTGCTCGCATCGACTGGAGGAAAAAATGCTCGGCCGCGTCAATCACATCGCCATCGCCGTTCCGGATCTTACTGCCGCAACCGCAAGCTACCGTGATACGCTGGGAGCCAAGGTCTCGCAGGCGCAGGCGCTCCCCGAGCACGGGGTGACCGTGGTTTTCGTCGAACTTGAGAATACCAAGGTCGAACTTCTTGAGCCGCTCGGCGAGGCTTCGCCTCTTTCAGCCTTTCTTGAAAAGAACCCTTCCGGGGGCATGCACCACATCTGCTATGAAGTGGCCGATATCCTGGCAGCTCGCGACCAGTTGTCGGCCTCAGGCGCCCGTGTTCTCGGCACCGGCGAACCGAAGATCGGCGCTCATGGCAAGCCGGTCCTGTTTCTCCATCCCAAGGACTTTTTCGGTACACTGATCGAACTCGAGCAGGTCTGACCGGGCATTCACGCCGCGTTGAAGTCATCTTGATCGAGGAGGGGCGCGGCCTGCGACGCTTTTGCCTTTGTGCTCGGTCGCTTCCGCGATTATAGGGTGGGCTTACGGCGCAACCGGGACGTCTGGCGCCATCTCAGGTGTGGAGCGATACATCATGGCGATCCTGTCGGGACTGGCGGTCTATTTCGTGATCTGGTGGCTGACGCTCTTTGCTGTGCTGCCGATTGGCCTGCGCACGCAGGACGACGATCAGAATGTCGTCCCCGGCACCGTAGCCAGCGCCCCGAGTCGCTTCCGTGCGGCCCGTATCTTCTTGACCACCACGGCGGTCTCGGCGCTGATCTATGGCGTCTGGTATGTTGCCGGCACCTATTTTGACATCGGCTTCAACGATTTGCCGATCATCATGCCGGGCCTTGAACCACAGGGCTGATCGGCGTCGCCGGCAAGGCCGTTTCGCCAACAGGGCAAAAAAAAACAAGGTCAAAAGACCTTGTTCTGAGCTTCGCGTGATCCTTCACCAATTAAGGGGCTGCGACAAGCGCGCCTAGATCTGATCCTCCCAAGACTTGACCGCGAGTATGGCAAAGATTTGAACTCCCTGCCTCTTTTATGGGCTGAACCTAGCCCAATCAGTGATCGTTGTCACCCCTGAATCTTGCAGAATTGTTACACTCATCCAAAAATAATTCGGCGCTCGCTTTTGTCGCATAAGGGTCATCGAATGACCGGATTTGCTGGTCACGGAAATCCTTCAGCTGAAGCTGCCGCTGGGCGCATCAAGGCGCCGCCGGAGCTTCTGTGGGCGAGCAAGCGGAACGCCGCTTGCGGGTTTTCTTCTCATCGTCAACCAGCTATGAACGCTTCCTGACACCCCGTATCAATCGCTGATTCCGCCTGTCTGGGCGGCATCGTAAACTGTCTGGAATTCGTTATGCGTCTGTCGCGCTACTTCATGCCGATCCTGAAGGAAAACCCCAAGGAAGCGGAAATCGTTTCCCATCGCCTGATGTTGCGAACGGGCATGATCCGCCAGCAGAGCCAGGGGATCTATTCCTGGCTGCCGCTCGGCAAGCGTGTTCTCGATAAGGTGAACGCAATTATCCGCGAGGAGCAGAACCGCGCTGGTGCGATCGAACTTTCCATGCCCACCCTGCAGTCTGCCGAACTCTGGCAGGAAAGCGGTCGTTACGAGGATTACGGAAAGGAAATGCTGCGCATCCGCGACCGGCAGGACCGCCCCATGCTCTACGGCCCGACCAACGAGGAAATGATCACCGACATTTTCCGCTCGTCGGTGAAGTCCTACAAGAGCCTGCCGCTCAACCTCTACCATATCCAGCTGAAGTTCCGCGACGAGATCCGCCCGCGCTTCGGCACCATGCGTTCGCGCGAATTCCTGATGAAGGATGCCTATTCCTTCGACCTCACCCAGGCCGATGCGATCCACTCGTACAACAAGATGTTCGTCGCCTATCTCCGAACCTTCGATCGCCTCGGTCTGCGCGCTATTCCAATGCGCGCTGATACCGGCCCGATCGGCGGCAATCACAGCCACGAATTCATCATCCTGGCCGATACGGGCGAGTCGGAAGTCTTCTGCCACAAGAGCTTCGTCGATTTCGACATTCCCTCGGTCGACACGGATTTCGACAGCGTCGAAGGCCTCCAGTCGATCTTCGACAAGTGGACCTCGGTCTATGCCGCAACGTCGGAAATGCATGATGAGGCCGCCTTCGGTGCAATCCCGGATGGCGACCGCCTCTCGGCGCGCGGCATCGAGGTCGGCCACATCTTCTACTTCGGCACGAAGTATTCCGAGCCGATGGGAGCCAAGGTGCAGGGTCCCGATGGCAAGGAACACCTTGTCCATATGGGCTCTTATGGCATTGGGCCGACGCGCCTTGTTCCCGCCATCATCGAAGCCTCGCATGATGAGAACGGAATCATCTGGCCGGCCTCTGTCGCGCCCTTCGATGCCGTAGTGATCAACATGAAGCCGGGTGATGAAGGCTGCGACACGACCTGTGACCGCCTGTATACCGCCCTGCAGAATGCCGGCAAGGACGTGCTCTATGACGACAGCGACGATCGCGCGGGCACCAAGTTCGCGACCGCAGACCTGATCGGCGTTCCCGTGCAGGTCATTGCTGGTCCGCGTGCTGTCGCCGCCGGCGAGGTGGAACTCAAGGATCGCAAGACAGGTGCCCGTGAGACACTGACGATCGAAGCGGCGATCAACAAGCTGACGGCCTGAGGCTCGAGGCCTCAAGCCGAACCGAGACTGGGCGAGCGAGAGCGCGATCCCGAGGCAAGGAGAAACCATGGCGACGACGGCCGCTGGCAACGAGACGGCAGCAACGGGCAAGGCGGCATCCGCCAAGGCCTTTTCCGGCTTTGAACGCATGGTGGCCTGGCGCTATCTGCGTGCCCGGCGCAAGGAAGCCTTCATTTCCGTCATCGCCGGCTTCTCCTTCATCGGGATCATGCTGGGCGTCGCGACGCTGATCATCGTTATGGCGGTCATGAACGGTTTCCGGACCGAGCTTGTCTCGCGCATCCTCGGCATCAACGGCCACATGATCGTTCAGGCGGTGGATCAGCCGCTCAGCGATTATGCCGGGCTCGCCGAACGCTTTGCTGCTGTCCCGGGCGTGACCATGGCGCTGCCGCTGGTCGAAGGGCAGACGCTTGCTTCAGGCCGTGAAGGAGCGGGCACCGGCGCCCTGGTCCGAGGCATCCGGCCGGATGACCTGACGAAGCTTTCCGTCGTCTCCTCGAATATTCGCTCAGGCGATCTGGTTGGCTTTGCCACCGGGCAGGGCGTGTTGATCGGTTCACGCATGGCCGCCCAGTTGGGCTTGGCGGCCGGTGACACCATCACGCTTGTCTCGCCCGAAGGTGACGTGACTCCGCTTGGCGTCAACCCGCGTGTCAAATCCTATCCCGTTTCGGCGATATTCGAGATCGGCATGTCGGAATATGATGCGTCCATCATCTATATGCCGCTTGAGGAATCGCAGCTCTATTTCAATGTCGAAGGCATCGTCCAGTCGATCGAGCTCTTCATTTCAAATCCGGATGCAGTGGACGAGTTGCGCCCCAGGATCGAGGAAGCGGCAGGTCGCCAGATTTTCCTGACCGATTGGCGCCAGCGCAACCAGACCTTCTTCTCCGCCCTCCAGGTCGAGCGCAACGTCATGTTCATGATCCTGACGCTGATCGTGCTCGTTGCCGCACTCAACATCATCTCGGGCCTGATCATGCTGGTAAAGGACAAGTCGAGTGATATCGCGATCCTGCGCACCATGGGCGCGACATCGGGGGCCATCATGCGGATCTTCTTCATGACCGGGGCTGCGATCGGCACCGCGGGCACGCTCGCCGGCGTAATTCTCGGCGTCGTGGTCTGTCTCAACATCGAGAGCATCCGCCAATTCTTCTCCTGGGTCTCGGGCACGATGCTCTTTGACCCGGAACTCTATTTCCTGAGCCAATTGCCTGCCGACATGAATGCGAGCGAGACGGTGTCGGTGATCATCATGGCTCTTAGCCTGTCCTTCATGGCCACGATCTTCCCGGCCTGGCGGGCTTCGCGCCTGGATCCGGTCCAGGCCCTGCGTTACGAATGAGGATGCCGAACCCCATGGCAAAAGACGTGGTTCTCTCGCTCTCCGGCATCGATCGCCACTATGGTCAGGGCGAGACCCTGCTTTCGATTCTGAAGGGCGCCGATTTCACCCTGCGGACCGGTGAAACGGTCGCGCTGGTGGCCCCCTCCGGCACCGGCAAATCGACCCTGTTGCATGTCGCGGGCCTGCTGGAGCATCCGAACGGCGGTGAGGTGACACTTGGCGGTGTCGCCTGTCAGGAGCTGGGCGACGAGGAACGCACCGCGATCCGCCGCAACTCGGTCGGCTTCGTCTACCAGTTCCACCATCTGCTGCCGGAATTCTCGGCGCTCGAAAATGTCATGATGCCGCAGTTGATTGCCGGTCTCACCAAGGCAGAGGCCGCAGAGCGCGCCAAGCAACTTCTCGACTACATGCGCGTTGGCCATCGGGCCGACCATCGGCCGGCTGAACTTTCCGGCGGTGAGCAGCAGCGCGTGGCCATTGCCCGCGCTGTCGCCAACGCCCCGCTCGTGCTGCTGGCAGACGAGCCGACCGGCAATCTCGATCCCGAGACCGCAAGCTATGTCTTTTCGGCGCTTGAGGCGCTGGTCCGCCAATCCGGTCTGTCGGCGATGATCGCGACACATAACCACGAGATCGCGAGGCGCATGGATCGCTGCGTCACCCTTGTGGATGGCAAGGTCGTCGAACTCCAGGTCTAACCACACTTTCGTTTTTTGTAGCCTGTTGAGCCTCGGCGGAATTTGTTCCACCGCGCCTATAGGTTTTTTTGGGTTGACAATGGAACAAGGAGAGAACAAAATAAAAACATAAAGAGACAGGAGACGCGCATGACCGATATTCTTCGTGACGTTGCTGCATTTGCCTCGATGGCCGTTTTCGTATCCAGCATGGCGCTGCTGATGATGGCGCTCTGAAATTGCTGGATGCAAAGCTGGTGAGGAAGGCTTTGCCGGCCGACTTCTTTCTGGACTTCGCACGCGCGAAGTCCGAAAATCCCGACCGATTCAGAAATCAGGGATTGAAGCGGTATGGGCGAGGTGAGCGTCGGCGGGCAGACGTCAGGTAAATCGGGTGAAGGCCCCGGTTTTGTTCATCTGAGGGTGCACTCTGCCTATTCGCTGCTTGAGGGCGCTTTGCCGCTGAAGAAGATCCTCGGCAAGGCCGTCGCCGACGAGCAGCCGGCGATTGCGATCACCGATACCAACAATCTCTTCGTCGCGCTCGAGTTCTCCCAGAAGGCGCTCGGTGACGGCATTCAGCCGATCATCGGTTGCCAGCTGTCGATCGATATGGAGGATTCCACCGGCGAGAAGCGTGGCGGTAACGGCCACCTGCCGGATCTGCCGGCGGTCGTTGTTCTGGCATCGAATGCGGCTGGCTATGAACGCCTTGTCGATCTCGTCAGCCGGGCCTATCTCGGCGGCGATGCGGGGCAACCGACCCATGTGAAGCTTTCATGGTTCGAAGAGAGCGGAACCGAGGGGCTGATCCTGTTGACGGGCGCTGGTGGCGGACCGGTGGATCGGATGTTGAAGGACGGCCACAAGGCGCAGGCCCTAAGCCGGCTGGTGGCGCTGAAACGCTTGTTCGGTGACCGCCTCTATGTCGAGCTCCAGCGTCATGGTGACTACGATCGCACTCACGAGCGTCGCATCGTTCAGCTCGCCTATGAGCACGACCTGCCGCTGGTTGCCACCAATGAGGCTTTTTTCCCGGGACGTGACGATTACGATGCCCATGATGCGCTGATGGCCGTGGCCCATAACGCCATCGTCTCGAATGACGACCGCTTCCGCCTGACCCCGGATCATTACCTCAAAAGCCGGGCCGACATGATGAAGCTGTTTGCCGATCTGCCGGAGGCGCTTGAGAATTCGGTCGAGATCGCGCGGCGCTGCTCCTTCGTCCTCGATACCCGCAAGCCTATCCTGCCGCGCTTCACCGGCGGGAGCGACGATCCGGAAGAGGCGGAGCGCGAGGAGGCGCTGGAACTGCGTCGTCAGGCGGAGGAGGGCCTCGATCAGCGTCTGGCCGCCCTTGGCATGGCGCCGGGCTACGAAGAAAAGGACTATCGCGAGCGGCTGGAATTCGAGCTCTCGGTTATCGAGCGCATGAAGTTCCCGGGCTACTTCCTGATCGTTTCGGACTTCATCAAGTGGGCGAAACAGCATGACATCCCGGTCGGCCCCGGCCGCGGTTCTGGTGCGGGCTCGCTCGTCGCCTATGCCCTGACCATCACCGACGTCGATCCCTTGCGCTTTTCACTGCTGTTCGAACGCTTCCTCAATCCAGAGCGCGTTTCGATGCCCGACTTCGACATCGACTTCTGCCAGGAGCGCCGCGAAGAGGTCATCCGGTACGTTCAGCGTAAATATGGCCGCGAGCAGGTGGGGCAGATCATCACCTTCGGATCGCTGCAGGCCCGTGCTGCGCTGCGTGACGTCGGGCGCGTGCTCGAAATGCCCTATGGTCAGGTCGACAAGATCTGCAAGCTCGTGCCCAACAACCCGGCCAATCCAACGCCGCTTTCCAAGGCGATCGAGGAAGAGCCCAAGCTGCAGGAGGCGGCTGCCGAAGAGCCGGTTGTCGCGCGCCTGCTTGAGATCGCCCAGAAGATCGAGGGCTTGTATCGCCACGCCTCGACACACGCCGCCGGCATCGTCATCGGCGACCGTCCGCTGTCGAAGCTGGTGCCGATGTACCGCGATCCGCGCTCGGACATGCCGGTTACCCAGTTCAACATGAAATGGGTTGAACAGGCCGGTCTGGTGAAGTTCGACTTCCTTGGCCTGAAGACACTGACGGTCCTGAAGACGGCGGTGGATTTCGTAGAGGAGCAGCGCGGCATCAAGGTGGACCTCGCGGCCATCCCGCTCGATGACGTCAAGACCTACGAAATGCTCTCGCGCGGCGAAACGGTCGGTGTCTTCCAGGTGGAAAGCGCCGGCATGCGCAAGGCCCTGATCGGCATGCGTCCCGACTGTATCGAGGACATCATCGCGCTGGTAGCTCTCTACCGCCCGGGCCCGATGGAGAACATCCCGGTCTACAATGCCCGCAAGCATGGTGAGGAAGAGATCGCGTCGATCCATCCGAAGATCGATTACCTGCTGAAGGAAACCCAGGGCGTTATCGTCTACCAGGAACAGGTCATGCAGATCGCCCAGGTTCTGTCGGGCTACTCGCTCGGCGAAGCTGACCTTTTGCGCCGCGCCATGGGTAAGAAGATCAAGGCGGAGATGGACCAGCAGTCGGTCCGCTTCGTCGATGGCGCGATGAAGAACGGCGTCTCGAAGCCCCAGGCGAACAACATCTTCGAGCTTCTCGCCAAATTCGCCAACTACGGCTTCAACAAGTCGCACGCCGCAGCCTATGCCATCGTCTCCTACCAGACGGCATACATGAAGGCGCATTACCCGGTCGAGTTCCTCGCCGCGTCGATGACGCTCGATATGTCCAACACTGAAAAGCTGGTGGACTTCCGCCAGGACGCCGGGCGCCTTGGCATTGAAGTGGTGCCGCCCTCGGTCCAGACCTCCTATCGCCACTTCCAGACCGGCCCGAACCGGATCTATTACGCTCTGGCCGCCATCAAGGGCGTCGGCGAGGGCGCTGTCGAGCACATTGTCGAGGTGCGCGGCGACAAGCCTTTCGAGAGCATCGAGGATTTCTGCCTCAGGATCGATCCCAAGCAGATCAACCGCCGTGTCTTCGAAAGCCTGATCGCCGCCGGCGCTTTCGACTGCTTCGGTCGCGACCGCGCCGAACTCGTGGGCAGCATCGACCGGATCATGGGCTATGCCCAGCGGGCGCAGGAAAATGCCGTCAGCGGTCAGTCCGACATGTTCGGCTCCGGTGGCGCGAGCGGTCCTGAGCGGATTGCCTTTGCGCCTTATACGCCTTGGCTGTCGTCGGAAAAACTGATGCGCGAATTCCAGGTACTCGGCTTCTATCTTTCCGCCCATCCACTCGACGCCTACAGGGATCTTCTCGACAAGTTGCGCGTCCAGAATTTCGCGGATTTTTCCATGGCGGTGAAGCAGGGCGCCTCGGCCGGCCGCCTCGCCGGCACTGTCATCTCGCGCCAGGAGCGCAAGACCCGCACCGGCAACAAGATGGGCATCGTTACCTTCTCGGACGCTTCCGGCCAGTATGAAGCCGTTCTTTTCTCGGAAGGCCTCAACCAGTATCGCGATCTGCTTGAAGCCGGGAAGTCGCTGGTTCTGACAGTCCAGGCCGAGGAACGCCCCGAGGGTATCGGTTTGCGCATTCAGACGGCACAGTCCCTGGAGGAGCAGTCGATCCGCATGCAGAAGGCCATGCGCGTGTATGTGCGGGATTCCGGTCCGTTGCGCGCCGTCGCCGCGCACCTCAATGCCCGAGGCGACGGCCTCGTCTCCTTCATCGTGATCAAGGACGAGGGCCAGCGGGAAATCGAGGTCGAACTCACCGAACGCTTCCGCATCTCCCCGGAGATCGCGGCTGCGATGCGCTCGACGCCGGGTGTTCTCGACGTCGAACTGGTGTGACGATCAGGCCTTCGGCTTCGCCCGTGTCACGGTGATGAAGTCGGTGCCGCTTCCGGTCTCGGGGCCGATCCCCGTGTCGGAAATCGTGATCGATGAACCTTCGCTGAGCATGGTCTCGATCCGGGCACGCAACTCGTCGGGCATGACGATGCGTGTCAGTGCGGCTTCCACGGTGAAAGCCGCGGGGTCGTCGGCGGGCACGGAGATGCCCAGTCGCTTCTGGGTGGACGCCGGCAAGTGGTCCTCCAGCGTCACGCCACGCCAGTTGGCCTTGCGCTTGAAGCGATCAACGGACGATGCCTCGAGAAAATGCGTGCCCAGTGCTTTCTCCGGGTCCTTGATGTCGACGGCCGCCGAAAAAAGCGGCTGAAACTTCTGTCGGATCATCAACTGGCCCGTCGGCGGATGATCCTCGCCGGCCTCCTTGTAGAGGACGGACAGGAAAGCCTTCGACAAAATCTCGCCGTCCTTCTCGACTGCGTGTTTCTCCTTGAAGGCCCTGATCGCCGCAATCGTCTGCGTACCCAGAAGTCCATCCTCAATGCCGGCGTCAAAGCCCACCTTGTTCAGAAGTCGCTGGACGTCGGTCGTTACCTCGCGCTGCGTGCGTCGGGTAATCAGAATCCGCAGCGGGGGCGGTTCCTCGATGACTAGCTTGGCCTCTGCACCACTGCGCGGCGACACGGAGTTCATCGCCACTTCGACTGGTTTCAGACTGGCCTCGACCCGGGTGGGGCGCAATTCGACATCCGAGAGAAGGCCGCCGTCATCAACTGCCAGTCTCGGAGTGAAAAGGTTGGTGTGCTGCACCGGCCTCGGCGCCACCGGATGATCGGTGATGATGACATGCGCGCCGCGCTCGGTCATCTGGAAGAGCGTCTTGGCAAAACCGTTCGGCAGGCGGACGCAGCCATGGGAGGCCGGATAATTCGGGACCTTCCCCTCATGCAGGGCAATGCCAGACCAGGTGAGCCGCTGCATGAAGGGCATTGGCGCGTTCGAGTAGAGATTGGACTCGTGATATTTGCGCTTTTCCAGGATCGAGAAGATGCCGGAAGGCGTCGTATGGCCCGGTTTGCCCGTCGACACCTTTGAGGTCGCGATGATCGCGTCTCCGTCATAGACGGTCAAAGTCTGATCCGCCTTGGATACGAAGATCTGCAAGGGGCCATCTGCGGCAAGCGCCGTGCTGGCCATAAGGGTGAAGCTGAAGGCGAGGACGAAACGCTGGAACATGGTCGACCACTTGAAACGCAAAACTGAACGTCCGAAGTGTATGAGACGATGTTTAAGAAAAGTTTCGTGAAAGCCTGAGGTTCGGCGCTGTCACGTGGCTGTGATCAGCTGTCCACAGATGTCACACGGATGCGTATGCGTCAAAGGCTCGGGCGCGGCCGCAACTGCGGTGAGGCTACCGCGAGCAGCAGGGCGGCGATCGGCAGGGAAAAGGCATGGCCGATATGCTTGAACCCGAGAGCCCCGACGAGCCCACCGAAAAAGAACATGCCGACAATCGGCAGCAGGATACCCAGCTTCCGGCCGTCCGCGTCGATCGGGGGGTGGTCGAGCAGTCGCGCGACACCGCGATAAGAGAGCTTGCCCAGTTCGATCCCCACATCCGTGATCATGCCGGTCAGGTGGGTCGTGCGAATGCGCGCGCCGGATATCTTCGTGATCGTCGCATTCTGCAGGCCCATCACGAAGCACAGGAGGAGCGCCGTCACGGTGGCCGCGAGCGCTGGGGGCACGACGGTGCCGATCCCGGCAAAGGCGATCAGCACCCCGGATTCAAGCGCCAGCGGATAAGCATATTGCTGCCGTTTCGCATGCCGGCGCGCCCAGTTGATCAGGACCGCGGAGCAGGCGGCGCCAAGCGTGAAGCAGACCAGGAGGGCGAGGCCCGCTCCGACGGGGCCGAAGAGGCCCAGGGCAAGATTGTCGGCAAGCGATGAGACAATGCCGGTCATATGTGACGTATAGTGCCCGATCGCCAGGAACCCGCCGGCATTCATCGCGCCTGCAACAAAGGCCAGGATGGCGCCGAGCATTAGGTCATTGCGCCGCGTGCGCCGGTAGGCAGCAGTCGTCCGCAACAGCCTCAGGCGACCGCTCTGGCTGCCCTGTCGGCGAGGGAGGTTGCCCTTGCTGATGCCGATGCCCGCATGCGTCACGAAATGCCCTATCGTTTGGAGGGGAAGGTATAGCCGGTCTGTACCGTACCCTTGCCGAACTTGTCGCGCAATTTGTCCATGGCGGCTTCTGCCGCCGCTCGGCGGCCAGCCTGTTCATCGACGAGGTCGGGAGGGTCGGCAAGAGCAGGGTCCCCGAGATCGCTGACGCCGATCCCGATCAGCCGGAACTTCGTCCCATCCGTCTCCTTCTCCAGCAAGGCGAGCCCGGTCCTGAAGATCCGGTCGGCAAGCTGCGTCGGATCATCGAGCCGCCGGTTGCGCGTCCTCAGCTTGAAATCCGATGTCTTGAGCTTAAGGACCACAGTCTGCCCCGCGATCTCGTGCCGCTTCAGTCGCCACGCGACCTTTTCCGAAAGGGCGCGCAGATGCACCACGAGATCGTCGAAGCGGTGAATGTCATCGAAGAATGTCGTCTCTGCCGATACACTCTTGGCAGGATCATTGGGATGCACGGTGCGATCGTCGATGCCGCGGGCCAGACGCGCGAGGCGCTGGCCCATCGAGCCGTAGCGGCGCATCAGGTCTGTCTCGTCCATCACCTGTAACTGACCGATCGTGCGGATACCGTCGGCCTGCAACGTCGCGGCGAACGCCTTGCCGACGCCCCAGATCATCGTCACCGGCTTGTCGGCAAGGAACGTCAGAGCCTCCGCCTCGCCGATAACCGAAAAGCCGCGCGGCTTTTGCAGGTCGGAAGCCACCTTGGCCAGGAACTTGCAATAGGAAAGCCCAACGGAAACCGTGATCCCGATCTCCTCCTCGATCCGGCGGGCAAGCCGGGCGAGCACCCGTGCAGGCGGGTCGTGATGCAACAGTTCGGTGCCCCTCAAGTCGAGAAAGGCCTCATCGATGGAGATCGGCTGTACCAGGGGCGTCAACTCTTCCATCATCGAGCGGATCTGGCGCCCTACGCGCACGTATTTTTCCATGTCCGGCTTGATGACGACGGCATGCGGGCAGGCTTCCAGCGCCTTGAACATCGGCATGGCCGAGCGCACCCCATGAATGCGCGCCACATAACAGGCGGTGGAGACGACCCCGCGTTTGCCTCCGCCGATGATGACCGGCTTGTCGACGAGTTCGGGATTATCCCGCTTCTCCACCGCGGCATAGAAGGCATCGCAGTCGATATGTGCAATCGAAAGATCAAAGAGTTCCGGATGATAGACCAACCTCGGGCTGCCGCAGGAGCGGCATCGGCGCAGGCCCTCTGCCTGCCCGGTCAGGCAGTCGCGACAGAAGCCGGGATGAACTGGGGCGGCGCGGGTCATGGCAGGAACAAAGGTTGAACATGGCAACCATATTCCGCGCAGAGGGATGAGGCAAGCGAGGTGATCGCTCAACCACCGACGTGTGAGCGAATGAGTCTGGCCGCCTCTGGCCAGGTGGATACGCGGCGCACGGTCTCGTGTGGATCGGGCGCAAAGCGGAAGATCTCCAGCGGCGGAGGAAGATAGACCAGCAGGCAATTCGGCACATGCTGCCCGACGGAGTGCAGATTGTGGACCATGTCATCGACGAAGGCGACGGGCAGGGGTCTCTGTCGGTGCAACCTTGCCACCATCGGTCCCTTGGCATCTTCCGTGGCGATCATTGGGAAATGAAGCGTCAATTGGTCGAGCAGTCTGCGCCGCACCTCGGCATGGCGTGGCGGCATGGCGGTCAGGAAGACGAGGTCGCAATCCGCGCCCAGGGCGTGAAGACTGTCCACGGCATCGGCAAACGGTGTCTGCCAGCGCTCCTGCTCAAGGAAGAACGCGTCGATCAGGGCCTTTACCGCCGGTGCTTCAACGGCTGTTTCGTCCGCGCCCGTGACGATGTTGCCGGTGAGCTTGAAGGAGCGTGGCAGCAGTCGATGGCCCCGGGTTTCCAGAAAGGCTTCAAACGGCGTGGCAAACTGCAAGACGACGTCGTCTATATCGCAGACGACCAGCGGACGGTCGCCCAGACTCATGTGATCGAGATCGGTCAGCATCAGAAGTCGACCGAATCGACGCTCGGGCCCGCATAGCGGTGGTAGGCCTCGACCACCGATTCCGGCTTGCTTTCCGTTGCCGCGCAAAACGCCATCAGCGTCGGCTCGTGCTGCATGAGGAATTCCAGCATGCCGGCCAGAAATGCGGGGTCGTTCACGGCCTGCCGCAATTGCCCTGGCTGGACGCCTGACAGCGCCAGAAAGCGCGACAGCATGTCCGGCTCATTGGCAAGCCAGCCGAGCACGGCAACCGCAGTGGCTTCGGCATCGGCCGGTATATCTCTGTTTTTCATAAAGTCTTTTCCTGTTGCTCTGGCAAATTACCGATTTCGAAACCAAATTGCACTAGCTTGCTTGGTGACGGAAGAAGCAACCCGCGCCAGGAATTCATGACTGTGGAAGCCATTTGCGCGGGACAAGGGACCGGATGAATGCCGAAAAAGGTGATGATTGTCGAAGATAACGAGCTCAACATGAAGCTCTTCCGCGATCTGATCGAGGCGTCCGGCTATGAAACGGTGCAGACCCGAAATGGCATGGAGGCCATGGATCTTGCGCGCCGCCACCAACCCGATCTGATCCTGATGGACATTCAATTGCCAGAGGTTTCGGGCCTCGAAGTGACCAAATGGCTGAAGGACGATCCCGATTTGCATGTCATTCCGGTGATCGCCGTCACCGCTTTCGCCATGAAGGGCGATGAGGAACGAATCCGCCAGGGGGGCTGCGAAGCCTACGTCTCCAAGCCGATTTCGGTGCCCAAATTCATCGAAACGATCAAGACCTATCTCGGAGATGCGTGAGGATTAAGTGCCATGACTGCCCGCATCCTGGTCGTTGACGATATTCCTGCCAATGTGAAGCTGCTCGAAGCGCGGCTGATGGCGGAGTATTTCGATGTTCTGACGGCGAGCAATGGTCGCGACGCCCTCGATATCTGCGACCGCACCCAGGTCGACGTCATCCTGCTCGACATCATGATGCCGGAGATGGACGGCTTTGAGGTCTGCGAGCGGCTGAAGTCCAATCCGCGCACCGCCGACATTCCTGTCGTCATGGTCACGGCGCTCGACCAGCCTTCGGATCGTGTGCGGGGCCTGAAGGCCGGTGCCGATGACTTTCTCACCAAGCCTGTCAACGATCTGCAGCTCATCTCCCGGGTCAAGAGCCTGGTGCGGCTGAAGACGCTGACCGACGAGCTCCGCGTCCGCCATGACACGACCCGTCAGGCCGGAATCGATGACATGCTGAAGCTGCAAGATGGTCGCCTGGAAGAGCAGGCACAGGTCCTGCTGGTCGACAGCCGCGGCGCCTCACAGGAACGGATCATCAAGGCTCTCAAGCCGATCGCCGAAGTGTCGGCCATGTCAGACCCGCAGGCTGCCGTTTTCGAGGCCGCAGAAAACGCCTTCGACCTCGTGATCGTCAATGGTAACCTGGAAGACTACGATCCCCTGCGGCTTTGCTCGCAGATCCGGTCTCTGGAGCGGACTCGCTTCATCCCGATTCTGCTGATCACGGAGCAGGGGGATGAGCAGATGATCATCCGCGCCCTGGATCTCGGAGTGAACGACTACATCGTCCGGCCGCTTGATCCCAATGAGCTCATTGCCCGCTCGCTCACCCAGGTCCGCCGCAAGCGCTACAATGATCGGCTGCGCAACAGCCTGCGTCAGACGATTGAACTGGCGGTGACCGATGGCCTCACAGGCCTTCACAATCGCCGTTACCTCGATACCCATCTGCGTACCCTCTTCGCCCGCGCAAAAGTCCGTGGCAGACCGCTGACCATCTGCATCACCGACATTGATCGCTTCAAGCAGGTCAATGACATCTATGGTCACGACGCCGGGGACGAGGTGCTGAAAGAATTCGCGGGACGTATCCGCTCGACCGTGCGCGGCGCCGATCTCGCTTGCCGTTTCGGCGGTGAAGAATTTGTTGTCGTCATGCCCGATACGTCGGCTGAAGTCGCAGCTTCGGTCGCCGAACGGCTACGGGGCATGATCGAGGCGCGGCCTTTCCAGCTTCGCTCGGGGGAAACACCCCTGATGCTGACTGCATCCATGGGGATTGCCACCCTGGGTCCGGGAATCGAAACGCCGGAACAGCTGTTGAAACAGGCTGATCGCGCTCTCTACGAGGCGAAAAATTCCGGTCGCAACAGGGTCGTCGCCGCTGCCGCATGACCTCTCCCGGCAGGCTCGTGGGCCCTCCATCCCCGCGAACGCCAGACGAGCAAGATGTTCACAGTTTTATCTGGGCCGGTGTCGCGCATAAAGCGCCGACCTGTTGCTGGCATTTTGAGCAGTTACAAACGAATTGATCTGTTGCAATCGGAATAATCTTCAAATCGCCTTGTAGCGATGCAGGAGATGCAGGCTGACATCTGCTTGGTTTGGTTTGTATTTAACTGCATATTAGATTGAGCTTCTTGATCGGAGACTGGCTCGTGGCGGCACTGAGATGCGGTCGCGCTGAAATAGACTTGATATTCGGAATGAATAACTAAGGGTATTCTCAATGATTAATGTGTGTAGAACTGACTATCACCTTCAGTTCTAAAGTTCCTGCGCTCCCGATTTAACCATATTACAGCGATGATTGACCAAGCGGTTAATAAACTATTGATTTTTGTCTCTACTTGAGAGAACTTGCAGCCATCGAACAAGGCCTCTTCGGAGGTTTTAGATACCCCATGATGCTCAGGTCCGCCGCATCTCCTGGGTCGTGGGGTCGGTCGGTTGGTGTGTGACGTAAAAGCGGTTCCTCGTGCCGTGTTGCATGCCGACCGACCCCCTGATCTGACACCGGTTTCCGCAAGGAGACCGGTGTTTTTCGTTTGGGCGTCTGGCGAGCTGAGGTCGATTAAGCCACAAAAAAAAAGGCGCGCCGCAGGAAGCGGCACGCCTTTTTGAGAAACCCAGGATCAAGTCTTACTTGATCTTGGTTTCCTTGAACTCGACATGCTTCTTAGCAACCGGGTCGTACTTGGTCTTCGTCATCTTGTCCGTCATGGTACGGCTGTTCTTCGTGGTCACGTAAAAGAAACCCGTGTCAGCCGTCGACAGAAGCTTGATCTTGATGGTTGTAGCCTTGGCCATGGTCGTCCTGCCTCTAATAAACGAAGCCGTGGACGACCGAACGAGGCCCACGGCAAATCTGGCGCGAAACTACAAATCGCGCCTGAAAAGTCAAGTGCGTTTCGGGTTAAAAAGCAGGCGACCCAGGGAAAGCACGACATAGAGGGCAAAGAATCCCGCTATAGCCCAGGCAAAACCGTCATTGCCCGTAAGATCGATGGCGGCGCCTATTGCCTGTGGACCGGCGACCGTGCCGACCGCATAGCAAAAGATGAAAGCGGCATTGGCCGCCGCCAGATCCGCCCCGGTGAGTCGGGAACCCAGATGACTGAGCCCGACCGTGTAGAGACCGGACACGCAGCCACCCCAGAACAGCAGTACCACAGCCATGAGATGCCAGTGACCGGATAGCCACGGAAGTGTCAGAGAACCCGCAAGGCCGACGGCTGCGAGAATGGACAGGAGCAGCCGTCGGTCGCGCATACGGTCGGAGAGCAGCCCCAGCGGGATCTGGAAGACCATGTTGCCAATACCCATGACGGTCAGCAGAAGCGCCGCCTGTGTCTCGGTGAAGCCGCTGCGAGTGGCATAGATCGGGAAGAGCGACAGGCCGCCGGCTTCCACCGCTCCAAAGACGAACACCGCAACAGTCGCCGTGGGCACGAGGAAGATGTAGCGGAAGAAGTGCATCTCCGGCTTTTCGCTAAGAACCGGGCTCTCGTGGCGGGCGATGTAGATCGGGATGGCTGCTGCCAAGATCGCGACGGCTCCCACAGCAAAGGGAAGCAGCCCCTCGCTGCCGATCAGCGAGAAGAGCAGGGGCCCGCAGGCAAAGCCGACGGCCAGCATGGTGGCATAGATGCCCATGACCAGCCCCCGCTTGCGTGAGGGGGCAGCCGCATTGATCCAGAATTCGGACAGGATGAAGAGTGTGGTCGTTGCGCCGTGGAAGACGATGCGCAGCGGAAACCACATCCAGAATTCATTGGCATAATAGAAGCCGACGGCACTGACGGCGGAAAGCACGACTGCCCAAAGCATGGTCGGAACGACGCCCAGCTTATGAGCAAGCTTCGTGGTAACGGGTGCCGCAGCCATGGCGGCGATGCCGGCCATGGCGGAGTTGAGGCCGATCAGGGTCGACGAGATGCCGCGCTTTTCCAGGATGATGCTGAGCAGCGGCAGGCCCAGGCCGATCGCGATACCAACCGCAGAGATTGCCGAGATTGCCGCAACCAGCGAAGGCCAGTGGATCTCCTCGCGGTGACCGTTCAGCCCATTGGTCTCAGACATCTTTCACCTCGAGAACCGTCTGCACCTCGGGTGGGACAGCAGTAGGCTGCGGGGAAGATGTCGGCATCGTCAATGGCATGTTCTCGAACGAGCTCCCCAGGCATCCATGATCGGCGCGGCATGTTCAGACTGGAAATGGTGCGACTGTCAAGCAACTTGGCCTGCAAGGCGCGAATCAGGGTCTGCCGCAAAATTCAGTCCTACCGGCAAAAGACCAAAGTCAGGTGACGAATTCAAAAAGCACGCATACCGTCACGACGGCTCGGTGCCGTCCGTTTCGCCGCCGAAGCCGTGCATACGCAGAGCCCATTGCAGGCCAACGACTCCGCCCTTGATGGGCTGCAGCGCCAGGAGCGAAGTCACGATACCGATAGGGGCCCAGATCGCGAAGTGTACCCAGGCAGGCAGCTCGAAGACGAGATCGGTGGCCATGAATCCACCGACCAGAACATGGCCGAGGATCAGGATCACGAGATAGGCTGGCAGGTCATCGGCGCGGTGATGGTGATAGTCCTCGCCACATGCCGCACAGTTGTCCACGACCTTGAGATAGCTGCGGAAGAGTTTGCCCGACCCGCAGGCAGGGCACTGGTTCAGCATGCCGCGCTTGATCGAGCGCCCAAGCGGCCGTTCTGTCTTGTCGCTGGTGCCATACTTTATTGAGGCTTGGGTGTGGTGGGCGGTCATGGGCTGCCTCCGGGGCAAATGTGTCAACGTCGGGAGCGCGGCGGGCGCGTGCCCGGCTTCTTCTGGCCACGCCGTCCCGCTTTGTGGAAGGAGCGCGTGCCGGTCGGCATCTTGCGCCCCTCGCTCAGCATTTCGAAGCGCAGCGCACCGGCAAGCGGTACCGCTTCGACCAGTTTGACCTCGACGGTATCGCCGAGCTGATAGCCGAGCCCGGACTTTTCGCCCGTCAGGGCCTGATGCGCTTCGTCGTAGATATAGTAGTCCCGGCCGAGTGTTGAAACCGGGACAAAGCCATCTGCGCCAAATTGCGGCAGGGCGACGAAAAGACCGGACTTCGTCACGCCGCGAATTTGCCCCTCGAACTCATCGCCGATGCGACCGGCAAGGTGATGCGCGATCAAGCGGTTGATCGTGTCCCGCTCGGCGGCCATCGCGCGCCGCTCGAAAGTCGAGATCTCCGCAGAGATGTCCTCGAGGCTTGCCTCCTCGTCCGGCGTGATCCCGCCTTCGCCCAGGCCAAGCGAACCCACCAATGCCCGATGCACGATCAGGTCGGCATACCGGCGGATCGGCGAGGTGAAGTGGGCATACTTCATCAGGTTGAGGCCGAAATGGCCGATATTGTCGGGGCTGTAGATCGCCTGGCTCTGGCTGCGCAGCACCATTTCGTTGACAATCGTCTGGTGCGGCGTGTCTTGCGCCTTGGCGAGGATCCCATTGAACGAATTGGACCGCATGTTGCCGCCCTTGACCAAGGACATGCCGAGCGTTGCGAGAAACTCCCGCAGCACTTCCTGCTTGGCGAGCGCTGGCGCGTCATGGATCCGGTAGATCAGCGGCTGGCGCTTCTTCTCCAGCGTCTCGGCAGCCGAGACGTTTGCCTGGATCATCATCTCTTCGATCAGCTTGTGGGCGTCGAGGCGTTCCGGCACATGTACCCGGTCGACGGTGCCGTCTTCCTTGAGGATGATCTTGCGCTCCGGCATGTCGAGCTCAAGCGGCTGGCGGCGGTCGCGCCCGCGCTTCATCACCGCATAGGCATGCCAGAGCGGCTTAAGGATCGGCTCCAGCAGCGGTCCGGTCTTGTCATCAGGCTTGCCGTCGATGGCTGCTTGCGCCTGCTGGTAGGAAAGCTTGGCCGCACTCTTCATCATGATGCGGTGGAAGGTGTGGCTTGCCTTGCGGCCCTCATGCGAGAACACCATGCGGACGGCAACGGCTGGCCGGTCGACGCCCTCGCGCAGAGAGCAGAGATCGTTGGAGATCCGCTCCGGCAGCATCGGCACGACACGGTCGGGAAAGTAAACGGAATTGCCGCGTTTCAACGCTTCGCGGTCCAGCGCCGACTTCGGTCGCACGTAATAGGAGACGTCGGCGATCGCGACCGTCACGATCACACCATCCGGATTGTCCGGTGAGGTGTCCATCTCGGCATAGACGGCGTCGTCATGGTCCTTGGCGTCATGCGGGTCGATGGTAATCAGCGGCAGGTCGCGCCAGTCCTCGCGATGCGACATGGAGGCGGGCTTCGCAGCCTCCGCTTCCGAGATAACCGATTGCGGGAAGATATGGGGAATGCCGTGGGCATGGATGGCGATCATCGAGATCGCCTTTTCGGAGGCCACCGATCCGACGACGCTCAGCACCTTGGCCCGCGTCAGGCCCATGCGCGCTGCACGACCGACCTCCACCTCGACGAGATCGCCATCTTTGGCTTCGCCGATATCGGAAGCATCGATCTGCATCTCCTCGCCCCGCCGATCAATCGGCATCAGGCGGGCCCCGCCGTCCGGCATCATGCGCACGACGCCCATCACGGCGCCGACATGACGGTCGAGGATCTTGATTACGCGCGCCGTATAGGCCGGACCGGTACGGTCCTTGTTGGCGAAGATCTTGGCGAGCACGCGGTCGCCCAGCCCACCGACGGGTGCCTTGCCCTTGGAACGATCGGAACTCGACTGGCGGATCAGCACGGCCGGTGCCGCACCCGCTTCTTCAGGCCATTCCGCCGGTCGGCCGATCAATTCGCCATCTTTGTCGCGCGTGGTGATATCGAGAACGGTTACCGGGGGCAGGGCACCCGGTCGCGTCAGTGACTTGCGGCTCTTCTGGACGAGCCCGTCGTCTTCGAGATCCTTCAGCGCCTGCTTCAGTTCAACACGCTGCTCGCCTTTTAATCCGAAAGCCTTGGCGATCTCGCGCTTGGACGCGCGATCCGGATTGTCGGTGATGAACTGCATGAGCACGTCGCGCGGCGGCACCTCGCCATGGATGATGGCGGCCGGGTTGCCGGCCTTCGCCTTGGCCGCACCTTCCGCACGCCGGCTCTTGCGGTTGCCGGAGCCGGAGAGTTCGGAGGGGTCGCGGTGTCTCTTGCTCAAGTCGCACTCTTCTTTGCTGTCTTCGCCTTCGCGGCGCCCTTTGCCGGCGCCTTCTTGGCCGCTGCCGTCTTTGGCTTGGCAGCAGTCTTCTTCGGCTTCGATTCGGCATCGTCCTGCGACTTTGCTTTGGCAGTCTTGGCCGGGGCCTTCTTGGCCTTGGTCTTGCCGCCGCCATCCTTGGCGGCACGCTCTGCGATCAGCACCAGCGCCTCCTCGACGGTGATCGCCTGCGGGTCTTTGCCCTTCGGCAGGGTGGCATTGACCTTGCCCCAGTTGACATAGGGACCGAAGCGACCGTCTCGAACGGTAATCGCGCCGCCGTCAGGATGTTCCCCGAGTTCTTTCAGAGCGACCGCTGCGGTCCGGCCACGTCCACCCGGATTGGCCTTCTTTTCGGCAAGTACCGTGACGGCACGGTTGATGCCGATAGACAGCACGTCCTCAATGCCCTCGAGATTGGCATAGGTTCCGTCATGCAGGACAAAGGGTCCGTAGCGGCCCAGGCCGGCCGAGATCATCTTGCCGGTTTCCGGATGCGGACCCACGTCGCGGGGAAGCGAGAGCAGGGAGAGAGCCTTCTCAAAGTCGACATCGGCCGGCGCCCACCCCTTGGGCAGCGATGAACGCTTGGCGTCCTTGCCGTCGCCGCGCTGGACGTAAGGCCCGAAGCGACCGGAGCGCAGCGTGATTTCCTCGTCCGTCACCGGATCCTTGCCAAGCGCCCGCGGTTCGTTGTTTCCGTTGGCTTCTGCCTCCGCGCCACCTTCGGAGGTCAGCTGGCGGGTGTAGTTGCACTCCGGATAGTTTGAACAGCCGACGAAGGCGCCATACTTGCCAAGCTTCAGCGAAAGGTTGCCGGTACCGCAGACCTGACAGATGCGCGGGTCCGATCCGTCTTCGCGCTTCGGGAAGACGAGCGGAGCCAGCGCCTCGTTCAGCGCATCGAGCACATTGGTGACGCGCAGTTCCTTCGTGTCTTCGATCTGGGCGAAGAAGTCCTGCCAGAAGTTGCGCAGAACGTCCTTCCAGTTCAGCTCACCGGCGGAAATCTTGTCGAGCTTTTCCTCGAGATCGGCGGTGAAGTCGTATTCGACATACTTCGTGAAGAAGTTCTCGAGAAACGCCGTGACCAGCCGGCCCTTGGAATGCGGCACCAGCTTGCGCTTGTCCGTGATCACATATTCGCGGTCGCTCAGTGTCTTCAGCGTCGCCGCATAGGTCGAGGGACGGCCGATGCCGAGTTCTTCCATCTTCTTGATCAGCGAGGCTTCCGAATAACGCGGCGGCGGCTCGGTGAAGTGCTGGCTGGCATTGACCTTCTGCTTGGCCAGCGCCTCGCGCGCATTGATCTCGGGCAGACGACCTTCTTCGTCGTCACCATCTTCCGGTGCTTCGCCTTCTTCGCGCTGGTCCGTATAAGCCGCAATGAAGCCGTCGAAACGGATGACCGATCCCACGGCGCGCAGGCCGGCCTTGTCACCCTTGTTGTCGGCGAGGATCTCGACCGTCGTGCGCTCGATTTCCGCCGAGGCCATCTGGCTCGCGATGCCGCGCTTCCAGATCAGGTCGTAAAGGCGCATCTGGTCGGCATCGAGGAAGCGCCGCAGCTTGTCCGGCGAGCGATTGAAATCGGTCGGACGAATGGCTTCGTGCGCTTCCTGGGCGTTCTTCGCCTTGGTCGAATAGAAGCGGGGCTTCTCCGGGACGTAGCGCGGACCAAACTGGTCAAGCACGGTGGCACGGGCGGCGTCGATGGCTTCCGGGGCCATCTGCACACCGTCGGTACGCATATAGGTGATCAGACCCACGGTCTCACCGCCGATATCGATGCCTTCATAAAGCTTCTGCGCCACCTGCATGGTGCGCGACGCTGAGAAGCCAAGCTTCGAGGATGCTGCCTGCTGCAGGGTGGAGGTGGTGAAGGGTGGGCCGGGGTTACGCTTGACGGGTTTGGCCTCGACGCTGTCGACGGCAAAGGCCGCTCCCTCCAGCAATGCCTTGATCGCATTGGCCTGCTCGCCATTGGTGACCGAGTTGCGCTGCATGCGCTTTCCCTGGTGCGAAACGAGCTTGGCCTCGAATTCGTCACCGCGCGGCGTCTTAAGGAGTGCCGAGATGTTCCAGTACTCCTCCGGCACGAAACGCTCGATCTCGTTTTCACGGTCGCAGACCAGCCGCAGCGCCACCGACTGCACGCGACCGGCCGAGCGCGCACCCGGCAGCTTGCGCCAGAGAACGGGAGAGAGATTGAAGCCAACGAGATAGTCGAGCGCTCGGCGGGCGAGATAGGCGTCGACCAGCGGCGTGTCGATGTCGCGCGGATTGGCCATGGCATCGAGCACGGCCTTCTTGGTGATGGCGTTGAAGACAACGCGCTTTACCGGCTTGTCGCCGATCACCTTCTTCTTCTTCAGAAGGTCGAGCACATGCCATGAAATTGCTTCCCCTTCGCGATCCGGGTCGGTTGCGAGAAACAGGCCGTCTGAGGACTTCACCGCATCGGCGATATCCTTCATGCGCTTCTGCGAGGCCGTATCGACCTCCCAGAACATCTCGAAATCCTGGTCAGGCAGAACGGAGCCATCCTTGGCCGGCAGATCGCGCACATGGCCGAACGAGGCGAGCACCTTGTATCCGGAACCCAGATACTTGTTGATCGTCTTGGCCTTGGCCGGGGATTCTACGACTACGACGTTCATTGGACAACTATACCTTCAACGCATCCGATCAGCGGCACCGCACCACCGTCTTCGGAACACGGTTTTCCGACATGGAGGGCGAAACGCCTGCGGTCAAGAGGCGGGGCGGATTTTCCGACAGTACAACGGAATGCAACCTGTAGGAGATGTTAGGTAGATTGCAATCTGAGATAAATGCTCTATTGTATTTTCCTTAGGGATTGCGAGGTCAGGTTGCACCGGCCTCTGCGGGTGACGGACGAGAGCGATGGCACGAGACACAGTCGAGACGAATGGTCGCGGAAACCGCACAATGGAGAACATCGCATACATCCGCCAGATGCTCGCGGAGCTGCGGCTGGTTGCGGAGAATGAAGGGGCCGAGATGCTCTGCTACCTGATCGAGATGGCCTATGTGGAAGCGGGTGACGTCCAATCCGGTCGTCGTTCGCTGTCAATCCAGCATGCTCAACGAGACAAAGCCACCCGCATGCCGCTCTAGCCGACCGGCGATATCCAGTTCGAGCAGGACAAGATAGACGGACGATGCCGGCAGACCGGTATGACGGATAATGTCGTCGACTTCGACCGGAGTGGGTCCGAGAGCCTGCACGATGATGAGCCGCTCATCGTCATTCGGCGGCGGGGCCAGAGGGCGTTCTCCGACTTCCTCCTCCTTGGGCTCGTCCGCCTCGTTGGGCGAAAACAGATCGACTTCCGAGATCGGCGCCAATGCCTGCAGCACGTCCTGCGGCTTGGTCGTGACCGTCGCCCCGTCCTTCAGCAGCCCGTTGGTCCCCTCGCATCGCGGATCGAGCGGTGAGCCGGGCACCGCAAAAACCAGTCGTCCGAACTCGCCGGCAAGTCGTGCGGTGATCAGCGACCCGGATCGGGCAGCCGCCTCGATCACGACGACACCCAGCGCCATCCCCGCGATCAGCCGGTTGCGGCGCGGGAAGTCACGCGCTCTCGGTTCCCAGCCAAACGGCATTTCCGATATGGCTAGGCCACGGCCGCTGCAAATCTGGTCGAGCAGATCGATGTTCTCCGGTGGGTAAGGCTGGTCGAGTCCGCCAGCCATTGCCGCAACCGTGCCCGTCTCCAGGCTCGCACGATGGGCGGCCGCATCGATGCCACGCGCGAGGCCCGACACAATCGAATAGCCGCCTCGACCAATCTCCTTTGCCACCATGGCCGCGAACTTCGCACCGCTGATCGAAGCGTTGCGCGAGCCAACCACGCCGACCGCAGGCAGGGTGGCGACACTGAGATCACCTTTGGCCGCAATCAGGGGAGGGGCCGCATCGATCTGTCGGAGCGCCGGGGGATAGTCTGGTTCGCCAATGCCGATGAAGCAGGCGCCGAGACGATGAGCGGTTTCGATCTCGCGTTCGGCATCTGCAATCGTTGCGATCCGGATGCTGCGCGTGGAGCCACCGCGCCTGGAAAGTTCGGGAAGGGCATCCAGCGCAGCTTCCGCTGAGCCGAAATGGTTGATCAGGTCCCGGAAGGTGGCGGGGCCGACATTGTCGCTGCGAATGAGCCTGAGCCAAGCGATCCTCTGGCGGTCCGTCAGCGCAATCCCTTTCCGTCTTGCGCTGCCTGACACCATGGCTTTCCTCTAGCCCTTTTTGCCGATCTTGCTTTCCGTTCCCGCGATCAGCCGCTCGATGTTCTCTTTGTGACGCCAATAGGTAATGACGGTCATGACTGCCGTGACGAGCGCGGCCTCTTCAACCCCAAGTATCCACAATACAACCGGAATGACAAGTGTGGCGACGAGGGCGGACAACGAAGAGTAGCGCGTGATGAACGCAACCGATAGCCAGACGACAGCGAAGACGAGCACCATCACCGGAGCCACGCCGAGCAGCGTGCCGATATAGGTCGCGACACCTTTGCCGCCCTTGAAACCGAGCCAGACCGGGAAGAGATGGCCGATGAAGGCGGCGAAGCCCCCGAACAGCGCCGCGTTATGCCCGAACACCGCATGGGCGATCAGCGCTGCCGCAGTTGCTTTGAGCGCGTCGAGAAGAAGCGTCGCTGCAGCCAGCTTCTTGTTGCCGGTGCGCAAAACGTTGGTCGCGCCGATATTGCCCGAGCCGATCGAACGCAGGTCGCCGAGGCCGGCCATCTTGGTCAGCACCAGACCGAAGGGGATGGAGCCCAGCAGGTAGCCGAACAGGAGAACGATGGCGAGATTGCCCCAGCCGAGAGACGAAAAGTCGATCATGGTAATCCGTGTCCCCTGAAGTTTAGAGCATGTGGACGCACTGGCCGCCGACATAGGTCGCGACGGCCCGGCCCGAGAAACGGGCATCTTCGAACGGTGTGTTTTTCGACCGCGCAAGGAGGCTGTCGCGCGACACGAGCCAAGGTTCATCGAGATCGATGAGTGCGATATCGGCAGGCGCACCCGGCTTCAGCGTGCCGCCTGGAAGGCCGAAGATCTCGGCGGGCCGCGTCGACATGGCGTCGATGAGCCGCATCAGCGGAACCTGACCGGCATGGTGCAGACGAAGCGCCGCCGACAGCATCGTCTCAAGCCCGATCGCGCCGTCCGCCGCTTCGCCGAAGGGCAGGCGCTTGGTGTCGACGTCCTGCGGGTCATGCGAGGAAACAATGATGTCGATCTTGCCCTTGGCCAGCGCATCGACCATCGCCATGCGGTCGTCTTCCGAGCGCAGCGGCGGATAGAGCTTGAAGAAGCTCCGGTATTCGCCGATGTCGTTCTCGTTGAGGCTTAAGTGATTGATCGAGATGCCGCAGGTGACCTTGGCGCCGCGCGTGCGGGCGACCTCGATCGCTTCGACGGATTCCGGAACCGAGATCTGCGAGGCATGATACTTGGCTCGCGTCAGTGCCGCGATCCTGAGATCACGCTCGAGCGGGATGAGTTCGGTTTCGCGCGGGATGCCGCCGAGACCGAGCCAGCTCGCGAGCAGCCCCTCGTTCATCACGCCGTTGGCCGCGAGATACTTCTCGCGTGTTTCGAGCGCGATCACCGCGCCAAACTCGCGCGCATAGGTCATCGCGCGGCGCAACACCTGCGTGTCGTGCAATCCATAGCGGCCATTGGTAAAGGCGACCGCCCCGGCCTGCTGCAAGAGCCCCATTTCGGTCATCTCGGCGCTGGTCATACCCTTCGTCAGGGCCGCTGCCGGATAGACGTGGACATCGGCGGTATCGCGGGCCGTCTTCTTGACGAATTCCACGAGCGCGATGTCGTCGATGACCGGATCCGTCTCCGGCATCATGATGAAGGAGGTGATGCCACCGGCCGCAGCCGCGCGGCTTGCGGACGCAATCGTTTCGCGATGCTCCGACCCCGGTTCGCCGACGAAGACGCGGGCATCCACGAGGCCTGGAACGGCCGTCAGCCCGCGGCAGTCGCGGATCTCGGCACCATCAGGTGCGCCCTGGTTCTGTGCATCGGCGCCGGACGCGAGGATCAGCCCGTCGTGGCCGACGATAACGGTGCCGACTTCCTCCAGCTTGCGCGAGGGATCGACGATCCGGACATTCTTGAGAACGAGAGGCTTTCTCATGCGCCCATTCCCTCCGAACGCGGTCCCTGGTTCTGCGACACCAGCAGGGTCTCCATGACAGCCATGCGGACTGCGACCCCCATCTCGACCTGGCTCTCGATCACGCTCTGCGGGCCGTCTGCGACTTCCGAAGCGATCTCCACGCCGCGGTTCATCGGGCCCGGATGCATCACAAGCGCATCCTCTTTGGCAGCCTTCAGCTTCTCGGCATCGAGGCCATAGAAATGGAAATATTCGCGTACCGACGGCACGAAGGAGCCCGACATGCGCTCGCGCTGAAGCCGCAGCATCATCACGACGTCGGCATCCTTCAACCCTTCCTTCATGTCGTGGAAGACCTCGCAGCCCATGTCGGCGATCCCGGCCGGCAGAAGTGTCGCCGGTGCCACGACGCGGACACGGGCGCCCATGGCGTTGAGCAGCAGGATGTTCGACCGCGCCACGCGCGAATGCAGAACGTCGCCGCAGATCGCCACGATGATACGCGACAGCTTGCCCTTGGCGCGGCGGATGGTCAGCGCGTCGAGCAGCGCCTGGGTCGGATGCTCATGCTGTCCGTCACCGGCGTTGACTACCGAGCAGGCAACCTTCTGGGACAGAAGCGCCGCCGCACCTGCCGAGGAATGCCGCACCACCAGCACATCCGGCCGCATCGCGTTCAGCGTCATCGCCGTGTCGATCAGCGTTTCGCCCTTCTTCACCGAGGAATTGCCGACCGACATGTTCATCACATCGGCACCGAGACGTTTGCCCGCAAGCTCAAAAGAGGCTTGCGTCCGCGTCGAGGCTTCGAAGAAGAGGTTGATCTGGGTGAGGCCCCGCAGCGTGGAAGTCTTCTTCTCCCGCTGGCGGCTGATTTTGACGGCTTCGTCCGCCTTGTCGAGAAGGAACGTGATGTCCTGCTCGGTAAGGCCCTTGATGCCGATGAGATGGCGATGGGGAAAGAAGACCATGGACGTCCTCCTGAGATGTCACGCGGTCTATAAAGTGTGGGAACGGGCCGGGCAAGCACATGCTAGGTGGATTGACGCGCGGTCCCCATGTAATAGGAGCGAACAGAAGGTAGGGAACACCGGCGTTGTCAGCGCCCTGGATGCTTCGACCACAATGGACATTACGAAGGCGAAGGGTTGGGGATCCAACCTGCGCCTCCCACGAGATCGGCAAGATTGATGAACCGGACGGAAGAAAAACTCGCAGCGCTGAATCAGCCCAAGCCCTGGTCCGGCGTCAATGCCTATCGCTCCGATCCGTTGCTCGTCGATCTGACCTCCTCGCTGTCGCGCCCGCTGCGCGAGGAATATGACGTCATCGGCAAATACGTCACTTCGCCGGAAGCCCAAGAACTGGCGCGCATGGCCAATGCCAGCCCGCCGCAGCTCAGAACCCACGGCGTGCGTGGCGAACGTCTCGACGTTGTCGAATTCCATCCGGCCTGGCATGCCCTGATGCGCCGGTCGATGGCCTCGGGCTTGCATTCTTCTGTCTGGGAAAATGCGCCGGAAGCACGTGGCCATGAGCACAAGGCACGCGCCGTCCGCTTTTTCCTGACGGCCCAGCTCGAATCGGGCCATCTCTGCCCGCTCACTATGACCAGTGCCTCGGTTGCAGCTCTCGTCGCCTCTCCGGCCGTTCAGAAGGAATGGACGCCGCGCATCCTGTCGCGCAAATATGACAGCAGCAACAAGCCGCCGATGCAGAAGAGTGCCGTCACCATCGGCATGGGCATGACCGAAAAGCAGGGTGGCACGGATGTGCGCGCCAATACCACGACCGGCGAACGGGTGGGCGAGGGGATCTATCGCCTTGCGGGCCACAAGTGGTTCATGTCCGCGCCAATGAGCGATGCCTTCGTCATGCTCGCACAGACCAAGGATGGCATGGGCTGTTTTCTCGTGCCCCGTCTCCTCGAAGACGGGTCCGCGAACGGCCTGGAATTCCAGCGGCTCAAGGACAAGCTCGGCAACCGCTCCAATGCCTCTTCGGAAGTCGAGTTCGCCGAGACCTTCGGCTTCCTGCTCGGCACCCCGGGCGACGGCGTGCGCACCATCCTCGACATGGTGACGCTGACCCGTCTCGACTGTGCTCTCTCGTCTGCCGGCATGATGCGTGCGTCGATGGCGGAGGCCGTACACCACGTTCGTGGCCGCATGGTCTTCGGCAAGAATCTCGTCGATCAGCCGATGATGACGCGTGTTCTAGCGGACATGGCGCTGGACGTCGCCGCAGCCACGGCACTTGCCTTCCGCCTCGCCGACAGCTTCGACAAGGCGCGGGAAAACCCTGTCGATGCGGCCTATGCCCGCGTGATGACGCCGGTCGCGAAATACTGGATCTGCAAGATAGCGCCATCGCTGATTTATGAAGCCATGGAATGCATCGGCGGCAGCGGCTATGTCGAGGAGCGCCCGATCGCTCGCCATTATCGCGAAGCCCCGGTCAATGCGATCTGGGAAGGCTCCGGCAACGTCATGGCGCTGGATGTCCTGCGCGTGCTGAGCCGTGGCAAGGATCTCTTCGAGACCCTCTTCGCCGGCCTTGAGCGCGATCTCGGCCCCTCCGGCAAGAAGACCGTCGAAGTCTTGCGCGCGGCAACCGCACTCGCCGAACGTGACGAGGCCGCCGGCCGTCTGCTGATCGAGCAGCTGGCGCTCGCGGCCGGTGCCGCCGAGCTCTATCGACTGGGCGCCGGGAAGATTGCCGATGCCTTCCTCGAATCACGCCTCGCGGGTGGCTGGCGCCATACCTATGGCGTGCTCGATGCGCGCTTCGATTCCCGCTACGTCCTGGATCTGCTTTACCCGCCGGCCACTTGAGCGGTCAGATAAAGCACGAACGGAATGGTGAAGAAGGCGGCGACTGTCTGCACTGTGGCCGCTGCCGCATAAAGATCGGCGTCGCCGCCCATCTTTTTGGCCAGCACGTAGCCGTTCATGGCCGTAGGGACGGCGGCTCCCAGTGCAATCATTACCACGATGTCCCCCGAAAAGCCGAAGGCCAGGGCGAGCCCGACGGCGACCGCTGGAAACACGGCGAGCTTGAACACCAGTGTCAGAAGGACACTGGGTTGCGGCTTCAGGGCATCGGCAATCCGAAGTCCTGCTCCAACCGTCACCAGACCCAGACCGAGCGAGGCGCTGGCGACAAGATCCACCGCCGTCATGACAGGCGCATAGACAGTCACTCCGGAAAGGTTGACGCCGACGCCAAGCGCAGCCCCGATGATGATCGGGTTCGTCATGATGCGGATCACGAAGGTCTTCAGCCCCCGGCTTTCGCCCGAAAACCATACGAGTACGCCGACATTGATCAGATTGAGCGGCACGATGATCGACGCCATGATGATGGCGATGACCGCAAGCCCCGTCTCACCCGTCAATTTCTCCGCAATCGCCAGCGCCATGAAGCCATTCCAGCGAGTCGAGGTCTGAAACACCGATGTATAGGTCGCGCCTGCCATACCTCGACCACGCAGTAGCGGCCACATTGCCAGCACAAGCGTTGTCATGACGCAGACCGCCAGCAGCGAAACGAAGCCAATGCCACCGCTGTTCATCGAGGAGAAATCCGTGGTGGACAGGGTCTGAAAGAGCAGGGCCGGGAAAAGCACGAAGTATCCGAATTGCTCGAGCCCGCTCCAGAAGCTCTCGTTGATCAGTGACGTCCGCTTCAGCATCACGCCGAGAATCACGAGCAGGAAGATCGGAAGGATGCTTTCGAAGATAATGAGCATGGCGGGTCCAGGATGGCGGGCAGGCGAGGGGTAGCCCCCAAACCCCGTGCAAACAATCGGAAATCGTGTCT
Source organism: Allorhizobium sp. (assembly GCA_046294755.1). Lineage (GTDB taxonomy): Bacteria > Pseudomonadota > Alphaproteobacteria > Rhizobiales > Rhizobiaceae > Allorhizobium. The sequence continues at coordinate 38,153 of JBKBON010000018.1, read as the reverse complement.
TCGCGACATTTTCGGCCAAGTGTCTGAAACGCTTCATCCACAGGCGCCGTTAACCTTAACAAATGGTTTACGTTGCGCCCTGGCGGCGATCGGGCCACCTTTTGGGTGGGACAGACGTTAAAGGGTTGAGTGGTGACGGACGCGCTTGTGGCACGACCGATGGCAACCATCATGATGATGGTGTTTTTCTCGGGGCTGGCGCTCGACATCGCCGTTCCGACGGTCGTGCTCACTGCGATGGCGTCGCTGAAATGGCTGGTGGAAAGCTGGCCGGCGGCAAATGATTTGTCGTTCGATCGAAAGGCGGAAACGACATGAAGACACTTCTGCTCTTGTGGGCATTGCCCATCACGATCCTGGGCGCCTGGTACGGTCTGTCCTATTACGACATGAGCTTCGGTATCTTCATGCTGACTCGCGACGCCCACGATCTCGTCTTTCAGATCTACGGTAACGTCCTTGGCATCGCACCAGAAACCATCCCGCCGCTGGTTCTGCGGGCAATCATCGTGGACAGTCTGATCCTGTTCGCCATCATCGCCTTCCGCCGCCGCAAGCAGATCAAGGCCTGGTGGACCGCGCGTCAGGAAAAGTCGGCGGAATCGTCTGAAGTGCGGGCAAGCGCCGAGAGCCTGTCCAGCGCCCCCTGAAGAATGAAGCTCGCAGCGGCGGAATCGATCCGCTCGCTGCGCTTGGCTCGCGAGACGTCCATTTCGAGCAGCGCCCGTTCTGCCGCGACCGTCGACAGCCGCTCGTCCCAGTAGATGAAGGGAATGTCAGTCTTTTCCGACATCGAACGCACGAACGCGCGCGTCGCCTGCACACGCGGGCCCGATGAGCCGTCCATGTTGACCGGCAGGCCGATGACGAAGGCGGCGATCTTCTCTTTGGCCGCGAACGACAGCAGGACCTGCGCATCCTGGGTGAACTTCACCCGCTTGATCACAGGGCGAGGGGTGGCAAAGCGCCGGCCGAGATCCGAGGCAGACAGCCCGATCGTCTTGGTGCCGAGGTCGAGCCCGGCAATCGCTTCGCCGGGTTTCAACCGCTCTGCCAGTTCCTCGATCGTCAGCGTCGCCATGTTGCCCTTCTTCCGCTGATCAGCGCTTGCGCACGAATTCGGTTCTGAGCACCAGGCCCTTGATAGCCTCATGCTTGCAGTCGATATGCTCCGGGTCGTCGGTCAGCCGGATTGAGCGGATCACGGTACCCTGCTTCAGGGTCTGGCCGGCGCCCTTCACCTTGAGGTCCTTGATCAGCACCACCGAATCGCCATCGGCAAGTTCGGTTCCGGAGGCATCACGGGCAACCGGCTTGGCCGCGGCCGCTGCCGCGATTTCGGAGGCGGGACGCCATTCGCCGGTCGCCTCGTCATACACGTAGTCGTCATCGGCCATGGTCGTTCCTTTCTTGCACTCAGCGCTACGGCTGTCATGCTCGTCGCTTAAACCGTCCGGACCGGCGAGGCAACTCGACGCCCCGTTGCCGAAGGCCCGGCTTGCCATATATTCCGACCGACATTTCAAGACCGGAGACTGACATCATGAAAATCACCTGGCTCGGCCATGCCGCCTTCCGCCTCGACTCGGCCAAGGCCTCGATCCTCATCGACCCCTTCCTGACCCACAATCCGGGTTTTGCCGGTCTCGACCGGAAGGACATGACCAAGGGCATCACGCATATCCTGCTGACCCACGGCCATGGCGACCATGTGGGCGACACCGTGCAGTTGGCCAAGGAAACCGGCGCAACCGTGCTTGCCAATGCCGATCTCGCGGCCTGGCTCGGCAGCAAGGGCGTCGACAAGCTGGAAATGGGCAATACCGGCGGCACCATTCATTTCGAGGGCTTTACGGTGACTTTTACCAATGCGCTGCATTCCTCCGCCCAGATCACCGAAGACGGCGTGTCTCACGCGCTTGGCAATGCCAACGGCCTGATGATGCATTTCGATGACGAGGCCTCGGTCCTCCACATGGGCGACACCGACATTTTCTCCGACATGAAGCTGATTAACGAACTGCACCAGCCGGATATCGGCATCGTGCCGATCGGTGACCGCTTCACCATGGGCGGTGCGGTCGCGGCACTCGCCTGCCAGCGCTTCTTCGACTTCAAGACGGCAATTCCTTGCCACTACGGCTCCTTCCCGATCATCGACCAGACGCCGGAAAAATTCGTCGCCGGCATGGACGGCACGCGCACCCGCGTTGTCGCCCCGCAGGCCGGCTCGACCGTCGAGGTCTGACAAACCCCGTTGCCTCAGCGCTTGACGGCCATTATAGCGAAGAAAACAGCTTATCCGGAGAATGCCATGTCTGTTGACCTCGCTACCGTCAAGCGCGTTGCGCGCCTTGCCCGCCTCGCTGTCAGCGAAGAGGATGCAGCCCGCATGACCGGGGAGTTGAATGGCATTCTCGGTTTCGTTGAGCAGCTGAACGAAGTGGATGTCACAGGCGTGGAGCCGATGACCTCGGTCATGCCGATGGCCATGAAGAAGCGTCAGGATGTCGTCACCGATGGCAACAAGGCCGAGGACATCGTTGCCAATGCCCCTGCCACCGATCGCAATTTCTTCCAGGTGCCGAAGGTCGTCGAATAGGACGCCTTCTGCAACCTGAGAGCGCCTCCCGTTTCTTGAGGGCCTGCTGGCCCGCCGACAGTTTGAAGTGAACCTGATATGAGCGAATTGACCAGCCTCACCATCGCCGAAGCCCGCGCGAAACTCGCCGCCAAGGAGATCAAGGCCGTCGAACTGACGGATGCCTATCTCTCGGCGATCGAGGCTGCGAATGGCGCGCTGAACGCCTACGTTGCCGTGACCCCGGATGTCGCTCGCGACATGGCCAAGGCGTCCGACGCCCGCATCGCCGAAGGTAAGGCCGGCGTCCTTGAAGGCATCCCGCTCGGTGTGAAGGATCTTTTCGCCACCCGCGACGTCCATACTCAGGCCTGCAGCCACATCCTCGACGGCTTCAAGCCGAAATACGAGTCGACCGTCACCCAGAACCTCTGGGATGCCGGCGCCGTCATGCTCGGCAAGCTGAATATGGACGAATTCGCCATGGGCTCGTCGAACGAGAGCTCCTATTACGGCCCCGCCGTGAACCCGTGGAAGGCCAAGGGCTCCGACGAGAAGCTCGTACCCGGCGGCTCCTCGGGCGGCTCCGCAGCTGCCGTCGCCGCCCATCTCTGCGCCGGTGCGACTGCCACCGATACCGGCGGTTCGATCCGCCAGCCAGCCGCCTTCACTGGCACCGTCGGCATCAAGCCGACCTATGGCCGCTGCTCACGCTGGGGCATCGTCTCCTACGCCTCGTCGCTCGACCAGGCCGGCCCGATCGCGCGCGATGTGCGAGACGCCGCCATCCTCCTGAAGTCGATGGCAAGCACCGACCCGAAGGACACGACCTCGGTCGATCTTCCGGTTCCGGATTACGAAAAGGCGATCGGCGGCTCCGTGAAGGGCATGAAGATCGGCATTCCCCGCGAGTATCGCGTCGAAGGTATGTCGGAGGAGATCGAGGCGCTCTGGCAAAAGGGCATCGCCTGGCTGAAGGAAGCCGGCGCCGAGATCGTCGACATTTCCCTGCCGCACACCAAATACGCCCTGCCGGCCTATTATATCGTTGCACCCGCCGAAGCCTCGTCGAACCTCGCCCGTTACGACGGCGTCCGCTACGGCCTGCGTGTTGACGGCAAGGATATCGCCGACATGTATGAGAAGACGCGCGCCGCCGGCTTCGGCAAGGAGGTCCAGCGCCGCATCATGATCGGCACCTACGTGCTCTCCGCCGGCTACTACGACGCCTATTACCTCAAGGCGCAGAAGGTGCGCACGCTGATCAAGCGAGATTTCGAACTCGCGTTTGAGGCCGGCGTCGATGCGATCCTGGCCCCAATCACACCGTCCTCCGCCTTCGCCATCGGCGACAAGGAATTGGCCGCCGATCCGGTCAAGATGTACCTGCAGGACGTGTTTACCATCACGCTCAACATGGCGGGCCTGCCGGGCATCTCTGTTCCCGCCGGCCTCGACAACAAGGGTCTGCCGCTCGGCCTCCAGGTGATCGGCAAGCCGTTCGAAGAGGAGACGCTGTTCAAGACCGCCCATGTCATCGAACAGGCCGCCGGCAAGTTCACGCCGGCCAAGTGGTGGTAAGGGACTTCGTCATCCGTGATATGACGGCGGCCGATGCGGACATCGTCGGCCGTGTCGGTTTCGACGCCTGGGCCGCCAATCCGGTGCTGAATGCCTTTGGCGTCGACATGATGGTCCGCATTCGGCTGAGCTTCCGCCGATTCGCCGAGGAACATTTCAGCCTGATCACCGTCGGTGAGCTCGGCGATGAGATCGCCGGCTGGACTGCCCGCGATGGCGCACGGGACTATATTTCTGATCTCTGGGTGAGCCCAGCCCATCAGGGCCTCGGTATCGGCTCGGCCCTTATCTCGAACTTGTTGCGCGAGATGCGAGCCGAAGGTCTGAAGCGGGCGAGGATCGACACCCATGCCGCAAACGAAGGCGCGATCCGGCTTTACAAGGATCTGGGCTTCAAGATCGTCTGGCGCGGCATGCAGCATTCGCCGTCCATGGGAATGGCGGTCGACAAGGTGAAGATGCAGCTGGTGTTTTAGCGCGCTTTGATCGAGGGCCGGCACCGCGTTTCCGCGGCACCGGCCTTCGGCGTCACCGGTTGTCCAGTTCCGACCTCACGAGCCGTAGGCCCCGTTCGGTGATGCGATACGGCTTGCCTTGTTTGGAGCTGATCGCCTTCAGGCGTTTCAGCCGCCGGAAAAGCTCAAGATCGAAGCCGGGGTAGAGCCAGCCGTCGCGGGAAAAGCACAAGGTCTTCTCGATCTTGCGTCGCTCGTCACGATGGATTTCGATCCAGCCGCCCTGGGCCATGAGATGAAGGATACGCTGGTCTGAGCGTGAAATGTCCATTGTTTGATGTCCGGAATAGCGCGCCCGAAAGCGCGCAAGAAAACGGGTCCGGCGCTCAATAAGCGTCGGGGCTTCGTTTTCTGGCCCTGGCCGGTAGATCACTGTTGGATCGCGGGCAGGGCCTTTACCAGGACTCGGACAAACCGAACATCAAAACTCCTGTTGACCCCCTTGAATAACACGCGCGCATTTCTGCGTCCATGCGCGTCTGTGCGCGGTGTCTGGTCAAGAATCGTTACGGGTGTTTTACTGCTGGTAACGAAGAGGTGAGGATGATCACGATCCGCAAGGCGCGAGAGGAGGATGGCGAACTCCTGACGGAGATCGGGATGCGCGCCTGGCGAAAGGCGATGGCCTCGGTCGGAGAGGCTACAGAGATGGCCGCCAATGCGCGGGACGCGTTCGCGCGATTTGCCGCCGATGGTTGGCTGACCATCATGATCGTCGAGGCATCGGGTGTTGCCGTGGGCTGGGCCGCACGCGAGGACATGGACGAGACGATTACCGATTTCTGGATTGATCCGGATTTTGAAGGTCAGGGTTTCGGGACAGCGCTTCTGGCCGCCGTCGAAGAGGGAATAAAGGCACAAGGCTTCTCCGTGGCGCGCCTTCAGACCCATGCCATGAACAGCGATGCCCTGAAATTCTTCCGAAAGCACGGCTACACAGTGAACTGGCTGACAGTGACCTACAATCCCAAGCTCGACCGCGATGTGCAGTCGGTCGGCCTCTCAAAGTCCCTGGCGGAGGCGAACCGTGCCGGCTACGGCCAGGAGTTCTAGGCAAGCGAACGCAGGAACAGAGCCACACTGTGTGCCGCAGCAAGCGCGGTGTCGGGGAAGAGGGCAATCAACAGAACGAGCACCAGATGCAGCGCCGCCATGAGCGGCAGCAAGACGGTGAAGGGCGGCTTCCTCGTCTTGTGCCGCATTAGCCTCTGGCAGGCAAAAGCTCCGATTCCGCCTCCGGTAATGGCCAAGAGAAGGAGCGTGTCCTCCCGCACCCGCCGTATGCCACCGCGCGCCGCCGTCTTGTCGAAGGCATAAACGTAGAACACGACCGCATTCCAGACGGCAAAGAGCCCAAGGAAAATGAGGAGTGTGTCCAGGGTCATGTCTCCGAGAGTGGCAGGCAATGCTTAAGTGTTCCTTCTCTTTCCAGTGGTGGGACTTCACCTGCGCTGCGAACCCACAAGCCTTGCACCTTCGGCACAATTGCTCTACCTCACGAGGCAACACGTCCACGCATGACATGAGCATCCGATGACCCTGGTAGACACCCGCACGCCCGATCCGAAACGCTTCATTCCCGGTGCCACCGGCGACTGGGAAGTCATCATCGGCATGGAAGTCCATGCTCAGGTCCTTTCGAATTCGAAGCTGTTTTCTGGCGCGTCCACGGTCTTCGGCAACGCCCCCAATTCCAACGTCTCGCTCGTTGACGCCGCCATGCCCGGCATGCTGCCCGTCATCAACGAGGAATGCGTGGCCCAGGCCGTGCGCACCGGTCTCGGCCTGAAGGCCAAGATCAACAAGCGCTCGATCTTCGACCGCAAGAACTACTTCTATCCGGACCTGCCGCAGGGCTATCAGATCTCGCAGTTCAAGGATCCGATCGTCGGCGAGGGCAAGATCATCATCTCGCTCGGCCCCGACCGTCAGGGCAACTTCGAGGACATCGAGATCGGCATCGAGCGCCTGCACCTGGAACAGGATGCCGGCAAGTCGATGCACGACCAGCATCCGACCATGTCTTATGTCGACCTGAACCGGTCGGGTGTCGCCCTGATGGAGATCGTGTCGAAGCCCGACATGCGCTCGTCCGATGAAGCCAAGGCCTACATGACCAAGCTGCGCTCGATCGTGCGTTATCTCGGCACCTGCGATGGCAACATGGACGAAGGCTCGATGCGCGCCGACGTCAACGTTTCCGTGCGCAAGCCGGGCGGCGAATTTGGCACGCGCTGCGAAATCAAGAACGTTAACTCGATCCGCTTCATCGGCCAGGCCATCGAATACGAGGCCCGACGCCAGATCGCCATCCTCGAGGATGGTGGCTCGATCGACCAGGAAACCCGGCTCTTCGACCCGAACAAGGGCGAGACGCGCTCCATGCGCTCGAAGGAAGACGCGCATGACTATCGCTACTTCCCCGATCCGGACCTCCTGCCGCTCGAATTCGACGATGCCTATATTGACGCCCTGAAAAAGGATCTGCCGGAACTGCCCGACGACAAGAAGGCGCGCTTCGTCGCCGAACTCGGCCTTTCCGTCTACGATGCCTCTGTACTCGTTTCGGAGAAGGCGATTGCGGATTACTTCGAGGCCGTGGCCGCGGGCCGCGACGGCAAGACGGCCGCCAACTGGGTCATCAACGACCTGCTGGGCGCCTTGAACAAAGCCGGCAAAGCCATTGAAGAGACTCCGGTTTCGCCCGCCCAGCTCGGCGGCATCATCGATCTCATCAAGGCCGAGACCATCTCCGGCAAGATCGCCAAGGACCTCTTCGAGATCGTCTGGAACGAAGGCGGCGACCCGGCCGAGATCGTCGAGGCGCGCGGCATGAAGCAGGTGACCGACACCGGTGCCATTGAAAAGGCGGTCGACGAGATCATCGCCGCCAACCCCGACCAGGTGGCCAAGGTGCTTGCCAAGCCGACGCTTGCCGGCTGGTTCGTCGGCCAAGTGATGAAGGCGACCGGCGGCAAGGCCAACCCGCAGGCCGTTCAGGCTCTGGTCAAGGCCAAGCTTGGTATCCCGGAGGAGTGAGCCTGGTGTTCTTCGTCCGCACGGCCACCGATCGCGATGTCGAACCGCTCCGCGCCCTGCTGACGCAGAGTTTTCACGCGACCTATGACGCCCTTTACGGCGTCCCCAAGGTCGCAGAGCTGATTGAGGCTTGGCATTCTCCGGCCGAAATCAAGCGGCGCATCCATCTGAAGGGCGGCGAATATCTCGTCGCTGATGACGGCAAGCGGATCGGCGGCATGGCCTTTGCGGCCATGTCAGAAAAGCTCACCAAGACCGCCATACTGCACCAGCTCTATGTCCACCCCGACCACCAGCGCCATGGCATCGGCCGCGATCTCTTCGCCGAGGTCGAGACCTGTTTTCCGGATGCAGAAATCCTGCGCCTCGAGGTCGACCCTCAAAACGCCGGCGCCATTGCCTTCTATGAGGCACATGATTTCGTCGAGGTCGACCGGACGAAGAATTGCGGTGGCCCCGACAGCGGGATCGAGGCACTGATCATGGAAAAGCCGCTCAAGTAAGCGGCTTTTCCGTTTCTCTGCGGACGCTCATTCGAAGGGCGGCGCCAGAATGGTTCCTTCCTCATCGACCAGCTGCACGGCGCTGCATTCGACGAGGTTGTTCTCCTTGGCATTGCTGCAGGCAAGCTCGGCAGCCTTCAACGCAAGCTCCTTGGTCTGCCAGCCGCAGGAATACTGGTGCCAGTGCGGCCCACCATCCGCCATCATGAAGACATCGACACTCCAGTTGGCGGGAAAGCAGGTGGCGTTCACCTGGCAATCCTGCGCGGTTGCGCCGCTCTCCATGCATTGCTTCATGGCACAGTCGATGGCAGTGGCCGTGTCTCCTTCGACGCAGACGCCAGCCCCCATCTCAGGCGCCTGAACGAAGGCGATCGCCTTGCGCCCGCCGTCCTGCGCCTGAACAGGTGCAAAGCAAAGGCTTACGCACAGAATTGTCAGCAGTCGTCGCATGTCTGTCATCAAGAAGTCCCCCGGGATGGTTATGCAAAGGCCAGACTAGCGCAACAGCGGGGGTGGCATGCAAGTCCAATCAGTGCGCATCAGGGAAGCGACCGAGAATGATCTGACGGCGATCGTCGCACTCTTTGCCGACGACCCGCTCGGCGGTCATGGCGATACCAACGACCCGCAAGCGCTGCCGGATTATCGCGCGGCATTCGCCCGGATTGCTGCCTCCCCGAACGAAACCCTCTATGTGGCCGAGCTTGACGGCGAGGTGGTCGGCACCTTCCAGACCATGATCACCACCACAATGACGGCACGTGGCTCATCCGCGTTGATCCTCGAGGCGGTCCAGACGCGTGCCGATAGGCGGGGCAGGGGCATCGGGGCACAGATGATCGACTTCGCCATCCAAATTGCCCGAGACAGCGGTATGCGCCTCGTCCAACTGACCTCGAATGGCGCGCGTAAGGACGCCCATCGCTTCTATGAGCGCCTTGGCTTCACGCCATCCCATATCGGTTTCAAGATGCGGCTGAAATGATTGGGGTGCGACGGGGAATCACTGGACAAGCCGAGGGCGAGGCGGCATAAGCGAACCTGATCGACAAGGCCGTCTTGCGGCCTGCGGCTAGAGCCAAGGATACACGATGAAGCAGCTCCTCTTGCAGATCTTCACCTGGTGGAACGGTCAGACCATGGGCACCCGTTTCTTCACCTGGCGGCACGGCAAGCGCGTCGGCGAAGACGAATTCGGCAATGTCTACTACGAAGGCCCGATGACGAGCTGGGGCCAGCCAAAGCGCTGGGTGATCTACAACGGTTACGCCGAAGCCTCAAAGATCTCTGCCGGCTGGCACGGCTGGATGCATTACCGCACCGATACGCCGCCATCCAAGGAAGACTACAAGCCGCGCGAATGGGAAAAGGCACATCGCCCCAACCAGACAGGCACGGCTGCCGCCTATCGCCCGCAGGGTTCGATTGCGGTCAATGGTGAACGTCCGCGCGTCACCGGCGACTATGACGCCTGGACGCCGGGCAGCTGATACCCGATTTGGCCATAATCCGGCATTAGGGCCTCTTGAGTGGGGCCCTTCTCGTATCTGGCCTCCAGTATCCACGAAAGCGAGCGGGACGATGAAATTGAGTGCATGGGCATGGACCATTCCGGTTGTCGGGCTTGCCGCCGTGGCATCGCTTGGCCTTGCCGGGAGAGCCGATGCTGCCCGCCTCGAAAATCCCGTCGCGGAATTCGCCGGCATCGACAAGATCACTGGCCGCATCACCACCTTTGATGTCTATGTCAACGAGACCGTGCAGTTTGGCGCCCTGCAGGTGACACCGAAGATCTGCTACTCGCGCGACGAGGCCGAGGCGCAGAAGATCGACGCCTTCATCGAGATCGACGAGATCACGCTCGACCGAAAGATCCGTCGGATTTTCTCTGGCTGGATGTTTGCCGACAGCCCCGCGCTGAATGCCGTGGAGCACCCGATCTATGACGTCTGGCTGACCAACTGCAAGGCAAGCTCGGAAGTGCCCCCGCCGCCCGGCGTTGAGGCCGTGGCCAAGCCTGCGCCGGAACCCGCCAAGGCCGAGGCCGCAGCACCTGCCACGACCACCGAGCCAACTGAGGTCCCGGCACTGGGCAGCGATCCCGCTCAGGCGACTGTACCGCCGCTCGAAGCACCGCGTGAGGTCCCGACCGAGAACTTCGGCGGTCCGTTGCCGGAATCCGACTTCCCGCAGGAAGATGACCTTGTACCGCAAGGCGAGCCACTGCCGGCTCCAGCCCCGGTAACCCCACCGCCGGGCGTCGGCCTGTTCTGAGGATCCCGCGTCACCGCTTTCCTGACGGGAAAGCTGGGGCCCGCCATTTATGCGGGCGGGGAAGCAGGCGAAGTTTCAGAGTGCAAACTGCGTGGCTGGTAGTTTTCTCTCAGCCTTTCGCCGCCGCAGATCCTTGCCGGTTGACACAGGGACCGGACTGGAACATTATGAGAACAAACCGGAGTTCTTTTGATATCACTGGCCGAAAAATTCATTGTCCTTCCCTTCAAGAAGAATCGCGGTGCCGTCGTGCCCGGCGAGATGCGTCAGGCCTCAAGTGCTGCCGCCGCCGAAAAGATCGCCACCGCCATGGCCGCCCGCCATATCGGCGTGGCCGCCTATTCCGTCCAGGTCGACGAGGAGAGTGGCGACATGTCGAGCCCCAGGCTGATCATCGGCTTCGGCGAGACGGCGGACTTGAACGCGGCTTAAGTGGTGTTCCGATCTCCCCCTTGACGCCGCCGTGTCTCAGGCGTGCAATGGAGGGATGTCTGGATCTCGGGAGGAGGGACCATGCCAACGCCGAAGAACACCATCTGCATCTGGTACGATCGCGACGCCGAAGACGCCGCCCGTTTTTACGCAACGGTCTTCCCCGACAGCGAGGTCAAGGCCGTCCACCGTGCGCCATCGGATTACCCCTCCGGCAAGGCAGGAGACGTGCTGACCGTCGATTTCACGGTCGCCGGCATTCCCTGCATGGGCCTGAATGGCGGCCCCGCCTTCAAGCATTCGGAAGCCTTCTCCTTCCAGATCGCGACCGAGGATCAGGAAGAGACCGACCGCTACTGGAATGCCATCGTCGGCAATGGGGGCAGCGAGAGCGCCTGCGGCTGGTGCAAGGACAAATGGGGCGTCAACTGGCAGATCACGCCCCGCACTCTGACCGAGGCCATAGCCGCAGGCGGTAATGAGGCGAAGCGGGCCTTCGAGGCAATGATGGAGATGGGCAAGATCGACGTGGCGAAGATTGATGCGGCAAGACGGGGATGATCCCGCTCAACACAATGTCAGCCAGAACACACCGCCATAGGTGATCAGCGTCGCAACCAGCGCTGCCACCTGCAGCATGCCCGCGATCTTCCTCAGCAGCTTTGCCTCGTCTGTCACCGGCTCTTCCAGGGTCTTTTTCGCATAGAGATGCAGCCCGCCGATCAGCGCCAGGGTGGCAACCAGCATCGCCGCAAGCAGCAACCGCAAAGCCGAGGTCGGTCCTATCTGCATTTCATGCCAGCCAAGGTGACATCCGGTAGCCTGGGCACCATAAAGCAGCAGGAAAGCGCCGGACCAGATGACGAAGCCGGTGAGCAGCAGGGGGAATGTCGGTGCCTTCATCTCATCGCCCTCCAATGCCGGTCAGGCTTTCCAGCACGAAGGGGAAGGCGAGGCCGACAAGGCCCGCCACCGCCGTGTAATCGTGCCACAGACGGCCGATCCTGAGATCAAGCCTGCGCCGGACCGAGATGTAGCCGGCCTTCCAGCGCCACAGGCCATAGAGAGCCAGAACGGCACCGATCACGGCATGCAGCGCCACATAGGCGGCAACCGCAAAGGCTGAGGCTGAGGCCGCATGTCCGCTCGGCGCCGGGATCGACATCAGCAGAACGGCCAGTGCTGCGACACTGACAAGATGTGCGGCAAGCGCAACGCAAAGCCCCAGCAGCGTCTTGGCCCGTCTTCCATCCGCCAGCCTGCCCGCAACAGCTGCCATCACCAGCGCGACGGCGATGACGAGCGAAAGGCCGGTGAAGGTGAAGTCGAGCTCCGGTGGCGGCCAATTGGGTGCGGAAAGCCAGAGGAAGAAACCACCGAAGATCAGCGAAGTGTAGAGCGTGGCATCGGCTGCGAGCGCAAAGACGGTGGCGCACCAGGACGGCGGCTGCTCTACCTCCTGATGATGCAGTGCCCGTTCGTCAAGGCCGATCTCCAGCGGCCCGATATCCCGCTTGAGCCCGGTCGCCGGCGTCCACAGCAAGAAGAGGCCGATCACAGCGAAGAAGGCGACAGGCGTCAGCCAGTAGAACTTGAAGAGCACACTGGCGAAGAAGAGGGCGGTCGCCATGGCTGTCCAGAGCGGCAGGTAGGTGGGGCGGGGCAGCACGATCACGTGGTCAACACGTCCACTGACCATGTCGACCGCCAGCGTCTCCATCCAGCCATTGCGCATGAAGCCGAGATAGCCGCGACCGGCGGCAAGCTGCGGCCCGAGCTGGCGGGGCGCCAGCGCATCGGCGCGCACCTCGATATGCGGAAGCGAACCGAAATTATAAGATGGCGGCGGCGTGGGTGTTGCCCACTCCAGCGTGCCCGCCTCCCAGGGGTCGCGACGGAACGGTTTCCCGTGGCGAATGAGCAAGATGAGATCCAGGGCCACAAGCGCAAAGCCGATCGTCATGACGAAGCCGCCGACCGATGAGATGAAGTTCAAGACCTCCCAGCCGGCCTCCTGCGGATATTCGAAGACGCGCCGTGGCATGCCCCGCAAACCGGTCAGGTGCATGATGAAGAAGGTCACATTGAAGCCGATGAAGACCAGCCAGAAGGCTGGCTTTGACAAGTGCTGCACGGGCTGCCGACCGGTGATGTGCGGTAGCCAGTAATAGGCCGCCGCCATCATCGGAAAGACGAAGCCGCCGACCAGCACGTAGTGCAAATGCGCAACGACAAAATGTGTGTCATGCGCCTGCCAGTCGAAGGGCACCATGGCGAGCATCACCCCGGTGAGCCCACCCGCCACAAAGACGAAGAAAAAGCCGAAGACATGCAGCATCGGGATCGAGAAGCGCGGTCGCCCATGGGCCATCGTCGCGAGCCAGGCGAAGATCTGGATGCCGGTGGGGATCGCGACCAGGGCACTCGCGGCTGAGAAAAAGGACAGCGCCACATGCGGGATGCCCACCGTATACATGTGGTGAACCCAGAGCCCAAAGGAGAGGAAGGCCATGGCAACAATCGCCGCCACGATCAGCCCGTAACCTTCAAGCCGCGTGCGGCAAAGGACCGGGATGATGGTGGAGAGAGCCCCGGCCGCCGGAAGGAAAATGATGTAGACTTCCGGATGTCCGAACAACCAGAACAGATGCTGCCAGAGCAGTGGATCGCCCCCGCGTGTCGGGTCGAAGAAGGGCAGATCGAACGCCCGTTCCACCTCAAGCAGTATCGAGCCGAGAATCAGCGGCGGAAAGCCGATCAGCATCATCGCCGCGACCACCAGCATGTACCAGGCGAAGATCGGCATGCGGGTGAGCGACATGCCCGGAGAGCGGACCTTGAGGATGGTCACCATGATCTCGATGGCCGCCGCCAGCGCCGAAATCTCGACGAACGTGATCCCGAGCAGCCAGACATCGGCATTGATGCCGGGTGAATAGGGGCGGGACGACAATGGCGTGTACATGAACCAGCCGCCATCGGGCGCGATCCCGAAGACGAGCGCCGCCACCAGGAAGGAGCCGCCGAACAGGTAGCACCAGTAGCCATAGGCCGACATTCGGGGGAAGGCGAGATCGCGTGCGCCGATCATCTTCGGCAGGAGATAGATCGCCAGCCCCTCGAAGAAGGGGATCGCGAACAGGAACATCATGATCACGCCATGCATCGTGAAGACCTGGGCGTATTGTGCGGCGTCCAGGAAGGCACTGTTGGTCGAGGCGAGCTGCGCGCGGATCAGCATGGCGAGAACGCCGCCAATGGCAAAAAAGACCAGCGCAGTGACCATGAAGCGCTTGCCCACGACATTGTGGTTGACGGCTGACAGCCGCTCTAGTCCGCGTCCCGATCCCCAGATCGCATCCAACTGGTGGTGCAGCCGGATCGCCGTCTCCGGTGCTTCGTAGCCTGTCTCGGGCTTGGCGTCATTCATGGTGCGGGCACTCCTGCGGCAAGCGCTTCAAGTCTTTGGCGATAGGTCTCCGGTGGATGGGCTTCGACGATGAAGCGCATACCGGTATGGCCGATGCCACAATATTCGGCACAGATGCCGCCATATCGGCCCGGCACATCTGCCTTGATGCGCAGCACAGTCTGATGTCCGGGCACGGCGTCGATCTTGCCGGCCAGACGCGGTATCCAGAAGCTGTGCACGACGTCCGAACTCGTCACGCGCACCTCCACGACCCCGCCGGCCGGGATATGCAGCGTCTCCGCCGTGCCGACCCCAGGGCCTATATCCGGATAGCCAAACTCCCAGCGCCACATCGATCCGCGGGCCTCGACATGCGCAATGACCGGCTCCTTCTGCCAGGCTCCGATCAGGTACTCGCCCTGCGCCATGCCATAGGCCATCAAGGCGACGAGCACCGGGACAGGCAGGAAGAGGCCACCCGCAATCATCCACCCCTTGGGAGAGAGACGGCGTCCAAAGCCGGGTTTGAGCATGACGAGGGCGAAGAGTACGAGGACCAGCGCCAGGATGAGTGCCGCCCCGATTAGCATGATCCACCACAATCGGGCGATCGCGCCAGCATAGGGGCCTGCGGGATCAAGGGTAGAAAGATCGCCGGAACAGGCCGACAGGAAGCCGGCGCTGACAACAGCACCGCCGAGCCGATGGAACCTTCCGGTGAGTAGCGCCCTTTTCAACGCAAACGGAGGATGCCCATGGCCGAGACGTCTGAAAATACCAATCCTGTCATTGAGAAGCTCGAAGAGAAGGACAAGACCTCCGCGATCGCGGTCGCCGGTCATCCGCTGCATGCCATGAGCGTGCATTTCCCGATCGCCCTTGTCTTTGGCACGCTTGCTGTCGATGTCTTCTACTGGTTCTCCGCCGATCCGTTCTGGCTGCGCGTCGGCGTTTGGACTGCAGGCACCGCCTTCCTGGCGGGTGTCGCTGCGGGCATCGTGGGCACGGCCGAGCTGCTGCTCGTCCCGGGCATCCGGGCACGGGCGGCGAGCTGGGCTCATGCAATTGCCGCCATCACCCTGATCTCGGTCGCGGGTGCCAACTGGGGTCTCAGGCTTATCGATCCGCAGGCTGTGCTCCCGCATGGTATGCTGCTCTCGGTTCTCGCGGCCATTCTTACCGGGGTTGCAGGCTGGCATGGTGGCAAGCTGATCTTCGATCACGGTATCGGCCTCATGGTGTCCCCCAAGGATTGATTGGATCGAGCAGGCGCTTGAGGCCGCCCGGTTCGGACATCACCGCCGGCAGCGCGATCTCGGGTGCCTCCTTGGCCAGGACCAGGACGAGGATCGCGACGACCACGAGACAGCAGCTGACCGTGGCAAGCAGGAAGCGCCAGGCGGGATAGATCTCGCCGTCCCTGAACAGCCGGATGACGACAAGTCCGGAAAAGACGTGGAACATCGCCAGCAGCCCAACAAAACCGAGCTTCCAGGAAAACCATGGGGAGAACACCTCCCTCAAGAAACTCAACCCGATGCCGCTGGCGACCGCAATGAAGGCTGCCGGGGATATGATTGCGACAAATGCAAAACGCGTCATGCGCTGCATTCGGTAGAGCGCATCGTCGCTTGTGACATGGGCACGCTGCACGTAGAGGCTGGGAAGGCTGATAAGGCCCGCCGTCCAGACAGCGATGGCCGCAATATGTACGAACTTCAACAGGGCAATCATCAGCGAGGCGCCTTGCTGTCGAAGCTTCTGCCGGCAAACACACTTCGCAGCCGAAGCAGGGCCGCGAACAGATAGGGCAGGGCCGCCGGTACCCACATGAGCAAGCCTGCTAGCTGCTGATCGGCAAGCGGAGACAGGCCGAACGGCTGCGTCGAGTCGATATGCGCAGCAAACAGCGGCTCCCGCGAGAAGGTCAAAAGAGCCCCGAGCATGCCCATCTGGATCGTCGTGCCGAGCAGGAGCGCAAGCGCCGATCCCGCCGGGCGACGTGGGCTGAGAATGTCCGTCCACAGCCAAAGCGCCGATCCAACCAGCGTCAACTCCATCAGCCAGTAGGCAGCGGGGGTGGAGAGGGCGAAGAGATAGGGCCCCGGCGCATGCCAGACCCACATCACGATCGTATGCACGAGGAACGACAGCTGGGCCGGCAGAATTTGCCGTTCCCGGAGGCGCGGAGGAATGGACAGGATGATCAGGGGGGCAAGGAAGGTGACGAGCAGAATGTGATGCAGCACCCGGGCCGAAAACAACGCCGACGCCAGCGCGCAAAGTGGTGAAACAAAGGCGATCAGCACGACGGCCAGAGACGCACCTGCGGCCAACCTTTGACGCTTTGTATCGGCGGATATCACGAGTAGCGCAAAGATGGCGCCGATACCGGCCAGCAAGGGAGGATCAAAGTTCCAGCTTGTCCACACCGTCTCCGGTAACGGAGCAGGGCCACAATAGATGTCCAGATTCATGATTGCCACCCCCGTTTCGGCGTAGGATTTGTCTGTTGCCCCGTGCGCACTCACGCCCGCCGCGCTTGCCTCCAGGAGGCGCAACACGCATGCGGGCACATTGTTCCATCGGAAAAACGCGTGGGGCCGATTTGTTGATTCAAGCGATCGGGCGGCGGCTCAGATGCCGCGCTCGATTCGCACCGGAACCGACTTGTAGGCCGGGGTCTTCGACTGCTGATCGTGGTGCGAGAGCGGCACCAGCGGGTTCAGTTCCGGATAGTAGCCGCCGACGCAGCCATCCGGCAGGTCGAAGGGAAGCACCTCAAGCCCGCCGACGCGGCGGTCGGTCGCATCTCCGGCATCCGAAACAAGTGCCACCCGTTCCCCCACCTTCAGCCCGAACCGCTCGATCTCGCGCGGATTGATCAGCAACACGTCGCGCTTGCCCTCGATCCCGCGCAGTCGGTCACTGAAGCCATAGATCGTCGTGTTGAACTGGTCGTTGCTGCGCAAAGTGATCAGGCTCAGCCGCTCCGGCGTTGGCTCGAAACCCGTGGCAGATAGCATCTCCGGCGTGACGAATTCCGCCTTGCCGCTCTCGGTGTTCCACTGGCGCTCACGCGCCGAATTGCCCCGATAGAAACCTCCCGGCGTGAAGATGCGGGCGTTGAAGTCGGAGAATTGATCCGGATAGGTTCGCTCGATCATATCGCGCACCAGAGCCGTATCGCGCGCCCAGTGGCCCCACATCATCTTGGGATTATCGGGCAAGGTCGCCTGCGCCAATCGGCTGACTATCTCGAGTTCCGACTTCAGGTGTTTGCTTGCAGGCTTGCGCTTGCCGACGGAACCATGCACGCAGCTCAGGCTGTCTTCCATCGAAACCACCTGCGGCTTGCCGGTCAGCGTGTCCATTTCGCTGCGTCCGAGGCAGGGCAGGAGATAGGCGATCTCGCCATTGATCAGGTGGCTGCGGTTGAGCTTGGTGGCGATCTGAACAGTCAGACGCTGCCGCGGCCAGGCCTCCTCGATCGCCCGCTGCTCGGGAACCGCCCGCAGAAAGTTGCCGCCGAGCCCGATGAATGCCTTCACCTCGCCATTGAGGATACCCTCGCAGGCTTCTACCGTATTCATGCCCTTCTCGCGCGGCGGCTCGAAATCGTAAAGCTCGGCCAGTCTGTCGAGCGGCACGAGCTCCGGCTTCTCGGCAATGCCGACCGTGCGCTGGCCCTGCACGTTGGAATGCCCGCGCACTGGCGACATTCCTGTGCCCTTGCGACCGATATTGCCCTTCATCAGGAGCAGGTTCACATAGGTGGCAATGTTCTCGAAGCCATGCACATGCTGGGTGAGACCCATTCCATAGATGCCGATGGTGTTGTTGGCCTCCACATAGACGGTGCCGGCCGCTTCTATCGCGGCACGGGTCAGACCGGAGACCGCCTCGATCTCGGCCCAGTCGAGCGCCCGCAGTCGCGCCTCGAAATCCTCGAAACCGACCGTATGCTCCGCGATGAAGGCCCGGTCGATGACATGACGATTGTTGGCTTGCGCTGCATCATCGGCGGCAAGCACGTGCTTGCACAGCCCCAGCAGCACCGCAATGTCGCCACCCGGCTTCACCTGATGATACTGGCAGGAGAGGGCGGTTTCCTTGCCGGTCACCATCGCCGTCGGCTCCTGCGGATTGATCATGCTTTCCAGGCCGCGCTCGCGCACGGGATTGAAGGTGACGATGCGACAGCCGCGCCGCACCGCAGACTGCAGCACATGCAGGAAGCGCGGGCTGTTTGACCCGGTATTCTGGCCGAAGAAGAAGATCGCGTCGCAATGCTTGAAATCGTCGAGCACGACGGTGCCGACAGGCGAACCTATGACCTTCTTCAGGGTCACCGAGGTCGTCTCGTGGCACATGTTCGAGCTGTCGGGCAGGTTGTTGTGGCCATAGGCACGGGCAAACAGAGCCCAGCAATAGGCCGTCTCCAGGCTCGCCCGGCCCGAGGTGTAAAAGACGGTCTTCTTCGGATCGAGAGCCTTCAGCTCGCGCCCGATCTCGGCAAAGGCTTCGTCCCAGGAACAGGGCACGTAATGGTCGCTGGCCCGGTGATACCGCATCGGCTGTGTCAGCCGCCCGAGTTGCTCCAGTTCGTAGTCACTGAACCTCTTGAGCTCTGTCAGACTGTGACGGGCAAAGACCTCCGGCCCCGCCTTGCGCGACGTCAGCTCCCAGATGGTCGCCTTGGCGCCGTTTTCGCAGAACTCCACGGGATGATGATCGGCGGGCTTGGTCCAGGCGCAGGAGACACAGGCAAAGCCGCCCGGCTTGTTCTGTTCCAGAAGCGTGGCGACTGCCCCGGGGCTGATGCCTTCCTTGCCGGCGATACGGCTTATGCCTTTCAAGGACCCCCAGCCACCGGCCGGCCCGTCATAGCTCACCGTCGCATCATCCTTCGCCATCATCCGCTCCCTTCGTGTGCTGCTTCGAAAGGGGGAACTTCCGGGGGAGGAATTTGTTGCGCGAAACAAGGAACAACGGGTTCGGCGACGGCGCACAATAGGGTGAAGCACGGCGGATTTCTGGGGCCGGAGCGCGTGAGGGTGAACACGGAACCGTCATGGCGGGATGTGGCAGCCCCCCCCCACGCCCGGCATTCTCATCCGGACAACCTTGTAACACGCAACGCAGCCGCTATTGTTAAGGCTGGCCCTGAGGCCCTGAAGCGATGGTTGCGCTAGCCGCGTGTAGCGACCGGTTGTCTGGAGTAAACGATGGCGCTACCCACGATCTTCTCGCCCTCCCAGAATTGCTGGCGGATCGAGAAGGCTGACGAGTTTTCGATCCTGATCGACGCGAATGACTATTTCGCTTCGATCCGCGCATCGATGAAGGCAGCAAAGCGGGTCATCTTCTTTGTCGGCTGGGATTTCGATGCATCGATCACCCTTGGCCACCCGAGGGTCGATGACGGCGCGCCGAGGGGCGTGGGCGACTTCCTGCTCTGGCTTGCGCGTCGCACGCCCGGTCTCGAAATCCGGATTTTGCTCTGGAGTCCGGCGCCGCTTGCCAGCTGGGCAAGACCATCAAACCTTCCCTATCTGCTGCGTTGGAAATGGAACCGGCAGATTTCCGTCAGGCTGGACGGCAAGCATCCCTTCGGCAGCTCGCACCACCAGAAGATGCTGGTGATCGATGATGCCGTCGCCTATTGCGGCGGTATCGACGTGACCCTGGATCGCTGGGACACGCGCCAGCATCTGGATGACGATCCCGATCGCCGCCGCCCCAACGGCAGGCCTTACGGTCCATGGCATGACATATCCAGCCGCTTCACGGGCCCCGCAGCACGCGCCCTGGGCGAGCTTTGCCGGTATCGATGGACCCGGGCCGGCGGCGAGGAGGTGCCGATCGTGGCGGCCCAGCCGCCTCTTGCCGACACCGCGCCGAACTTCTCCTTCGGCGCCGTCGACATAGCCCTTGCCCGCACCAGCCCCGCCTACCAGGAAGAGGTCGCCGTCACGGAGATCGAGCAGCTCTACATCGACATGATCAATGCCGCCCGCCACACCGTTTATGCGGAGAGCCAGTATTTCGCCTCGCGCGCCGTGGCCCAGGCGATTGCCAAGCGGCTCGCCGAACCGGAAGGACCGGAATTCGTCCTGATCAATCCGACGACCTCCGACAACTGGCTCGGGACACTCGCCATGGACACGGCCCGTGCGCGCCTCGCCGAGGCCATGCGCCGCCACGACACATACGGACGGTTCAGGATCTATCACCCCGTCACGACGAAGGGCCAGCCGATCTACGTACACGCGAAATTGATGGTCATCGACGACCACTATCTTCGCGTCGGCTCCTCCAACATCAACAACCGATCGATGCGCTTCGACCAGGAATGCGACGTCGCACTGGAAGCCGGCGGGTCGGAAGAGCTTTCCCGGAAGATAACCAGTTTCCGCAACGACCTCCTCGCCGAGCACCTGGGCGTCGCGACAGATGTTGTCGAGCAGGCGGTTCTGCAGCACGGTTCGCTGATCGCCGCAATCGAGGCATTGCGCGCGACAGGCGCAAACACGCCCACCCTCAAGCCCTATGAAACGCCGGCAATCTCGGATCTCGAAAAATGGCTGGCCGACAACGAGATCCTGGATCCGGAAGGCCCGGAGGCGGTGTTCGAACCAATCGAGAAAAGGGGATTGTTTAGGGGGAGGCTGAAGCGGCCGAGGAGGCCGAAGGCGGGCGAGTAGATAGTGGGGGTTGCGAAAATGAAGAATCCACTGCTTTTAGAAGTCAACGATTTTGATGCGCTGAGGGTTAATATGGCTCTTGACGAGCTGTGTTCGTTAAATATTCAGAATGGATACGTATTCAAAAAGTATATTTACAGCTGTCCTGAAAAGTTTTTTTCAAAAGGTGCATTTCGTTGTTTTTATAATTCGCTTCAAAATATCGATGAAAGACATTCAGGGGAGCTCAGAGAATACCTGAAAATCAATGCGCATACGTTGGATAATGCGTATCGCCACGTCCAGGAAGTTAACGCGTTTGAATGGCATGACCAAGAGGTCAAGGGTGAAAATGATTACCATACGCTAGAGCTACTTGATCGCCATATCCACCCAGCTTACCTGCGTTTGGCGGAGGGCGTGTTTCAGCCGCTACTGAGAATTGTGGCCCACTTCGGTCGTTTAGCAGAAGGCAAGGGCACTGACGGGTTAAATCTCTTCAATATCGTTCAACAACTCCCGGATGACCTCTACAGAGATGTCAAGACGTCGTACGTTCATTTGATGCGTAATGGCATCGCGCACAGTGGCGTCAGGTACTCTGCGAATGAGATCAGATATGTGGATGTCAAAGGGAATGAATTGTCTCTCAGTCCGTCAGCGGTAGTGCGGAAGTTTGATGATTTTCTCGATGTTTGCAATGGCTTAGTATTTGCGTTCTCGGTATTTAGCAAATCGAGAAGTTATTCCGATTCATCAGTATCAGAAACTTCTTCATTGAAGATTTGCGTGCAGAGACAGGGACGCCTTATTGGAATGTCACTGGAGCGCTTCCTTCGAAAATATTTGAGAATAAAGAGCAGCTAATTGTCTATTGTGGTGTTAAGACGTTGGATTGGTCAAAAATCCTTTTTTCTGCGCTGCAGACCGGAATTCATGCCGAACGGTTAGCCCCTAAATATGATCGATATTTCATTTCGATGAAATCACAAAATGGATTGCCTGGATGGGCGATATTTGATGGATCAAAACTTGAAGCGTTTAGGCTAGGTGACACACAGCCGGAGGAATATGGAAAGCTAGTAGATGAGTTTCTGCCGCTCTTTCTGGGGGGGACGAGTAGGGTTCGCATCCTCAATAAGTTAGAAACGCTTAAGTTCGCAATTCAAATTGGGCGTCCTCTGCGGTTGGCGGCGCGACGAGCGCAAATGCGAAAGCCAAACATTTTTGTGAGGAGCTCAAGCATTCACAGAAATTCTTGGGCCGCAGTATTGAATGCTGATGTTTTTATGGATGGCGAAGGTAAAACGATCGATCAGAATACGGTCCGTTTGTACGCTTCATCCGCAATCGAGCAAGCCGCCAAGCAAGCCAGGCAGCAATTGCCCCGACTGAATATTGCGCGATACCTACCGCTGGGCTTCGCGCAAATTGATGTATTTTGTCGTGACTATCGCACAAGGCGGCTGTCCGGTTTCGGTTTGGGAGAAGACTTGGTCGGCACTATTCGACTTCAGCGTCTTCGTCAGGTTAGACCGCCCGATATAGCTGGGTCGACCATTGAGATTTGGCGAGGTTATCGGTTTGCATGGAACCGCAGTTGGTTGAGTACGAACCCTGAATCGAAGTGAAACAACCATTCTTGGGTCGTGGAAGTGGGTGCCCACGTGCCGCCAACGGCCCCCAACTAAAACCTCAACGTCTCACTCTCCATCGCCTTATCCAGCAACACCCCATACTCCGCTTTGGGAATATCCACCGCCCCGAACGTCTTCAGATGTTCCGTGGTGAACTGTGTGTCGAGCAGCGTGAACCCGCGTTCCCTCAGCCGCTCGACGAGATGCACGAGGCAGATCTTCGATGCATTTGTGCGCCTGGAAAACATGCTCTCGCCGAAGAAGGCCGAACCCAGCGACACCCCGTAGAGGCCGCCGACCAGTTCGTCGCCCTCCCAGGCTTCGACGCTGTGGGCGTGGCCCAGCCGATGCAGCGCGCCGTAGAGTTCGCGAATGGTCTGGTTGATCCAGGTGCTGGGCCGGTCGGGTGCGGCTTCCGCGCATTTGTCCACCACGGCGTCGAAGGCAGTGTCGAAGCGGATGTCGAAGGGGCGTTTGCGGATCGCCTTGGCAAGGCTTGACGAGACGTGGAAGTCATCGAGGGGAATGATCCCCCGGATCTCCGGCTCGACCCAGAAGAGTTCCGGGTCGTCGGCGGAGTCGGACATCGGGAACATCCCGATGGAATAGGCGCGCAGCAGGAGTTCCGGCGTAATGCTTCGGTCCCTGCTGCGTCGCCCAGCCATGTCTTTACTTGGCCGAGGTTTCGGCCAGGTATTTTTCCAGCCAGTGGATGTCGTAGTCGCCGTTGGCGATGTCCTGATTGGCCACGAGATCCTGGAACAGCGGCAGCGTCGTCTTGATGCCGTCGACGACGAATTCGTCGAGCACGCGGCGCAGACGCATCATGCATTCGACGCGGGTGCGCCCATGCACGATCAGCTTGCCGATCAGGCTGTCATAGTAAGGCGGGATCTTGTAGCCGGCATAGGCGCCGGAATCGACGCGCACGCCAAGACCGCCCGGTGCGTGGAAATGCGTGATCGTGCCGGGCGAGGGCACGAAAGTGCGCGGATCCTCGGCATTGATGCGGCATTCGATGGCATGACCCGAGAAGACGATCTCGTCCTGCGTGACCGAGAGGCCGGCGCCGGAGGCGACACGGATCTGCTCATGCACGAGGTCGATGCCGGTGATGGCTTCGGTGATCGGATGCTCCACCTGCAGGCGGGTGTTCATTTCGATGAAATAGAACTCGCCGTTTTCGTAGAGGAATTCGATCGTGCCGGCGCCCCGGTACTTCATCTTCTTCATCGCCTCAGCGCAGATCGAACCGATCTTCATCCGCTGCTCGACGTTAAGGGCAGGGGAGTTGGCCTCTTCCCAGACCTTCTGGTGGCGGCGCTGCAGCGAGCAGTCGCGTTCGCCGAGATGGATGGCGTTGCCTGCACCGTCGCCGACAACCTGCACCTCGATATGGCGCGGCTTGCCGAGATATTTCTCCATGTAGACGGCGTCGTTGCCGAAGGCGGCCAAGGCTTCGGAGCGCGCTGTCGAAACGGCTTCCTCAAGCTCGGCTTCGGTCTTGGCCACCTTCATGCCGCGGCCACCGCCGCCAGCGGTTGCCTTGATCAGGACGGGGAAGCCGATCTGACGGGCGATCTCCAGCGCATTTTCCGGCTTCACCTCGCCATCAGAGCCCGGAACGACCGGGATGCCCAGTTCGACCGCGGTCTTCTTCGCCGTGATCTTGTCGCCCATCAGGCGGATATGCTCCGCCGTCGGTCCGATGAAGGTGATGCCATGGGCGTCGAGGATGTCGGCGAACTTGGCGTTTTCCGATAGGAAGCCGTAGCCCGGATGGACTGCATCAGCGCCGGTGATCTCGCAGGCCGCAACGATCTGGTGGATGTTGAGATAGCTGTCTCGGGACGGCGGCGGGCCGATGCACACGCTTTCGTCGGCAAGGCGCACATGCATGGCATTGGCGTCAGCAGTCGAGTGGACCGCTACGGTCGCAATACCGAGCTCCTTGCAGGCGCGCAGCACGCGCAGCGCGATTTCGCCTCGGTTGGCGATGAGGATCTTCGAGATACAGCTCATCGGATCACTCGATGATCACGAGAGGCTCGCCGTATTCGACCGGGCTTGCATCATCGATAACGATCTCGACGACCTTGCCGGACTTGGGCGAGGGGATCTGGTTCATGGTCTTCATGGCTTCGATGATCAGCAGCGTCTGGCCTTCCTTGACCATCGAGCCGACTTCAACGAAGGGGCGGGCGCCCGGGGCCGGCGACAGGTAGACGGTGCCTACCATCGGTGCGGTGACGGCGTTGGAGAGGTCACGACCTGCCGGGGCAGCCGGGGCTGCGGCGGCTGACGGTGCGGCAGCCGGAGCCGGAGCGGCGGGCGCCTGATAGTTATAGGCCGGCATCTGCATCGGAACCGGTGTGCCGTTGCGCGAAACGCGGATGCGCAGGTCGTCCTGCTCCACTTCGATCTCGGTGAGATCCGTGTCGTTGAGGATGTTTGCGAGATCGCGGATCAGTGCCTGATCGATGCCCGATTTCTTGTCAGCCATGAGTGGATGTCCTGTATTCTTGTTATTGCGTGATGGTTTTCAGCGCCTGCAGCGCCAGGATGTAACTTTGGGGGCCGAAACCGCAGATCACGCCCTTGCAGGCGGGCGCTATCACCGATTTGTGGCGGAATTCTTCTCGTGCATGCACGTTCGATATATGCACCTCGATCACCGGCAGCGGCGATACGGCCTTGATCGCGTCATGCAGGGCAATCGACGTGTGCGTATAGGCTCCGGCATTGATCGCAACGCCGACCGACTTTTCGCCGGCCTCGTGCAACCAGCTCACGAGGTCGCCCTCGTGATTGGACTGGCGGAAGTCGATTGCCAGGCCGAGCTCGGCTCCGGTGGCCTTGCAGTCCGCCTCGATATCGGCGAGCGTCTTGCCGCCATAGATACCCGGTTCCCGCTTTCCCAGCATGTTGAGATTGGGGCCGTTCAGCACGAAAATGGTTTTGCTCATCTACGCTTCCGTCGACTTTCAACCGCCTCCTATAGACCGAGAGCCCCTGCAGGGAAAGCCCTTTGCCGTGATGGCGCCCAATCGTCCCCGGAAATCCGGGAATAGGTTAAGATCGGGCCGGGGTTGAGGCTGCGGGCAGTCTCAGCAGGTGGCCTTGCCGCAGGCGCGGACATTGCCGACCTTGGCGACGAGCGCTTCCTTGCCGACAGCGCCCGGAACGGTCT
Organism: Allorhizobium sp.; assembly: GCA_046294755.1. Classification (GTDB taxonomy): domain Bacteria; phylum Pseudomonadota; class Alphaproteobacteria; order Rhizobiales; family Rhizobiaceae; genus Allorhizobium. The sequence continues at coordinate 12,300 of JBKBON010000018.1, read as the reverse complement.
CGTTGCCGATCACGTAGGACGGTGTCCCGGTAATGCCGAGGCTGGTCGCCAGCTGATAGGCTTCCTGCACCTGCGCGGTGTTCGGGCTCTCGTCCATCTTGGCGCGGATGGCTTCCTCGCTGATGCCGAGTTCGCCGGCAATCGCGATCGCGCTCTCTTCCGAGGCGCGACCGTTCTGGGTCATCATCGCGCGGAAGAATGCGCCGTAATTGTCAGGCGACAGCTTGCGCACGGCATCTGACACCTTGTGCGCCGCCTCACTGTCGGGACCGAGGATCGGGAATTCCTTGAGCACGTAGCGGACGTTCTTGTCTTCTTCGATCACCGCTTCCATGTCGGCATGAGCACGGCGGCAATAGCCGCAATTGTAGTCGAAGAACTCGACCACGGTGACGTCGCCCTTCGGATTGCCGATCGCGAGATCATAGGCCGAGTTGAAGATTGCGTCCCTGTTGGTGGAGAGAGCCTCTGCCGAGCGCTGCGAGCGGATTTCCTCCTGCTTTTTCTGCAGCGCGTCCTGCACTTCCAGCATGATCTCCGGGTTCTCGATCAGATACTCGCGGATGAATTCGCCGAATTCCTTCTTCTGTGCCTCGTCGAGGGCGCCGGCCGGCAGCGGCATGAGAGCGGGAAGAAGCGCAACACTCGCGCTGGCGATCATCTTGAAGTTCAGGGCCATGTCGTTCCTCGTCCTTGCCGTCTGCTGTCCAGTCGTACCACGCCATGTTGGATGCATGCCGACAGCGACTGAGCCTAAAGGCTGATTGTTTCAAGCGGAATGGCTTTTTTGCACTGCCTTGTCCAGCCTCTCCATTGTGATGCCATGCGCTTTGCGGCAAATGTCGGGCATCTGATCCGAGGAGCCAACCATTGATTTCGATTTCCAAGCGCAGCGCCGTCGAACCCTTCCACGCCATGGATATTCTGGCGGAGGCCACCCGCAGGCGGCAGGAAGGTCGCCCGGTGATCTCCATGGCCGTTGGCCAGCCGGGCCATCCGGCCCCTGAGGCGGCGCTCGAGGCCGCCCGCAAGGCGCTCGAAGGCGGCCGCATCGGCTACACCGACGCGCTCGGCATGACAGCGCTGCGCCAGGGGCTTGCCGAAGAATACCGCCGCCGGCACGGTGTCTCCGTCGACTGGAACCGCATCGTCGTCACCACCGGCTCGTCGGCCGGCTTCAACCTCGCTTTCTTGACGCTCTTTGACGTTGGTGACGCCGTGGCGATCGCAAGACCCGGCTATCCCGCCTATCGCAGCATTCTCGCTGCCCTCGGTCTCAGGGTCATCGAAGTCGCCGTCGGTCCGGACACCGGCTACACGCTGACGCCGGAAAGCCTTGAGCGTGCCCAGACAGAAGCGGGCGTTCGCCTCAAGGGCGTTCTGCTCGCGAGCCCCGCCAACCCGACTGGCACGGTGACGACCAAGGCGCAGCTGAAAGCCGTCTACGACTACTGTCAGGGGCAGGGCATCACACTGATCTCCGACGAGATCTACCACGGCCTGACCTATGGCTCGGAACAGGCGACGGCGCTCGAGATCGGCGATGACGCCGTCATCATCAACTCCTTCTCCAAGTACTATTGCATGACCGGCTGGCGCATCGGCTGGATGGTCTTGCCTGAAGAGCTGGTGCGTCCGGTCGAATGCGTCGCCCAGAGCCTCTATATCTCCGCGCCCGAACTCTCGCAGATTGCAGCGCTTGCCGCCTTGAGCGCGACCGAAGAGCTGGAACACTACAAGGACGCCTGCCAGGCTAACAGAGACTTCCTGATGACCCGCCTGCCGGCGCTTGGCCTGCCGTTGCTCTCGCCGATGGATGGCGCCTTCTACGCGTATGTCGATGCGACGCGGTACACGAACGACAGCATGGGCTTTGCAAGGCGCGTGCTCGCCGAAACAGACGTCGCCGTTACCCCGGGCCGGGATTTCGACCCGGTCGACGGCCATTTGGCGCTGCGGCTCTCCTATGCCGGCACCATGGCAGAGATGGTCGAGGCAACCGACCGGCTGGAGAAATGGCTGCCGAAAAGCACTTAGGCATTGAGCGAAATTGATTCTCGATCAAGCGCTTCCACGGATCTGTTGAATCTCCTCGTCAACGAGCGGATTCAATCTCTGAAGGAATACGAGGCAAAAAGGAGGCGGCCATGGCAATCAAGCGGATCACTCCTCTCGTCGAGGCTCCTGAGATCGAGACGGAGCGCACGCGTCTGCGAGCCCATCGGCTCGACGATTTCGAGCCGATGATCGCCATGTGGCAGGACGAGGCGATCGTCCGTCACATCACCGGCCGCCCCTCGACATCGAACGAGACCTGGTCCCGGCTGCTGCGCTACATCGGCCATTGGCATGCCCTCGGCTTCGGCTATTGGGTGATCGAGGATCGGCAGACCGGCCACTATCTCGGCGAGGCAGGCTTTGCCGATTTTCGCCGTGACATGGATCCGCCTCTCGGACCCGCGCCTGAGGCCGGTTGGGCGATCGTCTCTTCGGCCCATGGCCGGGGTTTCGCGACAGAAGTCATGCTGGCTGCCCATGCCTGGATGGACGCACACAATCCTCATGGCCACACACTCTGCATATTGGACCCGGAGCACCGTTCCTCGCGGAGAGTTGCCGAGAAACTCGGCTACCGCCATGACTACGACAGCACCTTCCTCGGAGCTCCGACCACGGTCATGAAACGCCAGAGAGACCCGGCTTCCTGATCAGAGCGAATGCAACGAAAAAGGGCCCCATTTGGGGCCCTCTTGCATTCATTCGACGGATGGCGCGTCTCAGAAGAAACCGCGCTTCTGCCACCAGCCGCCCTTCTTGGGCTTGGCTTCGGTGCTATCATCCGTTGCCTTGACCGAGGTCACGACCGGCTCGGAGGAAGCCACGTTGGATTCGCGGTTGGCGCGGACCGGCTTTGCCTCCTCGGCAGCCGGGGCCGGTGCCGGTGTCGCGACCGGGGCAGGCTCTGCTACGGCGGCTTCTTCGGTCACGGTTTCGCTGACTGTGGCCATAGCCTCGACAGCGGCGGGTGCTGCTTCTGCAGCGACCTCGGGCTCGGCAACAGCCTTGGCCTTGCGCGTCCGGCGCGGCTTCGGCTTGTCAGCCGCCGGGGCATCCACGGCGACCTCGGTGACTTCGGGTGCCGACTCAACTGCTTCTGCGGCTGCGACGTCTTCCGAAACGTCCTCTCCGCCCTCGTCGCCTTCGTCCTCGTCACCGGCCTCGCCGGATGCCGAGATCGAGCCTTCTTCGCCCGGACGATTGCGACGGCCACCGCGTTTGCCGCGACGGCGGCGCTTGCGCTTCTGACCTTCGTCGCCACTGGCGTCGCTGCCATTCTCGCTGGCACGGTTTTCCTCTGCACCCTCGGCAGAATCGTCCTCGCCCTCGTCGCCATCCTCCTCGTCGAGATCGGCGCCATTGTCCCCGTTCTGCAATTCGGAATGCGGGCCATTGCCGTTCTGGCCGTTCTTGCCACGACGCCGACGGCGACGCTTGCGCTTCCGGTTACCCTCTTCGCTGTCCGAACGGGCTTGCTGTGGTGCGCTCTCGGCCTTGGCGACGACGATCTCTTCCTCGTCCTCGTCTTCAGGCTCCGGTACGTAATCGTCTTCTTCCTCGATCTCGGGCAGAAGCGACATCAGGCTCTCGATCTTCACCGGGTTCTCGACGGCTTCGCCGCGCTCGATGGTGAAGTGCTGCGAGCCGCCATGCTGGGCGGGCATGCCGCCGTCGATGACGATGGAGACGCCGAAGCGGCCTTCGTAATCGACGATCGTGTCGCGCTTCTGGTTGAGGAGGTAGAGCGCCGTCTCAGGCGTGGTGTGCACGATGATGTCGTGCGTGGTGCTCTTCAGCAGGAATTCCTCGATACCGCGCAGGACGTGCAGGGCAACGGAAGACTGCGAGCGGATGAGGCCAGTGCCTGCGCAATGAGGGCAGACCTGGGTCGTCGATTCCAGCACCGAGGCGCGAATGCGCTGACGCGACATTTCCAGAAGGCCAAAATGCGAGATGCGGCCGACCTGGATGCGGGCGCGGTCGTTCTTCAGGCAATCCTTGAGCTTCTTCTCGACAGCGCGGTTGTTGCGCTTTTCTTCCATGTCGATGAAGTCGATGACGATCAGGCCGGCAAGGTCGCGCAGGCGCAGTTGGCGCGCCACTTCTTCGGCTGCTTCCAGGTTCGTCTGGAGCGCCGTGTCCTCAATCGAATATTCGCGGGTCGAGCGACCGGAGTTGACGTCGATCGACACCAGCGCTTCCGTCTGGTTGATGATGATGTAACCACCGGACTTCAGCGTCACCTGCGGCTGCAGCATCTTGTCGAGCTGGGCTTCGATACCCGAGCGCGCAAAGATCGGATGCAGGTCGCGATACGGCTGAACCACCTTGGCATGGCTCGGCATCAGCATCTTCATGAAGTCTTTCGCTTCACGATAGCCTTCTTCGCCCGAGACGATGATCTCAGAAATATCCTTGTTGTAGAGGTCGCGGATCGAGCGCTTGATCAGCGAACCTTCTTCGTAGACGAGGCAAGGCGCGGTCGAGGCGAGCGTCAGCGTGCGGACGTTTTCCCACAGACGCATCAGGTATTCGAAGTCGCGCTTGATCTCGACCTTGGTGCGGTTCGCGCCTGCGGTGCGCAGGATCACGCCCATGCCCTGCGGCACGTCGAGACCCCGGGCAATTTCCTTCAGACGCTTGCGGTCGGTCGGCTGGGTGATCTTGCGGGAAATGCCGCCGCCGCGCGCCGTGTTCGGCATCAGGACCGAATAACGACCGGCCAGCGACAGATAGGTGGTGAGCGCAGCACCCTTGTTGCCGCGTTCTTCCTTGGCAACCTGAACCAGCAGGATCTGCCGGCGCTTGATCACCTCCTGAATGCGGTACTGCTTGCGCGGCTTGCGGACAACGCGATCCGGAACCTCTTCCATGGCGTCTTCGGCGCCAACGGACTCGATCTCTTCCTTTTCCTCGACGTGATCATCGTCATCATCGTCGTCGCCATCATCATCATCGCGACGGCCGCGGCGTCCACCGGCTTCCTCGGAGATCTCGTCCATGTCGACCATGGCAGCGATCGTGCCGCCTTCGACATCGTCAGAACCTTCGCCAGCATCTTCGGCAGCGGTCTCTTCAGCGGCTGCCTTCTTGGCGCGCGGCTTGCGGACCCGCTTTGGCTTGGCCTTGGCAGCCGGTTCCTCGGCAACTGCCTCGCTCACGCCTTCAGCAGAAGCGGCGGCGGCGATGTCGGCATCGGCTTCGGCCGCGAGTTCGGCGGCCACGTCGTCAACGATCGCAGACGCGACGGAATTGGTGGTGTTGATGCCGACGTCGGGCTGATCCTGCTGGGCCGGATCGTTGCTTAGGATCTCGTCGCCTTCGACGTCGTTTTCCTTGCGATGCTCTTCGGCTTCCGCGCGAAGCAGCGCCTGACGGTCAGCGAGCGGGATCTGATAGTAGTCGGGGTGAATTTCGGCGAAGGCCAGGAAGCCGTGGCGGTTGCCACCGTAATCGACGAAAGCGGCCTGCAGCGAGGGTTCGACCCTCGTTACTTTCGCCAGATAGATATTGCCTCGGATCTGCTTCTTGTGTTGGGATTCGAAGTCGAATTCTTCAATACGGTTACCGCGAACGACGACAACGCGCGTCTCTTCTTCGTGAGACGCGTCGATAAGCATTTTGTCTGCCATTTAAGCTGTGCTCCTCGGCGCCCTCGGTCGGTGGTCCACCCGCGCGCTGAACTTTAAAGCGGCTGGAACCTAGCGGACTGTGCGCCGGATATAGATGTAGACGCACGGAGGACCGGGTTTGCAACATACGGACGAACTGCGGGGAGCTTTCAGATCCCGGTCCGTTCCTGGTTATATCAACCTGCTGCAAAGACATCAAAAACCGTACGTCAACGACAATGATATGGACCCCTCGGGGACCGATGAATGCTCGATGAAGAGCTTTTGGTGGAGAGCCACCGATGCTGTGCCGACCCTGCCGGCGTGTTGAACCAGTTTCAGGAAAAAATGCGGCGACGGCAGATGAGTGTCCGATTGAACAGGCGCCAATTCCATGTCTGAGGTTGGCAGCCGTGGCGGAAACTCTATCCCGTATGCACTTTTATCCCTCGTGTGCCTTGTATGTTTTCTACGTCACAATAGCAAGAGCAAACGGATTTATGCCATAATGGCAGTGAATTAGGGGAAGTGCTTCATTCTGTGTGATTCCGATGGCAAATGCGGTTTCGAACCGCAATTTTGACAGCCATCTGGCGGGCGGGGCGAAGCATGCGGCGGACAATCTGAGAAAACGGCGCGCTGTACGAACTGTGATTTGTGTCACAGTGGTGTCGCGACCATGACGGGGGCAGGATTTGAGAAGAGTTTTGGCGCTGTCGGCGAGCCGAAATCTCGTGCATTGGGGCCGAATCATTCTTGCGGCCATCATGCTGGCAGCACCCGTTGGCTCGGCTGCGGGCGTGGCGCATGCCGTTACGGCGGATATCGCTGCCACTCGCCTGGTGGCTTATGGCGCTCGCATCGCCGGCGATGAGGCCCGTACACGCATTGTCCTCGAATTCGACCGTGCCCCGACCATCGAGACCCGCTACATCGCCAATCCCGACCGCATCGTTGTCGACCTTCCGGCGACTGCCTTCGCTTTCGGCGAGGCCGACCTCAAGGCAACCGGCCTCTTCAGCGACATACGCTACGGCTCGATGGACGCGACTTCTGCCCGACTGGTGCTGACGGCGGCTCGCCCAGCACGCCTCGCAACCGCAGAGGTCCTGCCGAATGAAAACGGCAATGGCTATCGGCTGGTGCTTGATGCAGAACTGGTGCCCGAGCAGGATTTTGCAGCCCTTGTCTCCGGTCAGGCCTGGACCCGTTCCGCAATGGATGCGGCCGCCACTGCTACCGTTGCCATCGCGGCCCCCGCCGCTGACGAATTCGTCATAGCGATCGATGCCGGCCATGGCGGGATTGATGCTGGTGCCACGGGTGCTTCAACCAAAACGGCGGAGAAGGACATCACGCTTGCCTTCGCCAGGATCCTCCATGAGAAACTTCAGGGGCTGCCGGGGGTTCGCGCCGTCATGACGCGGGAGACCGACAAGTTTCTGTCGCTGTCCGAGCGTGTGCTGATCGCCCGCCAGAAGGGTGCGGATCTGCTGATCTCCCTTCATGCCGATACGCTGCGCCAGGCGGATATCCGCGGCGCCACGGTCTACACAATCTCCGATAAGGCCTCCGACCACATGGCCGCCCAGCTCGCCGAGCGTGAAAACTTCTCCGATACCATCGGTGGTGTCGAGCTGCCGATCGAGACCGAACCCGCTGTCGGTGATATCCTTCTCGACCTGACCCGGCGCGAAACCCAGGCCTTTTCGATCGCGATGGCGCAGGCCGTGGTCGGCTCATTCGAGGGGCAGATCTCCCTCATCAACAACCCCCATCGTCATGCCGGCTTTCGTGTTCTTCAAGCCCCCGATGTGCCGTCGATCCTGCTCGAGCTCGGTTTCTTGTCGAACAAGGATGACGAAAAACTGCTGCTCGACCCGGTCTGGCGCGACAAGGTGGCCGGTCTGCTCGTCGAGGCCATCAAGCGTTACCGAGCGCCGCAACTTGCCAATGGCGGTTAGGTCACACCTCTCAAGGAAGCTGTGACCGGGCGGTCCTTCCGCCGCTTGTGGCCCTATTTTCCTCACATTGTGTCCGTTACTCGGGTGCAAGTCACGCAAGGGTGAGTGATCTCGAATCGGCCCACCTTTCATAGCAGGTCCGCATGTCTTGCCATCCACCGCATGACGTGCAAAACGCCACAGGGTATGCGAAGCTCGTTGAAGCCCGCGGAACCTGAAGCAGAGCCGGTAGCGGAAACATGATCAGACTGATTGGATATCTCTTCGGATTGGCATCCGTGCTGGCGCTCGGAGTCGCCGCCGTTGTCGCCATCTATCTGAGTGCGGTGACCCGGGACCTGCCGAATTATGAGGTTCTCGCCAGTTACTCGCCACCGGTCACGACCCGCATTCATGCCGGCAACGGCGCGCTGATGGCAGAATACGCCCGCGAACGTCGCCTCTTTCTGCCGATTCAGGCAATCCCGGACCGCGTGAAAGCCGCCTTCCTCTCGGCTGAAGACAAGAATTTCTACAACCATCCCGGCGTCGATATCTACGGCCTCGGACGCGCCATTCTGGTCAATGTCCAGAACCTCGGCTCCGGCCGTCGCCCGGTCGGTGCCTCGACGATCACCCAGCAGGTGGCGAAGAACTTCCTTCTGTCGTCCGATCAGACCATGGACCGCAAGATCAAGGAAGCGATCCTCTCCTTCCGCATCGAGCAGGCCTATTCCAAGGACAAGATCCTCGAACTCTATCTGAACGAGATCTTCTTCGGCCTGAACGCCTATGGCATCGCCGGGGCTGCTCTCACCTATTTCGACAAGTCGGTGACCGAACTGACCATTGCCGAAACGGCCTATCTCGCGGCTCTTCCAAAGGGTCCGAACAACTATCATCCCTTCCGCCGTACCGAGGCAGCGCTGGAGCGCCGTAACTGGGTGATCGATCGCATGGTCGAGAATGGCTTTGTCGCCCGGGAGGAGGGGGACGAAGCCAAGAAGGAGCCGCTTGGCGTCAATCTGCGCCGCACCGGTTCCTCGCTGTTCGCCTCGGACTATTTTGCCGAGGAAGTCCGCCGTCAGATCATCGAGCGCTATGGTGACAAGTCGCTGTATGAGGGCGGGCTTTCGGTCCGTACCTCGCTGGATCCGCAGATGCAGATCGCCGCGCGCAAGGCTCTGCAGTCGGCGCTCCTGACCTATGACCAGCGTCGCGGCTTCCGTGGCCCGATCAAGGAGATCTCGGTTGAAGGCGATTGGGGCATCCCGCTTGCCGATATTCCCGCTCTCGCTGACGTGCCCGAGTGGAAAGTGGCCGTGGTCCTCGATGTGGCATCCGATGGCGTCGATATCGGGTTGCAGCCGGCGAAAGAGGCTGGGGGCCGGGTTCTTGAAGAGCGCGCTCGTGGTCGCATCGCCCCCAACAACATGGAATGGGCCTATCGCTCCGCTAGCGCTGACCGGAAGTCGGCAAAATCCCCCGAGGGCGTTCTGTCGCCGGGCGACGTTATCTATGTCGAGCCGGTGGAAGAAGGTTCGAGTTCCTACCGCTTGCGCCAGTTGCCCAAGGTCCAGGGTGGCCTCGTCGCCATGGACCCCCACACTGGCCGCGTCCTGGCCCTTTCCGGCGGCTTCTCTTACGCCCAGTCGGAATTCAACCGCGCCACGCAGGCCATGCGTCAGCCGGGTTCCTCCTTCAAGCCCTTCGTTTATGCCGCCGCTCTCGACACCGGTTACACCCCGGCATCGGTCATCCTCGACGCACCCGTTGAATTTGTCTCTGGCGGGCAGGTCTGGCGCCCGCAGAACTATGGCGGCGGCGCAGCTGGCCCCCAGACGTTGCGCCTCGGCATTGAGAAGTCGCGAAACCTGATGACGGTGCGTCTTGCCAACGACATGGGCATGAACCTGGTCGCCGAATATGCAGAGCGCTTCGGCATCTACAACAAGATGAACCCGGTTCTGGCAATGTCGCTGGGGTCAGGCGAAACCACCGTACTGCGCATGGTCTCGGCCTATGCCGTCTTCGCCAATGGCGGAAAGCAGATCAAGCCGACGCTGATCGACCGTATCCAGGATCGCCACGGCAAGACGATTTTCCGCCATGAGGACCGGATTTGCGAGGCGTGCAACGCCGAAGCATTCAACGGTCAGGAAGAGCCAGTCGTCGTCGACAATCGTGAACAGGTCCTCGATCCCATGACCGCCTATCAGATCACGTCGATGATGGAAGGTGTGGTCACGCGTGGAACGGCTGCCGGAAAGATCAAGCTCGACCGTCCCGTCGCGGGCAAGACCGGCACCTCCAACGACGAGAAGGACGCCTGGTTCATCGGTTATACACCCGACCTCGTGGCCGGTGTCTATATCGGCTTCGACCAGCCCGCTCCGATGGGCCGCGGCTCGACAGGCGGCTCGCTTGCGGCTCCCGTCTTCAACGACTTCATGCAGATGGCCACCGCCAATACGCCGCCTGGCAAGTTCTTTGTGCCGCAAGGCATGAGCTTCATCCCGGTCAACCGGACCACCGGCATGCTGGCCTATGAGGGCGAGCCTGACACGATCATGGAAGCCTTCAAGCCCGGCACCGGCCCGGCTGATACGCTCTCGATCATCGGCATGGACGGTTATGCGCCGCCGGAAGAAATCCTGCGCGACTCGCCGCAGGCCAATCAGGCCGTGACCTCTGGTTCCGGCGGCCTGTTCTAGTCCTCTTCACGCCTTTAGCAGCGACCCGGCCCTTTACATCAGGGCCGGGCGCAACTATGCGGAAGGCCAGATTTTCACCAGTTTCAGAGGTTGAGAACCGTACGCATGCGCAATGAAATTGAAAATGTCGTCGACGAAATCAAGCAGGCCATAAGCCTGCTGAGGAGGCATCTTTGACTGGGACCAGGCGATAAGACGACTGGACTGGTTGAACAACAAGGCCGAGGATCCGAACCTCTGGAATGATGCTCAGGAAGCCCAGAAGCTGATGCGCGAGCGCCAGCAGCTGGATGACAATATCGCGGGCGTCAAACGTCTCGAACAGGCGATGAACGACAACATCGAACTGATCGAAATGGGCGAGGAAGAGGGCGACGAAAGTGTCGTCAAGGATGCCGAGGACCAGCTGAAGGCCCTGAAGACTGAGGCCGCCCGCCGTCAGGTGGAGGCCATGCTGTCCGGTGAGGCCGATGGCAACGACACCTATGTCGAAGTCCATTCCGGTGCCGGCGGCACGGAAAGCCAGGACTGGGCGAACATGCTCTTGCGCATGTATACCCGCTGGGCCGAGCGCTCGGGCTTCAAGGTCGAAGTGCTGGAAGTCCATGACGGCGAAGAAGCCGGCATCAAGTCTGCGACCATTCTGGTCAAGGGCCACAATGCCTATGGCTGGATGAAAACCGAATCGGGCGTCCATCGCCTGGTCCGAATTTCGCCCTACGATTCGAATGCCCGTCGCCACACCTCCTTCTCGTCGATCTGGGTCTATCCTGTGGTCGACGACTCGATCCAAATCGAGATCAACGAAAGCGATTGCCGCATCGACACCTATCGCTCCTCGGGCGCCGGCGGACAGCACGTCAACACGACCGACTCGGCCGTGCGCATCACGCACATCCCGACCGGCATCGCGGTTGCCTGCCAGCAGGAACGCTCGCAGCACAAGAACCGTGCCAAGGCCTGGGACATGCTGCGTGCACGCCTTTACGAGGTCGAGCTGAAGAAGCGCGAAGAGGCAGCCAATGCCGAAGCCGCTTCGAAGACGGATATCGGCTGGGGTCACCAGATCCGCTCCTACGTGCTGCAGCCCTACCAGCTGGTCAAGGACCTGCGCACCGGCGTCGAAAGCACCGATCCCGATAGCGTATTGAACGGCGAACTGAACGAGTTCATGGAGGCGGCCCTTGCCCACCGCATCAGCGGCAAGGCCTCGGAAGTCGCAGACATCGACTGATCAGAACGATAGACTGACGATCTGGAAGGCGGGGCGCTCGGCGTTCCGCCTTTTTTGTACAGGATTACGAGGGTTCTGCGTCAGTTGCTCGCCCGCTCCACCCTCACGTCTCCCAGTTCATCGATCAGCACGGTCCACTCCTCAACCCGGTCGCTATCGGCTGCCGTCTTTAAGTAGACAGTGGCGAAGAAGCCCGGAGTAGCGGCGACACCGCTCATGCTCTCCGGTCGGATGCCTGTGACATAGGGCTTGATGGCAGTAAATTCTTCCAGTTCAACGCTTTCGACAAGCCGCAGGCCTGCGTCGCCCGAGGCGACCATCTGCAGGTGGATCCGCGCCGTCCGGTCCGCCTGGCGGATGGCGACAAGCTTGTAATAGCCGCGCTCGCCGGCTTCTACGGCGGTTTCCACACCGGGCACGCCCTCAGGTCCCGATTCCCAGTACCCGCCGCTGATCACGAATGTGGCGCTGAGGGGAAGCTGCTCAATCTCGTTTGCTATCGCAACCGCCGGCGAGGAAAACAACAGCGAGACCAGCACGATGGTGGAGGTAAATGCCTTCATCGGAACCTCAATCGGAAAACTGTTCGGCGATGATCCGGTCGGACCAGGACCTGTCTGGATCAGACAAAATACGCGCAGTCGTTTCTTCTGATTGCGCGATCTCCACCCTTAGAACCGATTTGACCTCGGTATGATCCGCCACCGCATTCACTGGTCGCTTTTCAGGCTCAAGGACTT